>JAFRJJ010000047.1 GCA_017432325.1 Solobacterium sp. | reverse complement strand
CATGATGACAATGAAGGAAATCATTCCTTTCCGGTGCTGCGACATTCCTAAGAAGCCAATGCCTATCAGTTTATATGCCGCATATGGCGAATATCACTACGGTATTTACAGCCTTATCAACTAAATCTTTGAAAAGAGCGTTCAAAAGTGAAAAAAATAACTTTTTGAACAACCTTGAAAATGTGCAGGAACGTCCTATAATGGCAATGCGTGAGATAAATAAGACACGCATTAAATAAAAAATAAGCAGGATAAAGGTTCCTGCAGGGAGATATAAAAAATGAATACATTTATTGAAGCAGCCGCATTATTCGGCAGACCGTATTACGACGAGAAAACCGGTGAAGACTCCATCTGGGGCACGATCTTCTGGGCTCTGGGTACACTGGATAACGAGTAAAGCATCACATCTGAATCAATAAATAGCGGAGCAGGCACTGCCTGCTTTTTCTGTTCCCGGGAGATTTCTGAATCATAAAAATGTCCGTACGGTTTTTGTCCTTTATGTGCACGGAGAAAACGCGGTTAAAAGGTATAATGAACATACAGATGAGGAGATAAATATCATGAATACACATGCAATCACCGATCAGCTGACACGTGATTATCTTGATTCCTGGATGATCAGGCCAAGCTATATCGGAAGCACCGCGGCAGATATCACCGCAGAGTATTTCGGGGAAACATACAGCAGTCCGGTCATGATCTCTACACTGAGCGGCATGACCAGAGTCAATCCCGGCGGAAATGTCCTGCTGGCAAAAGCAGCAGATATGACCGGGACACTGGACTGGAACGGGGTGCTTCCCATTGAAGAAGGCCTGCAGATCCTGAAGCAGGGGACCAGGGCTATACTGTCTTCCAAACCGGTCGCAGACATGGACCGCATGCTGGAAATGATCAGGACATATGCCGAAAACGGCGCAAAAGGCTTTGTGATGGATGTTGATTTTATTTTCGATCCGGATACAGGAGTTGTCCGGAATCATCCGATGTTCGGACAGATGGGCGTCAAAACGATCCATGATCTGAAGATAATGGCAAACTGTTCCGATCTGCCGGTCATCATTAAAGGTATCCTCAGCATAGAGGATGCCGAAGCCTGCGCAGAAGCCGGCGTGAAGGGAATCGTACTGTCACATCATATGGGCATGATCGACAGCGCAGTACCGCCGTACTTCATGGTCCGTGAGATCAGAAAAGCGATCGGCAACAGTATGACGATATTCGGTGACTGCGGCATCCGTTCAGGCGCAGACGCATTCAAAGCACTTGCGCTGGGATGTGACGGCGTGCTGGTCGCAAGACCTCTCATGAAGCCGTTTGCGGAAGGACCTGAAAAGGTTGCTGAAGTGCTGGATCACATCTCGGCTGAACTGCGGTTCTGCATGAGCATTACAGGATCCAAAGATCTGAAACACCTGAATGCCGGATCACTGATCAGACGTGATTTCTGAAAAAAAGGAGATGCAGCTGCTGTATTGCAGTTACATCTCTTCTTTTTCCTCTGTATAGGGAATGATCTCATTCAGTTCGGAGAAGGCTTCATCGATGCCCCGTCCGTCTTTCCGTTCTTCTTTCTCCCGTTCTTTCAGTACAGTGCGTATCTTTGATCTTCCTTTTGCATGTCTGATCATCCTGCTGAATATCAGCAGCAGGACGAAGACGACCAGCGCCGCCCCGGGAACGAATGCGTACGGTCCCAGCAGCTCGCTTAATTTACTCTGGTAATACGAGCTGTCATCAACGTTATATGTTTTCTGAGCCGTAAAGATCATTTCATATACCGTGTCCCCGTCTACGAGGATACGGTAGGAGCCGAGCTCAGTTCCTTTTTCCAGGGGAGCCTGCACCTCCTTGACAAAGTCTGATTCGGTCGATATCTGTGTGCCTGTCGGAAGGTCATATACGACGTCATCCGGCAGCGTGACCTTGATCTCGTTTTCTTCCGGTGCAGCATCGATGATCTTGATCGATGCCAGCCTTGTACCGCTGTAAGCAAGCGCGTACTGCGAATAGTGCTTGCCTGCCCATGCGTAGAGTGTACGTGTATCGATGACGTGGGTCGTAGCGCCAAGGCTGTACCCGGCAACCGCAACCATATGCATACCGTTGACGGTAGCGGCTGACACAAGACATCTGCCCGCAGGGATCGTATAACCTGTCTTGCCGCCTTCGAAGCCGGGGATGTTATATCCTCCGTTTGTTCCGGTATTGATGTAGTACCATGTACCGGAACGCATGCTGATACCGTTGTAATGGCTGTATAATCTGCCTGTCTTATATCTCCTGACAGATATGATCTCACGGAAGAGTTCATGTTCCATGCAGTATTTCATCAGGACAGCGATATCACGTGCAGTTGAATAGTGATTTTCATTATGCAGACCGTGCGCGTTCATGAAGTGCGTCCCGGTCATTCCCAGCTCCTCGGCTTTCCGGTTCATCAGCTGGACAAAGTCATCTATGGTCCCGCTGACCGCAACAGCCAGCGCATTGGACGCATCCGCGCCTGAAGGGAGGGCGGCACCGTACAGAAGTTCTTCGACTGTAGGGGAGTCACCTACACGGAAGCCGGCACATGACGCGCCTTCCTGGGCAAGACCCGCAAGCATCGTTCCCGTGATCGGTACTTTCTGCTGCAGATCATGGAGATAGTCGATCGCAAGCACGATCGTCATGATCTTGGTCATGCTGGCAGGATACATTCTTTCGTCACCCGCTTTGGAGTAAAGGACCTGTCCCGTATCAATGTCCATCAGATATGCATAACGGCTGTACAGCTGGGGCGGATCGTTTGCCGCCGGATCATTTTCCAGGGCCGATGCATGCCATGGCGGCAGGCAGGAAATGACAAAAAAACACACAAGAAAAAGACGTATCAGTTTTGTGAGCTGTTTTGGCATGCAGACATTATATACGAAATTGAACGTTTGTGCATAAAGGATTGACTTTACAACCGATATAAAAACAGGATAAAATACTTGTGTACTTGAAAAGGTGGTAAATAACATGACTGAATTCTGGTCTTCCTTACTGTGGTTGCTTGTCGGCGGAGTTATCGGAGCTGCAATCAGTTTCTATTTCACAAAGAAGAATTTTGAAAAGCAGCTGGCTGAAAATCCTCCTGTTAATGAAAAGATGATCCGCGCTATGTTCATGCAGATGGGAAGAAAACCAAGCGAAGCGCAGATCCGCCAGGTAATGCGTTCGATGGGCGTCAAACAATAATGTTCTGAAACTGTTCCTTCACGGGAACGGTTTTTTGTCCGCAAAAACGTGGTCAGAGAATATGAAAAGTAAAAAAATGAAAACGCTTAGAAAACGAGCCGTTAATCTCTGTCAAAACAAAAATATCTGCTATATAATTATGGTGTCTAAACAGGAGGACATATGAGCACAGAAAACAAAAAGGTTTTTCAGGCAATGGATGGAAACGCTGCAACAGCTCATTCAGCTTACGCTTTTACTGAAGTTGCCGGAATCTATCCCATCACTCCTTCTTCCCCGATGGCAGAAAATGTTGATGAATGGTCAACACAGGGAAGAAAGAACATTTTCGGTGACCGTGTAAAGGTTGTTGAAATGCAGTCAGAAGGCGGCGCAGCAGGTGCCGTTCACGGAGCGCTCCAGGGTGGCTCACTGGCTACAACATTCACAGCTTCACAGGGTCTCCTTCTTATGATCCCGAACCTCTACAAGCTGAGCGGTGAGCTTCTGCCGGGCGTCGTACATGTTGCTGCACGTACACTCGCAAGCCACACTCTGAGTATCTTCGGTGATCATCAGGACGTCTACGCATGCCGTCAGACAGGTATGGTCATGCTGTGTTCCCACTCTGTACAGGACTGCATGGACCTGGCAGGTGTTGCACACTTAATCGCTATTGACGGTTCCGTAGCTGTTATGCATTTCTTCGATGGTTTCAGAACTTCACATGAAATTCAGAAAGTCGAAGTCATGGATTATGATTTCCTCAAATCACTGCTTCCTGCAGAGAAACTCGAAGCATTCCGCGCTAACGCTCTGAACCCGCATGGACACGCAGTCACACGCGGCGGTTCCCAGAACGACGACATCTTCTTCCAGGCTCGTGAAGCTCAGAACGAACACTTTGCAAAGGTTCCTGAAATTGCTGCCAAGTACTTCAAGGCTGTCAGCGAACATACAGGCCGTGACTATGCACCGTTCGTATACTATGGCGATCCGGAAGCTGAAAGAGTCATCATTGCTATGGGTTCCGTAACAGATACGATCATGGAGACTGTTGATTCCCTCAATGCTAAGGGCGAAAAAGTCGGTCTGATCAAAGTTTATCTGTATCGTCCGTTCAGCGAGAAGTTCCTCGAGGAAGCTCTGCCTGCATCTGCTAAGAAGATCGCTGTTCTTGACCGTTCCAAGGAAATCGGTTCCAGAGAACCTCTGTTCCTCGATGTCCAGAACGCTCTGAGAAAGCACAAGGATCTGACACTCATCGGCGGCCGTTATGGTTTGTCCAGCAAGGATACAAATCCGAGCCACATCGCTGCTGTTTATGCAGAACTGGCTAAGGAAGAACCGATGGAAGAATTCACGATCGGTATCAACGACGATGTTACACATCTGTCACTCGAACCGGTTGATGTTGATGTCGTAGCTGACTACAGCTCCTGCCTGTTCTACGGTCTTGGTTCCGACGGTACAGTCGGCGCTAACAAGAGCACAGTCAAGATCATCGGCAACAACACAGATCTCTATGCTCAGGCTTACTTCGCATACGACTCCAAGAAGGCGGGCGGCGTTACACGTTCCCACCTGAGATTCGGCAAGAGCCCGATCCACAGCCCGTACTATATTGACAAGGCTGACTTCATTTCCTGCTCACTGGATAGCTACTGCTATAAGTTCGATATGGTCCGCAACCTGAAGGAAGGCGGAACATTCCTGTTGAACACAACATTCGCAGCTGAAGATATCGACAAGCACCTGCCGCCTAGAATGCTGGCCGGTCTTGCTAAGAAGCATGCTAAATTCTATGTAATCGATGCTACTAAGCTCGCGATCCAGACACACATGGGCCGTCATACAAATACAATTCTGCAGTCTGCATTCTTCGCTCTGAACGAGCAGATCATGCCTTATGACACAGCTGTAGAACTGATGAAGGACAGTGCCCGTCACACTTATGCACGTAAGGGTGAAGATGTTGTCAAGAACAACTGCGACGCGATCGACACTGGTAAATCAGGTCTCGTTGAAGTAACTGTTAAACCCGAATGGGCAGATCTGGAATATCCGGATGCTCTGTTCGAAAAGACAGGCGATGAATACTTCGACAACAACCTGCAGAGAATCAATGCACTGGAAGGCTATGACATGCCTGTTTCCAGCTTCATGAAGTATGGTGTTCTCGACGGAACAATTCCTGAGAACGTATCATTCCGTGAAAAGAGAAACATCGCTGTTCAGGTTCCTGCATGGGATTCCGCTAAGTGCGTTGAATGCGGCAGCTGCGCATATGTCTGCCCGCATGCTACGATCCGTGCATTCCTGATCACAGAAGACGAAGCTGCTAAGGCTGCTGAGATCGCTGCTGCTAACGGCGCTGAATGGTCCGTCAAAGAACCGACAGCTGCTTACAAGGGCGCGAAGGAAGCTGGTCTGAAGTATCGTATCCAGATCTCCCCGATGAACTGCGTAGGCTGCGGCGTATGTATCAAAGCATGCCCGACAAAGGCTCTCACAGTTGCAGAGATCAACGATGCTGTCAACCAGGAACCTACAGCTGACTACCTCTATAAGGGAGTTGAATACAGACCTCAGTATGGCAACCCGAACACAGTTGCCGGCGTATCACTGATGATGCCTTACTTCGAAGTCAGCGGATGCTGCCCTGGCTGCGGAGAAGCTCCTTACTACCGTCTGGCTTCCCAGCTGTTCGGTAAAGATATGCTCGTTGCAAACGCAACAGGCTGCTCCATGATCTACTGCTCCGCTACACCGTCCACACCGTTCGTAACAGACAAGGACAACAATGGTGTTGCATGGGCTAACTCCCTGTTCGAAGACAACGCTGAATACGGCTTCGGTATGGCAATTGCTCAGAGCTATAAAGAAGCTAAGATCCTGAAGCTCATCGAAGACAGCAAGGACAGCGTTGAACCTGAACTCAAGGCTGCTTACGAGAAGTACCTGGCTGCCGGTGAAGACCGTGATGCTCAGAGAGCATGCAAGGACGAACTGGTTGCTGCACTGAAAGCAAGCACAAATGAATGCGCAAAAGAACTGCTGGCTATGGAAAGAGATCTCGTTTCCAAGTCTGTATGGATCGTCGGTGGTGACGGATGGGCTTACGATATCGGTTACGGCGGACTTGACCACGTTATGGCTAACAGCCTGAACGTCAATGTTCTCGTACTGGATACAGAAGTTTACTCCAACACTGGCGGACAGTCCTCCAAGTCCTCACAGGCTGCTTCCATCGCGAAGTTCGCTGCTGGCGGTAAGGCTCTTGCTAAGAAGGATCTGGGCCAGATCGTTATGGAATACGGCACAGCTTATGTTGCATCCGTATCCATGGGCGCTAACCCGACACAGACACTGAAGGCTCTGAAAGAAGCTGAAAGCTACAATGGTCCGTCCATTATCATCGCTTACAGCCCTTGCCAGGAGCACGGTATCAAGGGTGGTCTGATCAACGCTCAGCAGAGAGAAAAAGACGCAGTCGCATGCGGCTATGTACCTCTGTATCGTTTCGATCCGAGAAACGCAAAACCTCTCACGATCGACTCCAAAGAACCTGATTGGTCCAAGTTCCATGATTACCTGATGGCTGAAGCTCGTTACTTCAACCTGCCGAAGCTGAAGGGTGCAGAAGCTGCAGAAGAACTGTTCGCAAAGACAGAAGAAGATGCTAAGAAGCGTTACCAGAAGCTCGTCACAAAGAAGATGCTTCAGGATGCTGAATAATTCTGCAATAATCAAATAATTGAAAAGGGGTGCAGCAGTGCATCCCTTTTTGTATGCGCAAAAATCCTCAAACGAAGAATACAAAAGATCCGGGCACTGACTGCCCGGATCTTTGCAAGCTTCAGAAGAATGCTTATTTCAGAAGGATCTCACCGTTGGATTCAATGATCTCCTTATATCTGTCATAGGAGTTCTTCTTGACACGTTCCAGTGTACCGTGTCCGTCATTGAATCTGTCAACATAGACGAAGCCGTAGCGCTTCTTCATCTCACCTGTACCTGCGGAGACAACATCGATCGGACCCCACCACAGATAACCGATGCAGGGAACGCCGTCCTGGATCGCTTCATGTACCTGGAGCAGGTGCTGCTCGAGATATCTGACACGGAACGGATCATCAATGTGTCCTGTCTCATCCAGTCCTTCATCAAGACCGATGCCGTTTTCAACGATGAACTGCGGCAGATGATAACGGTCATTCAGGATGTTCATGGTATAGCGCAGACCCTTCGGGTCTACCGGCCATGCCCACGGCTGCGGGCTGCATTCCTTCAGATAAGGGTTGCCTTTGCCCTTGATGCCGCCGGTGTTGCTGGTCATCTGAGCGTCAACAGCGAAGACTGCTGAACGATAGTAGCTGTAGGAGATAAAGTCGATCGTATTCTCCTTGATGAGCTTCAGACCTTCTTCGTCCATCTTCGGTTCGAGGTCGGGATTCTCATTCCAGATACGCTTTACATAACCCGGGATCTCACCCAGAGCCATCGGGTCGCACATGAAGAATACTGCCATACGCTGTGTCTGCAGGGCACCCCAGACATTGTCAGGGTTGCAGTCATCCGGATATGTAGCAGTTCCGGAAGCTGTCATCATGTTGCCGATCTGTGATTCAGGATCCAGTTCATGGCAGAGCTTGACTGTCCATGCGTTCGCAACGAGGATGTTGTAGTATGCCTGCCAGATCTCTTTCTGTGTGATCGAGCCGATCGGATCATTCTTGTCCTTCGGATCATCGATATTCAGGATACCTGCCGCGACAAACGGATTCCTGAGCATAGCGTTGACTTCATTGAATGTCAGCCAGTATTTAACTTTGCCCTTATAGCGGGTGAACAGTGTCGTTACATATCTCTTCCAGAATTCGATCAGTTTCGGATTGGACCATCCGCCGTATTCTGTCAGCAGGTGGAGGGGAGTCTCATAATGGGAGAGCGTGATGCAGGGAACCATGCCGAGCTTATTCATCTCGTCGAACAGGTTATCATAGAATTCCAGACCTTTTTCATTCGGAACTTCTTCATCACCGTTCGGGAAGATACGTCCCCAGGCAACGGATGTGCGGAAGCAGTTAAAGCCCATGCCTGCCATCAGCGCAAGGTCTTCCTTGTAGCGATGATAGAAGTCGATGCCTTCATGGCTCAGATAAACCTTGTTCGGGTCCAGGCACATTTCCCATTTGCCTGTTTCTTCATTCCATTTCAGACCGGGATCTCTGGAACCGATGCCGACCATGATATCAGTGACGTTCGGAGCCTTGCCGTCTTCAAGCCAGGCACCTTCGAGCTGGTTCGCCGCTACTGCGCCGCCCCATAAAAATCCTTTCGGAAAACTCATAAATTATATCCTCAACTTTCCTATACATTTATTGTAGCATATACAGATAAATGACATGAATACATGAACTGTCAGTTTGCAGTATCAAATTCACGAGTTGATAAACACAGAAAGAATCAGGAGCCATTATGCATGCAGATGCCAAAATGGCCGTTGTTTGAAGTATAATAGACAGTAATCATTGCTTCCGTACGGATGCTGCGTTTTTTTGATGCATGCATTTACAGTATCCGGCGTATCGTATCTGATGCAGGGAAGCAGTAAGCATTACATAGTCATATCCTGCCTGCACCACGGCAAGGACATGACGAAGGAGGAAAACTGATGCGGATCGGATTGTTTACAGACACATATATACCAGACGTCAACGGTGTCGCCAACAGTACGGAGATCCTGCGCAAAGAACTCGAAGCACACGGCCATGAGGTCTATGTTGTCGCGACAAGAGCAGGGATCGGTTTTTCAGAATGGGATGAAAGACACCGTGTCCTGAGACTTGCGGGTGTGGAAGTCAAGAAACTGTACGGCTATGCCGTGACTACACCGCTGCATCTCAACGCAATGCATGAGATCAGAAAGCTGAACCTTGATCTGATCCATACTCAGACAGAATTCGGCGTCGGTATTTTCGGACGTATCTGCGCCAGACAGATAGGCATACCGATCGTATGTACATATCACACGACTTATGAGGATTACACACACTACATCAACCTGATCAATTCCAGGACGGTAGATGAGCTGGCCAAGAAAGCCGTCAGCAAATTCTCAAAGATGTTCGGGGACTCCGCGCTGGAAGTGATCGTTCCCAGCAAAAAGACGAAGGAACTTCTTGAAAAATACAACGTTAAGACAGAACTTCATATTGTTCCGACAGGACTGGAACTCAAACGGTTTTCACCGGAACTGCATGATCCCAAACGCACAGAACAGATCCGTGCCGCTGCCGGGTTTTCTTCCGATCAGCGTATGATCATCTTTGTCGGCAGGATCGCCGAAGAAAAGGCGATCGACCTGATCATCAGAGGATTGGCACTTGCGCATGAGCAGGGCTGCAAAAGCACGCTGCTGATCGTCGGCGGAGGACCGGACGAAGAAAAGCTGCACAAGATGGTCAAAGACCTGGATCTGTCCCACATCATTTCCTTTGCCGGAAAACAGCCGCAGAGCGAAGTACCTGACTATTACAGGGCTGCAGATGCCTTTATTTCGGCATCAACAAGCGAGACACAGGGAATGACCTTCGCTGAGGCAATGGCCTCAGGACTGCCTCTTTTTGCGCGTCATGATGAGGTCCTGGATGAACTCCTGATTCCCGGAAAAACAGGCTGGTACTTTGAAAACGAACAGGACTTCGCACAGTGCCTGAAGGAATTCGAACAGCTCAGCGATGAACAGCTTGCCGCGATCAGCACGAACTGCTGTGAGCAGGTGAAGCCGTTGAGCAGTGAGATCTTCTATGAACGCGCAATGAAAGTCTATGAAGCCGCGATCGAACTCTACAGCCATATGAACGTGATCGAAGAGATCGAGGTAAAGGACAATTTCGTGCAGGTATATATCAGGGCAGAGAGCGGTGAAGAGACCAGGCTCCTGCTGATGCTGGATGAATACATGAATGAAGGCCTGCGCACCGGTATGCGTATTTCCGATGACCAGGTCGAGGAACTGAAGCAGAAGGAAAAAGAAGCGCGCGCGTATCAGAAGTGCATCCGGAAACTGGCTGCCCGGGACCGCTCTAAAAAAGAACTGTATGACTGGATGAAGAAGGAAACGGATTATTCTGATGAGCTGATCAGCAGGGTGATCGGACTTCTGGAAGAACGCGGCCTGGTCAATGATGAACATTATGCGGAAGACAGGATCACTTCCATGAAGAGGACACTGCACGGTGAAGAAAGCATTGTACGTGAACTTCGGGAGAAGGGTATCTCCGAGGAAATAGTCCGTGAAAAACTTGCGGAAAGGAGTTCCGACGAATCCGTTAACGCGTCCGAATACGCCGGAAAGATCAAGCGCAGCCTGAGCGGTGAATCTGTGAATATGCTGAAGCGGAAATTATATACAAAGATGCTTCAGCGCGGGTTCAGGAATGATATCATAGAAGACACGATAGCCGGCATGGATTTCAGTGATGAAGTTTCCGATGAAACGGAGAATCTTCGTAAATGTGCCGGAAAGGCAAAGAAACGGTATGAACGGAAATACAGCGGCTCACAGCTGAGAAACGCGGTATTCCGTTACTGCAGTACGCAGGGATACCGGACAGAAGAGATATACGCAATACTTGATGAAATGGAGTGGGATGATGACTAAGATTAAAGATCTGAAAGAAAAAGACCGCCTGAAAATCAATTTAATGATCAAAAGCTGTACCAAAGGGACAACATCAAAAGGCGCACCTTACCTGAACCTGATCCTGCAGGACAACAGCGGCACGATCGACGGAAAAATGTGGGACGCAAAACCGCAGGACGAAGCGAATGCTGTCCAGGGACATGTATGTGAAGTATCCTTTGAAGTACTTGAATACAATCACAGCCTGCAGCTGAGAGTCAACAGGATCCAGGACCTGGATCAGAGCGGGATCGACCTGAGTGAGTATATTCAGAGCTCCTCGATCTCCCGCGCGCAGAGCGAAGAAAAAGTCAGGGAACTGATCGCATCCATGCAGAACGAGAATTACAGGATCCTCGTTCAGGCAATGCTCGACAAAGTGGGAGATACATTCTACAAGTATCCGGCAGCTTCCCGTATCCATCACAGCTATATGGGCGGACTTGCGGAGCATTCGCTCGGAATGGCGGCTTTGGCAGAACAGATCGCAGAGCTTTATCCGCTTCTGAACAGAGACCTGCTTATCGCCGGTACGATCGTCCATGATATGGGCAAGACAGCAGAGCTCGGCGGGATGATCTCCTCCGAATATACAAGCGAAGGAAGACTGCTCGGACACATTTCCATCGGTCATGCATGGCTGGCAGAAGCTGCTGATGAGGTAGGTCTGGGAGACAGTGAAGAAGCTGTACTGCTGAGACATATGGTCCTCAGCCACCATGGCAAATTTGAATTCGGTTCACCTGTCCTCCCGGAGATCCCGGAAGCAGAAGTGCTTTCAATGATCGATAACCTGGACGCAAGGATGAATACACTTGCGACCGCGCTGGACGGTGTCAAGCCCGGACAGTGGACACCGCGCATCTTCTCAATGGAAAACCGTCAGTTCTATAAAGCAAAGGGTAATGAATAATATGAGTCTGACACTGAGACTGGTCAAAACGATGCATTCAGTACTTGCAAGAGCCGGAAGGGGCGGTTCTCTTCCGGGAAGCCTGGCACTGATACTGGACAAAAAATTTATCAGCCGCTTTCATATGCCCGGGATCGTCGTGATCGTGACCGGAACAAACGGGAAAACGACGACCAGCAACCTGATTGCGGAATCCCTGCGTGCCTGCGGGCTGAAGGTTGTCAACAACCACAGAGGCGATAACCTGAATGTCGGCATTGCAACGCTGCTCGCTGTCAACAGTGACAGCCACTACAATGTCCAGGCAGACGCTGCCGTGATCGAGGTCGATGAACTGACTGTATACAGACAGTTTGAGAACCTGCATCCGACAGCCCTGGTCGTAACGAATTTCTTCCGTGACCAGCTGGACCGCGCAGGGGAAATGGAAACGATCATCCGCAAGATCATGGAAGTGACGGAAAACTTTACCGGACACCTGATCCTGAACGGGGATGATCCCAACGTCATCAGGATCGGTGAACACGCAAAACAGGCACAGATTCACTACTTCTCTGTTTCCCGTACGGAAAACAGTTCAGCTTCCACGGATGAAGCAAGTGAAGGGAAATTCTGCCCGGTATGCGGCAAACCCCTGAAATATGAGTACTATCAGTACTCCCATATCGGCAGATTTGCATGTCCCTATGATCATTTTGGAGAAATAACACCGTTTTTGAACGTTGATTCTGTGGATTACCGGAACGGTACATTCACAGCAGACGGGCATACATTCCCTTCCTTCCTGAATACGATCTATGCCGTCTATAACTGCGCAAGCGTTCTCTGTACCATGAAGGCGCTGGGTCTGGATGAAACAAACGCGGATACTGTGTTCAGCAGTTATGAACTGAAAGAAGGCAGGAACGAAACATTCGAACTCTCAAAACCATGCGTCATCAACCTTGTCAAAAACCCGACAGGCACCAATGAAGTACTCAAGTTCATCCTGAGCAGGGAAGGTGAAAAGAATGTATGCATCTTCCTGAATGACAACGATCAGGACGGGCATGACGTTTCATGGATCTGGGACGCGCACTTCGAGCGCCTGAATGATCCTTCCGTCAAACATATCGTCTGCAGCGGTCTGCGTGCCTATGATATGGCACTGAGACTGAAATATGAAGGTCTGGAAGACAGGATCACAGTCATTGAAAACAGTGCAAAAGCAGTGCAGTGGCTGGATGAACAGAATATGGAAAGCTATATTATCGCGACCTATACAGCACTGCATCCGACACGCGCGATACTGAGAAAAGAGGCAAAATCATGAAGATCAGAATACTCTGGATGTACCATGATCTGATGGATCTTTATGGTGACAAGGGAAATATCCAGGTGCTTAAGACCAGATGCGCAAAACGCGGGATCGAGTGTGAAGTAGACACCTGTACGATCGGTGAAAAAAGAGATCCCGATGATTATGACCTGTTCTTCATGGGCGGAGGTGCCGACCGGGAACAGAATCTGATCTATGAAGACCTGCTCCAGCGCAGGGACGCGATCCGCAGCGCGATGGATCACAACACCGCATTCCTGCTGATCTGCGGCGGATACCAGCTCTTCGGCCAGTATTACAAAGACCAGGACGGTCAGAAGATCGACGGTCTCGGATTCTTTGATTACTATACGATCGCAGCCGACCGTGATCACAGATGCATCGGAAATATCGCTGTCGAAGCTGAAATGGACGGCAGGAAATTCAAGGCGGTCGGGTTCGAGAACCACGGTGGTCAGACACAGAATGTCGCAACACCGTTTGCAAAAGTGCTGAGCGGACACGGGAATATGTACAAGTCAGAATATGAAGGTTTTATGAACAGTCAGGTGCTGGCGACCTACATGCACGGACCGCTGCTCCCGAAGAATCCGGCAATAGCGGATATCCTGATCCAAAGGGCACTGAAGAAACGGAACGGCGACGTTGTCCTGCAGGAACTGGATGATACCCTGGAAAACAAAGCACGCGACGTCATGCTCGAGCGTCTGAAAGTACACGGATAAGCAAATAAGTCTGTCATATGACAGGCTTTTTCATTGAAAAAGGACCGCTCAGCGGTCCCCGGGGTTTATTTAGTGATCTCTGCAAGCACTTCATTGAGGTCCTGTTTTTCGGACTCATGGAAGGCAAAGGAAACGGCGTCCTTTTCAGAATATCTCGGAATGATGTGGAAGTGCAGGTGGTCGACGCTCTGACCTGCGATCGCTCCGCAGTTGTTCAGGACGTTCAGACCGATGGCGCCTGTATTTCTGACGATCTGTCTGGACAATCTGGATACAACTTTCATACATGCGGCAGTCGTCTCTTCATCCGCTTCAAGAATGTTCGCGTAATGTTTTTTCGGCATGACGAGCGTATGGCCTCTTGTGACCTGGGACAGGTCGAGAATTGCCAGTACTTCATCATCTTCATAGACTTTGCTGGAAGGAATATTTCCGGCGATGATTTCGCAGAATACACACATAACAGTAATCCTCCTTAACTGTGATATGTGATTATTATAATCCTGCGCAAAAGAAAAAGGTACCCGCAGGTACCTTCAGAATGCTTATTCAGCAGAGACGGGAACTTCCTGGTTCAGCAGTGTGGGATTGCTGTCGCGGAGTGCCTTGTAAAGATTGATGTCATAGACATGGAACCCGTACTTTTCAAAATAGTGCGCGGTTGCCTGATCATTGATATCGCTGATCTTTGCAAAGGATTCTGTGATCTCATCCTTGATGCTGTCTGTGTTGTTCTCATCCAGATGCATGACATAGACGTCTGTTCCGTATGAAGCGGATACGATCATCCATCCGTCATCCGGGGAAGCTGCTCTCAGAGCTGCCATTGCGACAGAGTCATATGTGCTGTCGATCGTAATGATCTCCGGTTCTCCCGTAGAATCAGTCTCGAATTCATTGACTGCTTCCTCGGCTGTCATCGTACCGTCTTTCAGTGCGGACAGCGCGGAATTCGCGGTGTCTGTATCCGTGAATTTCAGAACGGTTGCCTTGATCGGCTTGTAACGTTCCAGAAGTGTGTCATAGCATTCATCGATATAGAGATCTGTCAGCTTTTCAGCCTGAAGGGAAGGGATCAGATAATCGTTGATGTAATCCTCTTCACTCAGTCCTGCATCTTCCAGATAAGAAGCGAAGGAATCGCTGTAGATCATCTTATACATATCCAGAGTACTCTGGGCAGATTCTTTCATCTCGTCAGTAACTTCCACTTCCTGTGAAGTGATGACCTTTGTCGCGTCGCTGACTACCTGTGTGGAGCCTGCGTAGTTGTACATGATGTCATATACCTGCTGCTTTGTGATCGCTGTCTTGCCGACCTTCATCAGTGTTTCCGAACCGTTTTTCAGAGAGGCTGTCGCATCGGAGCAGCCGCTCAGCAGGCTGAGCACCATAGCCGCAGAACAGATTGCTGTAATCTTTTTCATCTTAAGCCTCCTTACTCACCTGTGTAATACTTTTTCAGAGCTGCTTCGAGTTCTGTGTTGCCGCTGAAGTCGAGACCGATCTCCTGTGCTTTTTCCCACATGGCGATCTCGTCAAGTGATGTGTCATAGGAACCGATAAGCTCTTCATACGGAGACTGACCGTTTCCGACAGTGATCTCTGTTTCACCGGCTTCATTTGTTTCGGATGTTGTCTCTGTTCCGGCTTCCAGTGTTTCTTTCGTGGAAGCATCATTTCTGATTCTGAAATAACCGAATGATTCGGAATATACCCAGTCGCTGACTTCTCCCTCATCCAGGGCAAGCGCTGCGTTCAGGAATGCTTCATCCAGTGTTGTTGTGTTGACGTCTACGACACCCAGGTAACCGCCGTTGGGAGCGGTGGATGAATCTTCGGAATGATCACGTGCCGCATCAGCGAATTCGCTTCCGCCGGCAAGCGCATCATCAACAGCCTGCATTCTTGCGGCCTCATCTTCGTTCGGCTCTTCGGTCTTTTCGGAATCCTCGGAGAACTTGATGAGGATGTATGAGATCTTGCGGATCTTCAGTTCATCAAAGTGATCACTTGCATACTGCTTGATGATCTCATTACGCTTCGCGTTATCGATCAGATACTGCTGCAGGTCATCATATCCGGAATATCCCATCTGGATCAGAACCTTTTCCAGCTGTGCTTTGTAATCAGCAGGGTAGTTGGACTGATAGCTGGCGATGATGGAAGCAGCCTGCGCAGCTGCGTTTGTTTTCATTTCATCTGTTGTCGCAATTGCTTCGGAAGCGACTGTCTTGTCGATCAGTGAAGCAACTGCTGAAGTACCATAGGTTTTGTAAAGTGAATCATACAGACCGGCAGCTGTCACATCCTGTGCGTTGATCTCGTAGAGAACATCTTCGCCGTTGACAGTCTTGCCTTTCAGTTTTCCATGATTTGTATCATAGATGTAAAATACGCTGACTCCTGCAAAAATTAATGCCAGGAGACAAACGAACCAGTTCTTTTTTAAGAATCCGTTCATAACTTCCTCCTCAAAAGCGCTTAATCATTATAATGTAGACATTTTTACTTTGCAACGAAACAAAACGAAACATAAGCTGAATATTACGTGAACAAAGCATATAATAATCGTTTTTCAACACTGTTTTGACGAATAATGCTATAATGCGTGTCGGAAGTGAAGGGTGGCTATACTTATGAAAAGTTTAATGATTAAGGATCTTCATGTAGAGATCGAAGGCCGCGAGATATTAAAGGGTGTTAATCTGACTGTCAATGAAAATGAAGTGCATGCACTGATGGGACCGAACGGAAACGGCAAATCCACATTGCTGGCTGCTATCATGGGACATCCGAAATATGTCGTGACACAGGGTGAAATTGAATATGACGGAAAGAACATCCTGGAAATGCCGGTAGAAGAACGCAGCAAAGCAGGACTGTTTTTAGCTATGCAGTATCCGCAGGAGATCCCGGGTGTTACAAACAGTGATTTCCTAAGAGCGGCGATGAATGTCCGCAGAGAGCGTCCGATCCCGCTGTTCTCGTTCATTCGTGAAATGGAAAGAACGATCAAGGAACTGGACATGAAGGAAGACCTGGCTCACAGATTCGTCAACGAAGGCTTCTCGGGCGGTGAAAAGAAGAGAAACGAGATCGTCCAGATGAAGCTCCTGAAGCCGTCTTTATCAATGCTTGACGAGATCGACAGCGGACTTGACGTCGACGCGCTGAAGATCGTTGCCGGAGCGATCAATAAACAGAGACAGGAGACAGGCATGAGCCTGATCATCGTATCCCATTATGAACGTTTCTATGAGCTGATCGAACCGCAGTTCACACATGTGCTCGTTGACGGAAAGATCCTTCTGGAAGGCGATGCCGAACTGGCAAGAAAGATCGATACGGAAGGCTATGACTGGATCTACAAAGAATACGGGATCACACCTCAGAGCAAAGAGGAAAAACCCGTGCCTGTCAGTATCGGCACATGCGCGGTACGTGAAACTGTCGAGAAGGCGGTGGGAAAATGATCGAGGTGCATGTTAACCAGGACATTGCACTTCCCCATGGGTTCAGCGAATATGTGATCGAGTCTGAACGCGATCTGGATCTGACGTTCAGCGGAAGCGGAAAATGCCAGGCATTTATCCGCATCAGAAAATGCCCGAACCTCAGGATACGCACATTTACCGATGCCGGAGCGGATATTTCCTATCTGTTCTGGAATGATTCAGATACGCCGATAACGGCGGATGAATCACACGAGGTGATGGCGGACGCTTCACTGAAGATCGCGTATGGGGAATGCAATCACGCGGAAACAAAGCGCAATGTCTGGGTCGCACTGCGTCAGAACGGTGCCTATGCACTGGTCAGCAGCGCAACACTGGCAGAAGATAAAAAGAATACCAGGATGGAAGTCGTCAACTACGCACCGCATACAGTCGGTGAAATGAAGAACTTTGCTGTTGTCCTGAAGGGCGGCAATTTCTTCATCGACGCGATCGGAAAGATCGTAAAAGGAGCCTATGCGTCCGAGTCACATCAGACTTCCAGGGCACTGTGCTTCGAAGAAGGACAGAATTCCGAGATCATACCGGAACTTCTGATCGATGAAAACGATGTCCAGGCATCCCATGCAATGAGTATCGGACGCATGGACGATGAACAGCTGTATTATCTGCAGAGCAGGGGCTTAAGCATGCGTCAGAGCATCATGCTGATGAGTACCGGCTATCTGATGCCGATCACCGAATTCATTGATGATGAAGGACTGAAAGAAAAACTGAAGAGCGAGATGGAGGAGAAAATAGCGAGATTATGATTGACGTGGAAAAGATCAGACAGGATTTCCCGATGTTCTCCAGCCATCCGAGTCTTGTCTATTTCGACAACGGTGCTACGACATTCAAACCCCGCTGTGTCATCGATGCAGTCACAGAGTTTTATGTGTCCGGCACATCAAATGTCCACCGCGGTGATTATCCGATCGCGATCGAAGCTGACCGCCATTATGATGAATCAAGAAAGACCATCGCGAAGTTCCTGAACTGCGAACCGAAAGAAGTCGTGTTCACAGCTGGTGCGACAGCATCCATGAACCAGATCGCGTACGGCTTTGCGCATAACTTCCTGAAAGCAGGAGATGTCATCCTGACTACGGAAGCCGAACATGCCAGCAATCTGCTGCCATGGTACCGTCTGGAACATGAATACGGCATCAAAGTGGAATACATCCCCGTTGACAGACAGGGTGTCTGCCATATTGAGGATGTCGAAAAGGCGATCCATCCGTCCGTCAAGGCAATCGCGATCGCACATGTCACCAACGTCCTGGGTTCCGTACAGCCGGTCAAAGAGATCGCTGAACTGGCTCATAAGCACGGAATTTATGTCGTGGTGGACGGTGCGCAGAGCGTGCCGCACAGACCGACCGACGTCAAGGACCTGGATGTTGATTTCCTTGCGTTCTCATCACATAAGATGTGCGGTCCCGGCGGTGTCGGGATCCTGTACGGGAAATACGAACTGCTGCAGCAGATGGATCCCATGATGCTGGGTGGCGGCATGAATGCCAGATTCCAGTCATGCGGGGATATGCAGCTGAAGAATGCCCCGGAAAAGTTTGAAGCAGGCACACCGAATATCGAGGGCGTGATCGGAGTCGGCGCCGCAGCCGGATACCTGATGTCCATCGGCATGGAAGAGATCCATGCATATGAAAAGGAACTGCGCAGATATTTCGCTGACAAAATGAAGCAGCTTGATAACATCGAGTTTTATAACCCGGATAACGAGACCGGACCTGTTACATTCAACGGCAAAGGAGTGTTTGCCCAGGACGGTGCCGGATATCTTGCGACAAAGGATATCGCTGTTCGTTCCGGCAACCACTGCGCAAAGATCCTTCATGAAGTCATCGGTACAGATCAGACGATCCGCGCATCACTCTACTTCTACAATACAAAGGAAGAAGTTGACCGTTTTGTCGAGGCAGCCAAAGAGATCTCTGTGGAAAATGCCATCAGTTTCCTGTTTTAAGGGAGGGTCGGAAACATGAGTGAAATAGAAAAAATGTTAAGTGATCCGATGGTCTTAAGAGAGCTTGTCATGGATCATTACCAGTATCCGCATAACCATAAACTGACCAGGTCAGACCTTTACAGATCGGTCCATATGGCTTCGGAAAGCTGTATTGATGATATTACCGTGGAATCCAGGATCGAAAACGGTGTGATCGAAGATATCCAGTTTGAGGGTGAGGCATGTACGATCAGTACCAGCTCCACCAGCATCATGACCGATCTTCTGATCGGAAAGACCGTAGAAGAAGCCAAAGAGATCATCCGCAATTATTTTGATATGGTCGACGGCAAGGAATATGATCCCGAACTGCTGCAGGAAGCGCTTGTCATGAGAAATGTCCACAAGCAGGCAAACCGCATCAAATGCGCAACCATCGGCTGGAATGCAATGAAGCAGATGATAGAAGAAAGTGAGGCGTCCCATGAGTGAGAATGATCAGGCTGTACTGACTTCCCAGGATGATTACCAATATGGTTTTCATGACAAGGACATCTCTGTCTTTGATACAGGCAAAGGACTGAATGAAGAGGTCGCCAGACAGATCTCAAAGATCAAGGGCGAACCGGAATGGATGACAGAATTCCGTGTCAACGCGTTCCATGTGTTTGAGAAAATGCCGATGCCGAAATGGGGACCGGATCTCTCGGAGATCGATTTCCAGGACTTCACATATTACAAGAAAGCTACAACCGATACGGAGAAGAGCTGGGATGATGTCCCGGAAGAGATCAAGAACACATTCGAACGTCTCGGTATTCCGGAAGCGGAGCGCAAATATCTTGCCGGCGTAACGACACAGTATGAGTCTGAAGCCGTCTACCACAATATGCTGGAAGAAGTACAGTCCAAGGGCGTCATCTTCCTGGATATCGACAGCGCGCTGAAAGAGTATCCCGAACTGTTCAGGAAATACTTTGCGACGATCGTACCGCCGAGCGACAATAAACTGGCTGCCCTGAACTCCGCTGTCTGGTCAGGCGGAAGCTTTATCTACGTACCGCCCGGCGTAAAACTGGACAAACCGCTCCAGTCATATTTCCGCATCAACAGTGAAGCGATGGGACAGTTTGAACGTTCCATCATCATCGTCGACAAGGGCGCGGAGGTACAGTATGTAGAAGGGTGCACGGCTCCCCAGTATTCCAAGGATTCCATGCATGCGGCAGTCGTTGAAGTGTTTGTCGGAGAAGGCGCAAAGGCAAGGTACTCCAGTGTTCAGAACTGGTCCGGAAATATCCTGAACCTTGTTACAAAACGTGCCAGGGTAGAAGCCAGAGGAACCATGGAATGGATCGACGGAAACATCGGTTCCAGGATCTCGATGAAATATCCTGCATGTATTCTGGCCGGCGAATACGCAAGAGGCATGTGTATTTCGGTCGGTGTCGGTTCCAAAGGACAGTTCCAGGATACCGGCGCAAAGATGATCCATCTCGCGCCGCATACCTCGTCCTCGATCGTATCGAAATCCGTTTCCAGAAACGGCGGTGTTACCAATTTCCGTGACTGGATCCGCATGGGCAAAAATGCAAGTGATTCAAGGGCAAAGATCGAATGCGATACGCTGATCCTGGACAATCTCTCGAGAAGTGATACGATCCCGCTCAATATCAACAGTAACGCTTCTTCAACGATCGAGCATGAAGCCAAGGTCTCCAAGATCTCGGAAGAAGAACTGTTCTACCTGATGAGCAGGGGACTCAGTGAAAACCAGGCGACGGAAATGATCGTCATGGGATTCCTTGAGCCGTTCACAAGAGAACTGCCGATGGAGTACGCGGTCGAACTGAACCAGCTGCTCAAGATCGACATGACAGGATCGATCGGATAAGTATGAAAAAAGCAGAAGCCAGAAAGAATGGCCTGAAAAACCGGAAAGATCTGACGGAAGCTGAACGGAATGAATTCAACGCGTCCATTGCCCGGAAGGTGATGGACGCTGTTTCTTCAGCCAAAGTTATAGGATGCTATGTGTCATTCGGGCAGGAAGCAGACACACATGAACTGATCAGACACATGCTCAAAGAAGGAAAACAGGTCGCCGTACCCAAGACCTTCCCTGACCGTCTGGAATTTCATCCGATCGGGTCACTGGAAGAACTGAAGCCGGGTGTCTGGGGAATACCGGAACCGGACAACGACAGGATCATTCGTCCTTCAGAAATCGATATCATGCTGGTGCCGCTGTCATCGTTTGATGAATGCTGTCAAAGGACAGGTTACGGGAAGGGTTATTACGACCGGATCCTCCCGGACTGCCGTCTGAGTATCGGCCTTGCGTATGAGTGCCAGAAGTGCGATCTGATCGAAACAGATCCTTGGGATCAGACGCTTGACAGGATCATTACGGAAAGCAGAGTTTATCTGAAACAGCGCTGAAGTGAAAAGTTAAATTCCACTCCCAAAGCTGCTTTGAGCATGTGGAAATCAGTCTTACAGAAACAGTGCAGAATTGATAAAAACTGCACTGTTTTATTGTAGAAGTAAGTAATACTGGTAAAATATGGGTAACAAGAGGCATAAAAGAAGGCGCATGAAAAGACTGCGGAAAT
>JAFRJJ010000046.1 GCA_017432325.1 Solobacterium sp. | reverse complement strand
TACTTCTACAGGTGTCAGATGATTAATGAATTCCTGGTTGATCAACATATTCTCGACCTCTCTATGTTAAGAATATGTCTTCCGGCATTTATCACTATACCTAAAAAGGGACACCATCAACTATTTCTTTGAAAATAGCGGTGCTACTAAAAAAAGGCGCTTACCCATTTTTGGGTTTACGCCATTGAGGGTCTATATTGGTCTTTTCTAATGCTTAATTTATCTGGTAATATTCGTGAATTGCAGTATCAGACGGTTATTTATATGCTGAAAACGGCGTGTTTTAAGTGGAAAATAAGATGTTTGGTCAGAAAAATAAGGATTCTTGAATCAGATAAACTGTTTTTGACGGGAAGGAAAGATTATTAGAAAGTTTATTGTGCTGCTCCTGCTTCAATTTGAATCTGTACTGTTCATCATTTTCAGACTGTCACAGTATTTTAATACTGATGCCTGGGATACGGTTCCTCTGTTCATCTGTATCAACTGGATCAGCTGGATCATCTTCATTATGACGACGATTTATCTGCTTTTTCAAAGCGCTGAAGTAGAAAAGTAACTTCCACTTCAGAGACTGAAAATAAAATCGGGAAACCAGTTGTACAGAAACGGACGAATAAAAAATTTCCTTAATTAAAATCTTGCGGGGTTTTTGAAAAAGTACGCTATATAATTCTGCGGGGTTAAGAAAGTGAAAAAGCAGTCCAAAATACAGCAAATGTATCCATCATAGCTTTAGTGATTTAATAAATTTGTGAAAAAGCAATTTGGGACCGGTTTTTGGGACCGGGCTCAAAACGTGACAGTATAATAAAGCAATAATGGTGATTAAAACGACCGAAAATACATCAAATGATGTATGAAACTAATATGTTTTGACATTAAAAATGATGAAGCACACCTCCTTAGCTCCACCATATCAAGAGGACATAGATGTGTCCTCTTTTTGTTTTATAATGAATATACAGACAATTGGTAATCCGCAATTGACTGATACAGTAATCTGCAGCAAGTCTCTGCTGTATTTTATGTCAGACAGGTTATCATCCGATCACAGGTCATGCAGTCATGCATGAAGACAGAAATCATAAAATTATCAGGAGGTTTTTTTCTATGTTTGTTTTTTGGGGTGACGGATCCCAGGATGCAATGGATCTCGTCGACAGCATCATTGTTAGAAGTACTGAGAACTTCAACTGGACTTTCATCTTCATTCTTGCTGTTGTGTTCTATGTCTACTGGACAGAGATCAGCAAGAAAAACTACAGCGCGATCTATGCCGGACTGGCACTGTACGGTGTTCACTGGCTGTATGAGATCGCCAATGCGGTGATCGGTCATTTCGCAGGATATCCGCTCTGGTCTGTTTCAAATGAATCCACAACATTTATCCTGCTGATCGGCGTATGCTGGGAACTTTCCATGATGTTCTCGCTTGCCGGGATCATTTCATTTAAGATGCTTCCGGCAGACAGAACAGTTCGGTATTTTTCCGGAAATGGCAGACGCGGGATCGACTGCAGACTGGCAGGAGCCCTCAGTATGGCACTTCTGTTCGCCCTGGTAGAATCGTTCCTTGCCGGCACCAGCAATCATTCATTCATCTGGGTATACAAATGGTGGGGCGTGCTTCCGGTATTTGTAACGACATATATCCCGTTCTTCCTGGCAGCCAATTATGTACCCGATATGCAGCCTCAGAAGAGGAAATCATTCCTGATCACGGAATGGGCTCTGACAGCGTTGCTGCTGGTCATACTGATCCCGATGGGAATCATCTGAGAGATAGCATAAATTCAGTATTCTTACGAACTCAACCGCTGCGTCAGTTCACACCCCTGACAGTCGCTGTTATTTTTCCTGCACTCTGCTATGATGAAACTGCAGAAAGAAAAAGAGGGTACTCGTTATGGAAATGGGAAAAGAAATACGGCGTCTGAGAGATGACCGGGGCATCACACAAGAAGCACTTGCTTCAGCGCTGGATGTGACACCCCAGACCATCAGTAAATGGGAGCGCGGTACCAGCATGCCGGATGTAGGGATGCTGCCGAAGATCGCAATATATTTCGGCGTTACGATCGATCAGCTGTTTGCCATGGCACCTGAGCAGCAGCTGGAGCGTATCGAAAACAGGATCTACAGCCATGGCTTATTTGATGAAGCTGAAGAACGTCAGCTGGAACAACAGCTGCATGATCTGTCCGCCCAGCCTGAACTGGAAGGCAGGGCACAGCTATTGCTGACAAAGCTGTATAACCACCAGGCTGAACAGTACCGCAGCCTGGCAGTGCAGCATGGCAAACAGGCAGCGGAGAAGACTGACGGGGACAGTGATGCCATCAGTGAGCTTGCCAATGCCTGGGGCAGTTTTATGCCTGACTGGTGTGTCAGGAACCACCATCTGCTGATAGAGTGGTTCACAGACTTCTGCTCAAACCATCTGGGAAACCGCTGTACGATCATGTGGCTTTTAGACAATCTGATCGATGACAGGAGACTCTCAGAGGCACGGGAATGGCTTGAAAAACTTGCAGGTATAGATCATACATTCCGTATACCTATGTACCGCTATATGATCGCACAGGCGGCTGGAGAGACTGAAGACGCAGAGACAGTACTTCATGAACTGGAGACCATGCAGGATCAGGATTGGTGCCGGGCAGTGACACTGGGAGATATCTATACGATGAGACAGGAGTACGATAAAGCCATCGAATGGTACCGGAAAGGTCAGGAGCTCCAGCCGTCACCCAAATTCACCGACAGTGCTGTCAGTATTGCCCATATCTGCGAGATCCGCGGCGATAAAGCTGGTGCCGTTTCCGCTTACCGGGAACAGCTCCGCCTGATGCGCGAAGAATGGGGGATCGTCAGCGGCGAAGAATGTGAAGAAGTAGAACGTGCCATCCACAGACTGCTGTCACTCTGATCCTCTTACAATGCATAAAAAAAAGCGTTTTGCCAAATCCGGCAGAACGCTTTTTAAGCAGATCAGATAACATGTACGCTTCCGCTGTCAAACTTGACGAAAGCCTTGTCTCCGACATTATAGATCTTCTTGTTTTTGGGGTTGAAGTCTGTGATCTTGACCAGGGTATCACCTACCATGACATGGTAGTTCTGGTAGCTTCCCATAAATGTACTCAGAGTAACATCGCAGGGCAGCTGTCCCTCATCATCCAGTACAGCAGCTTCGGGACGGAGCACGATCGTGCACTCATCGCCTTTAGCGCGTCCGTTCAGTTCCTGAATCGCGATCTTATTTCCCTGGACATTGATCGTTCCGGATGATCCGTCGGTCTCTGTGATCGTACCTTTGAGGAAGTTTGCTTCACCGATGAAGTCCGCAACAAACTCACTGTTCGGATGATAGTAGATTTCCTGCGGAGTTCCCATCATTGCGACAACGCCTTTGTTCATGATGATGATCTTATCTGAGATCGCCATCGCTTCGGACTGGTCATGGGTGACATAGATCGCCGTGATCCCTGCTTCCTGCTGGATCCTGCGGATCTCTGTACGCATCGTGACACGCAGCTTGGCATCCAGGTTGGACAGAGGTTCGTCAAACAGCAGGACACCGGGTTCCAGGACCAGTGCTCTTGCCAGAGCAACACGCTGCTGCTGGCCGCCGGACAATTGGTTCGTCATACGGCTTTCCATGCCCTCAAGGCCGACAAGCTTCAGGATGTTGGTGACCTTTTCCTGGATCACTGCTTTATCCATTTTTCTCAGCTTCAGACCATACGCGACGTTATCGAAGATATTGTAGTGGGGTAGCAGAGCATAGCTCTGGAATACCATGGCGGTATCTCTCTTGTTCGGCGTCAGTTCATTGATCGGTTCTCCGCCGAGGTAGATCTCACCTTCATCAGGGCTTTCAAAGCCCGCGATCATTCTCAGAGTTGTTGTCTTACCGCAGCCGGAAGGACCCAGCAGGGTAACGAATGTACCTGGTTCGATATCCAGTGAAGTGTCCTTAACAGCATAGAATTCTTTCTTTGTCTTAGGATCCTGATAGATCTTTGAAATATGCTCCAGACGAACTCCTTTTTTCTCTTTAGCCATCGTTAAGCCTCCTTTATTTCACGGCTGGTGCCGAATCGTTTAATGAAGAGATTCATCAGTGCAACAGCACTGTAGGTGATGATGATCAGGATAGTCGCAAATGCGCAGGCAATACCGTAAGATCCTTTCTCTGCAAACTCATTGATCTGTACAGTGATCAGCAGATACTTCGGTGTAACCAGCAGGATGATCGCAGAGATCGCGGTAATACTGCGGACAAATGCGGTAACAAGACCTGAAAGGAAGCTGTCCTTGATCAGCGGCAGGGTGACTGTCATGAATACGGTGAAGCTGTCAGCGCCCATATCATAAGCAGACTCTTCAATGCTCTTGTCGATCTGACGCAGAGCAGAGATACCGCTTCGTGTACCGGTAGGCAGGGAACGTACGATGAATACGATCACGAGCAGGGCACCGGTACCGTACAGGGACTGCAGGAATCCGGTACGGAATACGCCGGCGGAGAATCCACGGATATATCCGACACCAAGAACTGTTCCGGGAACTGCCATAGCCAGCATGGATACTGCTTCAATAAATCCCTTGGAACGGAAGTTTCTCTTGACGACCAGATAGGAGATGATCATTGAGAACAGCGCTGTGATCGGCGAAGCGATCAGAGACAGCAGGAAGGAGTCCTTGAATGCCTTCAGACCCTTGTACCGGGTGAAGACAAGACCGAACCACTTGAACGTCAGATGGAAGTCATAGCCCCATGTCCGGAAGAGTGCACCCAGAGGAACACAGATGTACATCAGGACAACAAACGAAGCAACAAGCAGACAGAAGGCTGTCAGAGGTCTTGTGACCGACTTATCTGTTATCAGCATTCTCTGACGGCTTGCCTTACCGGTAAGCGTAGCTGTACTCTTGGCTTCCAGATAATACTTCTGGACGATGAACATCAGCAGGGTGATTGTCAGCAGGACGACAGCCATTGCTGAAGCACCTTCTTTGTCATATGCACCGGTGATCTGCAGATAGATCGAGGTCGCCAGTGTATCGTAGGAACCGCCGATGATCATCGGGTTGGCGAAGTCAGCGATCGATTCAATAAAGGTTACAAGGAACGCGTTGCCAAGACCCGGAAGGATCAGCGGCAGGGTCACTGTCGAGAATACTTTGAAACGGGAAGCACCCATATCACGCGCAGCTTCTTCCAGGGAAGGATCGATGTTTCTCAGCAATCCTTTCATCATCATGTAGCAGACCGGGAAGAAGGTAAGCGTCTGTACGATCGCAATACCCCAGAAACCGTATACGTTGTTTTCATAGATATGCAGCAGATAGCGCGTAATGATACCGGCTTTTCCGAACAGCATGATCATTGAAAGTGAAAGAACGAACGGGGGAGATACGACCGGCAGAAGGCTGATCACTTTGAACAGTCCCTCCAGGACCTTTGTCTTCAGCTGTACATATTCTTCTACATATGCGAACAGGAGTCCGATCGCAGCAGACATGATACCGACGAGGAAACCGACTCTCAAAGTGTTGGTGATCGCCTTGCGGAAGCTGGGCATAGCGAGGACACGCCTGAACACGTTCAGGGTAAATCCTTCACCGGTGACAAAGCTGTCTACCAGCAGGATCGCAAGAGGATAAAGAATAAAGAGTGTCAGGAAAACGATCAGGACAACGATCGTCGTAACAATGACCGGATCCGCATAAAACTTTTTGCGGTCAAGATCTTTTCCTTGCTTTCTTGTCATGAAGCCCCTCCTTTCTCAGGTAAATACATTAAATGCGGACGGACTGTGTGCCCGTCCGCACTTAATCAGAATCATCTTTATTCTGTCTTGAATCTGTCGTCACCGCCGCCGAGAGCGTTCATGACTTCAGTAATGTATGTTTCAGTGTTCTGCTTTGCATCCTCAAAGTCATAATCCATGACATTGTTGGGATCCAGACCGAACTCTTCTGCCTGTTCAGGCTGTTTTGCATTGTCGATGACCAGGAACTGATAAGAACCGTTCTTAGCTGCGAGTTCTACACACTCAGGTGACAGAGCGTATTCGATCCACAATTTTGCTGCATTCGGATGCTTTGCGCCTTTGAAGATCGCTGTAGCACCAACTTCGAATGATGTACCTGTGCTCGGAATGACCAGACCGATGTTTCCGTAGCCGTTGTCTACGATCTGTGCAATACCATCATGCAGGAATCCGATACCAACGACGCATTCGCCCGTACCGACATTCTTGGAAGGACCGGAACCGGATTTTGTGTAGACCTGTACGTTCTTGTCCAGATCAACGAGATACTGGATGCCTTCATCATGTCCGTACTTCTGGATCATTGTGTTGATAACGAGCTTAGCTGTACCTGCAGTATTATAGTTGGACAGCCATACCAGACCCTTGTATTTCGGGTCAAGCAGATCTTTCCAGTCTGCCGGTTCATCAATGCCCATGCGCTTGAGTTCATCTTTGTTGACCATGAAGCCGAGGATTCCCTTGTAGATACCATACCAGTAACCATCAGCGTCACGGTAAGCAGAACCTAAGAGATGTGAAGCGTTCTCAGCTTCATAAGCTTCAAGAAGACCTTTCTTGGCAGCGATGTTGTACGGATCGGTGGTTCCACCGAACCATACGTCACCGGACGGATTGCCGTTTTCTTCTTCGATCTTGGACTGTACTTCACCAGTGGACAGTCTCTGATACTGGACTTTGATTCCGTAAAGCTTTTCGAAATTTTCACATGCTGCAGCGAGGTATTCCTCTTCACAGGAACCGTAAACAACGAGTTCACCGTCTGCTTTAGCAGCTTTGACCAGTTCGGAATCGCTGTCTGCAGGTGCTGCGGAGCCGCCTCCGCCTGAATTGCCGCCGCCGCTGCAAGCTGCGAGGCTCAGAGCCATTGTGCCGGCAAGAACCAATTTAAACAGATTTTTCACGATTTTTCCCTCCTATAGATTATAAGTGATCTGTTAAAAACTCTATTGTTATTATAAACCCGTACCAAATTGATGTAAACGTTTACGAAAACAATCTCAGCAAGATTAAAATTCTGAAACAGCGGATCTCCGGACTTCAGCAGTGCTCACCGCGAAAGGGGATGTATGACATTTTCCCGCCTTAAGACAAAGAAAAACTGCCGTCTGCAGATTTTCGGTATCATGCATCAGGCAGTTTTTACGCTGATCACATCAGATGCTTGGGTTTGAGATACTTATCAATCAGATAATGACCGACACCGCCCTCCAGGCATGTCTGCTCTGTGATATCATCAGCGACGGCTTTTGTGATATCCTGGCCGTCCTTCAGGCAGACACCCCAGCCTGAACGGATGAGCATCTCATTGTCGTTCTCATTGTCGCCGAATGTAATGATCTCTTTCATGTCAATGCCGTTCATTTCGGCAAAGCGCTGAAGACCGGTGCCTTTATTGATCCCTTTTTCCATAACTTCCACAGTACCGGGGAAGGAACCGATGATCTGGAAACGGTCACTGTAACGGGCAAGGAAACGTTCCCTGATGACGGCTTCCGCTTCAGGTGTTGTACGGAACAGCAGCTTGCAGCAGGGTTTCTCACAGAATCCCTCAATATCACCTGTGTAGTCATCAAACTTGAATCCTCTTCTGATCATGGATGAGATCAGTTCTCCATGGATATTCATCGCGGCATTGTTGCCGCCGCCTTCCGCATTGACGGAGACCTCATACTGATCAATGACCGGCTTAAGGTAATAAAGGATCTCTTTCATCGTTTCCTGATCCATGAGATCCATGAGCCAGGGCTCTTCATGGAACCGGTCCCAGATCATGCCTCCGTTCATGCCGATCAGGAAATCAAACTGGTAGTCAAGTCCCCATGTCGCAGCCTGATCATATAATCTCTTGTTCAGTTCTCTTCCGGTCGCCAATCCCAAAAGGATCCCGTTTTCACGCATGACACGGAACGCCTCCACAGTTGCTTCGGGAAGAGCTGATCCTTTAGCTGTTAATGTCATGTCTATATCAGCAGCGAATGCCTTAATGTTTTCAATCATACCTGTAACCTCTGCTATATCTCTCCATAATAAGTATAACTTAGCCTGTCTGTTTCTGAAAACCATAAACCTTGACGTACACCCATGCTGTGTATCCATTTCTTAAGATTGTTTGCCCCCCCCTCAAACCAATGATAAAATGACAATAAAGGAGGTGTGTTCATGAAAATTCTGAAAAGTCTGATGTTAACGCTGGTCATGCTGTGCGCAATGAGTCTGCCCGTATATGCGGATATGGGTCCGAAACCGGATCTCGTGATCGACTTTTCCGGTATCCATGAACCATGTGTCGTTACGGTCCTTTCAACTGTCAAAAGCTACGGACCGAATCAGCCGATGCAGATCGCGTGGATGCCTTGGTGGGATGAACAGGCCCCTGAGATCGATAAGGAAATCTATCAGAAATTCATCGATGAAACAAAGCTGCTGAATGAAGACAGAACGGAACAACTGTATTTCTGGGGTGTTCTGGCACAGAACAGTCCATATGTATTCGGCTATTATCCGCCTGAAACATTTTATGTACTGGTATACTTTCCGGAAACAGACTCATTCCTGCTTTCTGAAGAATCCTATACGAGAACAGTCTTTCACACAGAACTGGCGATCACCGTCGAAAACGGAAAGCTGCTGTTCAATGCACGCCAGCCGCTGTACGGTATTATGAAAAACTGGAAGGACAACGACGCGGTCGTTCTGCGCCTGCTCGTTACGGTCATAACCGAGATCGTGATCGGCATGTTCTTTATGAAATATACGCAGAAGAGCATGCTTACAGTCATCGGTGTCAATGTGATCACGCAGATCCTTCTGAACATTGTGATCTGGCTGCGCTACTACGTCCTGAGCAACTCCGTCAGTACATACTTTCCTGTCCTGGCAGGTGCGGAGGTCCTGATATTCCTGATCGAGGGATTCATTTATTCCAAACTGATCAGCAGGGAGGAACTCTCCAGACCATATCTGTATGCTCTCATAGCAAATGCATTCACATGCTGGCTGGGAGTGACTGCAGTCGTACTGGGAAGGTAAACAAAGAACCTTTTCCAGTCTCAATATGAAAAAAACTGTCTTTTGAATGCAAATTAAGAAACTGCAGCGGGAACAGTATAGTAATATTGTGAATGCAGGAAATGCGTACGAAGCATTCCCTGAACAAATGAATCGTGGAGGAAGTATGAAGAATACGATCAAAAAAGCTGCAGTCTGCCTGCTGGCAGTGATGCTGACAGGCTGTATGAAAATAACTGTCACATATGATGTCGCAAAAGACGGAAATGTGAAAGAATCGGTCAAGATGCTGGTCGGAGAAAAATACCTGACAATGGGCGGCGGAACACCGGAAGACGGTGTCCAGGATATGATGGAGTCATTTCAGGAAAGCTATCCTGATGCAGTGATGACTGCTGTTTCGGAAGATTTTGAAGATGAAACATATCACGGCTTTATCGGTACCAAAGCAGAATCAGAACTGAAGGCTGTTAAAGACGGAAACAAACTCGTCCTGACGATCACAAGGGCTGAAGTCGAAGATATGGGCGGGGCAGAAGATCTCACCGAAAATGCCTCATCATCAGAAGAGGTCGTCCAGGCAATGAAAGATGCCGGTTTCTCGGCAAACATTGTTGTCAACATGCCTTATAACGCAGAAACAACTTATGGTACTGCAGAAGGAAAAACGGTCACGATCGATGCATTGGAACTTCCTGAGGATCTGAATGAGATCGTGATCACCTGCAAACTGCCGAATCCGCTGATCCCGGTCATCTTCGGAGCTGCGGTATTGCTTGGAGCACTGTACTTCTTCATGAACAGGAAGAAAGCTGCTCCGGTATCCGCTGAAGAAAGCATACCGGCACCCGAAGAAGATCTGTAATGACTGACAGGGACTGATAACAGTTCCTGTTTTTTTTATGAAAACAGGTCCCTGGTGGTACCTGCCTGCATTACAGCAGTGATGTGAAGCGTTTGACCATTTCCAGATAGAAGAAGGCTACTTCATGTCTTTTCAGCAGGCCTCCCTGCATTGACATATGATCACCGTGCCATACCGGCATGATATTCCAGATACCCGGTTCGATCCTGTCCGGATCAAACGGTCTGGACGGCGCATGGGAAGGTGCTTTGGCAGAGATCGTATTGACCAGGCCATCATTTTCCTGCCATGTTTCATCGATCACTATTCCGCCCTTTGTCGTACCTGTATAGGCACCCATCTGGGTGGATGTTTTGACAAAGAAAGGTTCCATCTTCCAGACTTCGGGATACTGTACATTTCCTTTTTTCTTTGTGAACGAGCACGGTACGGAAAAATAATACGTATCCGGAAGGGTAGAGATCTTCTGATTGATCCTGTCTGCCACATCGATATGCATATCATATGAAGCATAGTCTTCAGCAGCTCTGCCGTCAGGCACGATCGCATTGCGCTTTGTGATCAGCTTCGCAAACTGTCTGCTCAGAGGCGGTACTTTGACAGCATCAACGTCAAAGGAAGGGTCTTCAAACAGATCATAGGCGGTCGTTCCGTTATGAGGTGAAGCCAGAGTCTGAATGCCGAAGATCACATCAGCATGTCCTCCCATGAAGAAAGGTGACAGATCTTCCGGATCTGTGGCTTCCTGTTCCCGATGACACCCGTTTGCCATCAGGTGCGCGAACAGACGGACCGTTACACCTCCGAAGGAATGTCCTGTCAGCACAAGCGAATGTTCCGCGTCCATTGTCTGGATAAGCGCTCTCCCGGTAAAGTCAGGACCGTAGCGTTCATGTTTGTTCTTCTCACTATGAGCTTTTCCGTAATCTGTACGTGTGCCTGTCAGTTGCGCGTAGAGCTCACATGCCCGGTCCCATGCGCTCCCGTGGGGATCCACGCTTGCGGCATATGACGGATATCCTTTGTCACTCAATAACTTCATCAGGTCGCCGTTATGCATGCCCCAATAAGGATTCTTTTCATAATGCTCATCATAGCTTCCCCAGCCGGAAAGTCCATGTACAAAAATAAACTGCAATTGTTTCATAATTATCTCCTGCCAACATTATAAAACGTCTGCAGGCCTGCAGACGTTGTGTTTGATCAGTTTCCGGGAATGAAGCGGTATCCTTTGCCCCAGAGCGACTTGATGAAAGCCGGACGGGAAGGATTAGCTTCTATCTTCTGACGGATATGACGGATATGGACAGAAATAACAAGATGGCAGTCAAACGGTTCTGCATCCCATGCTGTGCGGTAGATCTCTTCGGGAGTAAATGTTTTTCCCGGTTCGCTGATGAGAGTTTCCAGAATGCTGTACTCTTTGGGCGTCAGACGGCTGTATCTGCCCTGGTAGCTGACACTCAGATCATTCTGATTCAATACAGGTAAATTAGTCATTTCCACGCTCCTTTATATAGTCTTCCAGATCGAATGTTTTCCATTCATCCTTGTCATACATTTCAACTTTAATATCGAATTTTTCAGCCATTTTCAGCAGTTCTTCTTCACTGAGCGGCTGGACATTTCTGTAGAAGTAATAGGTATCATCACTGTCGGCTCTGCCAAGTTCTTCACGATTGTTCAGACTGATCGATGAGGTCGGGTAGACGATATCGCTTTTTTCATAATACCGGTCGATCGCTTCATCGATATGCCTGTTCATGATACTGATCTGTTCCTCGTACTGTCCGCGGTCCTTCACCGGTATCTGTGCTTCAACGTAGATGTAGGCACCGGAATCCACTTCGATCGGTTCTTTATTATCCTGGAAGGATTTACCGAGATCATCCGGATCGGCAGTGATGCTGTAGCTGTAGGTCAGATATCTTCTGGTTCCGACTTCATATTTGTCGGCCAGGGAGAAGAAATGTGTGTTCCATGCGGCAAATGCCAGCGCCAGTGATATGACTGTACTGATGATATAGCCGATGACGGATCTGAGCTTGAATTTGATCTCGCGGCGGTATATGAACATGGCCACCACGTAGACAAACAGAAGCAGCAGATAGAAGAAGATCATGCTCTTGAAGCCGTCGGTAACGACCTCAGCCGCGAACATCAGCAGGATCAGGAATGCGTAGGCATTGATGATCGTCGGATAAGCGAAGATGCCGTCAGAAAGCTGTTCGGCACGCTCCGATTTACGCTCAACGAATTCCTTCTTCAGTCCGAATATTGACAGAACAGCGACGATGACCGGAAGGATCAGATAAAGCATACGCATACGGACAACTGTAGAATTGATGTTTCCCGCCAGACGCAGGACGTTGTAGCCGAGCATCGCTGCCGGTGACAGCAGGATGTAAATATCTTCGATCAGGTCGAATCCGCCTGAGTAGCCTGCCAGAAGCTCATATGAGAATGAACTCAGTGAAAGCAGCAGCAGGAACGGCAGAACAGTATATGCGCCGGCTATGACAACGCTGTCGAACAGGTTGTTTCCGATCAGATACAGCAGGCTGTTGAAGATGAGCATGATCGCTATTGAGAGTTCTCCCAACAGCAGGATCCGGATCACTTTTCCCAGATAGACTGCTCTTGACAGAATGATCTGCAGCACTCCCGCTCCCAGATAGAAGACTGAAGTTACACAGAATGCGAACAGCAGGATCGTTGTGATCTGCTCACTCCTTTTGATCGGAAGGGAGAGGTACAGGTCGACGCTCCGCTTTCTGTGGACGAATGCCAGCAGAAGGATCGGCAGGGCGTATGTCAGCATCAGTGCCAGTATGAAGGAAATGGTCAGTGATGTGGACAGGGAATCGAGCCTGTTGTCATTGTTGATGAAAGAGGTCAGTGAGATCCCGATAAACAGTACACCGAAGAACAGTACAGCGATCTTATGATCCTTCAGAAGAAAATTGAAATACTTTCTGTTCATTTGGTTTCACCTCTGCTTTCGAGTTCATAGATGAATAATTCTTCAAAGTTTGTCTGCAGGACATCCATCAGGACGGGATCCATCTGATCCAGTTTGGCGGTCACTTCTTCTTCGTTCCCTCTGATCACGAGTTTGCAGACACGTCCTTCCTGCTCAAAGTGCAGAATGTCGAAGTCCTTGAAGTCTTCCTTTGTATGTTCGGTCCTGAATACGACCTGATATTTGTTGATGAGTTCTCTGCTTTCGAGCAGGTCACCATAGCTGATGATGTGCCCGTCTTCGAGAATGCCGAATGAATCACAGATATCTTCCAGTTCCTTCAGGTTATGGCTTGAGATCACGACGGAGATGTTTTCATCTTCAATCAGATCTGTGAGTGCCTGCTTGAAGTGCAGCCTTGCCAGCGGTTCCAGACCGTCGTAGGCTTCATCCAGCAGGATGAGTTTCGGGTGGATCGAGAGGGCATACAGCAGTGATACCCTGCGCTTCATGCCCTTGGAAAGGTTGGTCACGGACATCCCGGGTTCCAGATCAAACATTTCCATATATTTATGCCATGCGGCTTCATCGAAGTTGTACATGGACTCATACAGAAGCTTCAGTGACTGTATCGTGCATCCGAGCGGATAGTACTGCTCGTCGGATACGAATGCGATCTCGCTTCTGATCTCCGGATCCTTCCAGGTATCTTTTCCGTTCAGCGTGATCGTTCCGCCTTCAGGTTCATATACACCTGCGATCAGTCTCAGCAGGGTGGATTTACCGGCACCGTTGATGCCGACAAGTCCGAATATGGATCCGTCATGTACTTCCAGATTCAGATCTTTCAGTACTTCTTTTGTTTTGAAGTTTTTATTAAGATGTTCAATCTTCAGCATAAGATGTCTCCCCATAAATAGTTTCTGCGGCAAGAATAATCTCATCTTTTGTAATGCCGCTTTCCTTGAGCGGCAACAGTACAGACCGGATCTGCTGCTGTCTGGATGACTGTATGTCGATCTCCGCGACATACACGCCTTTCTTCGGCAGGTTGTAGACCGCACCTGCTTTTTCCAGTTCTGCGTATGCTTTGGCAACAGTGTTCGGGTTGATGCCGTTATCCTGTGCCAGCTGGCGGACAGACGGAAGTCTGTCGCCCGGGTTCAGAACACCTGCTTCTATGAAGCGGATGATCTGAGCCTGGATCTGCTCATAGATCGGGATCTTGCTTTGTAGGTTCAGAAGGAACATAGTTATCACCTCATCTGTACTATCTGTACTAAGTGTATTATCTGTATCACAAAAATGCAATACAAAAATCTTTAAGATGATGAATCATTTTTCCATACAGGGTAAAATGGAAGGGCAGGAGGTATTTCGGTATGAAATACAGTACAGTGATCGTTGCGGCAGGCAGCGGTACAAGAATGGGACTTGGCTATAATAAGGTCTATCACCGGATCAATGGAAAAACGATCCTGGAAATGACAATGGAAACATTCCTCAATGATGAAGACTGTGCGCAGATCGTTGTCGTAACGGATGCGTCGGATTATATGCGTGAGATCACTTCCAGATGGCCAGGCAAGATCGTTGTGGCAAAGGGCGGAAGCACCAGACAGGAAAGCGTATCAAACGGTCTGCATGCTGTTTTGTGCGATGTCGTTATGATCCATGACGGCGCCAGACCGTATGTACACAAAGAGTCACTGGATGAACTGAAAAAGACAATGGAAACGGAACAGGCAGCCTGTCTGTGTGTTTCTTGCAAGGATACGATCAAAGTGCTGAAGGACGGATATATCGTTGAAACACCTGACCGATCTGCCCTGGCAGCGGCACAGACACCGCAGGTCTTCCATACAGACGTGATCCTGGACTGCATGCATAAAGCATTCCGGGACGGCTTCACCGGGACGGATGACGCGTCCCTAGCAGAACGTTACGACATACCCGTCAAGGCAGTGACCGGAACGTATGACAACATCAAGATCACGACAGCAGAGGACCTGAAATGATTCTCTTTCTCGTGCGGACAGGAGGATAAAAGAATGAGCAGTTTCAAAGATTTGAGGGTAGTTGATAATTTCTATCAGACATCACTGTTTTTCCCGATGCCTGTCGTACTCATCGGTACATTGACGGATGAAGGGAAGACGACATTCGGACCGTATTCTCTTCTGGCACCGTTCTATGTAGCCGGCAAGGATTACTACGCGCTGCTGCTGGAATGCAGGAACAGCTCCAACACAGCCCAGAACCTGATCAAGCATAAGAAATGCACGATCAATTTCCTGCCGGATGACAGGAAGTACTTCAAGGAGACCGTCAGACTGGGATGGCCGGGTGACAAGCCGGAAGAAAAGATGAAGGATTTCAGTCTGAAACTCGAAGACGGGCTGCGCAAAGAGGAAGATCCTGCAGGTACATATCCCCAGGTCATCAAGCAGGCCTTCCAGGTCATTGAATGCACATGGGTCGATACGCTGGACAATGCCCAGGACACACGCCCGCTCAACGAAGGTGAAGATCATTATGATTTGGAAAAGTATCATGACTTCAACGGCATCACGACACCCTTCGGAGCGCATTTCGTTCTCAGGATCGATCATATCCTGATGAAGAAACGCTACTACAATACGATCGTCAACGGTGTCAAAGCATCCGGTTTCCCGCGTGTGCCCGTAGATTACGGATACCGTGATTCCAAAAACTTCTGGTATACGAAGCACAGAAGACCGATCCCGGAGCTGCTTCCGATGCGTGAGACGACAGTCGCTTCCGTGCGTTACGCTGCCGACAGACTGCAGACAGATATCGAGTTTACGGATGAAGCTCTGGCAATGCTCGTCAAGGTACCGCGTGTCTTCCTGCCGACAGTCCTAAAAGGCTGCGTGAAATGGGCGGAGGAAAACAGCGTCAAAAAGATCGATGTACGGGAAATGCAGACGATCAATGATAAACGTTCAAAAGAAAAGAAAAAGTAAACAGCAGGAAGGATAAAAATGATAATGAAAAGAGTGCATTTTTTCCTGGTCAGACATGGCCAGACGGTATATAACAGCCAGGAACGCATGCAGGGTGTCTGTGATTCACCTTTGACAGAGGAAGGCATACAGCAGGTACGTGAAAGCGCAGCTGCGCTGGAAACGGTCAATTTTACCAAAGCATTTTCTTCACCGCTTGGCAGAGCAGTCGCAACCGCAAAGATCATTCTGGGAAACAGGAATATTCCCCTGCAGACGATAGATGACCTGCATGAGTTCGATTTCGGAAGCTGGGAAGCACGTCCGTTTACAGAACTGGGCGATGAACTGTTCAAACGCAGAATGAACAGGGACTTTTCGGATCTCGGAGGAGAGGACGAGGAAACAGTCAGGGCACGTTCAAGAAGGGCATTTGACAATATCGTTTCCCAATGCAGCGACAGGGATGAGGTGCTTGTAGTATCACATGGACTGTTCTCGGACCTGACGATGGCAGAACTGTTCGGGATCGATACGATCGCCTACAGGAAAGCCTGCAGGGAAAAGGGAACCAGTGCTTTCCCCAATGCCTGCATCATTGAATTTGAGTATGACGGGGATTACCATCTCCTGAAATATCCTTCAGCCGGATGGGATTTCAAAGTGACGGAATGGTAAAAAAACAACGTGGAACTCTTTGCTGAACGGCGGATATTAAAACAGTGAAACCATCTTCGGATGGTTTTTTCTGTCGGACAGAAGGAGGAAAGCAATGAACATGACATATGAAGAGTTCGAACAGGCTGCACTTGAAAACATCAGACAATATCTGCCGGAGGAATACACCCCGGCAAAAGTGGCGATCATTCCGCAGATGAAACTGGGAAAAACATACCGGGCAGTCAGCGTGATTCCGGACCGCGAAGGGCTCAGCGGGATCTCCGTCAGCCTGGGCGATCTGTATGAGCGGTATCAGATGTACGGGGATCTGGAAACGGTGTTTTCGGGAGTGTTCAGAGATCTGTTTGAGCACGGTACACGTGAGATACAGCCATTTCTTTCATCATATGAGAATATCTGTGACAGACTGTTTGTCCGTCTCAGCAATGAAAAAAGAAACCGGGAACTGCTGAAGGAGATCCCGTATACGATGTTCCGGGATCTTGCGGTCACATACCATATCCTGCTGAACATGGATGACGCGGGCATGTCTTCCGTCATGATCACCAACAAATTGATGGAACAGTACGGGGTAACAAAAAAACAGCTTCATGAAGATGCCCTCAGAAGCAGTATGATCCTATTCCCTGCTGTCTTTGAAAACAGCACCGAATTTATGGGAATGCATGTACAGGGAAAGGTCCTTCCCAAAGAAGACCGTGACATATCCGGTGAGGAAATGAAGGTGCTCACTAATGAACCGGGAGTCAACGGCGCGGCTGTGATCGTCTATCCTGGCATGTTGGAACAGATCGCGGATCAGCTGGACAGCAGCTACTGCATCATCCCGTCATCGATCCATGAACTGTATATCACGACACTGCTGTCGTTTGAGGACCTGTATGAGATGCAGCAGATCGTAAGGCATGTCAACGGGCACTATGTCAAAGAAGAAGAGTACCTGTCAGACAAACTGTATGTGTATCACCGAGAATCCGGGAAACTGTTTACAGTCGGTTTTGATGACCGGGAGGACTGCATCGTATGCAGCAGGTAAATGAAGGCCTGCACGATTCCTTCTCAAAAGTTTACCGGGAAGAAGGTTACGCATATGAACTGCTGAATGCGAGGCTGTTCCGGAACCTGACCCAGAAGGAGCTTTCCAGACGGACAGGCATTTCACCGGAAGAGATCAGCAGGATCGAAGGAGGCAGACGCAATCCGACCGTAAAGATGCTGAAACGTCTGGCAGAAGGATTGGACATGGAACTGTGTATCTTATTGATCCCGGAATCTGCGGATCACTGTCAGACAGAAGCAGCTGACCAGTGAAAAGGATGACAGGTAGACGATGATCTCCGTGATCCGGCCGAAATGCTCAGCGATGACTTTGAACACAGGCTGTGTGGCAGGAACAAACGGTGAGATATAAAACATATCAGGCACTCCGTACCCGGTATGGCTGTAAAAACCTATGGTATTGATGATCTCCGCGGTTACTGCAAGAATGATCAAAAGCCTGCATACCGGCAGGAAACGTGTTCCGTACAGTCTGTTCCTGATGATGAGGAAGGAACACCACAGCATCCATCCGTGATACAGGAAGGAGTGCGCCATCAGGAACACCTGCTCCTGCAGCATATTCTCCGGATACAGCAATGCGCATAATGCAGCAATCAGGCTGCAGGACGCACAGAACGTACATACTGTTTTCCGCTGTTCATCGGAAATACGCGTGAGACAGCAAAGAAGATACATCGGTACGGAACACAGCTGGAACGGGAAATACCACCATTGAAACGCGTGATGCATGCGAAAGAGGAATACCTGCTTGATCACTTCCGATAACAATGCGATGCGGGCAGAGATCTCCAGTGCTTTCAGAGGATCCCTGATCCTGACAGATGACAGTACAAATGCCGCCAGCAGAGTGAGGCAGGATAGGACAATATGAAAAGCCGAGAACAGCCCGGGAGTTGTTTTCAGTATGGCGGAACTGATCACTTCCACTGCACCAGATCTTCCAGCGCACGCTTAGGTACATAATAGTTGACTTCATCGTCGACATAATATTTCACATCGTGCGCTTCATTCATTTCGACAACGGTACTGGTATGTGCAGGATAGCCCATGGCGATCACAATACGTGCAGTACTGTCATCCGGGATCTGCAGGAGCTCATTGACCTTTGCGGCATTGAAGTTCAGCATAATGCATGAACCAACGCCCTGTTCCCATGCGGATGAGGTAATGACTTCTGCAGCGATGCCGGCATCAATGTCTCCAAGCGGATATTTATCTTTCGGCTTGATGATCACGACATAAGCCATGGCCTCTTCTCCCGGTTTGGGCTGTCCGATCTCTTTCGGAAGATAAGCGGCGAAATGGACCTGCTGAGCCATCTGATCCCTGAGCGCGGGATCCGTTACCACAGCAAATGTCAGCTTCTGCATATTGCCGGCACAATGCGTAAGACGTACGTTCTCCATGACTGCGAGCAGTGTGTCATGGCTGATCTCTTTCTGCAGATACCTGCGGTAAGTTCTTTCACCTGTATATAGATCATGCAGTGTCATATCAGGACCTCCTGTGTATGAACACATTATACTTCCCGTATACGCGCATGTGTTAAACTGAATACACATCGGGAGGCTCGGATGAAACTGCATTGGGATTATGAGGAAAACCTGCTGAAGATCAGCGGCTCACTGTACAGGTATTACGGGATCGACAGAGGACATGGAAGCGATCCGGAACTTGACTGCTATCTGGAAAGCCGGAGACCGCGCTGCGTGATCGCTCTGCTGATCGACGCAATGGGCATCAGTATTCTTGAGAAGCATCTGGCCCATGGATCTTTCTTCCGCAGCCATCTTCTGAAACAGGTATCTACGGTATATCCTCCGACAACGACGGCAGCTACAACGTCATTTCTCAGCGGGCACAGTCCCGCAGAAAACGGATGGCTTGGATGGAACCAGTATTTCAAGGAACAGGATGACAATATCATTCTCTTTCTGAACAGGAGCCAGTACAGGCAGAAGAAATATCCGCCTGGATGGAGTACGGAAGCACTGCCTGCAGAAAAGATCTATGATGTTCTGAATGAACGGGGGATCCAGGCAGATTCCGTATGGCCGGGCTGGGCACCGCATCATCCGTGCGGTACGTTTCCGGAACTGCTGGACACAGCAGGACAGCTTTCCCGCAGCTGCAGCTTTATCTATGCTTATTGGGATCAGTTTGATGATCTTCTGCATGAAAACGGCACAGACGGACCGGAAATCAGTGAACAGCTTGAAATACTCGACAACACTGTTCAGTCCTTTGCCGGAACACTGCCGGAAGATACGGTACTGCTGTGCATTGCCGATCACAGCCAGATCAATGTGGAAAGCTATGATCTCAGCAGTGACGAAGCATTATGTGCCTGCTTTGCGCATGATCCGGCTCTTGAGCGCAGAACGACCGCGTTCTACATCAGGCCGGGTAAGGAAGCGGAGTTTGAGAACCTGTTCAGGGAACGTTTTCCTGATCAGTTCCTTCTGCTGGATCATAAAGAAACGGTGGAGTCCGGGATCTTCGGGCCGGGAATTCCTTCTGAACGCTTTGAAGAGTTCATCGGGGACTACACAGCGTTTGCCCTGACACCGCTCCAGCTGGACTATAAACGGGCATCCGTTATGAAAGGAAATCATGCCGGAATGGTCGAAGCGGAACGGTATATTCCTGTGATCGTATATCCCCTGAAATGAAAATAATCTGCCGGATCAAATGTAAAGTGATCCGGTTTTTATGTATTTACCGCACCATGAAACAGATTGCGTGGTATCATCAGAAACATGAAACTTCTCAAAGACAGGACATTTCTGAACTCACTGAAAGCGGTGATGCTGCCGATCACACTGCAGTACATCCTGAATTATGCGGTGAGTATTACAGACAGCGTCATGGTAGGCAGTCTGGGAGACCTGGCAGTCACTGCCGTTACCCAGGCAACGCAGCCGTATACGCTGTTCTATACATTTCTCTACGGACTAGGCGCAGGCGGCACGGTTCTGATCTCACAGTACTGGGGAAAACAGGACATTCCTGCGATCCGCAATCTGATGGGACTGCTGTACAGGATCGTTATAGCAGTATGTGTATTCTGGTGCGGTCTCTGTATCCTGTTTCCGGCTCATATCCTTGGCTTTTTCACAAACTCAGAAGCAGTTGTGGAAACTGGGCTTCAGTATTTCCGAATTGCCGTACTTGCTTATCCGCTGACCGCAATGACAGTATGCTATTTCAACGGACTGAAAGGTACGGAGGATGTCAAATACGCAACAGCGGTATACGCCGCATCTTCGGTGGTCAATGTAGCCGCGAATGCGGTCCTGATCTACGGTCTGTTCGGGTGTCCTGCCATGGGTGTCAGAGGAGCGGCTTTAGGCACTCTGATCGCAAGAGCGTTTGAATTCCTGAACATGCTGTACTACGCGGCATACAGGGAAGACAGGATCTGCTTCCGACTCCGGGATATCCTTCACATCGATACTTCTGTTCTGCCGGTATATATCCGTACCAGTATACCGGTGCTCGGCAATGACCTGCTGTGGGGATTGGGAGGTACGATGCAGGTGGCGATCTTCGGCAATCTGGGAGAGACGATGGCAACCGCTACAAGCGTGGCAGCCATGATGAACCAGCTTGCGATGGTACTGGTATACGGTGCGGCAAATGCAGCTGCGGTCCTGGTCGGAAAACAGACAGGGACAGGAGATGAAGAAAAAGCATGGGAGATGGGAAAAACATTCCTGATCCTGGGCGTGATCATCGGCGTATTGACCTGCTGTATCGTACTGCTCGCAAGATGGCCGTTCCTGATGCTGTACCCGAATATCACCGACAGCAGCAGGCTGCTGGCATCACAGATCATCCTGGTGATCGCGTTCCTGATGGTCCTGAGAACACTGGAAAATATCTGCATCATCGGTGTATTGAGAGGCTCGGGCGATACCCGGACCGCGTTCCTGATCGACATGGGATGCCAATGGCTGATCGGACTGCCGCTGGGATACCTTTCCGCATTTGTCTGGAAATGGCCGGTCCTGGCTGTATATGCCATCATGTGTACGGATATCTGCGTCAAGGACCTGCTGTGTATCAGAAGGATCCTGAAGGGAAATTATATTCATAATCTGACGGAACAGGCATAACACACTGTTCCGTTTTTTACATCCGGAAGTCATTGCAGTATCTTCCGTGATTCCTGTGAAAGTGTATCAAAAAGAAGCATCCGGCATGGTATGATGAAAAGAGAAAAAGGAGACAGATCATATGTATAAAATGGTAGTTGCGGATCTCGATGAGACCCTTATCAGCATGGACCGGACGATCTCGCAGAGAAATATCGATGCGATCAAAAAAGCCGCCGAAATGGGCGTCAAATTTGTTCCTGCCACAGGCAGAGGCTACAACTCTGTTCACGATACACTGAAGCAGCTCGGCCTTTATCAGAAAGAAGGCCAGTATACGATCTCATACAACGGCGGCGCGATCACCGAAAACAAGGATGAGAAACTGCTGTATTTCCAGGGGATCACATTTGAAGAAGCGGAAGCACTTTACAAGTATGGTCTTCGCTATGATGATCTTTGCCTCCATGTTTATACGCCTGACCGGGTATGGGTAAAGAATTTCTTCCCGGAAGAAGTGGAATATCTTGCCTGCCGTCAGCCGTGTACTGAGATCTTTGATGACAATATCGATTTCCTGAAAGGGAAGGATATCGTCAAAGCGATCTACATGAACACGGATTATGAATATCTGAAGCGTATACAGGCAGAGATCACGGACCTGACAAAAGACATGGATGTTTCATTCTCAAGCAACCGCTATATGGAATTCAACCGCAAGGGTGTATCCAAAGGCGCAGGCCTGCAGAGACTCTGTGATATTACAGGCATCGATATCAGTGAGACGATCGCCGTAGGCGACAACTACAATGACCTGTCCATGATCAAAGCAGCGGGTCTGGGCGTCGGTGTTGCCAATACAGTTGAAGCAATGAAGAAAGAATGTGACTTCATTACAGAAGCAGACTGTGATCACGGAGCGATCGCGGAAGTTATTGAGAAATTCATCTTCAACGCACAGTAAGAAAAAGAACTGCATCCCGTATCATGTGCATGTGATACACAAGGGAATGCAGTTTTTAACATTTCTTTTCCGGATGCGGATCAGATATTTCTTCTGAACCACTGGAGGATATAAGGGGCAACCAGGAACAGGATGCCGTCAAACAGGAATACAGCACTCCCGGTCATGAAAAACAGAACGACATTGATAATTGCCAGCACAAGGAATATTTTCTTGATCGTTGATAGCTTCATAGGGTCACCTCGATTATATTCTTTCCGTTATTGTAGCATGATTCCGCGAAAGTGCAGTCATATACTGCCTTCACCGGCAAAGATAACCATACCGTACTGATTTACTGAAGTATGAAATTGTAGTCATGACGCAAACGTGTTAAGTTAATGCTGACTGAAGATCATCAAATGTAAAAACATCATGGAGAAACTGTTATGGAAGAATACAGCAAAGCAAGAAGAGCCGGTATGAAGGCTTACAAGCAGGCTGAGGACAGCGGGCAGAACCCGTATCCGGCAGTACTGGATAAACTGATCGATACGGCATCTTTGAAAGCCATTGATATCGGCGTGACATCGATCCCGACAGATCAGATCATCGGTACAAAAACAGCAGGCAGACAGAATGCTTTTGCCTGCAACTTCATGCCGCTTCTGGACTCGGAAAGTGAATTCGGACGCAAATGGCAGGCATTGTATGATTCACAGGTAGAGGAGGGGATCCGTGATCCGATCCTTGTATATGAATACCTGCACCGGTTTTATGTACAGGAGGGAAACAAGAGAGTATCCGTACTGAACTATCTGGAAATGCCTGTGATCCAGGCGGATGTCAAGCGCTTCATGCCGGCAGAACCAAACAAGCTGTATGACGCATTTCTGAAGTTCTACAAGGTATGTCCGCTTTATGAACTTGATTTCAGCGAACCTGCCTCCTATCTGAAGTTTGCGGAGCTGCTTGGCCAGGATCTTGAGCATCCATGGCCGGAGAAGCTTTGTATGCATGTCAACACGGCATTTTACAGTTTCCGCAAGGAATACCTGAAAAGCATCGAGCGTATCAGCAACATTTCCGATGCCTTCCTGACGTTTGTATCCATGTACGGTCTTGATGAGCTGAGACGGCAGACCGGAACGGTCATCCGTCAGAAGATCTCAGCCATCCGTTCGGAAATGCAGGTACGCTCCTCAGGAGACAATATCGTCGTCAAGGAAAATCCCCAGGAGAAAAAAGGAGGAAGCCTGCTTTCCGATCTGACAAAGATCATCCCGCAGTATACTGTCTCAAAACCGCTGAGACTGTCATTTGTCTATGACAGCACACCGGAGAATTCTGCCTGGAACTATGATCATGAGGTCGGCAGGATCTATCTGAAACAGAAGTTCGGCGGACTTGTTCATACGGAATTCTACGAAAACAGGAAAGACGGACAGCCGCTCCGTGAAGCACTGGAACAGGCAGCGAAAAACAGTGACGCAGTATTTACCGTATCCCCTCTGCAGGTCAATGAAACGATGAAGGCGGCAGTCCGTCATCCCAACGTTCACTTCCTGAGCTGCTCGCTCTACCTGCCCGCCAAAGCAGTCCGTGCCTACTATGTCCGTATGTATGAGATCAAATTCCTGCTCGGCGCGCTGGCAGCCATGATGAGTGATAACCACAGGATCTGTTATATTGCGGACTACCCGATCTACGGGACCGTAGCAAATATCAACGCATTTGCGATCGGCGCATCATTGGTCGATCCGCGCTCACAGATCATCCTCGGATGGTCCGGCGTCAATGATCAGGACTGGCAGAAAGAACTGAAATATCTGGGCGTCGATATCTTCTCCGGACCGGACCTTGCCCAGCTCAGCCAGGACAGCACGGTGTTCGGACTGTGCCAGCTGGAACAGGACGGGAAGATACGCAATCTCGCGATGCCTGTCATCAACTGGGCAAAATATTATGAAAAGCTCGTGCAGACGATGCTGGACGGGGAATGGAACAATGAGGATGCCGGTAAATATAAGGCGGTGAATTACTGGTGGGGGATCGAGTCCGGCGCGGCGGATATCGTCGTATCTTCTTCTGTTCCTTACAGCAGCGCAAAGATGATTGAACTGATGAAGGATGCCCTGAAAGCAGGCAGACTGAGTCCGTTCAGCCATGAACTCAGATCCCAGTCCGGGATCATCCAGAATGCCAATTCCGGCAGACTCAGCATTGAACAGATCATCCGCATGGACTGGCTGAATGATAATGTGATCGGAGTGATCCCTGCATACGGCAAACTTTCGGAAGAGGCGAAAGAACTGACGCGTGTAGCAGGTATTGATACTGTCAGAGGGACCAAATGAAACTACTGCTTGTCGCTGACCATGAAGAATCCCGTCTTTGGGACTACTATCAGGCTTCCAAAACAGAAGGAGTGGACCTGATCCTTTCGTGCGGTGATCTTGATCCTGCTTATCTGGAATTTCTGACAACGATGGTCAATAAACCGCTTCTCTACGTCAGGGGAAACCACGATGATAAATATGAAATGAGACCTCCCGAAGGCTGCATCCCGGTGGAAGACATGGTCTATGACTACCATGGCCTCAGGATCCTAGGGCTGGGCGGTTCCTACAAATACGGCAGCCGTGTAAATATGTATACCGAAGCCGAGATGGAAAAGCGGATCAGAAAGCTCAGGTATATCCTGAAGATCACCGACGGATTCGATATCCTCCTGACCCATGCGCCAGCACTAGGTTACGGGGATCTGGAAGATCTGCCGCACAGAGGCTTTGACTGCTTCAATGATCTGCTGGAAACATACCAGCCCATGTACATGTTCCATGGACATGTGCACATGGAATACGGTCCGTTCCAGAGGACACGGTCACATCCGTCCGGAACACAGATCATCAACGCGTATGGTTCATGGATGGTGGAGATCCCGGATGAAAGCTTCGGACAGGGTGTAAAAAGCATGCTTTACCGCATGTACATGCGCAGCAACAACAAATACTGAAAAAGATGGCCGAAACCATCTTTTTTTGTGAATACCGATCAAATATGAAGATCTCAAAAAAGCGCATAAACATTGGACATAACGACGTTATCCACAATCCCGTGCAGGCTATTTCACGGTGAATGACGTCCAGTCGATATGGTTGTACTGCATGACGTCATCCGCTTTTTTCATGCCGAGCTTCTCATAGAAGGGCACTGCCTTTTCATTGGCAATCAGATAGACTGCGATATCTTTTTCACCGCCTGCGATCTCATGCGCTGTTTTCATCAGCGACCGTCCGATCCCCATCCTTTCATGATCCCTGTCGACACCGAGGTCTGTGATATACAGCCAGTAACAGAAATCAGTCAGTCCGAACAGGACGCCTACAAGTTTGTTCTCTTCATTCCTTGCGACAAGGCTGATCGATACATTTCTGACAAGTTTTCCGATCCGCTCTTCAAAACGCTCTGCCGGATACTGCGAGCCCAGATCTGTCCGCCTTAGAAAATCAATGTATTCCTCCGGGGAGATGCGTTCTTCCCTGATCAATATATTACCCGATGACCCCATATGATCCCTTTCTTCCGGATGTATCCCGGTCTTTTCAATAAAACGGCCGCAGGTATTACCTCCGGCCGGTGAATGGTTATGTCTGAGAATGTCAGACCTTCTGGCGGACTGCTGTTTCCGCAAAGCACACCTGATCAGGCACATGGCGGGAACGGGTATATTCGAACATCACACCGCGTGAATTGAAGACCTGTCCGACGACCGTCAGTACAAAGTCAAAGTGCCCCAGGTCAAGCAGTTCGTGATCACGCTCCGTAGCACGCTCCGCAGTTACCCGGCGGCGGCTGGTCGTGATCGTCATTCCAAGCGTATCTTCCAGATACCGGTAGATGGAGTCCTGTGCGATCTCTGCCGTCAGGCCTTTTGTTTCGGAAATCAGGAAGATATTCGTATCGTAGATGACTGCCTGCTTTCCAAGGTAACGTACGCGTTCTATATAATACAGGTCTTCGCCGACATCAAAGCCAGTCATCAGACTGATGGACTGATCGCATTTGATCTCTTCAAATGTGACGATCTTCGTCGTAGCCTTTCTTGATGATCTGGTAGCTGCCTCCGCAAAGCTCTCGATCCCGCCGATCGTGAATAAAGAACGTTCTTTCTCCGGACGGTAAATGACCTGGACTCCCCGGCCATGCTGGGGAAGGAGATAGCCTTCTGCTGTCAGGAGAGAGATCGCTCTGCGCACAGTATTCCGGCTGCAGTCAAAACGCGCTGCATATTCATTCTCGGAAGGAAGAAAATCACCGCTTTTATACTTTTTGTTTTCTATATCGCTTTTAATTGCATGATAGATCGGTTCGTATTTTGACTGTGGCATAGGATTCTCCTTAAATTATTATAACTATAAAAAACTTGTTTAAACAAAAAAATAATCAATTTGTCAAAATAAATTACAGCACAGCGGAGAAAACCGGACATTTTACTTGTTTGAACAAATGACTATTGATTTATAACATGTTTAAACAAATGTGGTGTTTCTGATTGACATGTTTAAACAAGCGAGGTATATTAAATACAGAACTTGTATAAACAAGTGGAGAGGATGATAATATGGGAAAATTCTATGATGATGCGTCCAAACTGCTCGGCTACGTGGGCGGCAAGGAAAACATCAACGCCATCACTCACTGCGTCACGAGACTACGTTTTGTCCTCGCAGATCCGAAAAAGGCTGACATCAAGAAAATTGAGTCGCTTCCTTCCGTAAAGGGAACATTTACACAGGCCGGTCAGTTCCAGGTAATTATCGGCAATGAAGTCGCTGACTTCTACAAAGAATTCACCGGTATTGCAGGTATCGAAGGTGTATCCAAGGATGCCGCAAAGATCGCCGCAAAAGACAACCAGACACCGATTCAGAAGGCGATGTCCAACATTGCCGAGATCTTCGCACCGTTGATCCCTGCGATCATCTGCGGAGGTTTGATCCTCGGTTTCAGAAACATTCTCGAAACAGCTGTTGCACTCCAGGAAGGAACATTCCTTGCTGGTCTCGATAAATTCCTGTGGATCATCGGCGAAGCCGTATTCCACACAGGTATCCCTGTTGGTATCTGCTGGTCCGTACAGAGAAAAATGGGCGGAACACCGATGCTCGGTATCGTCCTCGGTCTCACACTGATCTCCGGCCAGCTGGTCAATGCGTATGGCGTTCCCGGTATGGCAGCTGATGCATGGGCTCCGAATTATACATGGAACTTCGGTTTCGCAAGCTTCCGTATGATCGGTTACCAGGCACAGGTTATTCCGGCGATCCTCGCAGCATTCACACTTACATATCTGGAGCGTTTCTTCAAGAAGGTCGTACCTCAGGTCCTCCAGATGATCCTCGTACCGTTCTGCTCACTGCTTCTTGCGGTCATGGCTGCGCACTTCGTGCTCGGCCCGATCGGCTGGAAACTCGGTGAATATGTATCTGCATTCGTTATGGCAGGTATCTCCGGAAATCTCAGAGTTCTCTTTGGTGCTGTATTCGGTTTCTTCTATGCCCCTCTGGTCATTACGGGTCTGCACCACATGTCAAATGCGATCGACCTGCAGCTCATTAATTCAACAGGCGGGACAATGCTGTGGCCGATGATCGCGCTGTCAAATATCGCGCAGGGTTCTGCCGTTGCCGGTATGTCATATCTTCAGAAGAAGAATACAAGAGCACAGGAAGTAAACTATCCGTCCATGATCTCCTGCTGGCTGGGTGTTACTGAACCTGCAATGTTCGGTATCAACCTGAAGTATCAGTGGCCCTTCTACTGTGCAATGACAGGCTCCTGCCTGGCAGCAATCGTTTCCACCGCGTTCGGCGTAACAGCCGCATCCATCGGTGTCGGCGGTCTGCCCGGTATCATTTCGATCTTCCCGAAATATATGTTCATCTTCGCGGTCGCAATGCTGATCGCCCTGGTCGTTCCGTTCGTTCTGACAGTTATGATCGGTAAGAAGAGGATCAATCCTGAAACAGGCGAACTGTTCTCCGACGAAGAGGAAGAAGCTGCTGAAGCTGCTCTGTCAGAAGAAATGAAGAATGAATCATTCATCGCTCCCGTATCCGGCAAGATCGTTCCCATTACGGAACTGGAAGACAAGGTATTCTCCTCCAAGTCAATGGGTGACGGTATTGCATTCGATCCTACAGACGGAAAATTCTATGCACCGTATTCCGGCGAGATCACAGTTGCTTTCCCGACTGGACATGCATATGGTCTGAGAACCGCAGCTGACATGGAGATCCTGATCCATATCGGTATGGATACAGTCGAACTGAACGGCAAGGGATTCAAACCCCACGTCAAACAGGGCGATGTTGTCAAACAGGGTGACCTGCTGACAGAAGTTGATCTGGATTATATCCGTTCACAGGGCAAGTCAGTTGTAACACCGGTCGTCTTCACAAACGGCGGTACAGTCGAAATTCTCAAGGAAGGTACTGTTTCAGCAAAAGATACAGATATAATTAGACTGAACTGAGGAGGAACGACAATGGCAAAAAAAGATAAAATTGTTTATCAGATCTACCCGAAATCATTCCAGGATACAAATCATGATGGTTGGGGAGATATACGCGGTGTGATCGAACACCTGGATTATCTGCAGGAGCTGGGAATCAATTATATCTGGTTTAATCCGATGATCGTTTCCCCGCAAAGGGACAACGGATATGATGTCGCCGACTACAGGCAGTTCGATCCGCGTTACGGCACGATGGAAGATTTCGAAGATCTTGTCAGAGAAGCAGGAAAGCGCGGCATCGACATCATGTTCGACATGGTGTTCAACCATACTTCAACGGAACATGAGTGGTTCAAAAGAGCCCTTGCCGGTGAAGAAAAATACAAGAACTACTACATCTGGAAAAAGGGAAAGGGTCCCGGCGTGCCGCCGAACAACTGGCAGTCCAAGTTTGCCGGAAGCGCATGGGAGTATGTCGAAAAGTTTGATGAATGGTACCTGCACCTGTTCGATGTGACCCAGGCAGACCTTGACTGGACGAATCCCGAAGTCAGAAAAGAATGCTCGGATATCGTCAATTACTGGCGGGCAAAAGGTGTTCACGGATTCCGATTTGATGTCATAAACCTGATCTCAAAATGGTCATACGACGATGATCCGAACGAATACGACGGACGTCAGTTCTATACCGACGGACCGAGAGAACATGAATACCTGAAGGAACTCAACCGTACCAGCTTCGGTCAGGATGAAGAACACCTGACAGTCGGTGAAATGAGCTCGACTACGATCGAGAACTGCGTACAGTACGCAGGTGCCGACAGCAACGAACTGGATATGGTATTCTCGTTCCATCACCTCAAGGTCGACTACAAGAACCAGATGAAGTGGGAACTGCAGGACGCTGACTTCATGGCACTCAAGAAGCTGCTGAGCAAGTGGCAGACAGGCATGCAGGAAGCGGACGCATGGAATGCGCTGTTCTGGAACTGCCATGACCAGCCGCGTTCCGTCTCCAGATTCGGCAACGACAAAGAATACCGTAAAGAAAGCGCCAAGATGCTGGCAGCGATGCTGCACATGCTCAGAGGTACGCCGTATATCTACCAGGGTGAAGAGATCGGCATGACGAATGCCTATTTCACAGACATCGGCCAGTATGTGGATGTCGAAAGCAAGAACATCTACGATGTCCTGCTTGCCCAGGGAAAGAGCAGGGAAGAAGTCCTGCACATCCTGCAGGAAAGATCCCGTGACAACGCGCGCACACCGATGCAGTGGGATGACAGTGAAAACGGAGGCTTCTCCGATGTAACACCGTGGCTCCAGTGTGCTGAAGGCTACCGTGAGATCAACGTCAAAAAGACGCTCCAGGATCCGGATTCCATCTTTGCCTTCTATCAGAAACTGATCAGGATGCGCAAGGAAATGCCGGTCGTCCAGGAAGGCCTGTTCTATGAACTCCTGGCAGATCATGAAAAAGTCTTCGCATATGAAAGAAAATACGAAAACGAATCACTCATCTGCGTCAGCAACTTCTTCGCTGAGCAGACAGAGATCGATCTGGATCTGACAGGCTATGAAGTCCTGCTGGGCAACTACAGTGACGCGCAGCCGGCAGCTCATATGGTCCTCAGACCGTATGAAACAGTCATTCTTTACAAGAAATAATATGCTTCAGGTACAGGGCCCAAGCGGAAGCGGGCCCTGTTTTTCGGTGTGAATTGAGATCTGCCGGTACCGCTATATCTGCGGAACTCATGAATGAGAATATAGACCGGACAGAAAGAAAAACAGCGGCTTCATTCCGAAACCGCTGTCCTGGTCTTTCTCACATACCGATCAGGTCCAGCTGTGCAAAGCTGATCAGTACCTCATGGTCTTTTTTAGGATGATCATACCTGATCTGCACGGACCTGAGCGACTGACTGTAATACCAGCCTTCAGAAGCTGATTCATATTCTTTTCTGTGCAGGAAGTGCGGCAGCTCACGTCCGTCCAGCATCACATAGAACGGAGCCTTTTCACGATGGATGACATCCAGCTCCATACGCTCAACAGCTGTTTCATAGCTGCCTTCATTGCGGAACGAGATCACCGTCTGCACACCGGCATGAACACTGATCTCTGTTTTCAGATAGCATCCTTTCCGGTAATCATTGGAACATCCGTCATCTTCATACAGGGTGAATGTACTGTCGGTATCCGGCGCAAACAGGATCTTCATATCCGTTGTTTTCTGCGTACTGAGATTTGTCAGCCGGTTCATGGACATCGGGATCACGGCACCGCTTCTGATAAACAGCGGAATGGAACGGATATCCACATTCAGGCTGATCTCACTTCCCGGCGTGAATGCTTCCCGGGTGACAAAGTCATACCATCGTTCATCCGGACATGACAGCTGAGGCAGATAGACCTGCCGCACAGTCTGTCCCTGTTCAACGATATTTGCCGCAAGCATATATTCTCCCCACATGAAGTCAGTGCCTTCTTCATATGTCTTGGGATCGTTCTGGAACACAAGACACTCAGCCTCCATGACCGGCAGGCCTTCTTCATGCGCACGGTATTCAAGAGCGTACAGGTACGGCATCATCCTGTAACGCAGATCGATGGCTTCCCGGATGATGGGTGTCATCTCCGTGTACATCCATGGTTCGGTTACGGTGTTGTCCGTGTTGGTGGAGTGGATCGAAAAGCGGGGCATGAAGATGCCGTTCTGGACCCACCGCACAAACAGCTCCGGATCAGGCGCCGGGCCGTAGAATCCTCCGACATCGCATCCGTTGTTCGCAACACCGGAAAGTCCCATGCCGAGAATGGTAGGGATATTGTGACGCAAGGTCTCCCAGGATGTCAGGTTGTCGCCTGCCCAAACCTGGGCATAGCGCTGGATGCCCGCATGTCCTGCCCGGCATACACTAAAAGGACGAACGGAAGGATCATATGCTTCGATGGCTTCATTCGACAGCCGGCACATCAGGTTCGCCATCACAGAACGCAGCGTTCCGATCGTACTGCCTGTGCCTTCAAATGACACAACAGAGTCCTTATCTGTCAGGGAATCATATTCGCAGTTGTCATTCCAGATGGAACGGCATCCGTACTGCAGCAGGGCAGAGGTGATATATTCCTTCCAGTTTTTGCGTACAGCTTCATCCGTGAAATCAACGAAGAGTCCGGGTCCTCCCCACCAGGTACCGACAGCCAGTCCCTCATGACTGCCGGGTGATCCGGCAGGAAGTTCCGGGTCTGCCTTGATGAACATTCCTTTTTCCTTCATTTCTTCCAGCAGGGGATGTGAGAGGAGGAAACCGGGTTTGATATTCGGTGAAACGATGATGCCGCGTTCCTTCATGGCACTGAACCAAGCGGCAGGATCCTTGAAACGCTGATGGTTCCAGGTAAATGTACAGCGCTTGATACCTTCTTCTGTTTCAACTGCGCAGTATCCCGAAGACAGCTGGAATCCATCGATCGGGATATCTTCTTCCCTGGCTGTATCAATGAAACGGATGATCCCGTCATCACAGTTCTCCGGAAGTTCCGCATAGTACATCGAGGAACCAAGGTATCCCAAAGCTGCTTTGGGAAGCAGGGCGGATTTGCCGGTCAGGTCCGTATAGCGGCGGATGACATCATGCATATCAGGACCGTTGATCAGGAACAGATCGATATCTCCGGCATCCGTGGAATATGTGGAATAACGGTGCCAGTAATTGCGCTTCTCCCGTCCCATGTTGAAGGAACACTCCGCTGTATTGTGGTAGAAGTATCCTGCAGCCTTTTTTGTTGACCCGTTCAGGCGGATATAGAAGGGGATATGCTTGTAGAGGGAATCAGTCTCTGCCGCGTTGTATCCCATAGCATCCCCGGGAGCCATTGTCATATAACATTCCGCTTTATCAAGCTTACCTGTCTTTTCACCGAAGCCGTAGAAATGATCATCTGCTTCGATACGTGAGGTATGCTGTCTGCGGTGATTCGGATCTTCCCGCCAGCCCAGCTCCGGGATATCCTGGTGGATCAGCGTTCCGTCCGTATCATAGACAGAAATATAGAACGGGTCTTTATGAATGACTGCTTTCAGGTGTGTTCCCTGTATGACAGCTTCCTCAGGACCGTCTGTCAATACGGCATCCGCAGTCTCAACGCGTTTCCGTTCAGGACGCATAAGATCATCCGTCCGGGAATCCCACGCAGTCATGACAAGGCTGTAAGATGCCTCGTCAAACGTTTTGTCAAAACCTGCCCTGATGCGCAGGATATCATCTGTCAGAAACCAGATCCTGAATTCAATGTCATCGCAGAATACCGAAAACCAATTATTCTGCTGAGTGACTGTTTCTGCCCGGTAACAGATCTTCATAGGTCTTCCTCCATGCATATGATGATCATGCAATTTGTTTCAGATGACTTCATTATGACAGATACCTCCGAGGAACGTCATACCCTTTATGCAGATTGCTGTCATTTTTGAGCAGTTCCGATAATTCGCATCAAAGCATTGCACAGCCGCTGCACATCATTTCCGCATTTAATACATCTGCAGAGGTTAATATGTTTATAACAAGTGAACTGGCACATCTGATCGGCGTAGAACGCAGTTTTCTGCATTACCATGACCGGATCGGTTATCCGGCATATTCAGTGCAGCCCGGCTGTACAAAACAGCGCCAGGTCCATACAATGTATCTGAAATGAGGAACGGAAAATGAAAGTTCTCGGATGGAGCTTTACGATACTGATCAGTGTACTGATGTGTGCTTTTCTGGAATTGAATCATCATACGATATTAGGCTGGCTGCTGTTTATTGCGGCTGCAGCCGCGCTTGTTTTCTGCGGCAGGAAATATATGGGGACCTGGAAATGGTGGCAGAAAGGTCTCAGTGTGCTGGGCTATCTTGCGCTCTGCGCCTGCATCATCTTGGTCAGCTGGCCGCCGGTCCGCCGTGTTCCTGCTTCCAACAGCAGAAATCCTGGGAAAACAGATGTCTATGAAACGGCGTATGGCGATGTCCGGGGCGTTGTACTGGACAGCGGTGTTGAGTTGTTTGCCGGTATTCCTTATGCCGCGCCTCCCGTCGGGGAACTGCGCTGGAAGAAGCCGCAGGATCCGGAGCCATGGTCATCCGTTCTGGAATGCGATACGTTTGCGCCGATGTCCATGCAGGTACAGAACCTGCCGTTCATGGGATCGATGGCGCAGATCATCGGATACCGTCATTACAGGTTTTCCCTGCATGACAACTACCGTGCGGCAAACTCCGAGGACAGCCTGTACCTGAATATCTGGAAGCCTGCGGGAAGCGTTGAGAAGGCGCCTGTAGCGGTGTACATCCATGGCGGATCCCTGCAGACAGGACAGACATGGTTTTCTGACTACAGCGGGGAAGGCTTCGCGAAAGACGGTATCATTACAGTCAACATGGGATACCGTCTTGGTGTATTCGGTTTTCTGGCAACGGAAGAAATGCTTGAGGAAGAAGGAACAGCGGGAAACTTTGGTCTGCTCGATCAGATCAAGGCACTCGAATGGGTGAGGGACAATATTGAACACTTCGGAGGTGACCCGGACAATGTTACGATCATCGGGGAATCCGCAGGCGCTGTATGCGTGGACGCATTGTGTGTTTCTTCTCTTGCAAAGGGACTTTTCCGCCGGGCAGTCATGGAAAGTTCTACGGCATCTTCTCCTGAACCGCCGCATTCCTACCGCCTGTTTGAAGCGGCGCTGGCATCCGGGAAGGCACTCATGGAACGGCACGGCTGTTCCTCCCTGGAAGAACTCCGGCAGCTGCCTGCGGAAACGCTCGTCAGCGAACAGGCTTCCCAGCATCATATCACCATTGACGGCTATGTCCTGACGGATACGCCGTATCATCTCAGGAAGCAGGGGATCCATAATGAGGAAGCAGTGATCCATGGCTTCAACAAGGAAGAAAGCGGCCCGTTCATCATCTTCAATCATGCAAAACTGAAAGACTATGAAGGACGTATCCGCAGGTGGTTCGGCGAGTATGCCGATGAAGTGCTCGAACTGTATCATCCGGAAACAGATGAACAGGCGGATGAATACTGGGCGAGGATCTACGGTGCGATGTTCTTCAATTATTCGCATTATTGCCTGAACCGTCTGGAGAATGAGAATCACGTTCCCGCCTGGGAATACCTTTTCAGCAAGGACAACAAAGGACTGGGCAGCTGGCACAGCGGGGAACTGCCATACGTATTCGGAATGCTGGCGGAAGATTCAAAGGCTTATACGAACGGTGACAGGGATCTTTCTGCGATCATGCACGGATACTGGGCAAACTTCATCAGAACCGGTGAACCCAATGATCAGGAACTGCAGGCGTTTGAACAGTCGGAAGACTCTTCCAAGCTGCTGGAATTCGGAAACAGCTTTGGAATGACCAGAGTTCCTGAACTGGAACTGTACGGGATACTGGACAGAATGTACGGCTGGAATGATGGAAATGAATGATCTTCATTTCCTTATCCTTGTGCTCCGTTCAACTGTATAATGGAGTTGAAAGATAACAATACGGATCATTATAAAATCGTGATCCGTCATCATGACAGGAAGATCATATTATGAAACTCTATTTTATCGGGGCAGACCATGAAGTGACGGGAAGCTGCCATGTCATTGAAACAAGCGGTAAATACATCATGCTGGACTGCGG
>JAFRJJ010000045.1 GCA_017432325.1 Solobacterium sp. | reverse complement strand
GTGTCTCTTCCATTTGTTTGTCCCTCCTATATTTCTTTGCAGTTGGCAGACCGCAATTTCATTATAGTTGGACTCCGTTGGAAGAGACTTATCGGTTAACCTCTTTTTAACCCCCGGACTATCCGGGGGTTTTCTAAGACAAAAAAGCGGTCCATTGCTGAACCGCTGTTGAAGCAATACTGTATCAGACTTTCGGGTCAAAGCCTCTGGCAGCGATATATCCTTCTGCCATGGATGTTGCGATACGGCCCGGATTTTTGTGTGTCTGGCCGAGCGGGATCACTCTGGAAAATGCTGCTTCAAACTCTTTGATGAGTTCGTTGTCACTGCGGATACCCATTGCCAGGACTACGCAGTCTGCTTTGACCGCTTCTTCTTTTCCGTTTGCGAGATCATCACAGATAATACCTGTTTCCGTGACTTCCTTCAGTTTCATACCGGCTCTCAGTGTCAGAGGCTTACCTTCCATCTGATGAGTGACATCAATGAAGATCGAAGGATACATATTGGCACCGATCTTTTCCAGCATATCAACGACTGTGACGCTTTCTGCCTCACCGTTCCTGAACAGCAGTTCTGCTGTTTCCAGTCCGGTCAGGCCCGCACCGACGATGACGACCTTTCCGGAAGGTCTGACGTTTCCGCGGATCACATCATATGCTGAAACGACATTCTTTCCGCTGATACCCGGAAGATCCGGTACGATGGGTTTTCCGCCCGTTGCCAAGAAGACAGCCTTCGGTTCAAGCTTCTTGACTGTTTCCACATCCGCTTCACAGCCGGTCAGCACATTGACACCCGCCAGTTTCATCTCTTCCTCGAGTGTCGTACGCAGCCAGCTGACCTTGTTCTTATAAGGTGCTGTTGCGCCGGCAAGATTCAGTTCACCGCCAAGTTCATCTTCTTTTTCGAGCAGTGTTACCGTAAATCCGCGTTTTGCCAATGTCGCAGCCGCTTCCATACCGGCCACACCGCCTCCGACTACAACTACCTTGTCACCGGTCTTGTTCTTGCGCAGACGGCGGCTGAACGCTGCTTCCCTGCCTGCAAGCGGGTTGACTGAGCAGCGGACATAACCTACTGCCATCAGCGATTCGAAACAGTACAGGCAGCCGATACAGTGATGGATCAGGTCATTCCTGCCGCGGGCTGCTTTACGGCCCCATTCCGGATCAGCAATACTGCCGCGGCCGATACCGACGAAGTCACAGACACCTGCTTCCAGCAGCTGCTCTGCGCAGTCGGGTGTCTTGATGTTGGATACGCCTGTAACCGGAACATTGACAGCCTGTTTGATAGCGCTTGTTTCAGGTGCGCGCCAGCCTTCCGAATAAGAATACGGTTCTTCGTTTTCACCATACGGTACAAAGTAATTGCCGTTGGAAACGTCGATCATATCTGCGCCGGCTGCTTCCAGGATCTTAGCGATCTGTACGCCTTCTTCCAAAGTAATGGAATCCGGGTGGAACGGATCATGTTCATCGCAGGAGATACGTACAGCAACAGGGAAGTCTTTTCCGCAGACGTACTTGATACCCTGGATCATCTCCGTTACGATACGGCATCTGTTTTCAATATTTCCGCCGTACTGATCGTCTCTCTTGTTGAAAGCTGCAGACATGAACTGGCAGAGCAGGTAGCCGTGGGCACCGTGAAGTTCAACACCGTCAAAGCCCGCTGCCTGGCAGGCTGCCGCAGTACCGATGAACTGCTGTTTCAATTCTTCGATCTCCTCCAGTGTCAGAGGATCCGGCATGATGCCGGAGACGTTTGGTACAGCGCTCGGCGCAACGATACGTCCGTTGTTGAGTTCAGGTGAATTGGTGCTTCCGCCATGATGGATCTGTGCGAAGATCTTTGTTCCATACTGGTGTACACGGTCTACCATTTGGGCAAGAGGCTGGATGTTCATCGGGTTCAGTGCATAAAGCTGGCGCGGGAACGCTACGCCATGTACCTGGTTGACTCGGAAGATCTCCGTAACGATCAGTCCGACGCCGCCTTTCGCGCGTTCTTCATAGTACCTGCAGAGCTGTTCTGTCGGTGTTCCGTCCAGGCCGGCATAACCTGTCGTCATGGCAGTCATGACGATCCTGTTTTTGATCTGGACAGAACCAATGTGTCCTTTTTCAAAAAGACGATTATACATAAAACCTCCAATTATTGCACATTTGTGCACTTTATGATTTCATGATAAAAAGACCCTCTGACCGCTGTCAACGGATGCGGAAAAAGATGCACACTTTACGGAAAGTGAGAAAAAAAAGAAATGAAAGCTACACTTCCTTATTATGAAAACTATGCCCGTCAGGCAATGATCACTGCCTTCCTGGACCTGCTGGAACGCTTCCCGTTCGAAGAGATCACAATACTGGAGATCTGTGAGAAAGCAGGTATCTCCAGACGTACGTTCTACCTTTATTACAGTTCCAGATACGATATTTTGGATGACTATTATTCTGTTCTGACAAGGGAATATGAAGACAGGATGCCCGGCGGATCCGAAGATGATCTGATGAAACAGATCTCATGGTTTTTCACGTTCTGGCATGAACACAGGGGGTATCTGCAGCTCCTGTACAGGCGCGGTCTCTTCACTGTCCTGATGAGCCGTTTCAGCAATTACCTGTCCGGTGCTTCTTTGATCAGAAACGATGCGTACTTCCCGTCTTATATGGCAGGCGGTCTCTGGGCTGTTCTGTTTCAGTGGACATCCGGAGGCTTCCGTGAACCTGTTTCACAGATCACGGAGTATGTTGCAGGATATCAGCCGGGTGTCAGCAGCAGATAATAAATATCCACCGGCCAAGCCGGTGGTTTTTCAGATGCGGGCATAGCCCTGCTCCCAGAGCTACGCCTTACAGCGTAAATGTGGTCTGCGCGCGCATACTATTTCTTCTTGCCCGTAAACGGATCTTCAAATTCCAGT
>JAFRJJ010000044.1 GCA_017432325.1 Solobacterium sp. | reverse complement strand
TCAGAAAAGCAGATCTGGTGACGATACCGGAGTGGTCACACCTGTTCCCATCCCGAACACAGAAGTTAAGCACTCCAGGGCCAAAAATAGCTATGCCTGCCATAGTGAATCGAGGTCGTTGCCGGGTCGCTTTTTTCTTTTCCTCCTTATCTGGAGGTTTTTTAAATTTTAAGAAAAAGTTATTTTCAAATTCATCATTGTTTCATTATATTGTAATGACGAAGAAGGTGATTCGTGTTAAGATACTCGGGTACGATTTGGAGACAGATATGATCAAATTCAAAAACACATTATTATTGAAAACTGCGCTTGCAGGTTTGTGTGCTGTTTCTATGACAGCCTGCAGTTCAGGCGATGATTCCGGCGGAAACAATCCTTCCGGATCGAATGGCGAACAGCCTGCGGCACGCAAGACTGTCACAGTCAGTGAATTTACCGGCGAAGAAAAAAGTGAAGATATCGTGATCGAGCATATTACAGGCAGTACATACGAAGGATGGATGATGCTTGTGAAAAACTCCGACGACATTTCTGTTGAAGTAAATCCCTATCTCGGGACCGGCTCACAGGCACCGGACCTTGATACTTATGTCGACACATTCAAAGCAGTCGGCGGCATCAACGGCGGCGGCTTCCTGGATGAAGGCGGAAGGGGAAACGGCAGTATTCCTCAGGGTATCGTTATCCATGATGGAAAACTTGTTTACGGAAATCCCAATGTTTACCAGCCGATCATCGGTATTGATAAAGATGACAAGCTTGTCTGTATCGGCGGAACCGGCAATGACGCAATGAAGTGGGGAATCAAGGAAGCAGTAACATTCGGACCTGTTTATATTTCCAACTATAAAGATGTATTTGACAGAAATACAACGAATCTTGCGATGCTGAACCCGCGTACCGCGATCGGACAGGCAACGGACGGAACATTCCTGCTGCTCGTCATTGACGGAAGAGGACCTTCCTCATTCGGCGCGAAGTATGAGGATGTCATCGAGATCTTCCAGTCCTATGACGCGATCAATGCGGCGAACCTGGACGGCGGCAACTCTACAGCTATGATCTACAAAGGCGAGTACGTCAACAACACGGTTTCCATGTACGGTTCCAGAAACCTGCCTACCGTATTCCTGGTAAAGGAAGGAGGAAACTGATATGAAGAAACTGTTAAGTGTGATCCTTTCCCTGGGAGTGATCGCTTCCCTCGGTATCTTCAGCCGCAATACTGTTGAAGTAACAGCCGAAGAAGCAGATCCGGCAAAACTGATCCAGGAATATCTGGAAAAAGTCGTCAACGCGGAATATGAAGATGTATATAACGAATCATTCAGCGTTCAGATGCATCTGAATGATCTTGATTCTTATGAAAAAGCGCTCTTCGGAGTTTATCACGACGCGGAAGCCATTCAGTACAAACTCTACGCGGAAGATGAATATTCAAAGCTGTTCCATTTATATAAAGACACAGAACGTATCTGTGATCTGAAGATGCAGAAACAGGGAGACGGTTCCTGGGCTTTGGCAACGGTATTCAACGACCAGAAAGATTATATTCTTGAAGTACCTGTCGGCATGACAGTCAGTGTCAACGGATCAGAGATGAAAGAACAGTACCTGATCGAATCCAATGTACCGGCATCCAATTTCCTCGGCCTCAGCAATACAGCAAACGCGCCGAAAGTCAATCGTTACCGTATCAATTCCATGATCGAGATTCCCCGCGTTACAAGCGATGGAAAAGAATGCGCGCTGATGGAAGATGTTACCAGCAATACGATCTATGTCGGAACCGACGCTACGACAGACAAGGATCTGGCAAACATGATCATCCAGTACGCTGTGACATGCGCGAAATTCCCCGCACAGGAAGCAAGCGTCGGCGCGGTCGGCGCAATCTCCGTAACGGACTCCCAGTGGTACAGACGTGTTTCCGGTGTTCAGAACAACTGGTTCACAAGCCATGGAACATCCAGGTTCTCAAACGAAGATGTGCTGAAGATCGTCAAACAGAGCGATACCGCTGCGATCGCAAACGTCGTATTTGACTACTACGCATCCAACGGCTCTGTTGACAGAACATGGAACTGCGGATATCAGATGACGCTGATCAATAACGGCGGTGTCTGGAAGATCGCAGGCATGGGAATCGACAGTTCACTGAATCCGAACGCGAAAAAGATCAAATAAATCAGAATGAGACAGTTCTCTGCACAAGGGAATTGTCTTTTTATGTGGTATGATGTTCGCATGACTGTTAATACAGAACAAAGCAATGCCGCAAAAGAAGCGCTGGCTGTATGGCTTGAGAATGTACCGTCTGTCCGGCAGAGACCTGCAAGAAGCAGGATCGCCGGTGAATTTGATCTGCACGGCAGGCATTATTATATGATCGCTTTCAAATTGTCGCTGTTTCAGAGCAGCTGGTATCTTGGTGTTGCCGGGGGATATGAACCGGGTGCCATGGTGCACTGCGGTCATGTTTCATCCAGACTGGGGATCTATGATCCGGATACAGCTGAACGTGACTGCATTGAAATGGTGGAAGTGCTCCGCAGCTACTGGCGGAAACGGGGAAGCAGGGACGGCACGGCCAATACAGCAGCTTTATTCCAGGCTCTGGTACTTCTGAAGGAAAATGACTGGAACCGGGAGGAATTCCTGGAAACGATCCGGAATGAATGGCATATGGATATCCTGACCGGGGAAGAAAACCCGGCAGACAACCGTGCCGTGATCATATCGGACGGATGTCTGGCCGCCGTGATCCTTGTACCGGCACCTGCTGTGAACCTGCCTCAGCTCAAGGAAAAGGATATCCCGCACAAAGCGCATCTGATCGTACGTGTCAACGCGATGGAAGCGGACCAGTACCGTGCAGGAAAGATATTTGCATGGTTTACGGCAGGATTATGCACGGAGAACGCGGCAGCAGTGGTCGTCGGCGATCATACAGCCGATCCTGATTACTGGAAGAGCTGTGCCCGTTCGGCGCAGGAGAGGGATGTATTCCCGGTCTTCAATCTGATCCATGTCGGGATCCGCATGAACGGAGAAGAATACGAAGGCTGGACGGAAGGCATGCGCTTCTTTGCCGGAAGGGAAATGGAGATCCTGCACGGAAAGGACCGGCAGACAGTTCGGAACACATTGTACAAAGCAGCTCAGTATGTAATTACGGAAAACATCGAACTGCAGGAAGGAGAAACACTGAGACTGTCAGGAGATATCTGCAGGACAGTGCGTATACAGCAGGGAGTGAATGTCAGGGACGAAACAGTCGTTCTGACGGATGAGGAATAGATTATGGAAGAGATGAATGAATTGTTTTACCGGGACCCGTACTGCAGGAGTTTTGATGCGGTATGCGTATCCTGTGAAAAGACAAAGCGCGGCTGGGAAGTGATCCTTGACGATACCGCGTTCTATCCGGAAGGCGGCGGACAGCCCGGCGATCACGGAACACTGAACGGCATCCGTGTACTGGATACCAGAAGGATCAGCGGACAGGTCGTTCACATCACGGAACAGGAACTGCCTGCGGGAACAGAGGTCCACGGGGAGATCGACTGGGAACGCCGTTTTGACCATATGCAGAACCATACAGGCGAGCATATCGTGTCCGGGCTGATCCATCTGAACTATGGTTATGACAATGTCGGTTTCCATATGGGTGAAATCATCCAGCTGGACTTTGACGGCGAAGTCACATTTGAAATGATGAGGGATATCGAGCGCCAGGCAAACCGCATCATCTGGCGTGACCTGCCCGTGCAGATCGCTTTTCCCTCCGAGGAAGAGCTTGCTGTTCTGGAATACCGTTCGAAGAAGGAACTGAGCGGAACCGTCAGGATCGTTACGGTACCCGACGCCGATATCTGCGCATGCTGCGGGACACACCTGAAGCGCACGGGAGAAGTCGGCATCATCCATCTGCTTTCCTGCACGAAACAGCGGAACGGCACACGTATCGAAATGCTGGCGGGAAACAGGGCGCTCACATATCTGGAAGGAATCGCCGACCAGAATACAGGCATCTCTCATCTGCTCTCGGCAAAGCCTCTGGAAACACTGAAAGCAGTCACCAGGCTGAATGAGGCGAACGGGGAACTGAAATACCGGATGAACGGGATCATGTCTTCGTATCTGCAGTACAAGGTACAGGCGATGGAAGAATCCGACGGCACGGTCGTCATGATCGAAGACGGCCTTGACAGCAACGCCATGCGCCAGCTCTGCAATATGATCATTGAAGGCCATAAGGCAGGCGTATGCGCGGTCCTGGCGTCAAATGACGCGGACAGCTGCCGCTACCTGATCATGAGCAGCGGCATGGAACTGAAGGATATCTGCCGTACATTCAACCAGAAACTGAACGGAAAGGGCGGCGGACGCGGCGTGATGGTGCAGGGAACCTATGGTGTTCCGGCATCCGAGGCAATGCGTGTGCTGCAGAGTGAACTATGATGAAGATCACGATGCTGGGGACAGGCTGCGCTGTCGTAACAGACTGCTTCAATACATGCTTTGTCATGGAAGACGGAGAGAACAGGCTGCTGGTCGACGGAGGAGGCGGGATCACGCTTCTGAAACAGCTGAAGCAGGCAGGGATCTCCGTACATGACATCCATGAAGTATTCGTGACCCACAGACATCTGGACCATATCATGGGTATCCTCTGGCTGCTGCGCGTCCGGATGGCGGCTATGCACAAGAATAAAGACGATCACCTGACGATCCTGGGACATGATGAGGTCATCGGGATCCTGAACGTAATGGTAAGAATGCTGCTGCCGGAGCGGACAGACATGCTCGGCAGACAGGTATTCCTGCGGGAAGTGAAAGACGGACAGCAGGAAACGCTGATGGGCAGGCAGACAGTCTTCTTTGATATCCGTTCCGTCAAAGCAAAACAGTTCGGTTTTTCCATGCTGGACGGGGAACACAGGATCACGGTATGCGGGGATGAACCCCTGAAGGAACACTGCCGCGTTTACGCGGAAAATGCCTGGCTTCTGATGCACGAAGCATTCTGCACATATGAGGACCGTGAGATCTACAAGCCTTACAAGAAACAGCATTCCACGGTCAAGGACGCATGTGAAGCTGCTGAATCGCTCTGTGTTTCCAACCTGCTCCTGTACCATACGGAAGATCATGACATTGCACACCGCAAAGAAAAATACACTGCCGAAGGGAAACAGTACTACAGCGGCAGACTGTTTGTTCCGGATGATCTGGAAACATTGGAGTTCTGAGACAGTTCTATGACTGCAAAAATCAGAAACTATCTGCTGACAGGCGCGTTCCTGCTGTATCTGGTACTCTTTCTGCAGCTCAGTGCATTTGATCTGAGTTTCAGCGAGTATCTGACGTCTGTCAGATACGAACCGTTCGTCCTTTGGGGAAAACACATCGGAGTCCTGCCGGCTTCAGTGATCTCCGGTTTTGCGTTCTGCGTCATCGCGCGCCGCTTTGAAGGAAAACACCGTTATCTCTGTATGACCGCCGCATGCATAGCCTGCGCAGCGGCGGCATATTATATCTGCACCATGTTGTGGAGCCGTCCGTATCTTCAGTGCGCGTCAGGCGCTGTCCTGTTGGTGCTGCTTTTGAGAAAGGCTGCAGAGAATATCCCGCTGAACGATGAAACGGTCAGGATCTGCCAGGCAGGCATTCTCCTGGCAGCCTGCAGCGTATCACTGACGACAGTGCTGAAGGTGATCTGGGGCAGGCCGAGATTCTGGTCTCTTTCCATGGACATGCAGGAATATGCCCGGTGGTATGAGATCTCCGGACCGGTCTGGTTTGCGGATATGAACAAATCATTTCCCAGCGGTCATACAACAGCCGCATCCGTGATCCTATGGATCCGTTATCTTCCGGAACTGGATCAGCGGATGAAGGGCAAAGATATATTCCTGACGGTATTCGCGCTGCTGTGGATCGTATGCACCGCGTTGTCGCGTATCATGGCGGGCATGCATTATATCTCCGATACGATGGCCGGGTTTGCCGTATGCTTCACCGTTTATCTCCTGATCGACCGATATTTCATCAGACAGTCTTCTGAAACATGAAGACTGTTTTTTCATAAGCTCTCTGAAAGCAGTTCTTTCTGACCATCCGTTCATATTGCGCGGAGATAGTGAAAGTTGTAAAGTGTTGGCAGGAAAAGAGGTTATATATGACGAAAATGAAAGCGATCAGTTCTGAGGAACTGACAAAACTGAGCGTCGATTATCAGGCGGACGCAAAAGCAAGAGTTGTCAGAAATGCTTTGACGGTCAACGATCTTGGCGGTATTTCCCACGTATTTGACGCGACAGCCGCAAATCCCGATTACTTCTCCATCAATATCAAAACGCTTCCTGTCACGAACCAGATGGCTTCCGGCAGATGCTGGCTGTTTGCGTCCCTGAACGTGCTCCGCGAGATCATTGTGAAGAAGTACAAGATCGACGGACAGTTTGAACTGTCTCAGAATTATATGGCTTTCTATGACAAACTGGAAAAGGCTAATTTCTTCCTGGAAGCTGCCCTGGCAGAACTGGAAGCACCGTTCGGTGATGAAACTGTCCGCTACCTGATGGAAACAGCGGTCGGCGACGGCGGCCAGTGGGATATGTTTGTTTCCCTCGTCAAGAAATACGGTATCTGCCCGAAGTCTGCAATGCCTGAAACATATCAGTCTTCCCACACAAGAGCTATGAACGGCCTGCTGAACAAGAGACTGAGAAAGTTCGCAGCGGACGCGAAGCGCATGCATGCGGACGGCGAGAAGATGGCTGCGATCCGCAAAGCAAAAGACCAGGCACTCAAGGAAGTATACGGCCTGATCTGCAGCTGCTTCGGTTTACCGCCGCAGAAATTCACATTTGAATTCTATGATAAGAAGGGCGCTTATCATTCCTTCCGTGATGTAACACCGCAGGAATTCTATGAAAAGTACCTGAGTGTTGATCTGGACGACTATGTCGGCATCATCAACGGACCGACAAAGGACAAGCCTTTCCACCAGATGTATACCGTCAAATACCTCGGCAACGTCGTAGACGGAAATCCGATCAGCTTCCTGAACCTCCCGATGGACGACTTCAAGGAAGCGATCCTGAAGCAGATGAAAGCAGGAGAACCCGTCTGGTTCGGCTGTGACTGCGGCAAGGAAGGCGACCGTGAAAAGGGTCTCTGGGATGACCAGCTGTTTGACTATGCAGGAACATTCGATATGGACCTTTCCTTCAGCAAGGAAGATATGCTGGATGCCAGGGAATCCGCGATGAACCATGCCATGGTCCTGACAGGCGTCAATCTGGTGGACGACAAGCCGACCAGATGGAAGATCGAAAACTCCTGGGGCGACAAGATGGCAAACAAAGGCTACTATATCTGCTCCGATACATGGTTCGATAAGTATGTCTTCGAAGCAGTCGTCAACAAGAAATACCTGAGCGCAGCTGACAAAAAAGTACTGAAACAGAAGCCCGTTGAGCTCAAGCCTTGGGATCCGTTCGGATCACTGGCTGACTGAGGTGACATGTACTGCCGTCTTCTGAACGGCAGTTTTTTAGTATAATAAGAACTTTCATGCGTTGCTCAAAACAGGCAGAGGATACTGACAAATGGTCAAATGTTGACCAAAGTATAGTAAAACCACTGCCATATTTAACTACGCCCAATTTGGAAGGGGATGTTGATTATTTCTTAAAAT
>JAFRJJ010000043.1 GCA_017432325.1 Solobacterium sp. | reverse complement strand
CCTATGCAAAGATTTATGGAATGCTGGAATACAAACTGCAGTTAAACGGGATCCGGATGATTCGTCAGAATGAGGCATACAGCAGCCAGTGCGGACCGCATACAGAAAGAGTATGTGCAGAAGAAGCGGTAAAGAAAAACAGGATAAAGAGAGGATTGTATCAGGAAGGTCAGGACATATACAATGCGGATGCGCTTGGTGCATACAACATTCTGAAAAAGTATCTGTATGAGAATCAGATCGATGTATATATATCTGTAGCAGGCTTGTCCTCGACAGTGGTGATACAGGCAGCTGTGTAGTATCTGCGATATGCAGATACAGCAGTAAAGGTGTCATGGACGCACCCGGGAGCTGCACAGCTAATGCTGTGCCAACCCGATGCTTGGCAATTCAATTGCCGAGTAGTTCACTCAGTCTACTGGTAAAATAGCGCTCCTTCTGAAGAGTAGATATGCCGCATAGTGCGGGATTGTAAGTATATCTTCTGAAAATGAAAGATTTGAATCCTTGATTCGTATAAGTTTTGTCTTGCCATAATGATCAGGATGCGCCATCACCGTCTTTGCACTCTTAGCATTACCGTCAACTGCTTTGACCTCAAGTATCGTCGAATCTCCAAGGTAATTGATGACAAAATCAAGTTTCAAACCGCTTTCTTTAGCAAAGTAATAAAACCGTCCGCCACGCTTAAACAATGCATCCGCAATCAACGCCTCATAAAGCATACCTTTTCCCATTCCTAAATTGCCGGATAATATTGCATCCGTCGTACCGTCTTCAAGCATTCCTACAAGCATCCCAATATCTGTGGGAAACACTTTAAATTGATTGGAAATTACATTAACCGACAAGGGTGTTGCCGGTACATACAGATTGTGAACTTTCGTGATGATACCTGTATCTTTTAAATACTCGATTGCATCTTTCCCCGCATCTTTTGCACCTTTTCCGTTGATTTTTGAAACGATGAACCGTTTATTCTTTTTGCCTAAAAATGACGGTATCAACGAAAACGCATTTCTGATTCTGGCTACTTCATTGGCATTAAACACCGGTTTATTATCCCTTCCGCGTCTTCTGCCAAAATCATCCTGCAGATCTCGTGTTATTCTTCTTGTGATTTGAAGAGCTGAATATATATTGTTCGTTTGTACGTAATTGGAAACTGCTTCTGGAAATCCTCCAACGCAAAGATACTCTCTGAATAAAGAAGTGAAAGAACCATGCATTGCCTTGGATAAAGGCTTTTTTTCTGCAAACGCATCTTTGATATAAGCTACTTCACGATCTTTAAGTCCTTTAGCCCACAGGAATTCCTCGAAATCCAATGTCCTCATATCATACTCATCTGTGCAGCCCACAGGCTTAGGCGTGTCATCAGATACCACATAACCATTTACACCTAAATAAGAACCTGAAGCTATGAAATCAAAGCGTTTATCAGTCATGACTGTTTTTAGAGATAACAACGCTCTCGGGCATTCCTGTACCTCATCGTAAAAAAAACGGTTGAACCTGCTTTCACATCCGGCATAGGTATTTTTACTGATAACTCTCGAATAATTGTATCTGCATCCAATTGCCCTTCAAAAATGTCAATCAGATCAGGCCTGTCCCAAAAGTTAAGATAAATCACAACATCATAATTGTTCTCTGCAAACAGGTTGATTGAATGCGTTTTACCTGACTGCCTTATGCCCCGAACAAGAGCTGGCTTATGCCCTGGATTTTTTTTCCATTCGGCAAGCCATATATCAATATGTCTTCTTAATTCCATATATATTGACTCCTGAATGTAGTTTACATATCATTCCGGAAAAATCCAAGGGAGTTTTATATTATTTTCGGAAAACTCCTAGTGAGTTTTTATAACATTTCGGAAAAATCAGAGCGAGTTAAGATTGTTGGTCTTCCGATTTTTCTGCTTTGTCATCGTCATCATCTTCATAGTCTATGTACTCTTCTTCTCTTTTCCTGTAAATGAAATATCTTGCTCCACCAGCCACAGCAACATCACCCGGAACAAGCCGGGAAATCATATATTTAAAAATTATCTTTCTGTGTCGGGAAATAATAATCGGTACCTGTATATTCCGGATCGCTAATAGAAGATATAAAAAACATCCTTCGCAGGAAAGATGTTTCATGTGTGTTCAACCACTGTTTGTTAAACAGGGCTCAGTTCTGCTCTTCAGTTGTTCCGTTCACCGCATCGAGCTTGTCCTGCAGTTCAAACAGCTTTGTATAGTAGGCTGCCGGATCGATCTTTTCGAGGATCGTTTCAGTTGTGCATCCACTTTCTTCCAGGATCTGTGCGGACAGTTCCTTTATTTTGTTTGAAGCATAACTGTCTGTGATCGTCTGTTCCAGATCTCCAGGCTGGTCTGCTTCCCTGAGAAGGATGAAGTATCCGTACGCTGTGCGGTCTGTGATTCCGACCTCACCGGGTTTCAGAACGGTAATGCCTTCATAATAACCGTCCACCAGGGAATCGGTGTTTGTATACATCTGGACATCACCTGCGGTATATCCGCTCTTGTCATATTCCCGCTGTAATTCCGTGAACTGATCAGACAGTTCTTCACCGGAAAGAGCAGACAGTTCTTCATAAGCCTTCTGTGCTTCTGCCTGGACAGCTGATTCATCCGCACCATCCTCCATTGTGGAGAACAGGATGCATCTTGCCCAGACGACACCGTTGTCTTCAACATATTTAGCGGTTTCTTCCGCCCTGACTTCATCTGTCAGAGCATATTTGCCGCCGTCCGCAAACAGCTGCTTCTGTGCTGCCAGATATGTGTAGTTCTTCTTTACCAGTGATTCGTATGCCTCTCTGGTTGTACCGAAGTAGAGCAGATAGTCCCTGAAGAATATCGTTCCCTGTTCCTTGATCCAGGCCTGTTTCTGCTCTTCTGTAAAGTCTGCTTCTGAGATGGTTCCCGCGCTGACAGCGTGGTTCCATTCATTCTCACCGTAATATTGAACGTTGTTGTCGTAAACATTGTCGACTTCTGTCTGATATTCAGCAGGCAGTGTCAGACCTTCCTTATTTGCAAGGACTTCTGCCGCCGCGTATCTCAGTGTGGTATCTGCCGCAATATCCGCAATATACTGAGCGAATGTTTTTCCGTCGCCCATATCGTCCGTGAACTCAGGCTGGGTCCCGTAATAATATGCGTAATAGCTGAGTGCGTCGTATGCCTGATATGCCAGTTCAAATGACAGTTCATCAGCTGTCAGTACAGTACCTTCCGTATCCAGCAATATCGTTTCGTTGTTCAATGCACCGTCTGTCAGGTATGAAACTATATCTGTTCCGACCGCTGCGTCTACGCCTTCCAGATTGGATACATCAACAGCCTGTCTGGGTTTGACCGGGTCACTGTGACCGGCCGGGGCAGTCCCGCCGGATGTGCCGGAGCAGGCACCTACAGAGACACTGATGGTCAGTGCCAGTAATGTTTTGCTAAATCTGTTCATATTCTTTCCCTCGAATCATGACCCTTATTATATGTCATCATGTTTCATCCGTCACACAGTTATGACCCTTTCTTAATCAGCATATCTTTAAGAATGCAAAGAAAAACCGGCATACGCCGGTGCGTTGTACTTATCTGGTGCCGGGAATGTTCAGAACATCCGCTCTCCTCTGAGGCAGCACTTGAATACCCAGTTCTTGAACGGTTCGGAATCACCGGTCACATTCAGCTCACGCAGATGTGCCCTGAAGTCATCATCATACATGGGCGGTACCGTGATCACGCCGCAGCCGTTTTCCAGCATGATCTTGTTGGCAAACATCAAAGCAACACGGATGTCTCCGTCTTCAAACAGACGCTTGTCAAGGATATACAGCATGGCGTCAATTGCGATCTCCGTATTGGCCTTTGCCGGCTGGTTGATGATACGGTTCAGCTCTTCGATCTGCTCATCTGTCATGTTGTTGGTAAAGCCTGCCTGCAGGCCTTCCATCAGCAGTGTATGCAGATCAAGCAGGTAATGATAATCGATCTCAGCATCCTTATCCAGCTGGAGATATTCAAAGGTACGCTTAAAATTCGCATATGCAAGAGCCTTTTCTTCGTCCTGTATTCCCTGAAGGCACTCTTCCTGCGTAACATCATATCTGGCAAGTCTCATTGCGTTATACAAAAGCATATCCATATTTTTCTGGATATAGGCAGCGTTGCGGGGGCGCGACATAACAAACTTGTTTTTCATGATGGGCTCCTTATGATCACTTTAAACGTACGCACTTCGATTTCCGGCTTTATTATACAATGCGCAGATGAAAAACATCTATGATGAATCGTTCTGCGGTCACAAAAGATTATGAAGGTGTTTCTGTATAATACAATTTTACAATTGACCCACTATGTATTCAACCACCTGATGCAGGCTGCTTGTTTTCCAGGCGCCTTCCTGTTCCTTCTGTGCAAGGTCCCAGATGATCGTAAAATCAAGCGCTTCTCCCGGAACACGGTAGCGTCTGTTGGGATCGGTGAAATGCGCTTCCCATTCTTCCGGCGTCTTATTCTCAAATGCTGCGCGGTTCAGATAGATCTGCTGGCGCTTTGTCGCTGCCAGGAACATCTTTGCGGCAAGCGGGGACAGCTTCTCATACTCTTCCTGCTGAACATCCGCAAAGATCTGCGGCAGATCCGCCTTTACGATATGCTCGGGACCGCGGATGATATTGATCCCGACAGCGTCCCATGTATAGTTCTCTTCCGTGAAATTCAGTTTCAGCAGGATACCCTCTTCCGTATGATACTGTGCCCTCTGATAATCCGTATCAAAGATGAAGTTTCCGAGTGAATAGAAGATCACCTTGTCTCCGACCGTCTCATAGTTCATCGGCACATGCGGATGGTGCGCCACGATCATGTCCGCGCCCATTTCCAGGAACTTCAGATAGCGGTCACGCACATAAGGGCTCGGCAGCGATGTGAATTCCTCCCCGCCATGCACGATCAGGCAGCACCAGCGGCATCTGCTTTTGATCTCGCGGATATTCTCTTCGATCAGTTCCATTTCATTCCAGAGCAGGCAGCCTGCCTTGGCCTCACCAGCAGGTTTGCAGCCGGTACGGAAACCGACGCTGAACAGACCGATGCCGCCCGCTTCCGGAAAGTACAGGATCTCTTTTGCCTGGTTCAGGTTCATGCCGACGCCGACTGTCTTCGCACCGAATTTTTCTGCTTCTTCCAGTGTTTTCCGCACGCCTTCATCTCCTGCATCCAGGATATGGTTATTGCAGAGATTCCAGATGTCAGCACCCATCTTTCTGAGCACCTTCGTTGCGTCCGGATCCATTGCGTGGACCAGCTGCTGCACTCCGGTCAGCCCTTCTTTCTTTTCCTGACGGACCAGCGCACCCTCCACGTTGGCAACAACATGATCGCCGCTGTGCAGGAAATCAAGGATCTCATCAGAGATCAGCTCCTCATCATTCCATTTACCGTCCATGTATTTATCGAATCCGATATCTCCCGTAAATACCAGTGATACTGTTTCTGCCATGTGCAACCTCCCGTCATACGACTTTGAAATTATTATTGACCGGTCTTCCAGATGATGTCAAACAATGGAAGAGATCCTGTATCCTGCAGATATTTACTTTTCTGAGGCAGATGATTATAATCGCATCTGACAGCATGATCATGCTGTTTGAACAAAAGAAAGGAGAACCATAATGAACATTCAGAAAGCATTATCGTTCATTGCATTCGGGTTCCTGTTTACCCTGCTCAACATAAATATCAATTCTATCAATTTCACACCGTCATTCATCGGATGGATTCTGCTGTTCCTTGCTTATGATAACCTTGGAACATATACAGAAGGAAAGGTCTGGTTGAAATGGACATCCCTGGCATTGGGAGTACTCTCACTTGTCATATGGATACTCGGCCTGACAAAACCGGAGTTCAGCACAAGAGTGCTGGATGCAGTCCTCTCTGCAGCCTCTGCAGTCTATCTGTACTTCCTGCTTGGGATCCTCGAGAATGTCGCCGATGATTACGGATCAGGCCTCAGCAGAAAACTTCATACCGTCAAGCTTGTCAATCTTGTCGCAGTATGCCTTATGGAACTGATCGCTATCCAGATTCCTGCTCAGGGAACACCTGATACATTGATGACTGTTCTTGTATTCGCACTGATGCTCCTCGCATTGGGGCTCGCGATCTATATGATGTTCCTGCTGTTCCGTTTAAGGAAAGACATCAAACAGCTTGCTTAATCAAAATGAAAAGCACTTCGCACAAGTGCTTTTTTTGATCATATGATCGGATCTCCCTGCATCCGGCGGATCTTCAGTGTCAGTTCGTATTCCTCATCCCTCAGGACACGGACTTCTTCCTGTGCTTTCGTCAGTTCGTGGGCAAGTTCTTCATTCAGTTCATCGATGCGCCCCTGCAGGTCCTTCTTCTCCCTTAATTTGAACAGACCCAGGGAGGCAATTTCTGCCTGATGTCTGGCGATCCTGTTTTCCAGATCGGCACGTATTTCCTCGTAATTTCCCAGCACTCTGGCTTCCGCATCTTCGATCTTCTGCAGCTGAGCCTCCAGTTCTTCCAATGTTTCATTCCCTGTCATTTTTAAATCTCCCCTTGAGCAATATCATCTCATATTTTTTTCCTCTTGTGGGTGGGTGAGACAAAAGACTCGGACAGCCTGATGATTTTTCAGGCATATAATG
>JAFRJJ010000042.1 GCA_017432325.1 Solobacterium sp. | reverse complement strand
GAATGATCCATAATGCGATAAGGGAAGAATGAAATGACCGTTTTGGAATTTCATTCTTTTTTTCCAGAATTTATCTCAGAACATCTTTGTGAAAAAAAACTGCTTTATATGGAGTTGAATAATTGTCAGTTTGACATCAGAAGTCATGATAGGTTATTCTATAGATGGATCTAAATGAACTGTTTTCAGAGGGAGAACATACTATGGAACAGAACAAAAATACCGCGAGGATCTTCGGAGCGGCACTGATCGTCCTCGGTGCGGTACTGGGCTTTGCGTCAGGAACCGGGAAATCTGACTCAGGCACAGCCGTAAAACCTGAACCTGCCGCAGAAACAGCAAAAGCAGAGACAGCAGCAGAAACACCTGCAGCAGAAACAGCCAAACCGGCAGCGACACCGATCGTTCAGACAGCGAAGGTCGCTGAGGAAGGCACAGGCATCGTCGTAACGAAATCAGCTGATTGGGCTGAACAGTTCCCGAATGAATATGCGACATACATGAAGAATGATGAGAATGACGAGATCCACAGTTATCTGGAGCTTCATCCTTATCTGAAAACACTGTATGAAGGCTATGGATTTGCGATCCAGTACGGAAGCGCAAGAGGCCATACGTATGTTGTAGAGGACGTTCAGTCAACCGGAAGACCTCACAAGATGGCAAACTGCTATACGTGCAAGACTTCCAATCTGACAGCCAAAGTTCTGAATGAAGGCGACAGTGCCTACGCGATGAACTTTGACGACCTGACACCGGAGATCACCGATGCATTCGGATGCTTCCACTGTCATGAAAATGAGCCGGGTGTCCTGACAGTCACACACAGATATCTGTATGACGCACTGGCAGGTGACTTCGGAAACGTTGAACCGGAAACGATGAGCTGCGGACAGTGCCACAGTGAATATCATTTCAACCCTGAAACAAAGGCTACGACACTGGCCTACACAGGTCTGGCTCAGATGAATCCCGATGATATGCTGAACTTCTACAATACCGGTTTTGCAGAGCCGTTCGCAGACTGGACAGAAGAAGACACAGGTGTCAAGAAGCTGAAGGTACAGCATCCTGAGTTCGAAACATTCCTTGGCGAAGGAAGCCCGCACCGCGCGAACATGACATGTGCTGACTGCCATATGGGCAAGACAACTGCGGAAGACGGTACGGAATTCACAAATCACTACTGGATAAGCCCGCTGGACAACCAGGAGCTGCTTGACAACAACTGCTCCAAGTGCCACAAAGATCTGGCTGCTGAAGTTGAAGCAGTACATGAACGCATCAACGGCAGAACCGATGAACTCGGTGAGCGTCTGGCCGGTCTCGATGATCAGCTGGCTGAAGCTGTAGCAGCAGGCAGTCTGACAGACGAAGAACTGGAACAGGTCCGTGATGATTTCAGAAGCGCACAGTGGTATTGGGACTTCGTATTCGTAGAGAACGGAGACGGTGCCCACAACGAAAAACTCGCTACACAGTGCCTTGACTCAGCTGAGTCCTACATGGAAAAGATCGAAGCAGTACTGAATAAGTAAGTTTGCTGAAAGACAGCCGTCTCCCGTATGACGGGAGATGGCTTTTTTCTTGCAGAAGTATCTGAGTTCACTTTTTGTCAAAAAAATATATACTTGAAATAAGTGATTTTAAAAAACATTTATAGAACGGAGTCTTATGAAAAAAGCATTTCAGTTCATACAATCGATGACATTCGGGCTGATCCTGCTGGGAGCGATCACTGCCTGCTCTGTGATCGGCAGCCTGATCGTACAGAACGGTGAGCCGATGACATATGTCAGATATTATCCGGACTATTACCAGATCATATTTGCGCTGCAGTTTGATCATATCTTTACCAGCTGGTATTTCATTGCTCTGTCAGCACTGCTGTGCGTCAATCTGATCCTGTGCTCCGTGATCCGTTTCAGCAGGATCTCAAGACAGAAGCCTGCTGCTTATGAAACAGCGTTCGCTCAGGTACCGGAAGGAAACGCAGATCCGGAACAGCTGGAAAAGATCCGGCAGAAGCTGGAATCAATGCGCTGCAGGAAAGAAGAGAGAAACGGTATTACGGTTTATTCGCGCAATGATTTCGGCTGGTACGGTTCGTTCCTGACTCATCTGGGTCTGCTTCTGACCATCGTGCTGTTCGGGGCGGCAATGTATCTTCCGATGGTAATAGATGAGCCGTGCTATCCGGGAAATTCACTGCTGCTTGATGACGGGACAAGGATCAAGGTTGAATCATTCAGGATCGAGGATGAGACCGGAAGACTGGATTATACGAGCGAGATCAATGTGATCCTGCCGGACGGCAGGGAAAGCGGCGTCAGGGAAGTCAGCGTCAACCATCCAGTATCCATGGGACGCTATAAAGTATATCAGCAGACGTACGGTACGGTCGGAAAGATGAAGGCCGAGCGGAACGGCAAATCAGATGAATTCTATCTTGAAAGCAAAGACTTTCTGTCAGCTGACGGAAAGAACGGCATCTGGTTTGATGAACTGTATCCTGGCTTTATCACAGACGACCAGGGCAGGACAACACTGATCCAGTCGACAAGCGGTCATTATGAAAATCCGGTATACGTATTCACCCTCATGGAGGACGGATCAACAGACATGATGATGGCATTCCCGGGAGATACGCTTGAGGTTAAGGATATGAAATTTACATTCCTTGATCCTGTTGAATATCCCGGCCTGCGTATCAAACGGACACCTGCTATGGTCAATATGCTGCTGCTTGGCGCAGTGCTGATCATGACGCTTGGCCTGTATCTTGCAATGTTTGTCCCGCCGGTCATTGTGGCTGTAGGTAAGAATGGATACGCTGTGAGGGGACCGAAACCTGAAAATACACAGTATGAGATCAATATGATCCTGAAACAGGATCAGAACAGCAGTGGGGTATCAATATGATGAACTTTATCTTCTTTGGAGGACTTGTCCTTTACTTCCTGTCCATGTTCCTGCAATTTGCCGGCATGGTCTTCAAAAAAGAATCATGGACACGGATCGCATGGTTTCTCTTCCTGGCAGGCTTTGCGCTTGAAACAGCATATCTGATCATCAGGGGCATCATGGCGCACAGACTGCCGTTATCCAACCAGTTCGAGTTCGCCTCGGCATTCTCATGGTCGATCGGCGCGCTCCTGATCTTCTGCTATTACCGTCTGCATCTTGACTGGATCCAGTCGATCGGTATTGCGGCGACATTCCTGATCATCTCCTACGCTGCGCTGCAGCCCAGGGAGATCACGGAACTGATGCCTGCGCTCAGGAGTTCCTGGTTCGGTTTCCATATCGGCTCAGCAGCCATCTCCTACGCGGCATTTATGCTGGCAGGAGGGGTCGGTGTACGCTATATCCTGGTTGAAAAGAAAAACAGCTCTGATTCGTCACTGGAACAGATGGATTACTTCATCTACAGACTGATCGCGCTGGGGATACTGATGCTGACGATCACGATCCTTTCAGGCGCCATCTGGGCAGAGGAAGCGTGGTCTGCTTTCTGGACCTGGGACCCGAAGGAAGTCTGGGCACTCATAACCTGGATCATCTATGCCGTGTATCTGCACCTGCGAATTAACAGGAAACGCCGCGGCGCATTCCTGGCATGGTATGCCATCCTGTCAGTACCGGTCGTGCTGTTTACATTTATCGGCGTCAATACGCTTCTGCCCGGACTGCACAGTTACGGCGCGCTGGAAGCTCTGACACGTCTGATGTAATACGATATCCATACGAAATTTCAACGAACCGTCACTGAAACGATCTGCAGATGCTGCAGACGCGGGTGACGGTTTTTGTTTCTTATCATTTTCTTCAGACATTCTGACTCTTCAAAATGCATTATCATATGAAGCGTTGGTTAACTGTTTTACAATGGTAACAGATACAAAACAAATTCATCCGGGAGGTTTACATGAAACAATACAGAGATACATTTCCTGAACATTTCCTTTGGGGAGGAGCAACTGCAGCGAATCAGGTAGAAGGCGGATGGAACGAGGGAGGAAAAGGCATGTCCGTAGCGGACTGCTATTCGTTCGATCCAGCACTTCCGAAAGAAAACTGGGGTGACCAGTGGAAGCATCTGAAGGAAGAATATATCCGTGAAGCACTGGATCCCAAGAGCACCAGATTTTATCCGAAACGGTACGGATCAGACTTTTACCATCACTGGAAGGAAGACATCAGACTGTTCGGTGAAATGGGCTTCAAAGCATACCGTATGTCGGTTGCCTGGAGCCGTATCTTTCCGCGTGGAGATGAGGAAGAGCCGAATGAGGAAGGTCTGCAGTTCTACGATCAGATTTTTGATGAACTGAAGAAATACGGCATTGAACCGATCGTCACGATCTCTCATTATGAGATGCCGCTTGCACTGGCACTGGAATACGGCGGCTGGAAAAACCGCAGGGTCATTGAGTTCTATGTCCGCTATGCAAATGTCCTGTTCAGAAGATTTGGCGACAGGGTGAAATACTGGATGACATTCAATGAGATCAACAGCAATCTCCGCCATCCGTTCGTGAGCCTGGGCATCATTACCGAACAGTGCGAGAACCCGCTGCAGGATATCTTCCAGGCAAGTCATCATCAGTTCGTCGCAAGCGCTATGGTCACAAGAGACTGTCATAAGCTGTATCCTGAGTCAATGGTCGGATGCATGATCAGCTATCAGATGCCGACGCCTTACAGCTGTGATCCCGATGATCTGCAGAAATGCCTGGAAGAACAGAGAAATTCATTGTATTTCTCGGATATCCAGGCAAACGGATATTATCCGGATTATGCGGCGAGAATGCTGAAGGAGCGGGGTGTGGAACTTGTTATGGAACCAGGCGATGAAGAGATCCTCGCGGCATATCCTGTCGACTATGTCTCATTCAGCTACTATATGACGATGTGCGTATCCGCTCATCCCGAACGTCATGAATCGGTCGGCGGCAATCTCTTTTCCGCCACAAAGAATCCGTATCTGCAGAGCAGTGAATGGGGCTGGCAGATCGATCCGAAGGACCTGAGAGTCGCTCTGAACCAGCTGAATGACAGATATCATAAACCGATCATGATCGCTGAAAACGGTCTTGGCGCAGTTGATGTCATTGCGGATGACGGGAAGATCCATGATCCGTACCGTATCGAATATATGAAAGCTCATATCGAACAGATGAAGGAAGCAGTGAAGGACGGTGTTGACCTGATCGGATATACGATGTGGGGATGCATCGATATTGTCAGCGCTTCTACTTCCCAGATGTCCAAACGCTACGGATTCATCTATGTAGACGCGGATGATATGGGCAACGGTACATACGAAAGGAAAAAGAAAGACTCCTTTGACTGGTACAGGAAGGTTATTCTTTCCAACGGGGAAGAACTGTAACGATCATTGATCCACCAAAAGAATGTTAAGCCGGGTGACCGGCTTTTCTCTTTATCCGATATATTGTTTACATTAAACTAACAAACGAAAATGAAAAGCATTTTCATATTCATTGACATTTACTGATTTGTCGTTAGAATAGAAAATTGTTCAGGTCAGTTTCCGTCATATGAATAACAGAATGGGCTGACAAGAATGATGACTAACATGCACGGATCGCTGATTCTTCATGACAACTTGACGAAATAATGGTGATGAATATGAAAAAGTATATATCTGTATTATTATCTGCGATGATGATGCTCGTTTGTCTGACAGGGTGTTCCGGTCAGAACGGTAACTCAGAGCAGGAACAAAGAAAATTCAGGATCACAGCTACGATCTTCCCGATATACGACTGGGTCATGAGTATCCTCGGTGAACATGCGGAAGAGGCAGATGTAACGATGCTGCTGAACAGCGGGGCAGACCTGCACAGCTATCAGCCGACAGCTGATGATATTATGAAGATCTCCACCAGCGATGTGTTTATTTATATCGGCGGAGAATCCGATGAATGGGTCGAAGACGCGCTGAGCACCGCTGCCAACAAAAACATGGTCGTTCTGAATCTGATGGATATCCTGGGAGATGGTGCCAAGGAAGAAGAAACCGTCGAAGGTATGCAGGAAGAAGAACATAAAGATGAACATGAAGAGGAAGCGGAATATGATGAGCATATCTGGCTGTCTCTCAGAAACGCGGCAGTGCTCGTCAACAGCATCTCGAAAGTACTGCAGTCTGCTGACCGTGAACACGCGGCAGATTATGAGAAGAATACCGCGTCCTACACAGCGAAACTGGAAGAACTGGATCAGAACTACAAGGATGCGGTATACGCATCAAATTACGACACTCTGCTGTTCGGGGACCGTTTCCCGTTCCGTTATCTGACCGATGATTATGGATTGTCTTATTACGCGGCATTTGCCGGTTGTTCCGCGGAAGCAGAAGCCAGCTTTGAAACAGTTGTATTCCTTGCGAAGAAGGTTGATGAACTGAAACTGCATTCGGTCATGACGATCGAAGGTACGGATCACAGGATCGCTGAAACGATTATCAGAAACACTGAAACGAAGGACCAGCAGATCCTTGTCATGGATTCCATGCAGGCTGTGACAGGGGAAGACGTTCAGAACGGTACAACATATCTTTCCATCATGAATAAGAACCTTGAAGTTCTGAAGGATGCGCTGGAATGAATCTGACAGGAGGGATCAAATAATGAAGAAATGGATCAGGATCTGTTTATGCCTGATGTTTATGATCAGTCTGACCGCCTGCAGCAAAAGCACACAGACATCCGACAGGGCGAAGAACAAGACTTCCGGTGTCAGTGACGTGCTTGCGGCAGGCATGGCTGAAGCAGATGCTCAGGAAACAGCTGAAAGTACAGTGCCGGCAGAAACACCTGAAAGCACGATAGAAGCTGAAATGACTGCACAAAGCACAGAAGAAGCGGTAATGGAGACAACACCGGAACCCTCTGAAGAAACAGCTGATCCGTATGAGGTCATTGATATCGACCTGACGGTCATGTCCGCCACAATGGTATATTCCCAGGTGTCAGACATTATGGCCGATCCGGACGCGTATGTCGGCAAGATCATGAAAATGAGAGGTCTTCTGACGGTATTCCACAGTGAAGAGACCGGGAAATACTATTTCGGATGTCTGATCCAGGATGCCACTGCCTGCTGTGCGCAGGGGATCGAATTCGAACTCGCAGGTGATTATCAGTATCCGGAAGATTATCCGCCGGAGAATACGGAGATCACGGTTGTCGGTGTATTTGACACATACATTGAGGGCGTCGGTCTGTACTGTACGCTGAGAAACGCTGAGTTTGCCTGATATCTGGAGATCTGATCATGCAAGAGACCAATGTGTTTCCGGTTTTCTTTATGCAGCAGGTATAATAGTGATTGCCGGACAGATAAGATCCGTTATGAAAGGACAGCATATGACAGAGGAATGGTTTACCGTCGAACAGATCGACCGGGATACATTTGCCATCAGTGAATACGGTCATTGGGAACAGGCGCACTGTTATCTTTTGATCGGTGAAACACAAGCCGCATTGATCGATACCGGTCTGGGTGTATCCGATATCCGAAAAGTCACCGATCAGCTGACACAGCTGCCTATACGTGTACTGACCACACATGTGCACTGGGACCACATCGGAGGACACGGACTGTTTGAAGATCTCTCCGTACATGAACTGGAAAAGGAATGGCTTGAATCGTCTTTCCCGCTTCCTGAGGATGCTGTACGGCAGAATCTGACATGCATGTCCTGCAGGTTCCCGGAAGGATTTGATCCTGCGGCTTATCATGTGTTCCAGGGGAAGGCATCGCATCTGCTCCATGACGGGGATAGTATTGATCTAGGTAACAGGAAGATCATCGTCATCCATACACCCGGACATTCGCCGGGTCACTGCTGTTTTTGGGAAGCGGACAGACAGTATCTGTATACAGGTGACCTGATCTACAGCGGGTGCCTGTATGCTTACTATCCGTCTACCGACCCATATCAGTTCTGGCAGTCCATCAGGAAGGCCGGGGAGCTTCCGGTCAGAAGGATCCTGCCCGGACACAATCGTCTGGATATCGGTACTGACATCATTGAACGGATCGAGACTGCTTTTGCGCAGCTGTACAAGGAAAATGAACTGAAACAGGGATCCGGGTTATTCGATTATCCGGATTTCCAGATCCATATTTAGATTGCAAAAACAACAAAACGAATTATCATAAACATATCTTTTGCCGTTTCTGTATCAAACGTCAGCTGATCCCGGAGGTCATATGAAGAAAAGGAAGATGCTGTCTTCAGAAGCAGCGTATATCATTGGCATCATCGTGCTCGCGCTGGGCACTGCTTTTATGGAACGTGCCGATTTCGGCATGTCCATGGTAGTCGCGCCGGCGTATTTGTTTTATCTGAAATTATCTCAGTCTTTTGCATGGTTTACATTCGGTATGGCGGAATACTGTTTCCAGGCAGTACTGCTGGTCATCATTGCGCTGTTCATGCGCAGGTTCAAAACCATGTATCTGTTTTCGTTTGTGACTGCGTTTCTTTACGGGATCATACTGGACCTGATGATCGGAGCCGTCGGCAGGATCATGCTGGAAGGAATGGCCGGAAGGATCGTATTTTTCCTCTGCGGATTGGTACTCTGCTCATTCGGCGTAGCACTGCTGTTTCATACCTATATTGCTCCGGAAGCTTATGAGCTGATGGTCAAGGAGATCTCCGCCAAAACAGGCGAGGATATCACAAAGGTCAAAACGATCTATGATATCTGCAGCTGTGCACTGGCAGTCATCCTGTCTTTCCTGTTTTTCGGCTTTGGGCACTTTGAGGGTGTCAAGGCGGGTACGATCTTCTGCGCATTGATCAATGGCTGGACGATCGGTAAGTGCAGCAGCCTGCTGGAATCGCTGTTTGATTTCCGGGATGCCTGGGATCTGAAAAGATACTTTGCTTAGGCATATTCCGGTCTTACGGAGCCATTCAGCAGCGAAATAACTGAAAAATACAAAAAAAACCCTGCGTCAGGTATTGCTTGTGACGCAGCGTCATGTTCTACAGTTGAGGCAGGAGGTGAAAAGCTGTGTCCAGATATACGACAGGTGAGATCGCAAAGATGTGCGGTGTGACGGTCAGGACCGTACAGTATTATGATACACGCGGTATTCTTGTACCCTCTGAACTGTCGGAAGGAGGCAGAAGGCTTTATTCGGAAGATGATCTGAAAAAGATGAGGATCATCTGCTTCCTGCGTGAGATCGGTCTGAAGATCGACGCGATCTCACAGATCCTGAAAGAGGATGATCCGGACAGTCTGATCAAGCTGCTGCTGGATCAGCAGGAAATGAACCTGAAGCAGGAGATCTCCGAGCGTAAAGAACAGCTCGAAAAGGTAACCATGCTCAGGTCGGAACTGAAACAGCTGGAAAGCATTTCTGCCGAGTCGATCGGGGACATAGCGTATACCATGTCTAACAGAGAACAACTGAAAAAAATACACCGGAACCTTCTGTATATGGCATTGCCGGTAACGATGCTTGAACTGGCAGGCATCATTGTCTGGATCGTGACGGGAAACTGGCATCTGTTTGTGCTGTATGTCATCGTTGCCGTGATCTGGGCTGTACCGTTTTCCAGATACTATTTCAATCATGTTTCCTATATCTGCCCGCAATGCCATACAGTCTTCCGGCCGTCATTCAAGGAAGCGGTATTTGCAAACCATACACTGACTGCCAGAAAACTGACATGTCCGGAATGCGGACATCATGGTTTCTGCGTTGAAACAGCAGGAACGGAGGAAGCGGATCATGAATGAGCGGAAAAAATCTGTGATCAGATATCTGCTGTTCACATTCCTGATTGCGTATATCATTCAGGGAGCTGCAGCTGTTCTGTACCGGAAAGGTCAGACGCAGATCGGTCAGCTTGTCATTGCACTGATGATGTTTGTACCGATGCTGTCGGTATTATTGAGCGGCAACAGTCTTAAGGGTATGGGCTGGAAGCCGGTGCTGAAAGGGAATGTGAAAGCGATCCTGACAGCCTGGTTCCTGCCGGCAGTCCTGACGTTCCTCGGAGCGCTGATTTATTTCCTGATCTTCCCGGGTCATTTTGATCTCAGCGGCAGTTTCCTTGATGAAAGCGTGCCGGGTGCTCTGGAGCAGCTGGAAGCACAGGGGCTCACTTATACCAAGTATGTGCTGATCACAGCGGTATCCTGCGTGACCTATACACCTCTGATCAATATGGTCCCGGCTGTCGGGGAAGAAGCGGGATGGCGGGGATTTCTCTATCCGCAGCTGAAGGAAATGTACGGCAGAACGAAAGGAATCCTGTTGGGCGGAGTGATCTGGGGTGCCTGGCACTGGCCGCTGATCTGGCTGATCGGTTATGAATACGGAACGGATTATCTGGGCTTTCCAGTAGTAGGCATGCTGGTATTCTGTGTATTTACGATCGGTTTAGGGATCCTGCATGATGTGCTGTATGAAAAGAGCAGATGCATCTGGATCCCGGCGCTCCTGCATGGGTCACTGAATGGGGCAGCCACGATCCCTCTTGCAATATGCAGAACGGATACCGGTCCGGCAAGACTGCTGGGACCTGCACCGAACGGTCTGATCGCAGGCCTGCCGATGCTTGTGTGCGCTGTGATCATACTGATGAAAACGAAACAGAAAACAGTTCAATAATCATGGAAAACAAGGCATCTTCCGGAGCGGGAGATGCTTTTTTCCAGTTTCTGGAAATCAATGGAATTTGCTGTTTACAGTTCATATACTGTAGTCAAAGGAGAACAGGTATATGACAAAAAAAGCAGAGATCGTAATTGCCGGCGGATTTGAAGAAGGCGAAGCACTTGTTATCGTGGACATTCTGAGAAGGTGCGGAATCGACTGCAGATCTGCAGGTCTCACAGACAAAGAAGTAACAGGAGCACATGATATCACAATGTTGTGCGATAAAACACTTGATGAAACAACGAAGGAAGCAGACATGATCATTCTGCCGGGCGGATACGGCGGAACCGAAGCAATGGGCGGCAGTGAGTATCTCAGGGAAGTACTGCTCAGCATGAACGCAAGCGGAAAATTCGTATGCGCAATATGCGCTGCTCCGGAAGTCCTGTTCAAGGCAGGACTGCTGAAGGATAAGAAGTTCACAGCTTATCCCGGATATGAAACAAAGATCACGGACGGTACATACCTGACTGATCTGGTCGTCAAAGACGGAAACATCATTACAGGCCGCGGACCTTCCGTAGCCTATGCGTTTGGATATTACCTGGCTGAAGTACTCGGTGCTGATGTTCAGCCGGTCAAAGACAAGATGCTCTACGATCACGCATTCGATCCGGGTGCAGTAACGATCACGGAAGTACAGTAAGAAAGGGAGGCTGAATAAAATGACAAAAGTAGCGATTCTGATGGCTGAAGGATACGAAGAAAGCGAAACAATGCTGCTGGCTGACCTGCTCAGACGTGCAGAGATCGAAGCGATCACATTTTCAACAACAGGCGAACAGTATGTAAAAGGCATGAACGGGATCATGCTGAAGGCTGACCAGCTGTTCTCACATGATGCTGTCAGCGAATGCGACGCGGTGTTCTTCCCGGGCGGAAGACCCGGCGGCCCGAATCTGATCGCAGATCCGGAAGTGATCCGCATTGCCCGTGAATTCAATGAACAGGGCAAGTTTGTTACAGCGATGTGCTTCGGCACAAGAGTGCTCCCGGCTGCAGGCATCATCGAAGGAAGACGTCTGACAGGATATACAGGCTATGAACAGTTCATGGAAGGCGCATGCTTCCTGGGTGATGAGCTGACCGTTACAGACGGAAATATGGTCACATCACAGGGTCCTGCAACTGTTATGCCGTTTGCATTCGCGCTGATCGAAGCATTGGGCAAAGATACAGCAGACATTAAGAAAAGAATGCTTTATGATTTAGCCGGAGGAAGATAATTCCTCAGGAGGTCCTGAATGATATACAGCAGACTGCCGGTGCTTTTCCTGGGCACGATCACAAGTGAAAAATACGGCGCTGCCAATGCGGCGATCGCTTCGACGATCCTTAAGAATCTTCATAAGGCAAAGAATTACGGGATCCAGGATATTGCCGATATGTGCAACGTATCTGTCAGTTCCATCTCACGTTTCTGTACGCAGATCGGTCTTTCCGGGTTTGCGGAATTCAGGGAGATCCTGATGAACGCGGACCTTTCCCTGGAACAGCAGTCCTTTCATGAAGAACCCGATGAACGATACGGCGAATATGAAGATAATGCTGTTTCTGCGATCCGTGAAGCAAGCAGATCGATCGACAGGGAAGAACTGAACAGACTGGTCAGTGATATCCAACAATATGACAGGATCGCAGTATTCGGTCTGCTGAAGGCTCAGTCTGCTGCGATATCACTGGCATCGGATCTGATGTTCAGCGGAAAACAGGTATACTCCAATGTTTCGTTTTCCGAACAGATTGAATATCTGAAATCAGCAGGCAGGAATGACCTGGTGTTGATCTTCTCTTATACGGGAAGCTATTTTGAAGGTGTTGAACGGAGTCTGAATCAGTCTCCTCCGCGTGCCAGGATATGGATGATCTCCGGCGGTAAACAGCACCCGTCCTTTATCCGGAATATCCTGGGGTTTGATTCCAAACTGGATCAGGCATCCCATCCATATCAGCTTCTGTATATGGCGACTGTCATTGCGCAGGAATATTTGTATCAGTACCGTGATCAGTGAAAAGTAAACTGACCGGCTCATCATTCAACAGACTGTACCTGAAATGGTACAGTTTTTTCAAATGACAGCCTGAACGAGTTTATAATATGAATGAAATGAAAAAACTGTTAGGCAAAACGTACATCATCCTTCTGACTCTGTTCTGTCTGGTGACGGGGGTTTCATGTACCTCACAGCCGGAAAAAGGAAACACGATCAAAGTCAGACAGGGAACATCCAGCGGGACTATTTCTTATGACATCTATTACCGGGATGATTATTTTCAGACTGATGGAGGCATTTACCAGCCGAGTCTTGCAACATGCAGTTACGGACTTGCGATCGCAAGTTTTGCATATTATCCATATAAGGATGATTACAGACAGCAGTATAAGAATGCCCTTGACTTTATGAAGGCAGCAGGCTTTCAGGACATTGAATACAATGAAAACTATAAACTCCCGACAAGCTACGATTCCCTGAGCCTGATCATTGGCAGGAAGATGATCGATGTTGATGGTGAGGATGTGACATTGCTGGCTGTAACAGTCAAGAGCAACGGCTATCGTATGGAATGGCTGAACAACATGGATATCGGTTATGACGACGATGTTGAAGGACACCACCATAAGGGCTTCTATAACAGTTCTTTGAGAGAATATGCTTTCATACAGGATTACATCAGTTCAAATCATCTGTCAGGCAGAACAAAGATCTGGATGGCAGGTTTTTCACGAGGCGCAGCCCTTACAAATATGACTGCAGGACTGATCGATCAGCGTATCGTCGAAGAAGGCAGCGGTTTTGAAGGCGTTGAACTGAGATATGAAGATGTGTATGCTTTCTGCTTTGAATCACCTCAGGGCGTGTATTATGACGAAACATGCACAGGACTGAAAGACCCTCGCAATGAAGCCTACAACAATATCTTCTGCATGCTGGATGAAAGTGATGCGGTAACCCTGGTTGCCATGCCGCAGCTTGGTTTTACCAGATACGGTCACCAGATGTTCTACCCGAACAATCTGAATGATTCTGATTATGAAGACAGATTCAATAAGATGATCCGGTTCTACGGCGGATTCCTTCCCAGGTATGACAGTTCATCGTACTACAGCAAGCGCTTTAAGTTAACGACATATACACCTGCAGGATCACCTGAGATCTGTATTGTGAATCCGAATCTCGGGATATTTGCCGGCGGCTTCGTCAATGATCTGGTACGGAACGCTGTTTCTGACAGAAAAACCTACATGGACCAGTATTATGCGTCTATCTGCGCGGTTCTGGAATTTATATACAACGGAAATCTGAGCACATCGAATCTGCTCGGACTGACCGGACTGCTTGTTGATATCACAGATGAAAACAACAGCCGTCTGCTGGTAGAAGATATCATTCATGACAGCAATGCTTTTATCAATGATTTCAGTGACTTTGTATCAGCTTATGCAACGGGAGAAGGCAGAGAGATGAATGCGGAGGTTCTCACACATCTGAAAAATGTTCTGGAACTCGTCACAAAAAGCACTGATCTTGATAAGTCGTTCCTTTTGACGATGATTTCCATGAACAATACTTTTGGTGTGATCGTAAGCTGTCATTTCCCGCCCTGCAATATTGCGTGGCTGATGGCTATGGATCCCAATTACGCCGGGAATAAAACAGCCGGTGAGATGATGGACGGGTATTACAGAAAACTGACAGTTACAGGTTCCGAAACACTGAAAATAAAAGATTCCGACGGTAAAGTATGTGCGCAGATCGATGAAAAAACACTGTCAGATCATGGCAGCGGGCTGACCCTCGGAACGGGATCAAAAGGCGAATATTATGTATATCTTCCGATGAATATGGATTACACATATGAAATGGACCGCGGCAGCGGTGCAACGGCAGTGACAGAGCTGTTTGATCCGATCACATGTACTTATAAAGTACTGGGTACATCAGAGGATGCGGCCGGGGATATACCGGGGTGAGGCGGAGATATGATCAGTTATAACAGATATCTCAGAAAACTCAGAACGGATCAGGGGCTTTCCCTGAAAGAAGCCGCTAAGGCAGCCGGTGTGAAGAGAAGATCATTATATCTTTATGAGCAGGGTTACCGCATGCCGCCTTATAAAGATATGGAAAAACTCTCACGTCTCTACAAGAGCGATCTTGCGGAATACTTTTTCTATGAAGACATTTCCTTCCCTGACCCTTTTGATGAGCCGGTCCCGGAAAAGCCGAAACGGTTCAAAAAACAACGTGAAAGGATGCCGGGATTCCTTCTGGTCTTCGGACTGATCATGCTGGCTGCAGGAGCTTTGATCGCAAGTATTCCCATGGACATGATGAAGACACTTTATGGTCCGAATTACCGTAACCTTCATGACCATATTGCGGCTGCCGGTTCATTCACCACAGATCTGCATGAATCATCGGAAACGAAAGAACTGTACCGGAGAGATGAAAACGGCGGTTTTACCGTACTGACTGCTGATCTGAGCTATGGTTTTTATCGTACAGAGTTTTTCAATACGCAGAGAGATTTTGAGGATTACCGGTTCATCAACTTCTCAGTCGGAAACCGTTATTCGAAAGATTTGATCTATGTGACCGGTATGAACAGGGATGGTCAGTATCTTCAGGGAGAGGGAATACTCGATGACGACGGTACAGCAGAGATCAATTTTATTACGCTGAATGGCGGACAGGCACTTGAACTGCTACCGGATATGAGCAGAGCCGCCAATATCGCTGTCAGCAGGATCACATCTTTAGTTCGTGAAACGATAGATGATGATCAGATCTCGCTGAACACGGTTCTGGCAGATCGTGATATGGGTGCTTCTACAGAAAGAACGCTTTCAAGTCTCGTACTGAAGCTGGTTTATTTCGGTACGATCCTTACAGGATTTATGCTGAGTTTCTATCTGGCGGGGAAGATGAAGAATATCGTTCTTGGTGACATCTATTTTGTCGCATTAAAGCCCAGATTAAGAGAAGAACTGGGTTCAGATATGCATTTCGGACCATTCATCACAGACTACAATATGATAATCATATCCTTCCTGTTCATCCTGCTCGGAGCGGTCCAGCTGTTTTCCGGAACGCTTGCGTCGATGTCATTATTCCGGAATCTGGGACTCAATTCGGAACAGATCGCGGAGATCGGATCGGAATGCTTCTATATCGGCATATTCCTGATGTCATATATCCAAATGGATATCTTCACCTCCGACCAGCAGATCGTACGCAGTATGTGTTTCTGTCTGAGTACATTCCTGACGATCTACGCAGTCGAGATCATTACATACAGAGTCTTCACAATGAGCGGGTCTTCTGTTGTAACAGCAGTGATGCAGTCGATACCCGGCAATATCTTCGGTGTGCTTGCATTGGAGTACCTTTGTTCGCTGATCCTCTTCTATACGCCTGAATTCGCGAAAAAGAGCCGTAAAAATACTTATATATGGCGCTCTTTATCATTGATACCACTGTTATTGACCGTGATGGTGTATCATTTCGGGAATGGAAGAAGCCAGCTGATCGCTGATAGCATCCGCCCGTACTTCCAGTACTTCTGTCCGTTCATGTTCCTGCCGTTTATCTTTGCCCAGTACCTGTGCATGTATGCCGTTTATTCACTGCGTGTATTCTTCGCAAGAAAATACGGCGTCAGAAGGGCAAAGTTCTATGTTGACGGCAACAAGTTCCAGATGCTCAGAAACCTGCTGGTCGTAAGCATTGTCATTGTGATCTCCGTTGTCGAATATCTGCTTCGCAGCAACCAGTATGCGATCATGCTTGGACTGGGGTCCAATGCTTCGATCATCGTCACTGTGCCGTTCCTGCTGCTCTATCACAGGCATATGGGCAAACGAAGCGCAAAGTTCGAACGCTTCACCAGAGTCGTCTACTATATATCAGCCAACAGCTATGTATTTTCAGCCATGCTGAAGCTGATCCTTGTTCTGCTGTTTCTTTAACAGATGACAGGTTTCCGGTATATTTCCGGAGATTTGTTTTTTCAATGTATAATTGTGTCAACAGATAATAAAGGCAGGTACCCTCATGACAAATACAATGAAATGGTGGCAGAAGACGATCGCATATGAGATCTATGTCAGAAGTTTTTATGATTCCAATGGAGACGGGATCGGCGATCTGAACGGTATTACGGAGAAACTGGATCATCTGAAAGAACTCGGTGCCGGCGCGTTATGGCTTACACCATGCTATAGATCACCGCAGGCAGACAACGGATATGATATCGCTGATTACTATGAGATCGATGAAATGTTCGGAACCATGGAAGATATGGAACGCCTGATCCGTGAAGCAGGCAAACGGGATATCCGTATCGTGATGGATCTTGTGTTCAACCATACATCCGACCAGAATCCGTGGTTTATTGAGTCTTCCTCATCGAGGGATAATCCGAAAAGCGACTGGTATATCTGGCGTGATGCGAAACCTGACGGCAGTGCTCCGACAAACTGGCGCAGTATCTTCGGGGGTTCTGCATGGACATGGTGTGAATCACGTCGGCAGTACTACCTGCATACATTCCTGAAAGAACAGCCTGATCTGAACTGGGAGAATCCGGATATGCGCAATGCGCTGTATGACGCTGCCTCATACTGGGTGGAAAAAGGTGTCGGCGGATTCCGGATGGATGCTGTAACGTACATCAAAAAGCCGGAATTCAGAGACGGCATTCCCGATTATGGCGACGGTATGTGTGCGATCCACAATATGACTGCCAATACCGAGGGGATCCTTGATTTCCTGCATGAGTTCAAAGACAGGGTACAGAAGGGGCATGATATCTTTACGGTCGGCGAAGCCAACGGTGTTTCGGCGGCGGATCTTCCCTTATGGGTAGGAGACAACGGTGTATTTGACATGGTCTTCGAATTCGGTCATGTCGTGATCGACCTGAAGGATGAAACGAACTGGGCGGAACTAAGAAACTGGACACTGAAAGAACTGAAGCATCTCATCAGTGAAAGCCAGAAGAATACCGCAGAAAGCGGATGGTACCCGGTCTTCTTTGAGAACCACGACCAGCCCCGCTGTGTCAGCCATTACTTCCCGTCTGACGCAGACAGGAATATGACCGGCAAACTCATCGGAACACTGATGTATACGCTCCGCGGCACACCTTTTGTCTACCAGGGGCAGGAACTTGGCATGCAGAATGTGTCATGGGATGATATCAATGACTACAATGACATCTCTACAAAGAACCATTATGACTTCCTGATCGGTGAAGGATATTCCGCTGAACAGGCTATGGATGCGGTCCATCATTTCAGCAGGGACAGCGCAAGAACACCTCTGCAGTGGACAGCAGAAAAAAATGCCGGATTTACAGACGGCATCCCCTGGCTGAGGCTCAATGATGATTATCCGGAATGCAATGCGGCATCACAGTCACAGAACAGTACCAGTGTTCTTTCCTGGTACCGGAAGATGGCGGTACTCAGAAATACCCACAGTGTTCTGGTCAACGGAAGCTATCGGGAGATCATGAACGGCAGTGATCAGGTCTTCGCGTTCGTGCGCGGAAATGAATCACATGAAGCGGTAGTACTGCTGAATTTCACCGGTCAGACCGTTTCCTACGACAAAACGATCCTCAATCGATCACAACTGCTGGTCTCTTCAGCAGATCATATACCTGGGCAGCTGCAGCCCTATGAAGCAGCGGTATTCGAACGTCAGATATGAAAAAGGCCGGGCCAGTTCACTGGTCCGGTCAGTTTTCTTCAGAAACTGTTTCAATATGATTCAGACGGTAGAGCACGACCTCGGCATTTGCCAGGAAGCGGATATCCTCTCCGGTCGTTCCGACGCCGCTTGAGATATCCAGCGTAAATGTACCGTCAACGACATGCTTGCCGCGGAAATAATTGACTGCCTGATCCGGTGTATACCAGGCGCCGAATCCATAGTAGATCTGGCCGCCATGACTGTGTCCGGCAAGGAAATAATCAACGAGATCAGTGGGGACTTTATCTGCTTCATCCGGTGTATGGCAGACGGTGATCGTATAAGCGTTCTTCGAAACATTCGCGAACGATGAACGTGTGTTCGGATAACCTTTGAGCGCACTGTCGATACCGATCAAAGTGATCGATTGAGAACCGGTGTTTCTGATCGGGATGCTGGCATTGTAGAGCAGCTCGAAATCCGCGTCATAGAGGACCTGCTGGGTCAGCTCCAGGATCTCGTCGTTCCGGTGATCAAAATCACCGAGCACGGCGAACTTGCCGAGGTGATGACTGATCGACCGCAGGCCTTCCGTAACTTCCGCCACGGTCTCTTCATCAGGCGTGCAGGCAATGTCGAACAGATCACCGCCGAAGATCACGATATCGGGCGAGAGATTGTTGATGGCATTGACGAGCTTGTTCAGCCTTGCCTTATCCATGAACGTGCCGTAATCAAGATCCGAGAAAAACAGGATCGTGACATCGTCCAGCTGAGCAGGAATGCTTTCTGAACTCAGCGTTTCATATCTTGGCGTAAATCTCTGGGCAGCCGCGTAGTAGGCGTCATAGGACAATGCTCCTGCCATCAGCAGGATCAATCCAAGTATCAACAGTATCTTCTGCCAGATCTTCATAAGCTCTCCCTCACTTTGTTAATGATACCACAATCGGAATTTCACTGTGGTATAATTCTTTTGGCAGGTGAATTATGATAGCAAACTGTTTCCTGATTATGACAAGCTGTCTGATCAACAGGCAGGGCAGGCCCAGGAAGGGCGCTGTCTATTTTATGAATACCTTGATCGATAACCATATTCCGTTTGTGATCCTGACAAACCAGTCGACGTATACGCGTGCGCAGCTGGCAGAGATGATGAACCGTGCCGGATTCAATGAAATGGTTCCGCAGATGTTCTACACATCCACGATGGCAGCGGTCGACGCGATCTGCCGGAAATATCCGGATAAGAAAACTGCCGGATATATCGGCGGCAAGGGTATGACCGAGATCCTGAAACTGGGAGGCTTCTCACTGAATATGAATCACGCTGACTGGCTGTTTGTCGGCAGTGATCATAGCGCGTCGTTCAATGATTACAGCTATGCGCTTCGCCTGATCAGCGGCGGGGCATATATCGTATCCACTGATCCCGTGCTGAAAGAAAAAACCACTTCCGGAGATCTGATCGGAAGCGGTTCAGTTGTCAAAATGCTGGAGAGCGCTTCCGGCACCAGGGCACTGGAAGCGGGTATTCCTTCCGGACTGATCGTCAGCAGGTCGCTTGTGTACCTGCGCCAGTCGATCGAAGATGCTGTGCTTGTTACAAGCCAGCCCGAGCCGGAGATCACCTGCGGCATCGCTGCGGGGATCCGTACCGTACTGTCAATGTCAGCCATGGACGAAACGGACAACGCCCTGCAGAGAAGGGTACAGCCTGACTTTGTGGTCGAAGACTTAACGGGTCTGATGCGCTGAGCACTGTTCAACAAACCACTGCATCAGCCTCAGATGCTTCTCATCATGTGTTAAACGTTCCGGATGCCACTGCACTGCAGTGACATTTTCTTTTTCAATTCCTTCGATCAGACCGTCTGTGCTCATTGCTGTCACACGGAATCCTTCCGCCAGACGGCGGATCGCCTGATGATGGTATGTATTGACGTCATGGGAGTCGGAGAAGATCTCATGCAGGACACTGCCGGGCACAAATGTGCAGGCATGCGCGGTCGTTCCGACAGGATGGTCCGGGAGGTGTCTCTGATTATGCTCCCCGTATTCTTCAGGCTCTGACGGGATGTCCTGGATCAGTGAACCGCCCTCGGCAACATTGATCAGCTGGATGCCGCGGCAGATGCCGAGAACCGGTTTTCCGGCCTTTACGAATGCTTTGTACAGGAGGATATCGGATTCATCAATATCGTGTTCAACGATCACGCTGAGCGTATTTTCCTCCTGATATAGTGCAGGATCGCAGTCACCGCCGCCTGTGACGATGAGACCGTCAAAACGTTCCGCGAGCTGTTCCGCTTCTTCCTGTGTAACTGTACCGGAAAGAACAGGAATGCCGCCGCCTGCCTTTACATAATCAAAATAGCTTTCATTGTCGTAATAGATCCTTGTTGTGTTGATCATACTGTCACGTGCACTCAGGCAGATCAAAGGTTTTTTCATAACTTCACCTCGTATGAACCGTATTTTATTCTTTTGTTTATGCGAATGCAATCCTGTTACAATGAATAGGATGACAGGAGGATATGAACATGCCGTTTGCTGAAAACTTTATGTGGGGCGGAGCGACTGCCGCAAACCAGTATGAGGGAGGCTATCAGGAAGGAGGCAGGGGACTTTCCACAATGGATGTCAGACTGCCGGGAAGCCGTCAGAAACGGCGTGCCGCGTCCTTTATCCAGCCGGACGGCAGGATCACGTTCGCGACGAGGTTTGAACCGGCGGGAAAGGGTGCCAGAGGCTATATGATACCCGGCAGGTATTATCCCAGCCACACTGCTGTTGATTTTTATCATCATTGGAAAGAAGATATCGCGCTGTTTGCCGAGATGGGATTCAGATGTTTCCGTATGTCCATTTCATGGTCGCGTCTGTTTCCCCGCGGTGATGAAGAAACACCCAATCCTGAAGGAGTTGAGTTCTACCGGAATGTCTTTGAAGAACTGCAGAAACATCATATCGAACCGCTTGTAACGCTGAATCACTTTGAGCTTCCGATGTTTCTTGCGGATGAATATGACGGATGGCTGGACCGCAGGACAGTCGATTACTTCGCAAGGTTCACGGAAGTATGTTTCCGTGAATACAAAGGCCTTGTCCGTTACTGGAAGACATTCAACGAGATCAATGTCATGAAGGACTGGACAAAACTCGGTACGAAGGATTTTGAATACGCGACGATCGAGCAGGCAGTCTACCATGTCCTGCTTGGAAGCGCAAAAGCAGTGAAGATCGGACATGAAATCGATCCGGACAACATGATCGGCATGATGTGCGCATACGGGGCAATGTATCCGGTCGACTGTGATCCGGACAACTATATGAACAATATCCTGGCCCTGCACCAGATCCAGTTCTTCTGCGACGTCCAGTGCAGAGGATACTATCCTGCATACAAGCTGAAGGAATTTGAACGCAATCAGTTTGTCCTGCAGAAACAGGAAGGCGATGCAGAGATCCTCAAAGCGGGGACTGTTGACTTTATCGGCTTCAGCTATTACTTCTCTGCTGTTACCAAAGCTGGCGCTGACGTACAGATGAACGGGGACCAGTCACATGCAGTTGAAAACCCGTATCTAGCCAAAACAGAATGGGGCTGGAGCCTGGATCCGGTCGGCATCCGTGTTGTATGCAATGAACTGTGGGACAGATACCAGAAACCTGTATGGATCGTTGAGAACGGACTCGGGGCAGTCGACCATGTCGAAGCAGACGGATCCATTCATGATCAGTACCGCATCGAATATCTGGCAAAGCATATTGCCGAACTGAAAAAAGCTGTTGAGCTGGACGGGGTGGAAGTGCTTGGCTACACGCCCTGGGGCTGCATCGATCTGATCTCTGCCGGTACAGGCGAAATGAGCAAGCGCTACGGATTCATCTATGTCGACCTGGATGATGAAGGCCACGGTACATTCAACAGAAGCCGGAAAGATTCCTTCTACTGGTATCAGAAGGTCATCGCCACAAACGGCGAAGACCTGAGCTGGTGAGCAGAAAAATCGAGATGCTGATTGAAGTTTGACCTATAGTTTGTTAAGATAATCACGTTACGTTGACGAAGACCAAGTAGGATCTGAAAAGTGGCACAGAGAGACGGGGGATGGTGCGACCCGGAGCATAAAGCTGATCTGAACTGAACTTCCGAGCAGCCGCGTTCATGGCGTTAATATGAGCTTAAGCGCACAGTGCTGAACTGTGAACTAAGGTGGTACCGCGTTATTACAGACGTCCTTAGATCAAGGACGTCTTTTTTATCAGGAGGAAAGATAACATGTACGATCACAAGTCAGTTGAAAAGAAATGGCAGAAGTACTGGGATGAAAACAAAACATTCCGTACCGTCGGCGATGATTTCAGCAAGCCGAAGTATTACATCCTGGATATGTTCCCTTATCCCTCAGGACAGGGACTCCATGTCGGACATCCGGAAGGATACACGGCTACGGACATCATTTCCCGTATGAAGAGAATGCAGGGCTTCAATGTCATGCATCCGATGGGATTTGATGCGTTCGGTCTGCCGGCAGAGCAGTACGCACTGAAGACAGGACATCATCCGTCCGAATTCACTTACGCGAATATCGATCATTTCCGCGATCAGATCAAATCACTCGGTTTCTCATATGACTGGGACAGAGAGATCAGGACATGTGATCCCGATTACTATAAGTGGACACAGTGGATCTTCCTGCAGCTCTACAAGAGAGGTCTGGCTTATATCGCCGAGATGCCTGTCAACTGGTGCCCGGAACTCGGCGCGGTACTTGCCAACGAAGAAGTCGTTGACGGCAAGTCCGAGATCGGCGGTTTCCCTGTCGTCAGAAAGAATATGCGTCAGTGGGTACTGAAGATCACGGAATATGCGGAACGCCTGCTGGATGACCTGGAGCTGGTCGACTGGCCGGATTCCACGAAGGAAATGCAGCGCAACTGGATCGGCAAATCCACAGGCGCAGACGTTGTATTCGCTGTCAAGGGAACGAACAAGGAATTCACCGTATTCACGACCAGATGCGATACGCTCTTCGGCGCGACATACTGCGTCATGTCTCCCGAACATCCGTTCGTCAACGACATCACGACAGATGAACACAGAGCTGAAGTCGAAGCATATCAGGCAGAATGCGCAAAGAAGTCCGATCTGGAACGTACAGACCTGAACAAAGACAAGACAGGCGTATTTACCGGAGCCTATGCGGTCAACCCCGTCAACGGCAAGGAGATCCCGATCTGGATCTCGGACTATGTCCTGGCGACATACGGAACCGGCGCGATCATGGCTGTACCGGCGCATGATGAACGTGACTACGCGTTTGCTAAGAAGTTCGGCCTGCCGATCATTCCGGTACTGGAAGGCGGAAACATTGAGGAAGCTGCCTGGACACAGGACGGTCTTCATATCAATTCCGATTGGCTCAACGGTCTGAACAAGGAAGACTCGATCAAAACGATGATCGCATGGCTGGAAGAACACCATTGCGGAAGCGCAAAGGTCCAGTACAAACTCAGGGACTGGCTGTTCTCAAGACAGCGCTATTGGGGTGAACCGATCCCTATCATCCACATGGAAGACGGTACGATGCGTACGGTCGATGAGAGCGACCTGCCGCTTGAACTGCCTGTCACCAGCAACTACAAGCCTTCACAGGACGGCGAATCACCGCTGGCACACTGCGAGGACTGGCTGAATGTCGAGATCGACGGTGTCAAGGGCAAGCGTGAAACCAATACGATGCCTCAGTGGGCAGGTTCCTGCTGGTACTATATCCGCTACCTGGATCCGCATAACAACGAAGCGATCGCTGACAAGGCACTGATGGATCACTGGCTGCCGGTAGACCTGTATGTAGGCGGTGCTGAACATGCCGTACTGCACCTGCTGTATTCCAGGTTCTGGCATAAGGTACTGTTTGACTGCGGTATCGTGTCTTCGCCGGAACCGTTCCAGAAGCTGTTCCACCAGGGTATGATCCTTGGAGAAAACGGCGTCAAGATGTCCAAGTCACTGGGCAATGTCGTCAACCCCGATGAACTCGTACAGAGCCATGGTGCCGACGCGCTGCGTGTCTATGAGATGTTCATGGGACCTCTGGAAGCGTCTCTCCCGTGGTCCGCAAAGGGTATGGACGGCGCGAGAAAGTGGCTCGAACGTGTCTGGAGACTGGCAGAAGATGAAAAAATGATCACTGATGAAACAACTCCTGAGCTGAACTACAGCTACAACTTCATGGTGAAGAAGGTGACATCCGATATCGAAACGCTCAACTTCAACACGGCGATCTCACAGATGATGATCTTCGTGAACGACTGCTATAAGCTCGGCAAAGTCAATAAAGGCATGCTGGTGAACTTTATCAGGATGCTGAGCGCGTTCGCTCCTCATATGTGTGAAGAGATCAACAGCCGCCTGACCGGTGAGGAAACATTGGCATATGCCGCATGGCCGACATATGATGAGGCAGGCCTCGTACAGGAATCCGTAACGATCGTCGTACAGGTCAACGGCAAGATCCGCGCGAAGTTCGACGCTCCGATGGACAGCGATAAGGCATTCCTGGAAGAAGAAGCCCTGAAACAGGAAGGCATCAAGCCGTTCATGGAAGGCAAGACAGTCGCAAAGGTGATCGTAGTTCCCAACAAGATCGTCAACATCGTTGTCAAAGGCTGAAATGATGCAATGAAAAACCATGTCCGTCCTATGGAGGAACGGCATGGTTTTTGTTATAATCTTCTTCGTATGGAAGAATTCAAAGTCACGATTGAAAAGTTTGAAGGCCCGCTGGACCTGATGCTGCATCTGATCAAGGAGAAACAGCTCGACCTGTTTGACCTCGATGTCAACGTTCTGACGGACCAGTATATCGGTTATCTGAACGCCATGAAAGAGCTGCATCTGGAGATCGCCAGTGAGTATCTGGTCGAACTTGCCGATCTGATCGAATACAAATCCAAACGGCTGCTTCCCAAGGATGACAGTGAGCTGAACGATGAATATGAAGAAGACCCGAAGGAACGTCTGATCAGGCGGCTGCTTGAATACCAGCAGTTCAAGGAGGTCAGTTCCCAGCTCAACGCGCTGTATGAACAGCGTCAGAAGATGATGTCCAAGCCTTTGTCCCAGGAAGCGGATGAATGGATCAACAGTACGGACGACCTGCATTATGAAGGGAATCCGAATGATCTGTTCAAGGCGATGCGCAAATGCATGATGCGTCTGCGTCTTGCCAGACCGATCGAAACGAAGTACACTGCCCGTGAGATCTCCATGGAGGATCGTGAACTGGAAGTACGTGCCAAGCTTGACCGGCTTGGTCCGACATTCCGGTTTGAGGCACTGCTGGATGACTGCCATGATATCCCGATGTTTATCGCGACATTCCTGGCTGTGCTCGATCTTGCCCGTCAGCATGTTCTCGCGTTTACGATCGATGAAAACGAAACGATCTGGTTTTCCAGAGGTGTAGGTATAAGCAATGGATGAAGAAAAGAAAGAGATCAATCTGAAGATCGTAACGGAACAGAAACCCGTCCAGCTGCAGGATCCCGAACTGGCAAAGGCTCTGTATCCGGAAGGATATATTGAAACAGGCATGGCCCAGGCGATCCTGGAAGGGCTGCTGTTTATCGTCGGAGATGAAGGACTGACAGCAGAACAGGCTGCCAGAAGCCTGGAAATACCGGAAGAACGAGTGAAGCAGCTGATGGATGATCTGCAGGTCAAATACCTGGATGATCAGTACGGCATCGAGATCGCCAACTACGGGGGAACTTACCGGTTCCTTTCCAAAGCGGTCGTCCACCCGTACGCAAAGAAGCTGTTCCAGCTGTCCAAGACAACGACATTATCACAGGCAGCTCTTGAAACGCTTGCGATCATTGCCTATAAGCAGCCGATCACCCGTGTCGAGATCGAAGAGATCCGCGGGGTAGGAGCTGATATGATGCTGAGAAAACTGGAAGCCAGGGATCTGATCAGGGTATCCGGCCGTTCCGACGCACCGGGACGTCCGATCCTTTATGAAGTGACGGATGAGTTCATGGATTCATTCAAGCTGCTGAGCCTGGATGAGCTGCCGGCGCTTCCCCAGTTTGAAAACGAAGAAAGTGATGAGCTGTTCGACCAATGAAGAAACTGATGATATTATGCATGGGTGCGGTGCTGCTGTGCGGCTGCTCGGCACCGGAAAAGCAAGAAGATCCGGATGCGACACCCGAGCCGGTGACATATGCCTGCCGCTATATCGACAAGTACGATTACAACCAGCCTGCGGGCTTCTCGGACATGGTCAGTGACGACTGGTATGATACGGCACTGTTTGCCGGAGATTCCCGTATGGGTTCGATCGCGCTGTACGGCACGCATGAGAATGCCCAGGTGGAATATGTAACATCCCTGAACCTGATGAGGATCGGCAATATGCCGGTTGACGGAAGGGATGACGGCAAGACACTGATGGACATCCTTGAAGAAACAGACAAGGAAAACATCTATCTGCTGTTCGGCATCAATGAGATCCGCAATCCGAATTTCGATGCGTTCGGTGAAAAACTGCAGGAGATCGTGGATATGCTGATGAAGGATCATCCGACCCGCAGCATTTACCTGATCCTGTCGTATCACCCCGATAAGATCGACGGTCTGCCTGAACCCAGGCTGACTGAGCATCTGAACAATCTGAATACGACGATCTCGGAGATCGCCAAAAAGAGCCATGTCTACTTCGTCAATCCGGATGACGGACTTGATGATGAAGCGGGTACAGTCATCGATGAATATGTATGGGACGGCCTGCACTTCAATGTGCCGGGTGCCCGTGCTTTTGAAGAATATCTTGGATATCATGTTGTAAGGAGAGAGAAATATGTTCAGGAAATTTGTGAGTAGTCTGGCAGCGCTTGTGCTGCTTGCAGGATGCAGCGGAGGAGGTTCTTCCGCAAATCCGACATCAACAGGAGAAAAGATCGTCAAGAATCTGAATCTGACGGAAAAGATGGACGCGATGGATGAAAGCCAGATCAACGGACTGTTCTTCTTTGAAGACGGTGCAGTCAAATCCTCCAGCCTGTATCTTGCCAACGATCAGACTGCTGATGTCGTAGGCGTATTTGAAGCCGAAAATATGGATTCCGTTAAAGAATGCGTACGTACATATCTGGAAACAACGAAGCTTCAGAACCAGAATTATAACCCGGAAGAGGTATTTAAGATCGATAACGCTGTAATTGATGATAACGGCAAGACACTGATCCTGGTCGTATGCGACGATCTGGAAAGCGCAAAGAAAGAAGTCAAGTCAGCACTTGGAAAATAAGGTACCTGTCCAGGTATCTTTTTTCATGAATACTGCTGACCATTCAGAATAAACGGCATGTCATATCCGTGCCGGAAAGGAGTGCATACGATGATCGAACGTTATTCCCGCAAAGCAATGCGTGATGTATGGAGCGAAGAAACCAAATTTCAGGCCTGGCTGGAAGTCGAGATCCTGATCGACGAAGCCTGGAGCGTCCTCGGGGAGATCCCGGCTGAAGATGTCGAAAAGATCCGGAAAAACGCGAAATTCAATGTTGAACGCATCCTGGAGATCGAACAGGAAACCAGACATGACGTCGTCGCGTTTACCAGATGCGTATCCGAAAGTCTCGGAGACGAAAAGAAATGGATCCATTACGGCGTCACAAGCACCGATGTCGTCGACACAGCCAACGGTGTCCGTTTCAAGAAAGCTGATGAGATCCTGCGTAAGGACATCCTGGACTTTATGGAGATCCTCAAGGTGAACGCGCTGAAGTACAAGGATACCGTATGCATGGGAAGAACACACGGCGTACATGCCGAGATCACAACATTCGGCATGAAGTTTGCGCTGTGGTATGAAGAAATGAAGCGCAATCTGGACCGCTTTGACCTGGCACGCAGGGATGTGGAAGCCGGAAAGATCTCAGGCGCAGTCGGAACATTCGCGAATATTCCTCCGTTTGTGCAGGATTATGTCTGCGAACACCTGGGTATCCAGTCTGCCCCGATCTCTACGCAGATCCTGCAGAGAGACAGGCATGCTTTCTATTTTGCTGTGCTGGCTGCGATCGGTGCTTCCCTGGAACAGATGGCAACGGAGATCAGACACCTGCAGAGGACGGAAGTACGCGAGGCGGAAGAACGTTTCCGGGCAGGCCAGAAGGGTTCCAGCGCCATGCCTCATAAACGCAATCCGATCGGCAGCGAGAATATCTGCGGCTGCGCACGTGTGCTGAAAGGCTATATGGTCACTGCCTATGAAGATGTTGCGCTCTGGCATGAACGTGATATCTCGCATTCCTCGGCAGAACGCATCATTGCGCCTGATGCTACGGAACTGCTGGACTATATGCTGAACAGGTTCGGCAATATCCTGAAAAACCTGACCGTTTTCCCGGAACAGATGGAAAAGAATATCTGGCTGACAAACGGCGTGATCTTTTCCCAGCGGTTCATGCTGAAGCTGGTAGAGAAGGGATGGTCACGTGAAAAGGCATATGATACGGTACAGCCGCAGGCGATCTATGCGTGGCAGAACCATGTTTCCTTCCGCAAACTGATGGAAAGCGTACCGGAAGTCACGGCAGTCCTGACACCGGAAGAGATCGATGACTGCTTTGATACTGCGTACCATGTCAGAAACGTCGACGAAGTATTCAGGAGAGTCGGCATTCTCTGATCGTTTCAGCATGAAATTCAGTAACTTCATGTATACAGGAAGGTTTATGAACAGAAAAAGCACACTGGCCAGACTGGCGCTGCTCACAACGGCGGTCGTCTGGGGAAGTTCACTGACGGTAGTCAAACAATCGACGGATACCATTCCGCCGCTTTTTCTGCTTGCCCTGAGGTTTTCGATCGGCGCAGCAGTGCTGATGATCCTGTTCCGGAAAAAGCTTCGTCTGCTTGATCTTGAATATCTGAAAAGCGGATGCCTGATCGGATCATTTCTCTTCCTTGCATACTGTTCCCAGACGATCGGCGTGACAACAGCCATGCCCGGCAAGAGTTCCTTCCTGTCCGCATCCTATTGCGTCATCGTACCGTTTCTCTGCATTTTTACAGAACGCAGGGTGCCGAAGGTGCAGAATGTGGCAGCAGCTCTGCTCTGTACCTGCGGGATCTGCCTTGCAGTATTCGGGAACGGCTTTCTGCTGAGCAGAGGGGACGGTCTGGCAGTATTGTCTGCTTTTCTGTTCGCTTCTCATATCGCAGCCGTATCTGCCTGCGGGAAAGGAAAAGACCCGGTCCTGATCACCATCCTGCAGTTTCTGGCTGCCGCCGTCATTTCCTGGTGCGGCGCGCTCCTGTTTGAAACACCGGATGTCCATGCCCTGAACGGAACTGCGCTGTACGGGACACTGTATCTGGCGCTTGCCTGCACGGCATTGTCACTGCTCTTCCAGAATATCGGGCAGAGATATACGGATCCTTCCGAAGCTTCTTTGATCCTGAGTCTGGAATCGGTATTCGGTGTATTCTTCGGCGTGATCTTTTTCCGGGAAACGCTTGATCTTCCGATGATCATAGGCTTTGTACTGATCTTTGCGGCGATCATCATTACCGAAACAGAACCGGCATCTCCGGAGATGAAAAAAACGCGCACAAGCGCGTTGGAAGAGACATCAGATTGACCGCAGCGCATCCATGATCGCTGTGATCTTGCGTTCATCACTGGCATAATAGGTTCCATGATCTTCATATGCCGACTTGGCGGAGAAATGGATCTGACGCGCGCCGGACTGCCGGATGATGTCTTTTGCGTTATCACCCGAAACACCGCCGCCCGGCAGGATCTGGATATCTTCTCCATAAAGAGCGATGAGATTTGCAAGCAGGGGAATGCCTTCTACCGCATTCGCGGCATGTCCTTTCGTCAGGACGCGGTCAATTCCGCAGCCGATCAGTGCTTCGATCGCTTCAAAGGGATCGGGAGTCAGATCAAAGGCCATATGGAATACCGCTTCTTTCCGGTAGGAATGGACGAGCTCCGCCATATCACGGACCAGTGCTTTATCGATGGTATCGTTCGGATTCAGGAAACCGAATACGATCCCGTCAGCTTTATTATCAAGAAATGTCCTTGCATCATCGAACATGGTACGGATCTCTTCTGCCTGATAGACAAATCCGGCAGGCCTGGGTCTGACCATGCAGATGATCTTTTTTGTACTGTGTCTGCGCGCGTACATGAATTCATGAAAAGAAGGTGTCAGGCCGTCCAGTTCCAGCGCGCAGTTCAGTTCGATCCTGTCAATGGGAAACCGCTCAGCCAGCAGGCAGTCACGGATACTTCCTGCACACAGTTCTGTTGTGATCCCTCTAATCATAAAACATACCTCACATTCTGTTCCCTGCTATAATACTATACATTGAGAGGAGTTTCATATGATCGTACGCAGAGCTCAAGAGCGCGATATACCGAAAATACTGGATCTGCTGCTGCAGGTGCTGAATATACATGCGGAAGGCAGACCTGATCTGTTTATTCCCGATACAACAAAATACACGATCGAAGAACTGAAAGTCATGATCAAGGATGACAATGCGCCGATCTTCGTAGCGGACGAAGACGGTGAGGTCCTCGGCTACGCGTTTACCGTTATGAAGAGACGTCTTCATAACAACAATATGACAGATATCAAAACACTGTTTATCGACGATCTGTGCGTGGATGAGAATGCACGCGGTAAGCATGTCGGCAGGCAGCTCTTTGACTATGTTAAAGAATACGCGAGAACGGAAGATGTATACCATATCACACTCAACGTCTGGTCATTCAATGACCCGGCGATCGGTTTCTATGAGAAAGTAGGGCTGAGACCGATGGAGACCGTAATGGAGCTGATCCTGGATGAAGAGAAATAGTTTCATATTGTTTTTGATCGGTTTCCTGCTGATCCTGACGGGATGCGCCGGAGAACCGGAGAAGCAGAAGGATACGACGGAATTCAGGGCAGTCATTGTCTCCGATCTGCATTATACGGAAAATAAAAGTACGGTCAGTACGATCGTTCCCCTGATCCGCGAATCCCGCGCCTGCTATGAAGCATTGTTCCGGGAAGTCCTGGATATCGATCCGGATGTCCTGATCATTACAGGCGACAATACAAACAGCGGAAACGCAGATGACGTAAATGCACTGTACGCAATGCTGGAGCAGATCAAAGATGCCGGCATCGCTGTTGTGATGACGACAGGCAATCATGATTTCAATAATATGTCACCGTCTGTCTATGAAGAATCCTATTTCCCACTGTTCGATGTGCACAGCAGGGACAGCGCGTCATTAAGCTACAGTGTCCTGCGCAAAGGGGTGCTGATGCTGGCGATGGATGACTGCACCGACAGCGGAAATACCGCCGCATCTTTCGGCAAGGATACCATGAAGTGGCTCAAAGGACAGCTTCAGGAAGCAAAAGACAACGGCTGGCGCGTTCTGTTCTGCTCACACCACAGTGTACTGAGCAATGCCGGAGGCTCTTATACGATCGCCAACAAGGATCTGGCTGATACGCTGAAAATGGCGGGAGTACAGCTGTGCCTGACAGGACACCAGCACTCCCAGCATATCCTCACAGACGGATCACTGTATGAGATCATCACAGCCATGCCGCTGACCGGCGCGCACCTGTATGGGAATCTCGTTATGAATGAGACGGGGATCCATTACCATACTAAGTCCATCGATTTCCAGAACTATGCGTCTGATGAACTGAAAGTATTTATCGCAGATGCGGATCTGCGTTCATCCGAAAGCTTCCGCGCAACATTTACTGACATGTTTGAAGCAGACGATGTGAAAGCGGAGGAAATGGAAGACTGTCTGGAATGCGCAGCACTCCTGATGCAGGCACAGTCCGAGGGAAAACTCGGTTCACAGGCCGATAAGATCAGATCGCATCCCGGTTATGAACGGATGCTGAAGGCACTCGCGCCTACCAATTACGGACCATGGATGAAAGCCATGATGGAACATCCTGCCGATGCGGATCATCTTGAAATTCACTGAAAAAGCAGGGGAGACCCTGCTTTGATGGTTATAACAGCTCTTTGAGGATGATGTTGCCGGTACGTTCCGGTGATACGGATACCAGACATACAGGCACTCCCGTATACTGCTCGATAAACCTGATGTAGTTCTGACAGTTGACCGGCAGTTCTTTGAATGTACGTACTTTCGAAATATCTTCTTTCCATCCCGGCAGGACTTTATATACGGGCTTTGCAGACGCGAGATCCCTTAAGGATGCCGGGACCGTTTCGTAAACATGACCGTTGATCTCATATCCCGTGCATACAGGCAGTACATCAAAGCCTGAGAGGATATCCGTTTTTGTGATAGCGAGTTCAGTCAGCCCGTTGATCGTAACAGCCTGTCTGACGACCGGCAGATCAAGCCAGCCGCACCTTCTGGGACGTCCGGTCGTTGCACCGTATTCCCCGCCGCGTTCACGGATCAGTTCGCCTGTTTCATCCAGGAGCTCTGTCACAAACGGACCTTCTCCGACACGGGTGGAATAAGCCTTGACGATACCGATGATCTTATCAAGCTTCCTGGGAGATACGCCTGCACCTTCACAAACGCCTGCGGCAGTCGGTGAAGAACTGGTCACATACGGATACGTACCGTAATTGATATCAAGCATATTTGCCTGAGCGCCTTCAAAGAGAACGTTTTTGCCGCTGTCCAGCGCTTTGTTGACCTTGTCTGTAGAGTCAACGATCATCGGGATGATCCTGTCCCTGATCGCCGCGAACTGTGCCAGCATCTCATCATAGTCAAACGGTTCACCATGATAGATCTTTACGATCTCTTCATTCTTGAATTCAAGGGCGGACTTCAGTTTTTCGGAAAATACATCCCATTCCTTGAGATCACAGACACGGATGCCTGTTCTTGTATATTTGTCTGCATAACAGGGACCGATCCCGTTCTTTGTTGTTCCGATCTTGTGACTTCCTGCACGTACTTCCTGCAGTTCATCAAGACGGACATGATACGGCATCAGCAGATGACAGCGGTCGGATATTCTGAGATGGCTGCAGGAAAGACCCTGTTCTGCCAGTGTATCAATCTCCGACAAGAGTACAAACGGATTGACGACAACGCCCGCGGCGATGACACAGAGCGCGTTTTCATTCAGAATACCGGAAGGAAGCAGATGAAGCACTGTCTTTTTTCCGTTGACGACGACGGTATGTCCGGCATTATTGCCGCCCTGAAAGCGGACGACCATATCCATGTGCGATGAGAGCAGGTCGACGATCTTGCCTTTGCCTTCGTCTCCCCACTGCGATCCTACGACTACAAATCCAGCCATACGATAAACCTCCAACAATGGACTATTGTAACACCGGCAGGACAAAATGCGTATTGACCATGTGAAAAAAACGAAAGTATGTCCGGTATTCAATGTTCATCTGTGTCATGTTCTTTCATTTTTGGTAGAATAGTGCAGAAGGAGTGATATAACTATGAGTCAAAATCAGAACCCTGAAAACTGCAATCATAAGTGTGAAGGATGCACAGCGGACTGCAGTCAGAGACAGGGGGCGGACAGTTTCAGGATCGAACCGAGTCCTCGTTCGTCAATCAGAAAGATCATCGGTGTTGTATCAGGGAAAGGCGGAGTCGGCAAGTCATTCGTGACATCTGTACTGGCTTCTGAAATGCAGAGAAGGGGCTACAGAACTGCTGTACTTGACGGAGATATTACCGGTCCCAGCATGGGCAAGGCATTCGGAATCAATGAAAAGGCAACCAGCGACGGTCAGCTGATCTATCCGTATGTAACGGAAAACGGCATGCAGATCATCTCAGCGAACATGCTGCTGGACAGGGATGACCAGCCGATCATCTGGAGAGGTCCGATGGTCGCGGGAATCCTCAAACAGTTCTATCAGGAAGTATTCTGGGATGATGTCGATTTCATGTTCATCGACATGCCTCCGGGAACAAGCGATGTACCGCTGACAATGTTCCAGAGCATCCCGCTCGACGGCATCATCGTTGTAACAAGCCCGCAGGATCTTGTTTCCATGGTCGTCGAAAAAGCGGTCAACATGGCCAAGATGATGAACATCAACGTGCTCGGCCTTGTTGAAAACATGAGCTATGTTGAATGCGACAAGTGCGGTGAGAAGATGTATGTCTTCGGTAAATCGCATATTGCTGAAGTATCAGAAAAGACAGGACTGCCTGTACTGGCACAGGTCCCTCTGAGATCAGCACATGCTGAGGCTTCCGACAACGGAACGATCGAAGACCTGGAAGTACCTGAGCTGAAGGAAGCAGCAGATCTCATCGAAAAACTTTAAGACAACGTTCACATAAACTTCATATTCGAAGTGTAGTGTAACAGCAGGAGGACAGTTTATGACAAGGATACTGATTACAGACGATGAAGCAAAGATCAGAGAGATGATCCGTAAATACGCGGAATTCGAAGGATTTGAAGTAGATGAGGCAGTTGACGGAATGGAAGCTGTCAGCAAATGCCTGAGCAATCAGTATGATCTTGTTGTCATGGACATCATGATGCCGAATCTTGACGGCTTCAGCGCATCCAAGGAGATCCGCAAGACAAATCCTTCCATGCCGATCATCCTGCTGTCAGCGCTTGGTGAAGAATATGACCGTATCCATGGCTTCGATATCGGAGTCGATGACTATGTCGTGAAGCCTTTCTCCAGCAAAGAACTGATGATGCGCATTCACGCGATCCTGAAGCGTGTGCACCCGGAAACAACCGAAGCACAGGTCTACCGTCTGGAAGGACTGGAGATCGACTATTCAGCCAGGATCGTCAGGATCGACGGAGAGAAAATCCAGCTTTCGCCGAAAGAATATGATCTGCTTGTTTATCTGGTAAAAAATGCCGGAATTGCTCTGACAAGGGAGCAGATCCTCCAGACAGTCTGGGGATATGATTTCTTCGGTGATGATCGTACACTTGATACGCATATCAAGCTTCTGAGAAAGAATCTCGGGGACTACAGCAGGTATGTTGTCACCCTGAGAGGGGTAGGTTACCGCTTTGAAAAAGAATAGTCTGAAATGGCAGATAGCGTTCTATCTCGGAGCGTTCGCGGCTGTCCTGATCGCTGTGATCTGGATCTTTCAGATGTTCCTGCTGCAGCCGATGTTTGAGAAATCAAAGATATCCGCAGTCAAGAAGACGGCAGATACGGTCTCTGAGGCGATCCTCAGCAGCAGCGATGATCTGAATGAAGCGATCTACGATATCTCCGTGCAGAATGAAACATGTGTCAGGATCCTGACGAGCAACATGAATGTGATCGCAGGCAACTCTGGCTGCGCGCTTTACAGGATGTCAGGCAGAGAACTGAGAGAAAACATCAACAGCGCCGTGGAGAACGGAGGGTCTTATCTGAACACCAGTACAGACCCCGGATTTGAAATGGACGGCAGGGAACTGAAGGAGATCACGTACACGAAGATCGTTGAAAAAGACGATGATCTGAATGTCGTTATGGTATATACCGGGATCACACCGCTGAGCGCAACGACAAATACGCTGCGTTCCCAGCTGAAATGGATCACGCTCATCGTCATCGTTCTGATCACACTGATCATTATCGTACTGAACAGGAAGATCGCTCTTCCGCTCAGCAGCATCACGAAAGAAGCAGCCAGACTGCCGGACGGCGCATTCCATGCGGATGAGAAGAACAACCAGTATCTGGAAGCGCAGCAGCTGAATGAAACACTGGAACAGGCGGCTGATGATATCAGGAAGGCCGACCAGGCAAAACGTGACCTGATCGCCAATGTTTCCCACGATCTCAGAACACCGCTGACCATGATCTCCGGATACGGGGAAATGATGAAAGACCTGCCCGGTGAAAACAACGAAGAAAACCTCCAGGTCATCATTGATGAGTCCAAACGTCTGACAGTCCTGGTTAATGATCTGCTGGATCTGTCCAAGATGCAGGCTGGCAGGATCACCCTGGAACTGAAAGATTTTGATCTTGCGGAGCTTGTCAGCAGCGAGATCCGGAAATATGACGTGTATCAGTTCAATGAATCGTTTGAATTCGAGGTGCATCTGCCCGATCAGGCTATGGTGCATGCGGATGAAAAGCGTATCGAACAGGTATTCAACAACTTCATGACAAATGCTATCAACTATTCCGGCAATTCCCGGAAGATCATCATTACGATGACAGTTGAAAACGGTTCTGTCAGAACAGAAGTCAGGGATTTCGGTGAAGGCATTGATGAAAAAGACCTGAAGAATATCTGGGACAGATATTACAAAGTCGATAAACAGCATGTCCGCTCAAGCAGCGGCAGCGGTCTCGGTCTGTCGATCGTCAAAGAGATCCTTGATCTGCATGACGCAAAATACGGCGTAAGCTCTAAGAAGAATGAAGGCAGTACGTTCTGGTTTGAACTGCCGCTTATTCAGAAATAAGACAGAACAGAAAACCAATGCACAGAAACGGGGCAAATACGATCTGCCTCGTTTTTCTGTTGAATAAAGCAAACGGAAGCGCCGCAAACGAAGCGATCGAAACCGCCTGACAGGTACTGAGTCCGAATAATACCGACCAGGCTGTCAATAGCTTGGCATCGCCGAATCCCAGCATATGATTGATCGATAACAGTGTTGTGACAAAAATGATTATAAGACATCCGGGATCAAATATCCTGCAGTACACAGCATAACCCAGGATCAGCACACTGCAGAGGTCCGGGATCTCACCGGTACGCAGGTCAGCTATAGCGGAAAACAGGCAGACAGGAACCAGGAACGCTTGTTTCACATGACAGCCAAGCAGGAATAAAGCCAGAACAAATAACATACCTGTCATCAGTTCATAAGCAGAACAGCTCCGGTATGAAGGGTATCGTACACTCAGGATCCCCAGGATCATTGAAAAAACATACAGCATGATCTTCCTCCGTTTTCATATACGGCAGGATACCGGATATTCCCCGAGGTATATCTCTTCCATAACCGGTACAGCGGACATATAATGGTCGCAGGAGGCAAAATCATGAAGGACTTAAAAGGAACAGAAACTTACAAGAATCTTGAAACTGCATTTGCAGGAGAAAGCATGGCCAGGAACAAGTATGACTACTGGGCAAGCAAAGCAAAGAAGGAAGGCTACGAACAGATCGCTGAATTCTTCACACTGACAGCCGGAAATGAAAAAGAACACGCTAAGATGTGGTTCAAACTGCTGCAGGGCGGCACGATCCGTGACACTGAAGATAATCTGAACCAGGCTGCCGACGGCGAAAACTTTGAGTGGACAGACATGTATGCAAAGTTTGCTGAGACTGCCGAAAAAGAAGGTTTCCCCGAGATCGCTGAAAGCTTCAGAGGCGTAGCGGCTATCGAAAAGGAACACGAAGAACGCTACCGCAAGCTTCTTGAAAACCTGACAGGAAAGACAGTATTCGCAAAGAGCGAGCCGGTCGTATGGCAGTGCAGAAACTGCGGCTATACAGTCGTCGCTGCTGAAGCTCCGGAAGTATGCCCTGTATGCGCACATCCTCAGGCTTATTTTGAGATCAAACGCAATAATTACTGATCATGTTTTACCGGCCTGTATGCACTGCATACAGGTCCTTTTTTACACAACAAAAGCCGGCGGAATTGCCGGCTTGATCTGTTTATCTGCGTTTTGTTTTCTGCCTGGACCGGACAGTGATCTTTCCGGATGTCAGGCCTGTCTCATTCTGCATGACGGCAAGCTGAGGAAGTTCCTTTTCCGTGAACAGGGAAATGACAGTGCCTTCAGTATTGGACCTGCCGGTTCGGCCGATTCTGTGAACGAAAGATCTGATATCCTGCGGACAGTCATAATTGATCACCAGACTGATATCCGTAATATCAATGCCTCTGGCCGCTACATCGGTCGCGGTCAGTATCCTGATCCGGTGATCCTTGAACGACTTCATGATCCGTTTCCGGACATTGGGGTCCATTTCACTGTGAACAGTATCGCAGCTGTATCCAAGACTTCTCAGCATGGAGCTGACACGGTCACAGGTATTTCTCATACCGCAGAAAACCAGGATCTGCGGTGCTTCGTTCTGATAAAGCAGTTCTTTCAGGACAGCCGGTTTATCGTCTTCTTTGCAGATACAGTGGTAAAGACGGATCCTGTGTCTGAGCAGGGGATCGGAACTGATCCTGAACTCAGCAGGATCTCGTAATATCTCTGATGCGAGCTTCCTGGTCTGATCAGTATCTGTTGCGGAAAACATCATGATCTGACATCCAGCGAGCGCGTTTACGACATTGAGCACATCCTCATAGAAACCCATTGTCAGCATCTCATCTGCTTCATCGATGATCAGGTATCTGATCTCATCCGTTTTGATCGTATGACGTCTCAGATGGTCGCAGATCCTGGCAGGTGTTCCGACGACGATATCCGCGGAATTCCGGAATGATCGTACCTGTCTGTTCATATCGACACCGCCGGTCAGCAGTGCCGTACGGATGCCTTCCCGGGTGGAAAGAAGCTTTCTGGATACATCTGCGATCTGGGAAGCCAGTTCTCTTGTCGGGGAGAGGATCACGGCAGCCGGCTTGTGCTTTGTTTTCATCTGCTGTTCCGTATGTTCCAGAACAGGCGCCAGATATGCGATCGTCTTGCCCGTGCCGGTAGGAGCGCAGGCATAGATATCTCTTCCTTCCAGAGCAGCCGGAATACATGATACCTGTATCCCGGAAAGCTCATGGATACCCATTTTTGTCAGCGCTTCAACTGTTTCGTTTCTTAACTGTTCGATCCTGAATTCTGTCATATCTTGTATATATCATACAAATATCGGAGTATTTCAATATGAAATCAGAAAAAATAATGCTAAAATACGGGACGTGAAGGAGAACAGAACGATGAGTGAACATTTTACTTATACACCGCAGGGAGTTTGTTCCAGGCAGCTGGACTTTGATCTCAACGACGGAAAGATAGAAAAAGTTGTTGTTACAGGCGGATGCAACGGCAACCTGAAGGGTATCGCCAATCTGCTGAAAGGCATGGAGATCGATGAAGTCATCGAACGTCTTGACGGCATCAAGTGCGGATACAAGAGTACATCCTGCCCTGATCAGATCGCACGCGCGCTCAAGGAATACACCGTTTCAAAGAACTGATCCTGCTTCAAACAGTCTGCATCTTAAACCAATGCAGATTTTTTTGACTGGTCAACAGTCCTGATTACGGCTAATATTATTTAGCAGACAGGAGTAGGTTATGCGTTATATTTTGATGATCGCTGTACTGGTGATCGATCAGCTGAGCAAATATCTGATCGCGGCTTCACCGATGCAGTATGCACATATGGAACTGATACCGGGATTCTTTTACCTGACTTATGCGAAGAATACCGGTGTCGCATGGAGTATGTTCTCAGGCGGACAGGCAACGGCCGCTCTTTGCGTTGTTGCGGCAGTGGCTTTTGTCGGACTGTCTTACCTGATGGAACGTGCCCATAAAAGCGGAAACAAGCTTCAGACGGTCGTATTTGCTTTAATGGCCAGCGGAGCGCTGGGCAACCTGATCGACAGGCTGATGCTCGGGTACGTACGTGATTTTCTTGATTTTATTATCTTCGGTTACGATTTCCCGATCTTCAACATTGCGGACAGCGCACTGTGCATCGGGGTCGGACTGATGTTCATCGAGATGATCCTGGAAGAACGGAAGGAGAGAGCAGATGGCAAAACTCAGATTTGAAGCAGCTGAAGATTCAGGTGTCCGGATCGACCGGTATCTGAGTGATGTCAGCGATCTGTCCCGCAGCCGGGTACAGGCACTGGTCAAAGAAGGAATGATCACAGTCAACGGGAAACCCGTGAAAAGCAGTTACGCGGTCTGTGCTGGCGACATCATTGAAGCGGATGTGCCGGAAGACCAGCCGCTGGATCTTCAGCCGGAAAATATCCCGCTTGATATCCTGTATGAAGATGAGGATGTCATCGTCATCAACAAACCGAAGGGGATGATCGTTCATCCGGCATCCGGCATCTATACAGGCACACTGGTCAATGCGCTGCTGTATCACTGCAAAGACCTTTCAGGCATCAACGGCGTGATCCGTCCGGGCATCGTCCACAGGATCGACAAAGATACGACCGGCTGTATCGTTGCCTGCAAGAATGACTTTGCGCACACAGCCATCGCTTCCCAGCTGGAAAGCAAGACATGCCGGAGAGATTATCTGGCTGTCGTGATGGGAAATATCGTTCATGATGACGGACTGATTGACGCGCCGATCGGGCGTGATCCGGCAGACCGCCAGAAAATGAAGGTGACCGATAAAGCTTCCCGTGAAGCACGTACACACTTCCATGTACTGAAGCGCTTCAAAAACAGTACGTATGTTGAATGCCGGCTGGATACAGGCAGGACACACCAGATACGCGTACATATGAAATACATCAATCACCCTGTAATGGGTGACCTGAAATACGGCAAGCCCTGCCGTTATATGGATACCCAGGGCCAGGTGCTGCATGCGCACAGACTGACATTCGTACATCCTCGCACGAACGAGACGATGGTCTTTGAAGCACCGCTTCCCGAATACTTTCAGAAGCTTCTGACGATCCTGGAAGAGGAAACATTATGAGATCCTTCAGGCAGATACCTCCCGCAACAAGGATCATCATCCTGATCTGCTGTGCTGTATGCCTGGCAGTCAATCTGGTTCCGTTTGACGGCAACCTGACCGAAAAAGCGATCCTGTTCGGCGCGTACTACAAAGCAATGATCGTTGCCGGCGAATACTGGCGTATCCTGACCGCGGGACTGGTGCACATCAGCGTATGGCATCTGCTGATGAATATGTACAGCATGCTTTATATCGGCGTTGTGCTGGAACGGATCCTTGGCTGGAAGAACTACCTGATGACACTGGTCATCTCAGTCGTGATCGGAAATCTGTTCCTGTTCGTACTGTCCGGCAATACGGTGGCAGTCGGTATCTCGGGAGGACTTTACGGTCTGATGGCATGTGAGATCCTGATCCTCTACAGAAGAGGCGTCCTGAAAAATCCGGCAGTCCAGCGGGCAGTCATGCAGACGGTGCTGATGAACATGCTGATCAACTTCATGCCGACGGTAGCCTGGCAGGCGCATTTAGGCGGAGCGGTAGGCGGTATGCTGTGTGCTTCGATCATCACGGCAGCCAACCGTACGCAGAAGATCACCGGATATACGGCACTGCCGATCCTGTGCGTGATCCTTGCTGTCATGTGCATGCAGAAAACAGCGATCAGGCCATCGGAAACGTATGCCGGAACTGACGCAAAGGTCCTGAAATTTGAATATGACCATGGTCTTGCGAAGCATGCGATGAATATTGCAAGGAATCTGGATGAATTATATGATATTGATTATCTTGAAGCATATCTGAAACAGGAGAACTGATTATGACAAAACGACTTGATACACTCAGCTGGGATGAGTACTTCATGGGACTTGCTCATCTGTCCGCACTTCGTTCCAAGGATCCCAACACCCAGGTGGGTGCTGCCATCATCGATGAAAACAACCGTGTCGTATCGGTCGGGTATAACGGTTTCCCGCGCGGATGCAGTGACGATGAATTTCCCTGGGACAGGGAAGGCGGTTTCCTCATCAGCAAGTATGCTTATGTCGTCCATGCTGAACTCAACGCGATCCTGAACAGCCCGCGTCCTGTCCGCGGATGTACGCTTTATGTATCACTGTTTCCCTGCAATGAATGTGCCAAGGCGATCATTCAGGCAGGTATTTCGAAGATCGTATATGAAAGTGATAAATACGACGGAACAGACGCAAACGTTGTATCAAAGCGCATGCTGAGGGCAGCAGGCGTGGAACTGGTACAGGTCGAAAACACGATCAGACTGAGTGTTGAGCGCAGACCGAACAGCGAAAAAACCAAGTAAGAAAAGATACCGGCCATATCAGCCGGTATCATAGTTTTTCCGTATTCTTGAAGTGAAGCTTGGCTACGTCGCCGAGCTTTTCCATACCGTAGCGTTTCACAAACGATCTGGCGCATTCATCAACGGCAGAAGATGCGCCTTTGACGAATTCCATGTCATATTTCTGTTCCATCGCTTCCATGCTTTTCAGGAAAGCATACCTGGCGATCATGCTGGATGCCGCCACACTCAGATATTTGTTTTCGGCTTTTGTCTCAAAACGGATCTGACCGATCACATTCGGTTCACCCTGAAGGTAACGGTAATAGGAAGCTTCCGGTGTAAACTGGTCAATGACGCGCAGATCTGGCAATGCTGTTCTGGCAGACAGATTGACATATGCCTGGTTATGGAGCTTTGCTTTGATTGCGTTCATGTTCGTTGTTTTATGAACTTCATTGTATTTGCGGTTGCTGACGATCAGCAGGCTGTGCTGCAGGTGCTTCATGACAGCCGGCGCGTGCTGAAGGATATACGCGTCCGTGATCTGTTTGGAGTCTTTTACGCCCAATTCTTCCAGAAAGGTGACATCCTTCTTCTGCACGATGCTGGCACAGACACAGACGGGTCCGAAATAATCACCGGTACCGACTTCATCGGAGCCGGCCTGGGGGTACAGACTCTCATCCGGCTTCATAAAAGCAGATGCGTATACTTCCGCGTCTTTTCCCTGGAAGACGCACTTTCCGGACTCATAACAGGTGATCACACAGTTTTCTGCTCTTAGCTGATACCTGGCATAAGCAGGAGGCTTTACCGAGCATTCCCTGAATGATGCATACAGACGGTCCTGCTGTTCCGGTGTTAATTTTAATGTAATTGTCTGATTTGCCATGCAACAATTCTAACATACGATTTGCGTAAATAATTTGATTTGAGTATGATATTGCAATAGACGGAGGTGGATATGATTTCAATTCCTGTTGACTGGGTAACTTATATAAATATCGGACTTGTAGTCTTTTATATTGCCATGATGGTTATTGGTGCATCCAAAGGCTTTCTGAGACAGATCGTATCACTGATCGGCGTATGTCTTTCCCTGTTTGCTTCATGGCGCTACTATGATGTTGCGGCGTCGTATCTCATGCTCTGGCCAAGAGAATGGACACCGCTTCAGGATACACTTCTCAAAGACAGTGTCTATGTATTCGCCAATCAGGCGATGTGGTTTTTGATCATCTTTATTGTCTGCAGGATCATTCTGATGATCCTTGAAAGCCTTCTGAAGGAGATCGAAAGCACACCGGTCATTCGCGAGGTATCCGGACTTCTGGGCGGCGCGATCGGGATCATCAGCGCGACTGTCTGGGTCATGGTTCTTTTCACGGTGCTTCATACACCGTTCTTTTCCAACGGTGTGAATATTTCCAATAAGACATGGATTTCCATGATCCATAATACAGTGGTCTCTACTGCAGATAATGCAGGTATCACACTCGATACTTCAGATATGATCGACAAGATCTATTCTGAAGCGAAAGCGCTGGACGATTCTGACCGTGAAGCTGTAGCTGAGTGGCTGGAAGCACAGGGCTTTGATAAATTTGGAGAGGATTAATGATGAGTACTGAAAGCAGTCTTGAGCTGGATGTAATTCTGCAGGAAATGGAGAATTCCTGCTCTTTTTCTCTTGGCAGGGATCTGATGCGCCGGACTGCACCGAGCTTTGATCCGCTTGTCATCAGAAGGGATCATGCTCTGATCAGCGAAGCGCTTGAAGCGACTGTCCGTTTCGGGGAAATGCCGTTCGGCGGGATCACCGACCAGACAATGATGCTGGAAGGCGCAAGAAGGCAGAGGATCCTGACGGCTGCGGAACTGAACAATGAAGTACGTCTGATCCAGGGGATCCGCGCCATTAAAAGCTATGAGAAAAATCTGGAAACAGACCATCCGTATATTCATGATCTCGTTTCTACAATGGTCGTACATGATCATTGTGAAGCAAAGCTGACACAGTGCATCAGTCCGTACGGTGAAGTGCTTGACGACGCTTCTTCAGAACTGAGGATGATCCGCCGAAACCTGAGAAACGCTGACGCAGTGATCGCTTCCGCAGTCAATCACTTCCTTTCTTCCCATGCGTCCAGTGTTGTGGACGGTATCGTCACATACAGGGGCGGAAGAGCGATGGTGCTTGTCAGGGCTGCTGAAAAGAATAACTTCGGAGGCATGGTATATGGTGATTCCGCCAGCGGACAGGCATCCTACGTGGAACCGGCATCACTGCTCAACGCGAATAACCGAAAGCAGGAACTGCTTGCCAGGGAAGCGGAAGAAGTGCAGCGGATCCTTGAGGAATGTTCCTATGAGGTATCGCTTGTCGCTGAAGAAGAACTGGCGAATCTGGAAACATGCGCGATCCTGGACTGCCTCTATGCCAAAGCTTTATGGGGAAAACAGCGTGATGCTGTTGTTGCGGAGCTGACGGAAGACCGCAGGCTGATCATAGAAAAAGGACGTCATCCGCTGATCGAGCGCACAAAAGTCGTAGCAAATACATATCACCTGGAAGATCCGAAGCATTTGCTCCTGATCACAGGTCCAAATACCGGCGGTAAAACCGTTTCAATGAAGATCATCGGTCTGTTCGTACTGATGACCTACTGCGGCATGCCGGTAACTGCTGAACATGCGGTGATCCCGTATTTTGATCATGTCTTTGTCGACATCGGTGACGATCAGTCTGTTGTCAGTTCACTCTCAAGCTTCTCGGCACAGATCGTCAAGATCGCGGAAGTCATGCGTGACGCGACAGACAGAAGCCTGGCACTGCTCGATGAGATCGGTTCCGGTACAGACCCGAGAGAAGGTGAAGCACTTGCGATCTCCGTTCTGAATGAGCTGAGAAAACGCGAATGCATGACAGTGGCGACAACGCATTACGGCAGACTGAAAGCATATGGAAAACGGCATGATGATATCCTGACAGCCAGTGTTGAATTTGATATGGAAAAGCTGCAGCCGACTTACAGGTATATGGAAGGCACGACAGGTCAGTCCAATGCCTTTGAAGTCGCGCAGCGCTACGGTCTGCCGAACGGTATTATCAAGTACGCCAGATTTCTGAAGGACCAGGCAAGAACACAGGAAGACAAACTGATCGAACAGCTGGAAACACAGGTGGCGGAAAACCGCCAGCTCAAAGAACAGCTGGAACAGGAACAGCAGGAACTGGATGCCAGGAAAAAGGAAACAGAAGAACTGCTGAACCGTCTGGAACAGGAAAAAGACCAGTGGAAAGCGAAGGCAGAAGCAGAGATCAACGCTTACCGCCAGAATGCTTACGAAGAAGCAGATGAGATCCTGCGTCAGATGCGCGAGATGCAGAGCAGCGCGAAATATCATGAAGTGCTGGCAGTCAGGCAGAAACTGAACCGGAAAGAAGAGATCAAGCCGCAGAGCAGCGAACCGCTCAGGGATGACCGGGGATTTGCCGTAGGCGATGTTGTTGAACTCAGGGTCAACGGCCAGGCAGCCAGGATCACATCGATCCGCCGGAAAGACATTACGATTGAACTGAACGGCAGACAGATGCATGTCAAGGAAGATCAGATCCGTCATAGCCTGAAGATCCTTCCCGAAAAGAAAAAAGAAGCATTCGTGAAATTCGGCGGCAATGTTCTTACTCAGACAATGTCTCCTGAATGCAATCTGATCGGTATGCGGGTTGATGAAGCAATGGAAGAACTTTCAGATTATCTGGATTCCGCAAAGATGAACCATCTGATTACGTTCCGCATCATACACGGAGACGGTACCGGTGCACTCCGGAAGGCGGTCCATAACAAGCTGGACCGTGACCGGGATGTGGATACCTACCGTTTAGGCATGCCGAATGAAGGCGGTACAGGAGCTACCGTCGTAACACTGAAAGGGTGATCTCATGGACCGTGAATATTTGAAGGCAAAACTGGCAAATCTGCCGGATGAACCGGGCAGCTATCAGATGAAGGATAAAAACGGCGAGATCATATACGTCGGAAAAGCAAAGAATCTCCATAACCGTGTCAACCAGTATTTTACGGGAGCACATGATTTTAAGACGACCAAGCTTGTATCAAACATTGATGACTTTGATTTCATTGTGACCAGGAGCGAAAAAGAAGCTCTGATCCTGGAGATCAACCTGATCAAAAAATACCGGCCGAAATACAACATCATGTTCATCGATGACTCGAGCTATCCTTACATCAAGCTGACGAAGGAAAAGTATCCGAGACTGATGATCGCGCGTGATATGAAGAAAGACAGAAATGCCAGGTATTTCGGACCATTTCCTGACGCGACTGCAGCACGCAATACGCTGAAGATCCTGCAGACGCTCTATCCGTTCAGAAGATGTACTAAGATCCCGGATAAAGTCTGTCTGTATTATCATCTCGGACAGTGTCTGGGACCATGTCAGTATGAGATCGATCCGGAAGAATACGAAAGAATGTCGGACGGGGTGACATCGTTCCTGAACGGAGATACAAAAGAGATCACAAAAGAACTGAACAAAAAGATGCTGGAAGCCAGTGAAAACCTGGAATTCGAAAAGGCCGCCCAGTATCACGAGATGATCACCAGCATCGAGCGCGTCATAGACCGTCAGATGATCGAAACAGATAAGAAGGGTACCAGAGATGTATTCGCATGGTATGAAGACCGCGGATATCTGGCGATCACCGGATTCCTGGTCAGAAACGGTACCGTACTGAACAAGGAATTCCGCCTGAAGCCGCTTTATGGCGATGCTTCGGAAGAATTCCAGTCATTCCTGCTGCAGTTCTATGAGGATCATCCCAAACCGAAGGAACTGGTGCTATCCGCTGAATGTGAACCGTTCCAGCAGGATCTTCAGGATACGCTCGGTATGGCGGTATTCATCCCGAAGAAAGGCTACCGTCAGAAACTGATCGATATGTGCATTGAGAATGCGAAACAGCAGCTCAATCTGAAATTCGACGCTGCCGAGCAGCAGAACAGCATGACTGAAAATGCCGTACAGCAGCTCTCCGAACTGGCGGGCCGCCCGATGAGGCGTGTTGAACTGTTCGATAACAGCCATATTTCAGGCCAGTTTACCGTAGCGAGCTGTGTCGTATATGAAGACGGCGTACCCGACAGGAAGAGCTATCGGCTTTATAAGCTGCATACCGGCAATTCCGATGTTGATTCCATGAAAGAAGTCGTTTACCGCCGTTATTTCAGACTTCTGAAGGAGAACGGCAGGATGCCGGACGGTATCCTCGTCGATGGCGGCAGAACACAGATCGAAGCCGCAAAAGAGATCATTGATTCGCTCGGGATCGATATCAAGATCATGGGCCTGGTCAAGGATGACAGGCATAACACAAATGCACTGATGGATACGGATTACAGGACGTTCGATATCGACCGCGACTCCGGACTGTTCTTCCTGCTGACTAGAATGCAGGACGAAGTCCATAGAAGAGCGATCTCATATCACCGGAAACTTCGTTCCAAAGCGCAGACAAAATCGATCCTTGATGAGGTGGAAGGTGTAGGTCCGAAACGGAAGCAGAAACTGCTGAAAGCATTCGGAAACTTTACAAACCTCAAAAATGCGGACATAGAACAGATCGCGGAAGTCGTTCCGATGGAAACTGCCGTAAAAGTATATGCGGCATTGCATGATGAAGGATGATATAATATCAGGTATGAGTGAAATAAACCGTAACAGCCTTAAGATCAGGATCCTGACAGCTTTGTTTGTTTTCAGTGTTGCTTTGCTCGGCTCCGTATGTATCGGAATTCTCAACAGCAAATATGATTCACTCTCAAGATATCCGTATACGGACCAGAAAAGCCGTGAGCTGATCAAAGAGTATCTGACACCTGAAGAGATTGATTATATTATTGAATACTCCATCGCACCGAATGTTTTCATTGCTTTTATTCGTGAAGAGGGATTCAACATTTACAATGCAGCTGAATATAAGCGGCTGTCCACATATCAGTGGGACAGGACGCCGGCCCAGATCGTACGAATGGTCGAAGACACCAGGGATGTCATGGATATCGATACACTGATCATCCTGCTGTCTCAGTATTCCTATGAAGAGATCAAGGATTACCTAGACAACGGTGACCCGTACAAGCAGGACAGTGTTCTGGTCATGAATGCTTCAAGTCTTGACGCATGGGTCGATGCGAGCAATACGATCGTCAGACGTACACCGACACAGCTGCGCGTGGTTTCCGAGGAAGTCCCCAGCGACAAGCAGATCCTGATGCAGGATGAAGCAAAGATACATCTGGAAGAGATGTGCCAGGGCATTCAGTCAGGTCTGAAAACAGACAGGGCATGTGCCGGACTGATCGTAACGGAAGGTTATGTTTCTTATGATAAGCAGAAGGAACTGTTTGATGAAGCAAAGCTGAGATACGGCAAACAGGTACTCAGATATGAACAGTATCCCGGTCATTGCGAACGGCAGCTCGGACTGACTGTTGACTTCCGGGTAGACGGCATCAGCAACGCTTCCTTCGAGCAGACACTTCAAAGTCTCTGGCTCCAGGAAAACGCATATAAATACGGGTTCATATGCAGCTGGGATCACGAAAGCCAGAAGGTCACCGGCATCGGCGCACAGATGTACCATTACCGCTATGTCGGAAACCAGCTGTCAACACAGCTTCATCTCAATCACCAGACATTCGCTGATTACATCGCTTCTGCTAATCGTTAGCAGAAGCTTTTTATACTGCAGTTTCAAACTTAAGACAGGGGAACAGTACAGAGCTGAATCTTCACCGGCTGTTCCTTTTTTGTGTCTGATAATAGGTAATTGTTTCCATAACGGTTGACATTTGTAAACTTCAGTAATACGATAAAAGGGACTACATATGTAGTCCTTTTGGGGGGATCATGGAAGGACTAAGCGAAGCCGAAAACAGAGTGGCGAGAATCATCTGGGATAATCCGGGTATTTCTTCAATGGATGTCTGGCACATCTGTGAAAATTTATACGGATGGAAAAAATCTACCGTGTTTACTCTGATCCGGAGAATCAGGGATAAGGGGTACCTGCTTCCGCAGAGGAGCGGTCTGACAATGGTCATCAGCAAAGATGAATACTACAGTCATAAGACCAAGAAACTGGTAGAAGAAGAATTCAATGATTCATTGGGTGATTTCATTACGAGTTATCTGAAAGACAGAAAACTGACGGTAAATGAAACGCAGCAGCTGACAGCTCTGCTGGAAAGTGTATCGGAGAAAGAAACAGGTAAATGAGATGAAGACAGTACGTAAAAAACTGATCCAGTTCGGAGCTGCTGTCATGACCGGTATCTGCTTTACGATCTTTCCGGCCAGTGCCGAAGAACCTGATTACTCAGATTCAAGGTATTGGTCAAATCTGTGTTCCGGGCTTCTGCCCCTGACACAGTCAGAAAAGAACAGCTGCGCTGCCTATATGGAGTATATGTCCGCACAGAGTGACGCGCTGAAAAAGCAGCTGGAGGAGATCGAAACACAGCGTGCTGCGATCGCTGAGAACGTTGTGTACTATGCGCGCCAGGTCAGCGGATATCAGTCACAGGCAGATGCGCTGAACGGGGAGATCTTTGATCTGAACTATAAGATCGAGACCAAGCAGGCAGAGATCGACGAAAAACAGGCGGATATCGATCAGAGGGAAGCCGATATCAAGCAAACCGAAGAGAAGATCCAGAGAAGAATGGAGATCTCCCAGGAGACCATGAGGCTGAACCAGTTCCTGGATGTCATCATGGGTGTGCGCAAATTCTCAGATCTGATCAGGGTGATCAACGGTTTATCGGATATCACAGGTTATGATGAAGAAGTCATGAGAGAACTGGCTGCAGAGATCGCCAAACTCAATGAAGACAAAGAAGAACTTGAAAAAGCAAAAAAAGAACTCGATAACGCAAGACTGGATGTTGTTGCTCGTCAGAATGCGATCCTTGCTTTGAAATATCAGGCACAGGTCATTCAGGAAGAGTACAGAAAACAAAGCGCCAACCTCGAAGCTCAAGGAAATACGATCGCGGGAGATATCGACGCTATCCGTGATATGATGCGCAGTATTACAGAAAAACTGAACCAGGTCACTGCCAGCAGCGGCTGGAATTATCCGGTACCTGGTGTCGGCATCAATCCCGAAGCCGGAACATGGCATTATGCATCAGGAGGTGTTCATCTCGGCGCTGACTTTGCCGGACCGCTCGGTGCAACAGTCGTAGCGATCGGCAACGGTGTTGTATTGAAAAGCCAGGACGGATGTCCGTACGGAGAACTCGGCAGTGCATGCGGTGCCCAGAACCGGAATGGTTCACAGGGCGGCGGCAACCAGGTCTATCTCCTGACAAAGGTCAACGGCGGCCTCTACGCGATCAAATATCTGCATCTGCTTGCAGGAACACCGATCGCTACCGGAAGCATCGTCATGGCCGGTGATGCGATCGGATCCCTTGGAAGTTCTGGCAACAGTACAGGACCACATTGCCATATCGAAATCTTCTTCCTCGGAAGTGCTGCTGACTTCACTAACTATGCTCAGACATGGAACGGTGACTTCTCATTCGGATGCGGATGGGGCTCTGCCGCATTGAACAGACTATGTGAAAACGGCGCAGGAGCACCCTGCAGAGTTAAACCGGAAAGCATTTACGGAGGATAAACCCTGAAAACCGGTATTCATATGAATACTGGTTTTTTTTCGAACCGTTAAAGCAAAGTGTTGGTAAAAGTGCAAGAACCTGTGATTAGGTTTAACATTATGTGTGCCAGACCAAATAAAGGATGTTTTTAAGCAGTAACTCAGTCCTTGGTTCTTGGTCTGGCGACTTCCCTAACTGAGTTATTGCTTAAAAATATTAGGGATTGATGATGAGCCAGACCAGAAATTCCTCATATAAAAAGTTGTTTTTGTTATGGGAAAGTAGCGAAGATATGTTTGAAAAAGAGGTTCTTGGAAGAATCCTTACAGATTATTTAAAGAACCACCGCAACGAATTCAGTGCCTACGATAAATTGCTTCATGAGTTTCGAAAACCGGAGTGTCCTGAGTGTCACTCAAACAATTTCATCAAGTATGGTAAGAATCGTAATGGAACACTCCGGTATTTATGCAAAGAATGTGGGAAGACGTTTAATTGTGCTTCCGACACTCTATTTTTCTCAAGCAAAGTGAATATTGTTGCCTGGTTTTCTTTCCTTGAATGCTTGTTAAACGGTACATCTGTCCGATCGGCGTGTATAACAGCGAAAATATCGACTGTAACCGGCACTGCATGGATGAAGAAAATCTTTTATACTCTGCGGAACTACCAGGAATCGATTGTATTGAACGAGACAATTTGGATTGACGAAACATATGTCCATGAGGATTCATCAAAGATCTATCTGCTGGAGGAGATTGGAAAAATAAAAAAGGTTCGCAAGCAGCCAAGAGGAATATCCCGGAATAAGATATGCATATTGATTGCAACGGATAAAGCGAATTCATTTGCAGAAATTGTTTGTCATGGAAGGCCTCAAAGAATTCCTAACTACAATATATGTCGAAAGCATTTAAAAACCGGTTCCCACTTGATTGGTGATGAAGACAGTTCGCTCACATATGCAGCGAACAAGATGAATCTTACAAGAACAATGTATAAATCAAACACTGAAGAGGCGTACAGAAATTTAGAGCCGGTTGATCAATTGTGTGCTCGTTTGAAATTCTTTATAGACAAGCATAGAGGATTTAAAAAAGAATTGCTTCAGGATTATTTGAACCTTTTCATATTAATTGATAATGAGAAAAAAACTGATGGAGATCTCTATAAAGTAACCATTAAGCTGTTAAAGCTGATGTGTGAACAAGCGAAAAGTGGCTTAGATATCAACTAAGCCACCAACACTTTGCTTTAACGGTTCGTTTTTT
>JAFRJJ010000041.1 GCA_017432325.1 Solobacterium sp. | reverse complement strand
CGGTCTATGTGCTTCTCTGTCTACGCTTAAACCTCGTCTCACGACTTCGGCTCCAAGACTGAGTACCGGCTGCCCGCTGCGGCTTTGCCGGACAGGGAGTTTCACCCTGCTATATTACTGGCGCCGAACTGGCGCACTCTGAGATTATTTTAGCACCGTACAGAAAACAAGGCATGTCATCTCATCTGTATGAGCAGAGAAAAAGCGGCCTGTGCCGCTTTATCATGTTATTCAATGACAGAATCCGTTGTTTCTGTACCGGCACACATCAGTGCCAGCAGCATTGCGATCTGGCATCCCTTGTACGCGCCTTCCTCACGGAACTGTTCCGCCAGGGAATGGCATCTGGAATCATATCCGGAGCCGCCGCCCAGGCATACTGCAGGCAGACCGACTTCGATCGCCCTGGAGCAGTTTGTAGCTCCGCCTTCTGCCAGCTTGGGTTCTTCACAGCCCAGGTATTCAGAGATCGCCATCGCTGCTTCTACGATCGGCGTATGGGAGTCCTGTGTTCCGGCATTGATGTCGCACACATGTCTGTAGTCATATGTGATCGTATCTTTGCCCCATCTGTCTGTTTCCTCTTTGCACGCTTCTTCAACACATGCAAAGATCTTGTCCTTCAGCTTCAGCAGTTCTGTCTGATCGGAAGAGCGGAAGTTCAGCGTGATCGTAGCCTTGTCAACGATGGCGTGGATCGCAGAATAGCTTCCGGCATAAGCGCCTGTTACAGCGAATGTTGTGCGCGGGCTTTCCGGTACCTGCAGTTCAGCGATCTTTGCGATCGCCCTGCCTGCCGCATGGAGCGGGTTGGCGACCTTTGCGAACGCGCCGCTTGCATGTCCGCCGATGCCGTAGAAATTGAATTCGTATGTATAGATGCCGGTTGCCTGATAGACGATCTGCTGATAGCCGTCGCCGTCGATGGAGATGCTGGCTTCCAGTTCAGGATGATGTGTGACATAGTCTTTCATTCCGCCCAGGGCGCCCATTCCTTCTTCACGTGTCGTACCGACGAAGTAGATGTCTCCCTTCGTCTGAATGCCTGCCGCATTCAGTCCGCGGATCGTTGAGAGTACGGAAGCGCATCCTCTTGTGTCATCTACGATGCCCGGGCATCTGATCCAGCCGTCTTCACGGACCATTTTCAGTTCTGTGTCCAGCGGGAATACGGTATCCATGTGGCCTTCCACCAGGACAGTTTTTCCGCCGCCTGTGCCTTTTCTCAGACCGACAGCGTTGCCGAACTCATCGATATGACAGTCTTCCAGACCTTCCTCTTTGAACATTTCAAGCAGTCTTGCAGCCTTGTTTTCCTCATGGAACGTCGGTGCGGGGATCAGTGTCAGTTCCATCTGCCTCTGGATGATGTTTTCCTGATCTGCTTCCATGAAATTGAGGGCGTCCTGTACATCAGAACGTTCTGTCAGTGTTTTCAGCGTTGCGCTTACTTTTTCCGAAACCTGATAATCCATATGATCTGTTTCTCCTTTTTGCCTACAGCAATTATTTTAAACATGTGAAAACACGCTTGTATATGTGCATGCATGCAAAAAACGAAGAACATCGTCCCGGGCATGAAAAAAACCGGCTGTATTTTCACAGCCGGCAGGATGTTAAGCGTTATTAATATTCAGGCATTGCCGGAGCAGGCATCGGATTCTTTTCGGGAATCTCTGCGATCGCAGCTTCTGTTGTAATGAACAGACCTGAGATGCTTGCGGCATTCAGCAGAGCGGAACGTGTGACCTTGGTCGGATCAATGATACCGTCTTTGAACATGTCGACCCATTCACCGGTCTTGGCATTGAAACCGATGTTCTTTTCTTTAGCAAGCTGTGCTTCATAGATCTCATTTCCGTCATAGCCGGCATTTTCAGCGATCTGCATGATCGGTTCTTTCAGAGCATCGAGAACGATGTTCATACCGCGCTGTACATCAACGATATTGGACTTCAGAGTTTCTCTGATATCCAGATATGCTTCAACAAGTGCAAGTCCGCCGCCAGTAACGACACCCTCGGCAACTGCTGCCTTGGTAGCGTTCAGAGCGTCTTCGATACGGAGCTTCTTGTCCTTCAGTTCTGTTTCGGTAGTAGCGCCGACCTTGATCAGGGCAACACCATTTGTCATCTTGCCCAGACGTTCCATCAGCTTCTTCTTGTCATAGTCTGACTTTGTGTTTTCGATCGCTGTACGGATCTCAGCTGCACGCTGTGCAACGAATTCCTTATTGCCTTTTCCGCCGAGGATCGTTGTCTTGTCCTTGCCGACAACAACTTTTGCGGCAGAACCCATGTCAGCGACCTTCATATCAGCCAGGTTCATGTTCAGGTCTTTTGCGTAGAAGTTCGCGCCTGTCATGCATGCGATATCACCAAGCTGGTTCTTCGCGTTGTCACCGAAGCCCGGAGCCTTTGTAGCGACAACATTGAATGTACCTCTCAGTTTGTTGATGATCAGAGTGCTGAGTACTTCGTTGTCGAAGTCATCGGCGATGATCAGCAGTGCACGGTTGGACTTGACGACTTCTTCCAGTACAGGCAGGATATCCTGGATCGTATTGATCTTCTGGTCTGTGACCATGATCAGCGGATTTTCCAGTGTGACTTCATTCTTCTCACGGTCTGTGACCATGTAAGGGGAAACGAAGCCCTTGTCATACTGCATGCCTTCTGTCATTTCCAGAACTGTTTCGAAGCTTCTGGATTCATCAACGTTGATGACACCGTCTTTGCCGACCTTATCCATTGCCTCAGCAATGATCTTTCCGATCTCTTCATCACCGGAAGAAACAGTAGCGATATTCTTGATATCTTCAGAGGAACTGATCTCGTGGGAATTCTTCAGCAGTGCTTCGGCAACAGCCTTGGCAGCCTTGTCGATGCCTTCTCTCATGAGAACAGGATTCGCTCCCTTATCAACAGCCTTCAGACCGTTTGTGATCATTGACTGTGCGAGAACAGTCGCTGTTGTTGTGCCGTCACCGGCACTCTCATTTGTGTTGTTGGCTACTTCGTATACCAGCTTAGCGCCCATGTTTTCGAACTTGTCTTCCAGTTCGACTTCCTTGGCGATCGTGACACCGTCATTTGTGATGAGCGGTGAACCATAGCTCTTCTCAAGAACAACATTGCGTCCTTTGGGACCGAGTGTTACTTTGACTGCATCAGCCAGTTTATTGACGCCGTCCAGCATGGACTGACGCGCATCTTTTGAATATCTGATTTCCTTTGCCATATTTTGTGATCTCCTTATTCAACAATTGCCAGAATATCATTTGCGCTGATCAGAAGATAATCCTTCTTTTCATGCTTGACTTCTGTTCCGGAATACTTTTTATAGATGACTTTCTGACCGGGTTCCAGTTCGATCGGAACCAGTGTTCCGTTATCGACTTTGCCGGGTCCTACAGCTGTTACCAGTCCCAGAGACGGCTCATCTTTTGCCTGACCTGTTGTCAGCAGGATACCGCTTTCTGTTTTTACTTCTTCCTTAACTTTTTCCAGTACTACATAATCATGCAACGGCTTTAACATCATAACCTCCTGTTTCTGCGCATTAGCACTCATGCGCAACGTTTGCTAACACTGATTATTATACCCATCTTTGTCACTCTGTCAATATGAGTGCTAATATTTCTTTTGATTACTTTCAGAGACCCGGATACACAGCAGGAATGAACCGGATCTTTCCTGGATCGCTTCACTTTAAATCATCTTTCCGTCAGCCTATAATATCACCATATTGATACTGGAGGATATTGCGATGGCATGTTACGGAATGATCGCTGCAGTGGAAATGCAGGCCGTTAAGGAACGATATGGGGAAGCGCTGAAGTCATATCAGCTGGCAGGACGGGAAGCAGGCGACTATCTGATCGGCGGGAAAACAGTTACCGTTGTCAACAGCGGTGCCGGTGAGATCGCGGCTGCCGCGGCTGTTCAGGCACTGATCTTCAACGGTGCACAGGTCATATTGAATTTCGGTGTGGTCGGTGCCCTGACACCGGAAGCGGAAATTTCCAGGCTGTGCGTGGTCGACCGGATCGTCCATTATGACTTTGACACATCGGAAGCGGATCACTCCGGTGTCGGAAGATATCTGGAGCTCCCATCTGTCTGGATCCCGACTGATGATCATCTCAGAGACGCAGCTCTGTCCGCTTATCCGCAGATGAAGACCGTCAACTGCGCATCTGGAGATAAGTTTATCGGTGATCCGGATAAAAAAAGAAAACTCGCTGAAGAGTTTCACTGTGACATCTGTGAGATGGAAAGTGCCGGCATCGCGCTGACATGCTGGAGAAACAATGTGCCGTGCCTGCTGATCAAGATGGTGTCCGACGGAATTGAAGGCGGTGCAGAGGAGTTCTACGCCACCTTCCGGACAGCTTCCGCCAAGGCGCTGGAAGTTATGGAAGAAGTACTGAAAAACCTGTGAAGAAAAACATCCCGGGGGATCGTTCCTCCGGGATATTGTTTTATCTGTTGAACATGAATTCACGCTTGCCGAAATAGGACTTGTTGACCAGGTAATAGGCCATGCCGATTCCAAACAGGGCGATATAGGACATGATCTCCCTGCCTGTCAGCATACGTCCGTAAGTCGCGGAAACGAATGCATACAGGATGTGATAGATCATGGTGACAACGACTGTTGTCAGGTTGAATTTCAGCAGCAGTGACGGAGCACCTTTTTTGAAGCCGGCCAACTGAAATCTTGTATAGACCGCAAACGCTGCCATGATGATCCCTGCCGCGCCGAACATCAAATTGATGATGCGGAATGACGGAAACTGTGCGTAAAACCCTGCTGCTCCGCCCGGTTCCTGGGCATAGACCCGACCGGTCAGATACAGATATGCATTGGACAGTTCCGATAATGCCGTCAGGATGAGCTGACAGTAAATGAGGAATTTAAACCAGTTCATGGGCAGCTGCCGAACAGTCTTCTTCGCAGGCTGTCTGTTTTCCGGATTGGTGTTGCTTGTTTTTGCCATTTTGAAACCTCCGCATCAACTTTAACATTATACCCTTTTCATCTGTTGTTTACACGATACTTTTGCTTAAGTGTATAATTGTATCTATGAAAACGATCGGACTGACGCTGTTCTACGACAGTGAACTGCTCATAGTACTATTCCGTATACTCCTTGTATCCGCGCTGATATGGGTGTTTTTCCGTTTTGCGCCGGTCCGCTGGAAGCGGGAGAAGCTTCCGCCGAAAACAAACACATTTATCAGAGTATCGCGCAGAAAACCCATGTGGACAAAACGTGACTGGTTTTATGTATGCATGATCACTGCCGCGTATGCCGTGGTATCACTGCACAGGCTGGGCAGTACGGTATTCCCGGTCACCACATGGCAGCCCTCCGCAACACCGCAGTCTATCATCCTGCACTTTCCCGAAGCAACGCATTTTGACGCGGTGTATGCCCTGTACGGGGAAGGCGACAATAACAGCAACCCCGACGCGTACCAGCTCGGCTTCCATGATATCGTCCTGGAAGGATCAAATGACCTTTCTGAATGGGAACCGGTCACCACACTGTCCAAAGGCAGCATCTACCAGTACTCGATCACCAAGGGCGACTGGGATTATCCCTATATCCGAATCACAAGTTCCAGCAAGAACGATACGCTGACGGAACTGGCCTTCAAGGCAGTCAGCGCGGAGCGTCTTCTGAGCGTCGAAGTAGAAGAAGATGAGTACAGTTCCGGCAAGTATCCCGCATCACTTCTGATTGATGAGCAGGACCTTGTCTGCCTGGATCCGATCTATTATGACGAAGGCTACTTTGATGAAGTCTATCACCCGAGAAATGCCTGGGAGATCGCCAACGGACAGCGCATGTACGCTTCTGTACACCCGCTGCTCGGTACGACACTGATGGCATTATCCATCAAGCTGCTCGGCATGAACCCGTTTGCCTGGAGACTTCCGGGTGCTATCACTGGCATCCTGCTGGTACCGCTGTTCTATGCGGTATGCAAGGAACTGTTCCGCAGGAGCAGATACTGTGCCTGGGGAACGATCCTGTTCGCGGCTGACTTCATGCATCTGACAACATCCAGGATCGGTACGCTGGAGCCGTTCAGCGTCTTCTTCATCCTGTTCATGTTCCTGTACATGATCCGCTACTATTACACCGGATTCTATGACACATCCCTGAAAGAACAGATGAAGCTGCTGTGCCTCAGCGGCATCATGATGGGACTGGGCATCGCGACAAAGTGGACTGCCTGCTACAGTGCGGTCGGACTGGCGATCCTCCTCTTCAGCAACCTGTTCCAGAGATGGCGTGAATACAACACCGCAATGAACAAACTCAGACGTCCCAGACAGATGGATCCGCGTGAGCGTCAGCTCTGCATGATCATCCGTGATGTATTCCTGAAACATATGCTCATCACGATCCTCTGGTGCTTTGTCTTCTTTATCTTTATCCCCGTTATCATTTACTGGGTTTCCTATATTCCCACACATGTATGGCGAGACGGTTACAGCATTGCCAATGTCTGGAAGCAAATCATGTATATCTACAATTACCATATCAACCTGGAAGCGACCCATCCTTACCAGAGCACATGGTATCAGTGGATCCTGGACCTGCGTCCGATCTGGTACTTCGGAAGAGCGGACAAGAGCGGTCTCTACCACTCCATCGCCTGCTTCAGCAATCCCCTGCTGTGCTGGGCGGGATTCTTCTCTATCTTCCATACGCTCTGGTATGCGCTGCGTCATCGTGACAGAGAAGCGTATATCATCGTCATCGGTTATCTCACGGCATATCTTCCGTGGGTGTCGCTGGTACAGCGCTGTGTCTTTGCGTATCACTTCTATCCGACCAGTTTCTTCATGATCCTTTCCGTCGTGCACACATTCAGGACACTGCTGCACGCTGACCGGAAATACATCGTTTATGTCAGGCTGTTTACCGTATTATGCGTACTGCTGTTCTTCATGTTCCTTCCGGCAACAGCAGGCTTCGGAACCGAGCGGGCATACATTCACTTCCTTGAATGGCTGCCAGGGTGGTACTTCGGATGAAGCGGAACGCAAAGCATAACGGGAAGTATCTGACTGCCGCGCTGATCCTGTCTCTGATCTTTGTCTATCCATGGCTGTTCAAAGACTTTGTCGGTGTGGAACACGATACCTTCTTCCATCTCTCCCGCATCCAGGGACTGGCGGAAGCCGTCAGCCGCGGTGATCTGCTTCCTGCATTATATCCTTATAAAAATAACGGATTCGGCTATGCCAGTCCGCTGTTCTACTGTGATATCCTTGTTTATCCGGCCGCCCTGCTGTATCTGCTGCATGTGCCGCTGTCATACTGCTATATGTTTCTGATCTGGCTGTATACCTTTATTACGGCATATACATGCCAGAAGCTGTTTCATAAACTGACAGATCATTTTACCGCGTCACTGGCTGTGACGATCGCATACCTGTTCTGCAATTACAGGATCACGGATGTCTTCGTCAGAAGCGCTGTCGGAGAGACCGCAGCCATGATGTTCCTGCCGGTCCTGCTGAGCGGCCTGTATGAAGTCCTGTGGAACGATCATCCGGAACGGTGGTACCTGCTTACTGTCGGTCTTGCCGGACTCATCTGGTGCCACAATCTGACCTTTCTCATGGGTGCTGTACTGTTTGTCATCATGGCATTCATGCGCAGATTCTGGAGGGACGGCCGTGTATTCAAAGCACTGTTCTCCGGTGCCTTCACCGCCTTCCTGCTGACCGCATGGTTTACTATACCGATGCTGGAACAGGTATTCTCACAGAAGCTCTATGTCAGCTGGTACGCAGGCCACAGTGATCTTGCGGCAGGTTCCCTGACCTGGTGGAAGTATCTCGTCAATCGTACGGTATTCGGCTACTCCGGACAGCAGTACGCGAAAGACAAGGCAATGGTCGTCAATCCGGGATATTTCCTGATGATCATGCCGATCCTGTATCCTGAAGTCACTAAGAAAAAGGACACATTCGCTTACGCCTGCATGGTCCTCGGATATATCTTCCTGTTCCTGCCATGCGCGCTTGTTCCCTGGAAATATTTCTCCTTTCTGCGTGTACTGCAGTTCCCCTGGCGTCTGATCACACTGGCAGGTATCCTGCTGAGCGTTCCTGCCGCAGCGGTATTGTCCCGTCTCAACAAAGAACTGTGGATCGCGGTATTCATAACCGTACTGCTGTGCGAGGGCGTATGGCACCTGAATCCTGTATTTGACAGGACCTTCGGCATCACTACGGAAACAGTTTATGAAGACATCACCGGAGGAAAACTGTGCGATCCGTATTACTCTGCGTCATACATGAGAGTCGAACTGGCAGGCGGTGATTATCTGCCGATGGCTTCTCCTGATTTCAGAAAGTTTGAACCGGCCGTCAGGAATGGCAGTATGGAGATCCTGCCCGTTGAGTATACAAAGAACGGCAATGAACTGCAGCTGAGCATTCCGGAAGAATATGCCGGAACTAAGATCGAACTGCCTCTGACATGGTACAAAGGATACCGTGTATACAGAACGGAAAATCGAAACAGAACAGAGATCGGATGCTCACCGGATGAGCGCGCGCTCGTCAGCTTTGTTCCTCAGGAAGCAGGCACCTATATCTGCCGGTATGAGTCTACATTCCTGCGTAAGATATGCATTGCCGTATCTATGCTCAGTCATTGCGCACTGATCATATATGCATTATTCAAAAAGATCAGAAACAGCTGAACAGAACAGCATTTCTGATCTTTTATATCTGATTTGACCTTTCTAAACGCAAAACTTCAAAAAATCGATAGTTTTGCGTTTAGCATACAGTAAAAGAAGAATATAAGACTTTTGTGCAAATCATTTTCAAACTCTGCAGATCCTGTTCTGTTTATGTTCTGATCCATATCCTGACTTCATACGGCTGCAGTACATTCAGTTCCGCATACCTGTGAGGCCGGATCAGTGTGTATCCTGACAGATCTGTATATGCCCTGATCGGCTGATCGGAAAGATTGCAGTCGATAATGAATGATTCATGATCATCATATCTGCGGTATACATATCTGTTCCTGCTGCGGTCCAGCACTTCGTAGTGTCCGTATACAAGTGCCCTGTGCTGATGTCTTAAGGAAATCAGATCTTTGTATGCGGAAGTGACTGCTTCATTGACATTCTGTCCTGCCCATTCCGGGGCATTGTCATTCCATGGAAGCAGGACTCTTGCATGGTCACGGGTGCCTGCCAGAATGATCCTGAATGTCTCTGCAGGTTCATGGTCAGCCAGCAGTTCTTCATATTTATTGACAGACTCCACATCCGTGATATCTTCCATACTTCTGAACGGTACATTGCCCAGTCCCATTTCATCTCCCTGGTAGATAAACGGTGTTCCCCGCAACGTCATCTGCATCACCGCCAGCAGGATTGCTAAAGATTCTCTGTATTTCCCCTCCGGATCGATCTTGGAGACCATGCGAGGGTTGTCATGGTTGTTGTAGAAGACTGTCGGCCAGCAGTTATTGCCGTACTGCGTCATCCAGGTATCCATATTGTCCCGGAACGCGTTCAGGTCGTAGCGGTAATCTTCAAAGCGTACATGACCGGGTGTTTCCAGATGATCGAACGAAAAGATCATATCCAGTTCCTTCCGTTCCTCCCCTGTCACAAGTCTTGCCATCTGAATGCCAAGTCCCGGTGTTTCACCGATCGAGAAAGCACCATATGCATCAAACGCCTTCTCACGGATCTCTTTCAGATATTCATGAAGATGAGGACCGTAATAGTAATGTTCAATACCGGTATAACCCATCAGGTTTCCGACAAACGGATCTCCGTCAGGCAGTCTTTCTTCCTTGGAGATGTAGTTGATGACATCCATGCGGAACCCGTCTACGCCCTTCTCCAGCCACCAGCGGATCATGGCGATCACATCCTCCCTGACATCCGGGTTCTCCCAGTTCAGGTCCATCTGTTTTGTTGAGAACAGATGCAGGGCATACAGCTTCTCATCTTCATAATGGTTCCAGGCAGGTCCGGAAAAGTTCGAAGTCCAGTTGTTGGGATACTCTCCTTCTTCGTCATTCTCAAAGAAATAGTAGTTCCTGTATTTGGAAGACGGGTCCTTCAGTGCCTGCTGAAACCACTCATGTTCATCACTGGTATGATTGACGACCAGATCCATGATCAGCTTCATGCCGCGGGCATGGATCCCTTCCAGCAGTTCATCAAAGTCTTCCATCGTGCCGAACAGCGGCAATATCTTATGATAATCACGGATGTCATATCCGTTGTCATCCAACGGGGAATCATAGATGGGTGACAGCCAAACCGCATCCACACCCAGGTCCTTCAGGTAATCAAGTTTTCCGATAATCCCCCGCAGATCACCTGTCCCGTCCTGATCACTGTCACAGAAAGAGCGCGGATAGATCTGATAGAAGACCGCTTCCTTCCACCATGCCTCATGCAGGGGCGTATACAGGGATGCAGGCGCATCCTGTTCCCGGTTGACCAGTGTCAGGAAAGTCTGCCAGAATTGTTCCGAAAGGACCTTTTTTGATAGTTTTGCCAGAACGGAAAGCTTTATGCCTGCTGAGGCGGGATTCCTGAGTACTTTCTCCGGAACACCCAGCTGGAGCAGGATCCTTGCCAGGATGTCATGACCGATCGGCGTGTCATATACTTCCTTCAGTGTACTGTTCATTGTGATTTCACGTTGACTCATGCTGAACTTCCTCCGGTATCTGAACACATCATATCACTGAAAAAAGGATCATATCCTCAACGATACGATCCTTTTGAATATTACGCTCTTAACTGGGCTTTCAGCTGCTTGCTGAGGGCATCGAGGATCGATGCATGCATCTGGCTGATCTCTTCATCCTTCAGCGTATGATCGGCTGCCTGATAGACGATGCGCAGGGCAACGGACTTGTATCCTTCCGCTACATGCTCACCTTCATATACATCGAAGACTTCCATCTTCCTGACGAGCTTTCTGCCTGTCTTATGGATGACATTCATGATCTTCTCGGCAGTGACATCCGACTGTACGACCAGGGCAATGTCCCTGGAAACACTCGGATAACGGTCGATCGCTTCGAAGCGCAGCTTGCCGGGTTTTGTCGCAAACAGGGAGTCGATCACAAGCTCTGCGTAGACGACTCTTCCGAGGTCAAACTTCGCGGCATACGCGGGATGTACTTCACCGAAGACACCGAGCATCTTCTTATCCATGTATACTTCCGCGCTGCGGTAAGGATGGAAGTGCTCAATATCCGTCGTGTTCTCCTTGATCTGGATGCGTCCGCCGGCAAATCCGAGCTTGTGCAGCATTTCCATGATGATCGCCTTCATGGCATAGAAGTCACCCTTGGCACTGATGCCGTGCAGACGGTCTTCGATCAGGCTTCCGTCCAGTACGATCGCCAGACGTTCCTGTTCTGCCTGACCGCCGTATACCTTGGAGATCTCAAACAGGCAGACATCTGTATTCTGGTGCGCTTCATTGTACTGAACGCATTCCAGGACGGAGTTGATCAGGCTTGTACGGATGTACTTCCTTGCCTCACTCATCGGCATTGCCAGGGCAACTGCTTCTCCGGAAGGCTGGTACGCGTTGTCAATGTAGTCCTGTGAAACAAGCGTATAGGTAACGATCTCACGCAGTCCGTACGCGCGCAGTGTTTCCCTGATCGTACGGCGTCCTGTCTGGGCAGGCGAGAGTCTTCCGACTGTCGCTGCCATGTAAGGAAGCGTTCCCTTCAGGGAATCGAATCCGATGAGTCTGATGACTTCTTCATCGATGTCCGCGGGACGCTCGATATCCGTACGGTAGCTGGGGATATGGCAGGTGATCTCATCACCGTTGATCTCCGGCTTGAAGTCAAGCCATGTCAGTACTTCTTTGACCTGGTCCATGGTGAAGGCAGTACCGAGCAATGTATTGCAGTGTGTCAGTGTTTCCTTGACCACACGCGGCTCATAGGAGGGATCTCCCGCAATAACAGTCTTCTCAAAGCCTGAAGCGTCCGCGTATTCCTTCAGCAGCATCACTGATCTGTCAACAGCCTTGGCCATGCTGAGGGGCTCCAGTCCCTTTGTAAAGCGCTGTGCAGCTTCCGTGATCAGGTTCAGACGGATGGATGTCCTTCTGACATTCACATGGTTGAAGCTGGCTGCTTCAATAAAGATCGCAGTCGTATTCTCATCGATCATGGATTCTTCGCCGCCCATGATGCCGGCAATACCGGTCGGCTCGCCGCCTGTTGTAATAACCAGGTCTCCGGGCAGGATCTCAAACTCAACACCGTCCAGGGCTGTCATCGTCATACTGACATCATCCTTGACAGTGATCTCATGTGCCGGCAGTTTTGCCAGGTTGTAATAATGCAGCGGCTGTCCTGTTTCCAGCATGACGTAGTTGGAAATATCAACGACATTGTTGATGGAGTTCATGCCTGCCGCATGCAGGTAATCGACCATCCATTTCGGGGAAGGCCCGACCTTGACATGGTTGACGACCTTTCCATAGAAGCATGTGCAGCCGTCCGTCGCGGAAGCGACCTTGAAGTCTCCTTCTTCACCGATGTCTGCCTGTCCCTCATAGTCGGGCCACTTCACTTCACGGTGCAGGATCGCGCCGACTTCCTTTGCCATGTTCCACATGCTGGAGCAGTCCGCGCGGTTGGGTGTCAATGATACATCCAGGATCGTGTCATCCAGACCCAGGTATCCCAGTACATCCGTCTCTCCGACAGGCGCGTCTGCCGGGAGTTCTTCGATACCGTCGATCTGTTTCTGTTCCAGATACTTTTTATCAACACCAAGCTCATTCAGAGAGCACAGCATACCGTTGCTGGAGTATCCGCGGACAGGCTTGGCGGAGATCACACCTCCGGGCAGCTGTGCGCCAACCTGTGCCACGATGACCTTCAGGCCTTTGCGGCAGTTCGGTGCGCCGCAGACGATGTCCTTCAGGTCTTCCGGACCGTCGCCGATCCTTGTCTTTGTTGCGTGCAGATGTGTATCCGGAATGTCTTCACATTCCATGACTTCACCGATCACAAGCTTGGTACCCTGTGCCATCGGTTCGATGCCTTCAACTTCCAGACCGGCTGTCGTCATTCTTTCAGCCAGTTCTTCAGGTGTAATACCGGAGAGATCCACGTATTCACCAAGCCATTTATAACTTAATCTCATATCAGTTTCCCTCCTCAGTCAAAGCGGTCGAAGTTCTTCAGGAACCTCAGGTCATTCGTATAGAAGTTGCGGATATCATCAATACCGTATTTCAGCATTGCGACACGTTCCAGACCGACACCGAACGCAAATCCGGAACATTTCTCGGAATCGAAGCCGTTCATTTCCAGTACATGCGGGTGTACCATGCCGGCACCGAGGATCTCGATCCATCCGGAGCCTTTGCATACCGAGCAGCCTTTTCCGTTGCAGAACGGGCAGGAAACGTCAACTTCGACGGAAGGTTCCGTGAACGGGAAGTAGGAAGGACGGAAACGGATCGTCCTGCCTTCGCCAAACATCCTGTTTGCCATGAATTCCAGTGTACCCTTCAGGTCTGCCAGTGTAACGTTCTCACCGACGACCAGTCCTTCGCACTGCATGAACTGATGGCTGTGGGTAGCGTCATCATCGTCTCTTCTGTATACCTTGCCGGGGCAGATCAGCTTGATCGGTGTTTCTCCCTTTGCCTTTTCCAGTTCCCTCATCTGCATCGCCGTGGTATGTGTTCTCAGCAGTGTATTGGGGTCAACGTAGAATGTATCCTGCATATCCCTTGCCGGGTGATCCTTCGGGATGTTTGCCAGCTCAAAGTTGTAATGATCCTGTTCCAGTTCAGGTCCTTCGGCTACCTTGTAGCCCATGCCGATGAACAGGTCTTCCAGCTGCTGCTGGATCATGAACAGCGGATGCATGGATCCGGTCGTGATATTGTCACCGGGAAGCGTGATATCGATCTTTTCTTCCACCAGACGTGCTGCCAGTTCCTTTGCCTCAAGCTGTTTCTGGCGTTCACCAACAGCATCGGTCACTTCCTGCTTGCAGAGATTGACCTTCTGGCCGAATGCAGGCTTTTCTTCCTTGCTGAGAGATTTCATGACACCCATCAGGGCCTGGATACTGCCCTTCTTGCCGAGGTACTGAATTCTCACCTGCTGCAGTTCATCCATTGACTGCGCTGCAGCAATTGCGTCCAGAGCTTCCCTCCGGACCACTTCAATTTTGTCGTCCATTTCCCTTTCCTCCAAAAAAAATTCCTGTATCTGCATACAGGAACGCTTAACTGCGCGGTACCATCCTATTTCGCATGACAAGCATGCGCACCTTAATTGATCCTTAACGCGGAAATACGGAGATGATTGGTCTCACTGGGAAAGTGAATTCACCGGATTCTTCTGACAGAATGCTTTCAGCGCCTGCATTCCTCTCTGACGACATGAACTCCCGGGTACTGGTCTTTCCGTTCGCTTTAGCAAAATTATAGTTTCAGAAGTGCTGAAAATCAACGAAAATCAGCGATCACGTTCGCTTTCCAGCAGGAGATACAGCTCATCCAGGTCACGTTCATCCGCGACGAAAGCTTCACCCATCAGGGCAAACTGGTTTCCGCTGATGACAATGCCGCCTTTTTCCGGCATGACCACGACCGGAAGATTCTGTGTTTCCAGCGAACGGATGATCCCCATGATATGGAATACATCCTGTACGTAGTGGGTATCCAGGTCAAACCCGTGCAGGAGTCCCAGTCCCTGGCGGTATGAGAATTCCATGTCATCATCGATCGTTTTGAAATACGCTTCCTGCTGGATCTTGGAGCCGGCACTGAGTCCCATTACAATACCGGAGCAGGAACGGATCGCGGAGATCAGGCACAGGTCATCCAATCGCTCCATGCACTGGTCAGGATCCTCGCCCAGCAGTACGAGCAGGTCGCTGTGCTCTATCCTGTATTCCATCTCATCGGGATCCTCGCTGTAATAGTCCATCAGTGTAATGTCTTCTTCCGTAATGCCGTATGCCCTGAACGGACGCAGCAGATCATATGTATAGTCAGACCCCCTGTCATACCTGTTCCGCCAGTCATCCGCGTCGCTTGCCCATCCATAGTCATAAGACAGCGGCAGTATGATCGTCTTCATATGCGGCTTTAATATGCTTACCAGTGTCTGGCCTGCCCATTCCTGGTCAAAATTCGTACTGTTCAAAAGAATATTGATCATGTTCTTCTGCACCTCCGGTCATCGCAAATAATATTACACTGTAATACTCATTCAGGGAAATCATTTGTGCTGCAGCACCGGCATGTCTTTCGGAAATCAGCCGGAAGCGATATGATTAATATATGAAAAGATATCGTGTGATCGTAGACGGGATCGTACAGGGTGTCGGTTTCAGATACTTCTGTATGTATACAGCAAAAGAATGCCTTGTAACCGGCACTGTCAGAAATATGTCCAACGGCATGGTGGATATTTATGTACAGGGAGAAGAAGACAATATCAATACATTCCTTGATAAAGTCAAGGAAGGCATCGGTTTCATCAGGGTCGATGATATGAGAGTCAAACAGGTCCCTGTGGTGGAAGGTGAGCGTGAGTTTGTATGTCTGTACTCGGAAAACTGGTAAAAAGCACTGTAGTCCTGACAGCAGCCCTTGTCCTGACCCGTTATGGAACAAAAAAGGATCATCCGGGCAATGATCCAAAATATGATCCGCAAACGCTCCAGCAGCGTCAAACAGCCCTGAGCGGGAAACAGATCCTGTGGCTGGGTTCATCCTTTTCAGCCGGTACCGGTTCAGGCGGGACCGCCTTAACGGATTATCTGAAACAGATCAACGATGCGGAGATCATCAATGAATCCCTGGCGCACAGCTATCTGTCATCCGTTACCCAGAACTCGGCAGTCAAGCGTTTCCGTTCCTCGCTGGCACTGGTTTCTCACGCGGACTATCTGGTCATTGAGGTCAGTCCGATCGATGCTGAAATGACACACGGAGCGGTCTCTGACAGCATGGACAGGTTTACCTTCAACATCAAGACAACGACCGGCGCGCTGGAATACCTGATCGCTTATGCAAGAGAACTGTGGGATCCGGTGATTATCCTGTTTACACTGCCTTACTGCAGTGATCCAGCCTATGAGCAGTTGCTCAGCAGGATCCATCAGGTCTCTGACAAATGGAATGTGCATCTGATCGATATGTACAACGACAGGGAACTGGAAAATCCCGATCCCGTGAAGCGCAGTCTTTATATGTCGGATATCAGCCATCCGACCAAAGCAGGCCTGCGTGACTGGATCGTCCCTTATATGCAGGAAAAACTTCTTAATATCGCAGCAGGAGGAAGATCATGAAAAGATTCAAAGCAGTTGTATCCGGCAGAGTCCAGAACGTCGGATTCCGTACATTCGCATCCATGAATGCAGCCCAATGTCATCTGACCGGGGCGGTCACGAACCTGGAGAACGGGGACGTGGAAGTCATTATTCAGGGAGAACAGAAGGACATTGACGAATTCCTTGAACTGACCCGCAAAGGCAACCGCTTTATACGGGTCGACAATATCCAGCTGAAGATGCTGCCGGTCGTAGAAGGAGAAAAGAAGTTCACCTATCACTGGTGAACTTTTTTAATAAAACAGTAAATCTTCTTATGTAACCGTTTACTTGTGATTTTTTTATCAATTCTTATTGCGTTCGGTTATTTTTCATGCTACATTCTTTTTGCGAACAAGTGAAATTTTTCACAGGAGGTATCATATGGCTGATCGCAAAAAGAAAACCACATCAGAAACCACTTCTTCCGCATCGACTATGAACAGCACTTCTCCTGCAGAAGAAGTCAATGAAAAAGTCGGAAAAGCACTGAGGGCATTGGAAGAATTCGCTTCCTTTGACCAGGAAAAGATAGATTATATCGTAGCAAAATGTTCAGTTGCAGCACTCGACAAGCATGGAGAACTGGCAAAACTTGCAGTACAGGAAACAGGAAGAGGTGTCTTCGAAGACAAGGCAACAAAGAACCTGTTTGCCTGCGAGTATGTTGTCAACCATATGCGTCATCAGAAGACTGTCGGCATCATTGAAGAAGATGAAGTCCAGGGGCTGATCTATGTTGCGGAACCTGTCGGTGTAGTTGCGGGGATCACTCCTGTCACCAATCCGACATCCACAGCGATCTTCAAGTCCCTGATCTGCCTGAAGACAAGGAATCCGATCATCTTTGCATTCCATCCGAATGCCCAGAATTCTTCTGCCGCTGCCGCGAAAGTTGTTTATGAAGCTGCAGTTGCGGCCGGCGCTCCGGAAAACTGCATTCAGTGGATCGAACATCCTTCCATGGAGGCCACCAGTGCCCTGATGAATCATCCGGGTGTTTCCACGATCCTTGCGACCGGCGGAAACGCAATGGTCAGGGCTGCCTATTCCTGCGGCAAGCCGGCACTCGGTGTCGGCGCAGGCAACGTTCCTGCATATATTGAGACGACCGCCAACATCCGTCAGGCAGTCAATGACATTGCAATGTCCAAGGCCTTTGACAACGGTATGGTCTGTGCTTCTGAGCAGGCAGTCATCGCAGACAAGGAGATCTATTCACTCGTCAAAGAAGAATTTGCTCATTACAATGTCCATTTCTGCACGGAAGAAGAAAAAGAAAAACTGGAACTCTTCATGTTCGGATACAAATCCTTCTCGGAGGGATGCGAAAACGCGAAGCTGAACGGAGCTGTTGCCGGCAAGGGCGCGTACTGGATCGCGCAGCAGGCAGGCTTTGATGTCGAACCAAAGACAAGTATCCTGATGGTAGAATGCAGCGAAGTCGGTCCGAACGAACCGCTGACCAGAGAGAAGCTTTCACCTGTACTGGCAATGCTGAAGGCTGAGAGTGTGGAAGACGGTCTTGACAAGGCAGAAGCCATGGTCATGTTCAACGGTATCGGACACAGTGCTGCGATCCATACTTCCAACAAGAAGCTTGTTGAGGAATTCGGCAAACGCATCAAGGCATGCCGTATTCTCTGGAACTCCCCTTCTACATTCGGCGGTATCGGAAATATCTATAACTCCCTGATTCCTTCACTGACGCTCGGATGCGGGTCATACGGTCATAACAGTGTTTCCGGAAACGTCAGCACAGTTGATCTGCTGAACATCAAGAAAGTGGGACAGAGGAGAAATAATATGCAGTGGTTCAAGATCCCTTCCAAGATCTATATTGAGAGAAACTCAATTGAATACCTCCATGATATGCGTGAAATGTCCAAGGTATTCATCGTTGCCGACCAGTCCATGGTCAGACTCGGATTTGTCACGAGAGTGACAGACCAGCTGGAAAGCCGTTCTTCACGCGGACGCGGTAAAGTCACATATGAGCTCTTCTGTGATGTTGAGCCGGATCCTTCCATCCAGACAGTCCGCAAGGGACTGACACTGATGCAGGCATTTGAGCCGGATACCATCATTGCGATCGGCGGAGGTTCCGTCATGGATGCCGCAAAAGGCATGTGGCTGTTCTATGAACATCCGGAAGTCAACTTCGATGACCTCAAGCAGAAGTTCATGGATATCCGCAAACGTGCATTCCGCTATCCTGAACTTGGCAAAAAGGCAAGTCTTGTATGCATTCCGACAACATCCGGTACGGGTTCGGAAGTCACTCCGTTCGCGGTCATCACTGATAAAGAGACTCATGTCAAATATCCGCTGACTGACTACTCCCTGACACCGACCGTTGCAATCATCGATCCTGCGCTGACCATGAACCTGCCGAAGACCGTTACAGCCAACACAGGTATGGACGTACTGACTCATGCTGTGGAAGCATATGTTTCTGTATTGGCTTCTGACTTCACTGATGCGCTTGCACTCAAGGCAGTCCAGATGGTATTCGATTATCTTCCCAGAGCCGTTCATAACGGCCCGAATGATCCTGAAGCGCGTGAAAAGATGCATAATGCCTCTGCGATCGCAGGTATGGCATTCGCAAACGCGTTCCTCGGCATGAACCATTCCATGGCACATAAGATCGGTGCTGAGTTCGGTGTTCCGCACGGACAGGCAAACGCGATCCTTCTGCCGTATACGATCCGCTACAACGGTACAAAACCGGAGAAGCCGGGTGTCTGGCCGAAGTACAATTACTACAAAGCTGACGAGCGTTACGCCCAGCTGGCGAAAGCACTCGGTCTTCCGTTTAATTCCGTCGAGGAAGGTGTTGAACTGTTCGCTCATGCTGTATGGCAACTCGGTGAAGACTGCGGTATTCCCATGCGCTTCAACAGCATTCCTTATCTGAATGAAAAGGACTGGATGGCTGCTGTAGAAAAGCTTTCCTACCTGGCATATGAAGACCAGTGCTCTCCTGCCAATCCGCGTGTACCGATGGTTGAGGACATGAAGGAGATCCTGCGGAAGTCCTGGACCGGCGAAGTCATCGAATACGATCACCATTAACACGCTCCAAAGGATACGGAAATTCAAATCCGTATCCTTTTTATGTATTATTTCACACTGTCAAACCGCATCAAAACGGAAGAAAAACTTAGTGAAGGAGTATAACTATTCACTCAGTTTTCTAATTGATTTTCGGCAAACCCTACATCTATGTACAGGCTCACCCCACGTTCATGAACATGTTTCAAATTTTGACCCTACGTTCATGCACAATACCAAGAAAACCAGGAGGTCTCACTGGGGAAGTTATAAGACCGTCCTGGCTTCTTTTTATGCTACTGTCTCCTTTTCAGGAAACATTGCATTTGATTTTAGCTGTACTGCTTTCTGCTCTTCAGAAGCTGATACAGTGCTGTGATGATTCCCATCATCGATGCTGTGATCATTCCACCCAACATTCCTGTGCTGTTGCCGCCAGATACATCTGTCGGAGGCAGTGGTACTACAGGCGGGATGT
>JAFRJJ010000040.1 GCA_017432325.1 Solobacterium sp. | reverse complement strand
ATTTTAAGAAATAATCAACATCCCCTTCCAAATTGGGCGTAGTTAAATATGGCAGTGGTTTTACTATACTTTGGTCAACATTTGACCATTTGTCAGTATCCTCTGCCTGTTTTGAGCAACGCATGAAAGTTCTTATTATATAAAAAAAGGCGTATTCCCATTTTTCTGGGTTTACGCCATTGGCCGCTTAAGCGGCTTTTTTGCCTTTATACGCAAAGCACATCATCGTCAGGTCGTCGAACTGTTCGGCTTCCTGTACGAATTCATCGACTGCCTTCTGTACATTTTCCAGGATCTGATGCGGATCTCCGGCAGGATCGACATTCAGCGCTTCGATCATGCGGTCTGTACCGAACATATTGTTTTCCGCGTCAGCAGCTTCCGGCACGCCGTCGGTATAGACAAACAGCTTGTCACCCGGTTCCAGTGTCAGGTCATAATCCGTGTATACAGCGTCTTCCATTGCGCCGACCACCAGTCCGTGCTTATCCTTCAGCAGTTCGAACCTGCCGTTCTTCATGACAGCGGGATATTCATGGCCTGCATTGGAAGCCTTCATTTTACCGGTGCTGATCTCAAGAACGCCCAGCCAGATCGTAACGAACATATCGACTGTGTTGTCGCCGCAGATGACCTCATTGGTCTTGACGAGTACCTCCGAAGGAGAGTTCACCAGCATTGCCGAGTTCTTGACGATCGCCTTGGATACCATCATGAACAGGGCTGCGGGAATGCCCTTGCCGCTGACATCCGCCATAACCATGCACAGATGATCACTGTCGATCATGAAGAAGTCATAGAAGTCTCCGCCGACTTCCCTTGCCGGCTTCATGACCGCATAGATGTCAAATTCATCCCTGTCCGGGAACGGCGGGAATATATGCGGCATCATGCTGTTCTGGATCCTGGAAGCGGTCTGCAGCTCTGTATTCAGGCGTTCCTTTTCGACAGCTTCTGCCTGCTGTTTCTCCATGGCCTCTGTCTTCTGGTCAATGTAGATCCAGACAGCTCCGACCAGGGCGGCACCGCACAGCAATACCGCCATCAGATAGAACCATCCGTACTCAAAGACGGTCTTCTGCTTGATGATCGGTACGCTGATCTGGCTGGAAGAATATCCGGTAGAATCATGGATCGTTACCGTAAAATGATATTTTCCACCGGGAAGCTTTGTATAGGTGATCGGTGTCAGATCCTTATATGAGACATTGACCGGATTCTTTTCAAAGCCTTCCAGACAGTATGTCACCATCGGATCTGTCAGCGAATAATTGAATACATTGAAGTAAACAACGATCTTCTGAATATCCCATCCGAGATGGAACTCACCGTTTTCGTCCGGATAGACACGTACATTATCCACATCCAGATACGGGACAGAAGTCTTCACCTTGGAGATATCCTCCATCGGTTCATCAATATTGACCTTCACTACACCCATCGTACCGGATATATACAGATTTCCGTCCTGATCCAGTTCGCTGTAGGAATTTCCAGTCGCAGTGCATGAGAGTCCGTTTGCCAGACTGTAATAAACAGGTGAGATCGTTTCATTTGCAAGCAGTTCGTCTGCGGAAGTTACATAAATACCGTTGCTGGCGATGATCCATGCATCGTTATGCTTGTTGACATACAGATCATAGTTATTGGAATACGGGAAGTTCTTTACGGTCGTTACCTGATAGTCTTCCGTCATGTACGCAAGAGAGTTGCTCGTAACGATCCAGAATACTTTGTTGTGTTCATCGTATTTGATGCGCATGACGATGCCGGAAGTCAGACCGTCATCACGGTCAATACAGGATACGCCTTTATCATTGATAACATAGATACCGCCGCCGTTGGAGCCGACCAGGAAATCCCCGTTCGGCGCACAGGTAACGGTAAGCGTTTCGGTATTGAGGATACCGTCTTCCCTTCCGTAATTCCGTATGACTTTGCCGTCTTCTATGACCGAAACACCGCCGGAAACGGAAGCCATGATGACACCGTCCTGACGCTCGGTAATGTTGCGGGCATGGTCAGTCAGCAGGCCGTCTTTTTCATTGAATACAACTGCATTTCCGTGGTCGTAGCATACGATCCCGCATCCGCGCCATGTAGAGAACCATACACGGTCAAGACTGTCTTTAATGATCGAACGGATACGGCATCCGTCCAGCAGCCTGATCAGATCCGTGTAATTGAGCGTATCTCCGGAAGCACTGACCGCGCTTTCCAGAGGGAAGGAAGTCACCTGTTCATGGTTTTCTTCATCGATCACGATCAGTCCCGTGTCGGTTCCTACCAGCAGATTTCCTTCATGAAGACATGTTGAATTAACAACTGTTGACGGTATACCGCACTGATCAAAGAGATCCAGGAACCTGTTCGGTACGATCTTCATGACGCCCTGGCGTGAGGATACAAACCACAGGTTTCCCTGATAGTCGGAAATAACATGATTGACAGAGTTATCCATCGGAAGACCCTGGAACAGTGTAAACTGATCCCCTTCCAGAACACCGATGCCATTGCGTCCGCAGATCCAGAGCTGGTCTCCGAACTTCTGAATATCACCGATCTCTGTCAGCGGGGAGATGTCCGTCTGTTTCAATCCGGAAAAACCATTTTCGGGATTGCCATAATACAGCGAAGAATCATCATTTCCCAGGTACAGATATCCCGGATGATCCATATCCGGAAGAATACATACAGTGCCGACGATCTCATTGTCACGCTGGTCAAGATAAAACTCCAGTTTCCCGTCTTTCAGGATAAACAGGTCATCACTGCTGGACAGACCGTATATTTTTCCGTCATTGCCCTTCCGCAGTTTGTCTACATATACACCCTCAAGGCGGGGTTCATCCATGACTTTGAGATTCATGTCCTTGTCAATGATGGACATACCGTATGGCGTGCCGATGTAGATCAGTCCGTTCTCATCTCCTGAGATCGAACAGATCTTATCGGACTGCAGACCGTCCGATGTATCCCACATACGGAATGACCCCTTTTCCATAACCGCGATCCCGCTGTCATTGGTACCGATCCACAGACGGTCGCTGTCATCAACATAAAGACTGATGACACTGGCAATACCTTCCGTAGAATCCATTCTCTCAAAATTGGTTCCGTCATAACGGATCAGACCGCTGTAGCTTCCGATCCATATAAAACCATCCTCTGTTTCGACGATCGCATTCGCCTCAGAGGTCGGGAGACCGTTTGTATTGTTATACAGAACTGCCGAATAGCTGTTCCGGTTGCCTACAGGATCTACGATCTCGACCTGGCTGATACCAAGCGTTGTATCATCTGACTGTTCTTCTTCAGCATAGCAGATCGGCTGTGCTGCACAGGACAGTACCGTAAGCAGACATAATGACTTTAAAAGATGTTTCATAGTTGTATTATATATCATTCTGGCTGAGCAGAACGAGTTTATCGGTCCGATAAATTTGACATTAAACTTCGGAAACATTAAGAAAACACCCGTCAGACGGGTGCTCTCAGTACAGATCCATTGACAGAACATCAGAGTGTTTTTCTCCGGTATGCTTCTGTGCCGCATCACTGATTGTTCTTTGCAAACTGTGCCTGCATCTTTTCGTAAAATCTCGGGTTTTCACTGCCGTACTTTTTTTGGCATTCATCAAGCGCTTCTTTATACAGATCGACGTTAATGTGATTATCAATATTGATCCGGGCTGATTCTCTGCTGAGAATTCCAAGCCGTCTCATATATCTCCATGCACGTTTGATCGATTTCTTCATCGGTCCTGTATTCAGATTGAAGCGCGGATTATCCAGATATGCGCGGATGACTTTCTCATCCTGATCGATCACTTTGACCGCTATGTTCACAGCATCTTCATGGTTGGCTTCATAGTAGGACATTGCCCTGATCCAGGCTCTCAACAGAGCTTTGACCGTATTCGGATTTTCCTGTACCCATGATGTCAGTGCTTCCACCCTGCAGCATGAATATTCCGGCAGGATATCATCGGCATATGTCATGATCTTAAGATCGGGATTGTTAAGGACCTCATAGTTCAGCGCTGTACCGACCAGACCGTAATCAGCTTCACCATTGAGCACAGCCGTAATGCGGTCCATCTGATCATCCGGATTGTACCATTTGACCTCTCTCAAAGGTTCATACCTCAGATCAAGCAGCGGTCCGGTGATTGCATACATATTCGGTTCACATGCCATCGTCTTGCCGATCAGGGAACGGATATCTGTCCATTCTGTTTCTTTTCTTCCGAAGACAGGCATACAGCCTGTCAGCAGATATCCTCCGAAAATCGTCAGATCCATACCTTCGGAAATCATCTGCAGGGGCAGATTAGTGCCGGAATTCGAAGCGACGTCGATCCTGCCTTCCCTGATTCCTTCAAATACAGCACTGTCAGTTTCCGTATAGACATACTCTACCGTGATCCCTTCGTCTCTCAGGTATCCCTTATCTTCTGCGATCGCGTTCAGAATATGTCCGCTGTCGTTCAGTGCCAGTCTGATGACGGTCTGTTCGGGCGGATCAAAACGGATCGTATCAGTGACTTCAGTCTCCGGGGGGACATTCAGTCTGACACACCCCGTCAGTACAGAGCAGGCCAGAACGGCCATGATCATAGTCTTCTTCATTTCTGCTCTTCTCCCTTCTCCTCCTCAGCTGCAGGAAGGTCTTTCACTGTTTTCCGGGCAGTGGGATCAAGCTGGGAGATCGTAACATTCGGGAACGGTACATTTATACCGTTGCGGTAGAAGATCTGAAGCAGTTCCCTGTTCAGGAATCGGTTCACACTGCGGACATTCTGTTCCGTACAGCGGGCAATGACAGTGATCGATACACCGCTTGCGCCAAGTGCTGATACGCCGAGTGATGTTGGTCCGCTTACGATCGACTTGTTCTTTTCCTTCAGAAGCGGCAGTTCACGTTCAAGAACAGCATCCACATAGTCGAGATCCTGACCGTATTCGATATCAATGGTTGCCGAAGCAACGGATATTTCCTTTGTCATATTCAGGACACCGGTGATCTCACTGTTGTTGAAGATCTTGATGTTGCCGTTGCCTGCCATGATCTTTGTGGTACGCAGACCGATATCAAGCACGGTTCCGCGGAAGTCACTGATGGTTACGATGTCACCGACACGGAATTCTCCCTCGAAGACAATGAAGATACCTGCAAGAATATCCTTGATCAGCGACTGCGCGCCAAGACCTACGACAAGTGACAGTACTCCGACACCGGCAAGCAGGTTCGTGGCATCCATACCGACAAGATACAGACAGTAGAACATTGCGCCGATCGTTCCGCCGTATTTCATGACGGAAAGCAGCAGGTGACCCAGTGTTTCACCTCTTGCGCCGAGCAGCGAAGTAATGATGCGTACCGGGATCCTGAACAGCGCAATACTGATAATCGTCGCCATCAGGACCAGGGCACAGGAACTCAGCGCGAACACATTCCATGTTCTGTCCCAGTTACCGCTGACGATATAGCCTATGATGGTGTCTTCAGCGCCGGCTGTATTGATCGTTCTTGCGGACCAGAGAATATAGATCATCAGTATGATCATGATCGCTCCGATCATATACACCAGTTTCTGTTCGGGACTCTTTTCACTCCAGCTGATCCTGCGGTTATCCCATCTTGCAGAAGCCTGTGTTGTAGAGCTTTGGCGTCCGGATGGAAGTACGATGTTGAAGATCGCCGAGTTCAGGCTCTTCTCTGCCTGTTCGGAGCTCATTGCTTCATACAGGCTCTCCTCTTCCTTGTTGGTCAGGGTGACAGTCATTGAAAGGAACAGGATCAGGAAGAAGCAGATCACCGAAGTCAGCAGTGCGATACTGCCGCGGGCAAGATACATCGTATTCTTCGGAATTGCCGTTGCGATATAATATCCGTCCTGATAACGGTAATACTGGAAATATGTGACCCCGTTGACCCTGTTGAATCCGTAGTAATCGAATCCGTTGAACGCATTCGATGAGACACCGAGTTCAGCAGCGGTCCTGCCGATACTTGATTCGATCGGAGAATAAACGAGCCTGCGGTCTTCCGTGGAATCGAACATTACGATCGCTCCGCCGCTCAGCATACTGGTGGAAAGAACACTTGCCACATCAGTCGATTTGAGAAGCTGTTCCGAAAGATTTTTATCCAGTTCGATCTGGATCATGGAATTGTGTCTGGTAATGCCGTCGTCCGTTGTATGATTGACCGTTCCGCCTTCTGCGGCTGACTGCTCATATAAAGAGCGCGGTACATATACTGTGTTGCCGTCGTCATCTACCGAAGTGTAGTAATGGCATGCTGTGCCGATAAACTGAGACTCGAAGCCCAGCTCATCTATCATCATTTCCTGGATATAGCTGTCGGTCTTTCCATCCAGGATCTGCCTGAACGGATATGACTGGGTGCCTTCCTGCGTGCTGAGCGTAAAGAACCAGTTGGCAGTGTTCGTGGCGATCGTATGACCGTCTTCGTCATAGACGTAGATCGAACTCAGGTTGTTCTCATCGCACAGCCGCTGAAGGAACGCACTGCTCTGAATGGACTTCAGACGGTTTCCCTCATCATCCGTCAGATAGACCCTGTTTCCCTTTTCATCAAATACACTGTGATATCTGTCGGATTCCGCATTCAGGAAAGCTGTATCTTCTTCAACAATGAATGAAAGGAGCTTCGCAGTGGACAGTGCGTGATTCACATTGTAGTTGTAAAGGATCTCCCTGGTTTCCTGGCTCTCTTCATATCTTCCGGCAACTTCCTGCAGGGCTGCCTTGGATTTTTCGATACCCTGTGTCACTTCCAGGAGGGTCTGTGTATAGAACGAGATCCCGTACATGGTCATGACGCCTGTCAGCATCAAAGGGAACACCTTGCCGAAGATCGATTTGTCAAAGTATATCGGATTGCTGGAATCTTTTTTCAGGACGATGCGATCGGTCTGCACTGCATGTCTGACGAAATCGTTCCTGACTATGATCGCATACGCCAGACACAGCATCATGATGATATTGAATCCGAGTATGGTCCAGAAGAGAACAAAATGATCGTCCTCATAGATCTCATCCGTACTTGCGCTGGCACAAATGACCGTCTGGTCTCCGAAAGTCCTTGAAACACAGAAGTATTTCTGTCCGTTGATCGTTTCAATACCGCTGTATCCGTCGTCCAGCGCTTTTTCGGAAAGGCCGTTGACCAGGGCATTCTGCCCGGTCAGGATATCTTCCCCGTTCTTATAATACAGGAACAGGTTGTCCTTCTTGTTGACGGCAAACATGAAGCCGTTGTTGATCACTGCTGTCCTGCTCAGCACTGCCGAAACATCCCTGAGTATTTCCGTCCGGTCATCCAGCACATTTGCCTCCATGCCGGCCACCAGCATATACTTCTCACCCATATACTTGTAGGGTTTTGAATAGAAATAGAATGTCCCGCTTGTGTTTTTCACAAGCACCGGCCTGATCGTTCCGTTATCCAACTCTGTAGACTTCAGAACAGCATTGATGTTTTCCTGCGTCATGAAACCTTTCACCGCAGGATTGACTCCATACAGATCCGCATCAGGGCTGGTAACGATCACACCCTCTCTGGACAGGACGAACAGATAATAGATGCCTGCACGGTCCGCAAGATCCTTCAGGACATCGGACCGCACGGAATTATCTGTTGACGCCAGCATTTCCGACATTCCGTTGCTCAGGACAAGGTCAATGTCATTCAGCACCTGCTGGTTGCCTTCGTGGTAGATATCCGTCAGATCTTCGGCATTCTTATTATTTCTGTCCAGAGTTGTGATGACTTCCGTGAGTGCGAGATCACTGTTCTGCTTCTGTTTATAGTAGGAAGCCTGTCTTTGAATATCCCGCAGAAACAGGCCGATGAGCGAGGCTCCGACAACGATCAAAAGGACGTTGACTACGACTTTTGAGAAAAAATATCTGTTGGCTTTCCTAAGCGTTTCCTGATCATGATGAGCAGGTGCTTCCTGCTCTGTATCAGTGACCACCGACTGCTCATCATTTACATTTGGCGTTTTATTTTCAGACATTAAAAACTCTCCTGGCATCATGCCGGTCTTCCGACATCAGTATAGCAAATGAAATGAGAATATGAACTCATCACATTTCCGAAATCTTTGTTTTTGTTCATAATACTGTCTCAGACCATGTCTGTGTCTTCATGAACAGTCAATTCCTCTGCCCGAGAATGGTTGAACAGACGATAGATCATCAATGCGACATTATGGGCGCTTTCCTTCTTCCCGCCTTCTTCCCATTTGAGGAATGAATTCAGAAGTCCCCCGGCGTAAGCATACAGTTCATACATATGAAGCTTCTTCTGCGGCAGAATGTTCTTCATCATATACTCGTTCACGGCATCGATCAGCACGGTGTACAGGCCGTGTCTGTTGAGGATCAGGAAATACCTTGAATACCTGTCGAAATAATTCAGGGAAAACTCAATGTGTTCGAGCCGCATGAAAACATCCGGCTCATTCAGTTCCCCGCCTTCGATCATGTATCCGTTTACGATGATGTCCAGATAATCGCACAGGGCATCATAAAGGTTCTCGTAATAACGGTAGAACGACATTCTTGATACACCGGCGATCCTGATCACATCAGTTACCTTAATGCTTGTAAATTCTTTTTTCTCCAGCTCGTCAAGGATCGCGTTGCCGATCGCAATGCGTGTCGAGACGGTCCTGCTGTTCAGATTTGTCTTGATCTTCATAACTGTTACACTTTCGCTGTTTTTGTAAGATGTGTTACATTTTCGGCATTTTTGTACATTTTACCATGACGATAAAACCAATACAATGCTTGCGTATCGAGAGGAGGTATTTATCTATGAGGATCATCGCAGATTCATCCTGTGATCTCTATACACTGGACACCCCGGATTTCCGGACTGTCCCTCTGACTATATATACAGACGAGAGAAGCTTTACAGATGATGACTCCCTGAACATCAAGGATATGCTCGACTATCTGGCATCCTGGAAAGGACGTTCCTATACGTCATGTCCTTCCGCGGAAGCCTGGCTGTCAGCTTTTGAAGGCGCATCCGAGATCATTGCCGTAACGGTCACCAGTACTCTTTCCGGTTCCTACAACAGCGCGGTCCTGGCGGCGGACATGTACCGTGAAGAACATCCGGACGCAAAGATATCCGTCATCGACAGCCTTTCCACAGGCGCCGAAGAAGTTCTGCTTCTGAACAAACTGGCAGAACTGGTACGCGCGGGCGGATCATTCGAAAGCATCGATGCTGAGATCCGTGCCTATCTGAAGCGTTCCAGGCTGTTCTTCTCGTTCTTCTCACTGCATAACCTCGGCCAGAACGGCCGTGTCAGCAAAGTTGCTGCGGCAGCTCTCTGCATGTTGAACATCGCTGTCACAGGCACAGCTTCCGAGGATGGAAAAGTGACTGTAACAGGAAAAGCAAAAGGCGAACGCAAATCCATCCGCACCATGATTACAAATATGGTCCAGGCCGGATACAACGGCGGCCGGGCAGTCATCACCCATGTCGAAAACGAGTCCATGGCAGACATGCTGAAACAGGAGATCCTGAAGACATATCCATGGGCAGACATCCTGATCAGACCGGCACGAGGACTGTGCAGCTACTATATGGAACGCCGCGGCGTTGTCATCAGCTGTGAGACACAGGCTGCCTGAATAAACGCAGAAACCATGCATAACGCATGGCTTTTTTCTGCTTATCCCTGAAGTGAACTGTTCAGTTTCAGGAACTTCTTATCATTCATCTGCTCGTTTGTAATGTATTCTCCGTTAAAGAACAAAGCGTATGTTGTAACCGGTGTCGGTGCGTTTCTTGCCTGTTCTTTGTCCTGAATATGGACAGCCTTAAACGGGATCTGATGTTCCTTTGCTGTCTCCAGAAGGACCGGTACATATTTCGCGTTGAACGGACACTGGCTCGTGTAGTAAAGCACATAGCCTTTCCGGTCAATATGGGGATGTTTCGCGCTTTCTCTGAATACCGGCTTTTCTGCATCCTCTTCAAACGGCAGACACCAGAGCTGGATCCCGTTGTCCGCTTCATCACAGACGCTGAAGCCTTTGTATTTCAGGAAACGCGGATCTGCCAGGAACGGTCTCTTCTTTGCGGAACTCAGAATGCAGAGTCCCTTCTTTCCCTTGGACCTGCTGTCGTTTATGCATGCCTGCAGAAGTTCGTTCGAATAGCCGTGCCCCTTCAGGGAACCGGATACCCACAGACAGTCAATATACATATACCCTTCCGCCTCGATCGGATTCCAGGCGTTCTCTGCCGGAATGTATTCGATAAAGCACTTCCCCCGCTCACTGCTCTTCAGAAACACCAGGCCCTCGTCAAGCTGCTCAGACAGCCAGGCTTTCTTGCTTGTCACCTGGACATCATTGTTGTTTGAGATCGCACAGCAGATATGTTCCTGTTCCAGATTCTCTTTTGTCACTTTAATGTATTCCATATGCTCAGTCCTCCTGAAGATCAAACAGATCTATTTGTGCATACTTCTGAGGCATTTCTCCGATGAAACGGAAACAGTCTTCCGGTCTTGACAGCATTCCGTTTTCTTCACAGATCTGATGTAGTATTCTTTTCAGTTCTTCTGCCCTCGGGCTGGGCAGTTCATACGCGTTTCCGTATGTTCTGATGTATCGCTCCTTCAGTCCCGGGAAATGGCAGTCAAGCGCTTCATAATAGTATTCCCTGTCACCTTCCCGCAGTGTCAGTCCCATGCCGAAATCGATCACGCCCCGGACACCGGTCCGGACACACTCGTTCAATATAGCCCTGATATTTTCTTCCGTATCATTGATGAACGGCAGGATCGGTGTCAGCCACACGATGGTCGGGATGCCCCGCTTCTGCATCTCCTCCAGCACTTCGATGCGGCGTCCGGTATTGCATACATTGGGTTCCAGGATGGAGCAGAGCTCATCGTCATAGGTGGTCAATGTGATCTCGACAACACATTTCGCTGTCCGGCTGATCTGTTCCAGCAGATCGATGTCCTGCAGGATACGGTCTGACTTTGTCTGCACCGCTGCCCCGAAACCGTATTTCAGGATGATCTGCAGGCACTGCCTTGTCAGACGCAGCTGTTCCTCACAGTGCATATACGGGTCCGACATGGCACCGGTAGCGATCACGCATTTCTTCCGTTTGGACCGCAGTGCCTGTTCCAGCAGCTGCGGCGCATTCCGCTTCACTTCGATATCTTCAAAGGGATGCGTGAACCGGTAACATTTGCTTCTGCTGTCGCAGTAGATACAGCCATGCGTGCATCCACGGTAGATGTTCATGCCGTAATAGCCGTCTTTGCCGGTCAGGATCCCTTTAGCGTCAACAAAATGCATTCTGATCACTTCCTTCTGACAGGATGACGGATGACGGTCCTCAGTTTCTCCGGCGCAGTCCTGTTCACATCCGAGAGATAGATCTCATGATGTCTTCTGTCATCCGAAAAATCATTCTCATACCCGTTTTCTGCCAGGTATCTGTCCATCAGGCTGACCGTTTCAGGTTCATCATCATAGGGTCCTGTATGCATGCACTGTACACAGAGTCCTTCCCGGATCCGCAGGAACTCAACCTTTGAAAGATCAAGTCCCTTCTTTTTCTCTGCTTCCTGCACTGCCCATCTGAAATCTTCTTCAGTCACAAAGTCAGGAAGCCTGATCACCGATATCCAGCAGAGATCTTCCTTATGACCGTAATCCATTCCTTCTTTTCCTTCCTGCCACCAGAAGCCTTCCAGGGGAGGAACCACATAGTCAAAATATCCTTCGATATGATGATCTGTCTTTTTGCTCATTTTGATCGTATATGCGATCGTATAAAGCATCCCGACAGCTTCTTTGTACTCACCGCCGGGCTGGTTGGGATCACCCTTTCCCCTGACAGCGATATAGTTCATTTCCGGTACATCAACGATCTCCGGTTTCCCTTTAGGCATGTAGAATTCTTTGTATTCCTTTTTATAATCGAATGCCATGTTTCACCTCCGGCAGTTTATGCAGTATTGTGTCATATTGAAACTTCATAGATATCCGCCATCCTGCGGATGATCTCTATCATTTTGTCCCTGGCTTCCAGAGGTTCCAGGATCTCGGCTTTATCGCCGAATGTCATCAGCCAGGTGATCAGATTCTCCATATCAGAGTATTCAGCGTTAAACAGAAGCCTGCCGTCATCCTGTTCCGTAATGCAGTCCGGCCCGAAATCTTCCATCAGGCGCCACTTCATTTCCGGCGCAAACAATGCTTTTACACTGATCTGTCCGGGAAATATCTTTTCGTCGGAAAGATCGGGCATCGGTACTTCCCTGAGCTCATAAGCGATATCTGTTTCCTTCAGTTCGTCCATTCTGCTGATCTTGAACAGCCGGAAATCCTGCCGGTCAAGACACCAGCCCCACAGATACCAGTCCGACCACCGGAATACCAGGAAGTACGGTTCGGCAGTTCGTATGCTTTCTCCGGATGGTGCGTAATACCGGAATGTTACCTGATGCCTGTTTTCGATCGCATCCTGCAGGATCTCGAATTTCGGGATCAGAGAATCCTTATGCCATGCGGTCAGATCGATCAGGATCGAATCCTGTCCGCTGACGAATCGGGAAGAACCTGCTTTGATCTTTTCCATCAGCTGTTCATAGTATCTGTCCTTACTGACACTGTCCAGGCTTCTCAGCCCTGCCAGGATCATCTGCATATCCCTGGACGTCAGGACAGTCCTGTCCATCCTGTAGCCATCCATGATACTGATCCCGCCGCCTGTGCCCTGAAAAGTGCGTATCGGGATCCCTGCTTTGCAGAGGTCCTCAATGTCACGGTTGATCGTTCTTCTGGAGACCTCAAACCGTTCAGCCAGCTCAGGAGCAGTGGTTTTCTCCTCCTGCAGCAATACCGATAATATTCCGATCAGTCTGTCTATCTTCATTGATCTTCACTCCATAAACATCATAACAAACAAAACACGACAGCTATGTGTCATGTTTTGAAAATCAGTTCATTGTTTTTTTCAGATCCTGCATCGTTCTGCGATTCCTCCTGCTGCGGGATATTGCCTGCGAAGCCTGTCGGAAAGAAATATACTCTCATGTCAAAAGTTTTTTTCCTTTTCAATATATCTTTATATCTTTTTCGCATCTGCTGCGCATTCTGCGGATAGCCGCTGAATTTTGTCATGCAGAACCTGTCTTGATCACCCAGGAAAACCGATCTGTTCCTTCCCGGCTTCCAGCCATTCCGTGCCCTTCCCGTTTTCATCAAGATTTGTTCTTGCGGAATATCCTCCGATCCATTTGCCGTCTGCATCCTTGATATATTCCCCGTATCCGTAATGAGTCGTTTCCGGTCCGTTTTTGCCGACGAGCCAGTAATGTACATAGCCCTCTTCGTCGGTATATTCGTATTCATAAGCTTGTGTTTCTGAGATCAGACCGGTGATATCGATATCTTCCCCATTAACGATAAAGTACAGTCTGTTATCCCTGATCTCAACAGGATCCGTCAGGGATTCCGTCATGACCTTGACCTGTTTTTCCGTTTCACCTGTTTCACTGTCAGTCGTTTCGGTATAACGCATGTTGTTTCCCCAGCCCCATACTTCACGGACGGCCTGACCGCCGAGCGCGTATACACCATAGCCGCCAACCAGCATGATGATCACGCCGGCGCAGACTGCCGCAAATCTTCTGACCATGAATACCGGCCTGTTTTCTGTCTGCTGTTTCTGCATGCTGTGTACCGCAGATGCGTGCAGCACTGAGAACGCTGCCTGATATTTCTCTTTATTACTCATTTTCATTCCATTCCTCCTGCAGTTTTTCTTTCAGCATTGCCCTGCCCCGGCTGAGACGGACTTTGGTGTTGCTGTCGGTGATCCCCAGGATCTGACTGATCTCTCTGACGGAATATTCCTCATAGTAGTAGAGATGGATCACGATCCTGTATTTTTCCGGGAGGCGCATCACCTCCAGGAAGAGGTTTTCCGATTCCGGCGACTCAAACGACAATGTCTCCATATAGTCCTCCAGAGGTACGATCCTGTGTCTGAAGAATGAACGGTTCACATTTTTCGCCTGATTGATCGCTACGCGCAGCAGCCATGCTTTCAGATGTTCCTCATTTTCATATTCCATATCTGTTTTATGATAGCGGAGCAGTGTTTCCTGTACGACGTCATCCGCGTCCGCAGCATTCCTGCATATATGAAACGCTGCCGCGAACAGACGGTCCCGGTACTTTTCTGCCGCTGTTTCTGTGTTGATCCGCATATCTGTTTCCTTCGCTGTTGTAAAAGGCCTTTCACTAATCATACAAATGAACCCGCTGGATGGTTACATGATCCGTATATTTTTTCTGTTCAGACAGAAAAAGTCTGCAGGCTGTGATCATATCAGACTGCAGGTCTCCTGCATTTAGCGTTTTCATGCATACCGCAGGAAGTTTATAATGGTATCGGTAAAGACTGTTTACGCTTCCTGCGTGAGAATCGACACGTCTGTTTTATTTACAGGCACTACACTGAACCGCCCGACTGAATTTAAAGGTATGGAAATATGATGAATTATGTATTTATTTCACCGGTATACCCCATTACTTGTACGCTTTTCTGCGACAGGCTGAACAGAATGGGAGCGAATGTACTGGGAATCGGCGACACGCCCTATCACGATCTGAGCGAACTGCTGAAAAATGCTCTTCGTGAGTACTATTATGTGAGCTCACTGGAGGACTATGACCAGGTATACCGTGCCGTCGCATACTACATCCATAAGTACGGACGGATCGACTGGCTGGAATCGATGAATGAATACTGGCTGCGGACGGATGCGAAACTGCGCACGGATTTCAATATTGCCGTCGGAACCAGAGAGGATCAGATCGGCACGATCGTCCGTAAATCGGAAATGAAAAAAGGTTTGTGGAAGCGGGTATCCCGACAGCCCGCCAGCATATCGTTTCCGACCTGGATTCCGCCAGAGATTTTGTCGCTGAAGTCGGATATCCTGTGATCGTCAAACCCGATATCGGCGTAGGTGCCAACGGAGCGATGAAGATCGTATCAGAAGAGGAACTGACAGCGTTTTACAGCAGCCTTCCGGATGTTCCGTATGTTATGGAAGAGTTCCTGTCCGGTGATATCTGCACATATGACGCGATCATCGACGCGAACTGTGAGCCGCTGTTTGAATCCATGTGCACCTATCCGCCGGTCATCGATTCCGTAAACAACGATGAGGATATTCATTTTTACACGAGTCCCTTCATGCCTGAAGAACTGCGTACACTCGGAAGAAAGACCGTTAAAGCGTTTGAAGCGGACAGACGGTTTGTTCATTTTGAATTCATCAACCTGACAAAAGATTATGAAGGGATCGGAAAGGCAGGCAGTTATGCTGTCATGGAAGTCAACATGCGTCCTGCCGGCGGACATGACCCTGATATGATGAATTATGCGCATTCTGTTGACGTTTTTCAGATCTATGCTGAAATGGCAGTCACAGGCAGAAGCCTCATGCCCGATCACGAAATGCCGTATTATTGTGCCTATGCCGCCCGCAAGGACGGACACAGTTTTCTTCATACCCCTGAGGAGATCATGGAGAGATACAGGGAACAGATCGTCCTGCATGAAGAAATGCCTCCGATCGACTGGCCGTCCATGGAGCGTTATGTGTATATGGCCAGGTTCAGGGAAAAAGAGGAAATGGACGGATTCTTCCGCTTTGTCCTGGAATGATGACAGACCCATTACAAATACAAGCTCCCGCAAATACGGGAGCCTTTTTGAATTCTTTTGTTTTATGCTTTGCAAACGGGTCTGATCTGCATCATCTCAGCTTTGTTTACTGTTTGTCCTGACCTTGTTCATGACCAGCTTGATGATCAGCGGATACAGCGCTGTGTAGTAAATGATCGTGATCATTCTTCTGGCTAAATGACCCCAATGGCTGCCCAGCATGTTGTCCAGCGGTTTGCCGATGTTGTTGTTGAGGAGAACAAAGATCACTCCTCCGATCGCCCACAGCAGGATCCCCGGCACATTGATGCCGGTTGGTTCGAATCTGATCCATCTGCGCTCAATAAAGCGTCCGATACAGAACGCGATCAGGAAGGAAATATCCCCGTATCCGTCATTCATCATTTTCTGCGGATCAACAAGCAGCTTGCCGTCTACATAGGTCATCGGATACGGTTTGAAGGTAATGTAGGCGATCGAGATACTTCCGAAGATCACTCCGGCGATCAGAAACAGGTCCTCTTTTTCCGGGTGCAGTTCAATATAAGCGAATATCTTCTGCATGATGATCACGCACAATACAGACTCGCAGATCGCCACAAATACATCCTGCGGTGTGTGAACACCAAGATAATTGCGTGAAAAGCCTACCAGCATGATGCCGAGAATGCAGAGAACAGGAAACCATTTCTTCTGCCTGTCCGCAGTCACAGCCATTCCTAAGAGCTGCGGCGCGGCCGTTGCGGTATGACCGCTCGGAAAGGAATAACCGGTAGCGGAAGTGATGGAGTCTCCTGCCGGAACGATCCGCGGATCACGGATCCATGGACGGTATACGCAGGCAGTCAGTTTGATCAGCTGGTTGACCGCAAGCGTAAGGCACATGGACGCGATCGCGTACAGACCTCTCCGTTTATTGACTGCCCAGTAAATAAACAGTACTGCCAGGATCAGGTATCGTGTTGCGAATGTCGATACAAATTCCATAAACGGCGTCCACGCGTCATTGATGCTGGCACGGAAATCCTGCAGGAACAGAAGATAACGGATATCCGGACCTGCTGTATCATCGTAATCTGATTCAGAATCAACTGCGGCTTCATCCTCTTGTACTGTCGTTTCCCAATGATCATCCGCTGATAAGAATGTTTCTGACATGTCTGTCAATATGTACTCCTGCACTGCAGCGGCCGGCTGTGCAGTCTGATAAGCAGGCACGCATGGCGCCGATAACGCCAACAGCAATGCTGCAGTTCCAAATATATTCATCATGTTTTCTGCCCCACAGGTTCCTATTGTATCACCTGCCGCGCATTCATCAACGAGCAGCTCCGAATAAACCGGTTTTCATGATAAAAGGCCGCAAATGACGGCCTCATATTTCTGTTTTCTGTATTAGTTATCAGCTCTGGAGAATCCGTTCTTCATATGCTGGCTGCAATGAGCATCAGCTGATTGAGCACCTTTGTGCTCTGCTCTTTTGCCATCTCGCAGATCTTTTTGTTTGCCTCTTCGAGCAGTGACAGATCACCGCTTCCCTTCACCTTTTCGTCATATTCATTCAGGAGACGATGGGTATTGGAGGCAACCGCGTTCTGATAGCGCTCGATCACCTGGATCGTATACCCGTAATGGGGATCTGCCAGCACACCGGCAAGCCGGCTTGCCCAGTAGAAGTTCTCCGTCGAAACATTAAGACTCACATCGCTGATGTACTTCGGCAGTTTCGATACATTCGCATAGATACCGAGCATTGCGTTAAATGCATTGGCGCCGTATGAGATCCACTCTACTGCCTGCAGTTCCTTCGGCATATAGCCACGGATCTGACAGAGCACGGTCACACCGGTACGGCTGATGCCGATCGGACGGTAGATGCCCTTTTCCGGTATGTCTGCTTTCTGATACGGGTTGTACGGAGTGCCCTGATAATATGACGACAGGATATGTTTCATGTCTTCCGGAGTGATCTTCTTCTCCGGTACCAGTGCCCAGGGAATATCATCGTCTTCCGGTGTATAATCTGCGTTTTCACCATCCCAGCGGAACGTATTCGGGTTGAAATAACGTCCGATATACCATGCGCGCGGATTGTTGTATATATGGTCGGCATCTGTATGCGAGCCAAAGACATAGCGTGGATTGAAGTCTCCCTCCATGTTGAGATCAAGATGATACTTCTCCGTGAACTCTTTCAGATCAGAAGAGCACATGAAGTTCTTCTTTTCCCCATAGGCATCCTCGAAATCAAAGAAGTCGATTCCCAGCCGGTTGGGCATGATGACATATTCTTCATCCTTTACCCTTCTTGCCATCCAGTGATGGCCGCCGATCGTCTCGAACCACCAGACTTCATCCGCGTCATTAAAGGCAATACCGTTGGACTCATACGTTCCGTATTGTTCCAACAGAGCGCCGAGGCGTTCCACACCTTCGCGTGCGGAGTGAATATACGGAAGAACAAGAACTACAAAATCCTCTTCACCAAGACCGCCGATCTGTTCCGGTGCGGTACGTGTCTTTTCTTTATATACCACCATCGGATCCGCTCCGAGCACCCTCGGATTGGAAGTGATCGTCTCGGTCGCAGTCATTCCGACATTGGCTTCATTGATTCCGCTGGCTGCCCAGATCCCTTTTTTCGGGTCAACGCTCGGGCTTGCGGTATAGCGCATCGGATGATCCGGGAGAGTAACTTTGCAGTGACTGATTACGCTCTTGTATTCTTTCTTCTGATCCTTCGGTTCTACAACGATCGTCTTTTTGACATCAAAGAAACCGTCGTCTGTTCTTGCGATCATTGTTGATCCATCATAGCTGGCCTTTTTGCCGACCAGAATTGTTGTGCATGGCATATTTTTTCTCCTTTGTACTGATGTGTCTTTCACACTTTTTTATGTAATTATACCTTACAACCCAGGTCGGTTTAGTCTTTTCGTTCAAGAAGTTCCATCTCCTGTAAACTGCTGATGATTTTCTTCTCTCATTCAAGACTTAACGAACAGGAATCAGCAGCCTTCTGCCGAACAGCGGACGGATGGTCTGCATGATGATCCAATACAGCTTGCGGATCAACTGTCAGGATCTCCAAAGTTGATCAAATTATGCGTCTTTCAAAGGTCAGAACAGCTGAAACAGCATCACCCATGCCGGCAGCAGAAGGATCGATCCGATCGTTGTGCAAATAACAATATTTGAAGCAAAAGCCACATCGGTATTATATTGTTCCGCCAGTACAGAGGTCGTGCTGCCAGCCGGCATGGCTGCAAGCAGAACGGACAGGCCGGTTATAAAACTATCAACCTTAAACAGTACACAGGCCAGCAGAACCACTGCCGGGATCAAGATCAGACGAAGTAAGGAAAAGGAGAGCGTTTCTTTACTGATGATTCCTTTAAAACCAGCTTCAGCCAGAACCATGCCCAGAAACAGCATGATCAAAGGAGTGGAGCATCTTCCAAGGGAAGTCAGTGTCCGGCTTACTGCGGAAGGTACCTGGATTCCGCTAAGCATCAGGATGATACCGATGAAGACAGCAATAATACATGGATGTGTGATGATTTTTTTGATCTTGCTTTTAAAATCAGTGCTTCCTTCAAAGTAGGAAATACCGGCTGTCCACATGACAATGCGCAGCGGGATCAGGTAGATCTGTCCATAAAGCAGACCAAGTTCTCCATAGACTCCTTCAGCTACTGCATTACCCAGAAAGCCCGCATTTGAACATACCGTTGCGTATTGCAGGATCGGTTTATGTTCTGCCGGCTTTCTGTTATACAGGACATTTGCCAAAACAGAACAGAATACCTGGATGGCAATGGAAATGATCAGAACAACAAGGAAGTCCTTCATTACATTTGCGCCTGTATTTGTAAGAAACGAATTGATGATATTGCACGGCAGAAACAGATTGATAACTGCTTTGGAAAAGACTGTACGGTCTTTTACATGCAGGATTTTTGTTCTGCATAATAAATAACCGATAAACATTTCTGCAAACATCATGAATTGCAAAATAAACAGTTCACTGAGATTCATAGCACATCTCCTTTTTCGGTAAGTCAGCTCCCGCAGGGACGCTTTCCTTCAGCACTTTCAGAATAGCAGTCAGGAAATAATTCTAAAAACAGTTATTTGACATAATATAAAGTCCAAAATAGAATAATTCCCAGGAGAACTATCTTATGATCGACAGTGAGAAAATTCAGGCTTTTCTGAGCGTTGTACAGTATGGAAATATCACCAACGCTGCCAACGCCGTTTTCACGACGCAAAGCCATTTATCAAAGCAGCTCCGCTCTCTTGAAGAGGAGGTCGGTACACAACTGATCCTTCGTTCCAAAGGACACTCCGAAATATCCTTGACCCCGCAGGGAAAAGAGTTTCTTGCAATCGCCCGGAAATGGGAAGGAATCATGGATGATTTTAACCAGGTACGCTATACAACGAGCGTCACAGAAATCTCGATCGGTGCACTGGAACGTTTTAATTCTTTCACACTGCGTGATTTTTATCGCGATATTCTGAAAAACCATAAAAATATACGTATTGATTCTCATACAAGACATTCACGGGAGATCTACGCAATGATGGAAAGCCAGCAGCTCGATCTCGGCCTGGTAAGTTTGATCTATCCTGTAAGCAATATCATGATCAAACCGCTTTTCAGCGAAACGATGTATGTGATCAGTTCACCTGCCAGTGATCTGCCGCCAATTGTAAAACCTTCCGATTTAGATCCGGAACTGGAGATCTATTCCCGCTGGTCTGACGATTTTGAGATCTGGCATGATCAATTATGGCCGGGAAGAGAATACCGGCTGTACGTCGGAACATGTTCAATGACACCCTTTTATCTGGATGAACCGGGTCGTTGGGCAATCGTACCGGTCAGTGCGCTTCACAGTATGAAAGAGATCTGCGATTTCACTGTTCACAGATTGTCTGAACCTTATCCGGATCATAAAGTTTATCTTCTTGAGCAGAAAAAAAACAATTCCTCTCGCGAAAAAGAGATCATTCAGTTCAGAAACAGGCTGATTGAATACCTTGAAAACAAACATCTGCAACTCTGATATTTTCAGCCGTAAAACTCCCTGCCCAACTACTTCGCAATATGGGCGGGGGCTTCTTGCTGTTAAGGAGACTAATTGAACTACTCCCACTCGGTAATGATTTCTTGTACGTAAAGTAAATGATTTACGTTTTGATATATTTCATGTGTTTGTATCTACGATATTCACTCACATCCACCACGTTTACAATCCGCATGGTAGCAAAATGGTATCAGTGAGTGGTATCAGTCTTCAAAGTGTATACACTAAGAGCAGCTGCTGATAAAGTCTGCTTAAAGTCTGTTTTTAAATTATACTCCCTCTAATTTCTGAATCCGTCCAGATCTTCACGGTACTTATAGGTTCCATGCAGAACATTGTATAACAGGACACCGGCACCGTAGAAAAGCTCCCAGAAACGGCTGTCCATCTTGATAATCTCGGGCAGATGACGTTCAGGGATGTACTTCTTCAGGCTTTCCTTCAATTCTTCCGGATCAGTAAGCAGGTCACAGTACACCGCAAGGGTATCCGGGCCAATCGTGCAGATCATCGGCAGGACAAGTTTGGTGATCAGTTCAACGATACCTTCCGGTGTTCTGGCAAGATCATATCTGTCTTCGGAAAAATTGAGTGTTTTCAAATAGTTTGCGCATTCACCGGCGAAGTCCTTCTTTCCGAAAACCGGATTTCCGTTGATGACAAGACCGGCACCGCCGACAACGTTGCCAAGCGGATGATAGTAGGCAAGAAGATTGCCGCAGTCACGGTGATTGGCATAATAGCCGATTGCTGATGCGTTGGCATCATTGCACAGGATAAATGTACGACCGTATTTCTTTGTGAATTCGCCGACCACATCGACATCGAAGATTTTCACCGTCGGCAGTGTGAGCCTGCCTTCATATACAACACCCGGAGCCACGATTGCCACGCCTTTGATTTCAGGATGGCGGATGAACAGAACATCGAGCACATCTTCCAGGTCGCGGAGATTGATCTCGTCTTTCACAGTAACCCCGCGTTCCATCGCTGCTTCTTTGTCCGCTCCACGCCAGTGAATTTCGAATTTGCGGTTTCTGCGGATAATGGCCACAATGGCAATTGAACTGTCCCATTCTGGATCGTGAATGTCTTCAGCTATCTCTTCTGCCTTTTCCTCTTTATCCAGTTCCTCTTTGATCAGATCGACGGTCTGGGTCACATTGTATGACGCAAATACACTGGCGGGAATCTGGATGATAACTTTGTCTTTCAGTACTTCCTTCGCCTTTTTAAGCAGATAGCCGATCTGCGGTGCCAGCAAGATCACGTCCTTGTCCTGAGCAGCCTCAAACAGTTCGGTATAAGGAACAGCCGAGAACTCATATTCAAGACCGAACGTTTCCGCAGCACCATTGAGCTTATCCGCAAAGAAAGAAGTGGTAAATCCGGAGGTGCAGCTTAACAGAACTTTGACCTTGTTGTCGGCGCCTGCTTTCTTCAATGAAGCAATCATCTGTGTGAACAGATCTTTGGCATGATCAAGATCCTTGATTTCAAAATGCAGGAAGAAAACAGGCTCATCTGATTTTTCGGTCTCGATTGTGAGGGCACAGATTTCAAATTCAAGATGATAGAACTGCACGTGACCGACGGCGTTCTCCGTTACAAAGTCGATTTCATCTTCGCTTTTTTCATTGATTTCATAAGACGGATCTGTCTGTTCCAGAATCCATTTCCGGTAAATTTCATACATTTCTTTATCTGTCATTTTCTTTATCTCCTGCTGGTTACATAAACTGTTTTGGATAATTCAGGATCGAGTCCGGAGAAGTCATGAATGATGACATCCTCGCACATAAAGACGACCCCGTCATAGGAATATTTGAAGATCGCGCAGTTGCCGATACCGGTTTTTCTGGGAATCAGCGTATAAGACTGCCATTTGTTGAAAAACTGTCCGCATGCGGCGCCATGGGCGACGATCAGTGTCGTGGTATTATCTTCTGACATTTTCATAATACCGGTGACTGTATCGCTGAATCGCTCCTGGAATTCCTTTTCCCCTTCACCGCCGTATTGTTTGAACTGATCACCATACGGGAAAGAAGGATTCAGCGACTCGTCATGACCTTCCAGTTTTCCGAAGAACCATTCCTTCAGCCCTCTGATTCTTTCGTAGGACATCTGTCCGCCGGTAACGATTTCCAAAGTGTCTGCTGCCCGCTCGGATGTGGAAGAATAAGCATAGTCAAAAGTAATGTTCCTGTCACGGAACCATTGCCCGGCAACTTCCGCCTGGGCTCTGCCAAGATCCGTAAGCGGAGCGTCGCACCATCCCTGAATCTTATGGGCAACGTTAAACATCGTCTGACCATGACGCATCAGATATAAGGTCTTCATTATCTTTATCTCCTGTATCTGTTTTCAGTATAACAAGTATTTACAGCTTCCCTCCCACAGAAAAATCCAACTCTTTGTCATCGTTTTTCTTCTGTCTTTGATGTTACACGCACTGCTCCGAAACCTGATCATCAGCGCACTTAAACCTGTTCCTCAAAATTGCATTTGGTCACTGCCATTTTATGCAGTGACTCTTTTGTCACCTTGTAAAATGGTTCATGTTTATTCAAAGTGGCAATCAATGCCATTTCCTCTTCAGTGAGTTGAAAGTCAAATACTTTCGCATTGTCTTCTATATGACCATGTGATTTCGAGCCCGGCACCAGGCCAAATCCCATCTGAATATGCCATCTGATGACAATCTGTACCGTCCTCTTTCCGTATTTCTCCGCCATCTGTACAAGAACCAGCTCACTGAGCATTTCCGGTGAACCATGCCCCAGCGGAAACCAGGACTGCAGACGGATGTCATTGGCGTCACAATACGGCTTTCTTGTCTCAGCCGGGAAGTACGGATGACATTCCACCTGCATGATCATCGGTCTGATTTCTCCTTGATCGATAACTTCCTGAATCTGGTCTGTCCGGAAGTTGGAAAGACCGATTGCGCGAATCTTTCCTTCCTTATACGCCTTTTCCAGCATGCCCCAGGCATAGAGATAATTGTTCACCGGATGATGCAGCAGCATCACGTCAATATAATCAACCCCGAGTCTCACAAGTGTATCATCAATGGCAGAGTCCTTTTCATAAAGGGTCGGTCCCAGCTTTGTCTCAAGGAAATAGTCTTCCCGCTTAAGACCCGACTTTCTGAGTCCCAGTCCTACTTCGACCTCGTTGCCGTAACGGTTGGCAGTATCGATCAGCTCATAGCCATGATTCAGCGCAAATGCGACGTTGTCTGTGATCAGATCGCCGGACTGACCGATCGTCCCGAAACCCAGTTTAGGAATTTCCAGGCCGTTGTTCAGCTTCATTCTGTTGACATTCATTTTTTTATTCTCCGATCGACTTTTTCTGCGCTTCTTTCACAGTACTGATCATTCCCTTGTATTCCATGCCATAGAGACCGGCAAACCGTTTCATGGTGTATTCACCGGCTTCCATCATCCATTTTTCCGGTGCGGCACCCTGGTAAATGAACCAGAGTTTCTTCCCGCTGAGTTCACCCTGTGAAACAGGCCCATAGAAACGATCCAGAAGATTGCGTACAGAACCGCAGATATTATGCCAGTAAACAGGTGAGCCAATGATCAGCACATCCGCTTTTTTCATCATGGCAAGCACTTCTTCAAACTGATCACCGGGTAATGTCTGACCATAAACATTGATTCGATAATCTGTCAGATTCAATGTTTCTGCTTCTGTGCCTTTGAGAAGAGCTGCTGCAAGACCTGCTGTGTTTCCCTGTCTTTCAGGGCTTCCATTGATGAATAATACTTTTGTCATATTCTTTTCCTTTCCGGTATCATCTGTTTTTCCCAGAAGATTACAGCCCGATCAATCCAGCCTTCCGCTTTTGTGTGCCTGCCCAGACCAAAGCCATGGCCAAGTCCGGGAAAGACTTCGATCATGGCATCTGTGCCGTTCCTTCTGATTCTTTCAATTCTTCTTTCCATTGTCTGATATGAAGCGATCCAGTCTGCCGTTCCGACACAGTTATAGGTCGGCGGCTCATTGCCAAAGACTTCACCAAGACCGGTATACTGCATAACCACAGTTCCGGCATTGGAATATGATTTTTCACCGAAGGCAGCAGTACCATATGAGCCAAGCCAGGCTGCCATTCTAGCGCCGGCACTTCCGCCCCATAGAGAATAGCAGTCCGTATTGATGTCAAGTTCTCTAGCATGTTCAAAGATGAAGGCAATGGCTTTTGCCAGATCTTCGCAGGCAGTCTGTGCTCCCGGTCTGTATATCAGAGCGAAGGCGTGGTATCCGTTCTGTGACAGTGTATATGCATGGGGCATACTGTCATGCATGGCACCGACATAGGCAAACCCGCCTCCGGCATTGCATACAGCGAAGCGGCTTCCGGGCTCTCCTTTGAAATACCAGAGACCGGTATCATTTTTACGTGGGTCTACTTTCTTCTCTTCCTCACTCCAGATATCAAGGAAGATCTTTTCTCCTGCTTCTGCTCTTTTCTTCAGATGATTGCAGATGGTTACAGTCATATCAGCGTCAATTTCCGAATACCATGTCAGATCCAGGCTTCCCAGGGTATTTCCTGACATATATCCCCTTTGAACCGGGAACAGCAGCCTGCCCTTTCCATGAAAGACAGGATCATTGATCACTTCACTGATTGATGTATTCCTTGTATATGTCAATGCTTCCTCCTTGTTTTACAAAAGGCCAGCCAGGCTGACCTTTTCATTTGTTAATGTACTAATGCTGTAAATGTGAACTGGATCAGCTTCCAGTCATCATTCTGTTTCTGATAGACCTCCGTCACCATGAAGTGATGCGTTGTCGGACTGCCGTCGAGCATCAGACCGTAATCGACATCGGTCAGGACAATCGCAGTATCACCAAAGGAATGGAGTTCACGGTTATGAACGGTGATATCTGTCGGCTGGAAAATGCCGTCTGTGTAGTATTTCACTTCCTTGTCCAGACTGGCGTTGGTGCCGATATGAACGAAATTGCAGTTAGGATCAGCGATTGAATACATCGTTTCGCCATCCCTCATTTTCATCGCATTCCAGAACGCATCAGATAATGCAAACAGTTTTTCTTGCATATGCTTCTCCTTTAATCGTGAATGTTTCTTCTGTTCAGGAACTGAACAAGTTTTGGATCAAAATGGTTGATAATCTCAGAATGATCCAGAGACTTCGCTGTGATCTGTTCCATTTCCTCATCAGTCAATGTGAAGTCAAAGAGATCTTTGTTCTGGGCCATTCTTTCCGGCTTTGTGCTCTTTGGCAGAATGACTACACCTCTTTGCACATTCCATCTCAGGACAACCTGGGCCGCGCTCTTGCCGTACTTCGCACCGATCGCTGTCAGTTCAGGATCTGTGAAGATGCCGTGCTTGCCTTCTGCCAAAGGTGCCCATGCCTCCGGCTGGATGCCGAGTTCCTTCATGTTTTCCAAAGCGGCTGTCTGGGCAAAGAACGGATGCAGTTCAACCTGGTTGACCGCCGGCTTGATTTCAACATTTTCAACGAGGTTCATCAGAACATTCGGGAAGAAGTTGGAAACACCGATTGCTTTCAGTTTTCCTTCTTTATATGCATCTTCCATCGCTCTGTAGGCGGAGAAGTAATCTCCCATTGCCTGATGGAGCAGATAAAGATCAAGATATTCCAGGCCGAGCTTTTCCAGAGATGTTTCAATAGCTTTCTTTGCCATGTCATAGTTCTTCATATCCTGGACCCACATCTTGGATGTGATGAACAGTTCTTCTCTTGTGACAAGACCCGTTTCAATTGCTTCTTTGATGGCAGCGCCGACCGCTTCTTCATTCATATAGGAAGCCGCTGTATCAAAAGAGCGATAGCCAGCCTTAACGGCATCCAGAACTACTCTTTTGCATTCGTCTGCGTCCGGGATCTGGAAGACACCGAAACCGACCTGCGGCATTTTCGCGCCTGTGTTCAATGTGACATATTCCATATGATTTCTCCTTATCCCTGGGCATTGAAGTCCATGTTCATCTTTGCGTATTTCTGTGCTTCTTCAATCGTTGCGTTGTAGTAGCGGAGGTTCTTGTCGACTGATGCGATCTCTGCCATTTCTTCATCGGTGAGCGTGAAGTCGAAGATGTTGAAGTTGTCCCTGATATGAGCGGGATTTCTGGATCCCGGGAAGATGACGTTGCCGGACTGTACATGCCATCTCAGAATGATCTGGGCATTGGACTTGCCGTACTTTTCCGCCAGTTTTGTGAAGACCGGTTCATTGATCAGATTCTTATCACCATGTCCGAGCGGATACCATGCCATCAGCCCCATGCCTGTTTCCGCAAGAACCTTCTTGAGTTCTGTCTGCGGAAAATACGGATGTGCTTCCACCTGGACCATCTGCGGTTTGATCTCTGCTGTTTCAATGATCTCCTTCAGCCATTCAATCGGGAAGTTGGAGACACCGAGAGCTTTGGCCTTGCCTTCTTTATAGGCTTTTTCCATCATTTTATAACCTGTACGCCAGTCACCTGCCGGCTGATGCAGGAAGAGCAGATCGACATAATCAGTGCCGAGTCTTGCCAGAGTTTCATCGACAGCATTTTCATCTGTGTAGACAGTCGGCCATAACTTTGTGACAAGGAAGATATCCTCTCTTGCAACACCGCTCTTCTTCATTGCACGTCCGACAGCCTTTTCATTCATATAAGCGTTTGCGGTATCGATGAGGCGAATACCATCAGCCAGAGCACTTAAGACGGAGAGTTCTGTTTCTTCCGGTTTGAGGAGAAAGACGCCGATGCCAGCCATTGGCATTTTGTTTCCATTATTGAGTGTTAAGTATTCCATATTTCTGTATCTCCTTCTGCTTGCACTTTCAGAATAATGAGTTTTCAAGCCCTTGTACAATACCGGATAGTTAAGCGTGCTATAATTGAAACGCATAGTGAAGGAGAATTGTATGATTGAAATCTACCTGCTGGAAGCTTTGTGTGCATTATCTGATTACGGCACCTTATCCAGTGCCGCAGAACATCTGCATATCTCTCAGCCTGCTTTGAGCCGCTCAATGCAGAAACTGGAAGACCTGCTCGATGCCAGTCTGTTTGACAGAACAAAAAACAGAATTACACTCAATGAAACCGGAAAGATGGCAGCTGCCATGGCCAGAAGAATTCTGGAATCGGAAGAAGACATGATCACCGCTGTCAGAAATTATGATTCCTCCCTCCATACCGTATCCGCAGGCTATTGCACGCCTGGTCCGATGATGGAAATGCCTTTGCATCTGACACAGCTTTATCCCAAGATGAAAGTCTCTTCAGAAATGGAAAATGATGAAGCTTTGTTAAAAGGACTGAGAACAGGAAAATATGGATTTGTGATCCTTTCCCATGCATACGAGGATGAAGATATGGTCTGCATTCCATGCGGCAGTGAATCTCTTTATTTTTCCCTGATTCCCGCCCACCCGGCTGCTCTGTTCAAAGACCAGGGGCTTACCTTCAGCCAGATGAATGGAGAAACATTTGTCATGGCTGGAGATATCGGTGTCTGGCGTGATCTGACAATGAAAATGCTGCCGGATTCCAGATTCGTCCTGCAAGAGTCTCTGGAAGCTTTAAGTGCAGTCATCAACGCGTCCACCCTTCCGGCCTTTGCTTCCGACCTGACGATCCGTCTATTCCGTTCAAGAGAAGATAACGGCCGTATATTCATCAGGATCCTTGATCCGGAAGCCACCATGCATTACCATTGTGTCATTCTGAAGAAAAACCAGGAAAGGTATGCAAAATGGATCACTTTCCTGGAAGAAAGATAATCAGACTAAGGTATATTTAATCCCAGAGTTATAGGGGTATTATTTTATATTTTGATGAATTATACACCGTTAAGTGCCATTTTACTTCCACTCGATAATGATTTCTTTCGCGTAAAGTAAATAATTTACGTTATTATATTTCATGTATTTATATCTACGATTTTCACTCACATCCGTCACGTTTACGATCCGCATGGCAGCAAAATGGTATCAGAGAATGGTATCAGTCTTCAAAGCATTTACACAAAGATCAGCAGCTGATAAAGTCTATTTAAAGTTTATTTAAGGTTTATTTAAAGTATTCTTTTCCAGAGTCTATTCTTTTGATTTTCCCAAAAACTTACATAGTTTTATCAGGCAGTTTCTTTATTTGAGTATTTTCCATCTCGGATCTTGTTTAGAACCGATACGCTTAACATAGCCCTTCTCTCTTAAAGAATCCAATGCTCGTTGTACAGTCCGAACAGTTTTGGAAATCTTATCAGCAATCTCACTTCGCGAGGACTCTGGGTTTTGTTTTAAAATGGCGAGAACGGCCATTTCCGTTCCATTCAAAGTGACATCCAAAGTGACACTGGGGATGTCACTTTGAAGCTGAGGTCTGAACAATATGAATTTGAAGCCGAGCTCGTCACTTTCATAGGAAAAGCGGATTCCAGCATCTTTGCATAAGCTGCTGATGCGCTTAAAGCCGCTTCCAAACTGCTCGATCGACTTATTGAGATAAAGAATCCTGGCAATCGCAGCATTTCGAATCACAGACTCATAATTCCCCTTCATATAGTCTTCTGGTTTGTGATTGCTGGCATATTCACCTGGGCTGTAAATCGTAATCATGCCGGGATGAATACAGATCTCATGGTTTGTGCGTCCATTGTAAACTGCATGGGCAAAACTGTTGGCCAATACCTCTCTGATGACTGCCACTGGAATCTCAGGTATCTCAGTTCTTTCCGTACCGATGATTTCACTCCTCCAACGGATATTCTTTAGTATATATTCCTCCCCTATACCAAGCAGATTATAGATGTTGTCCTCAAAAAGCTTCATATCAAGGAAAGTGAGTTTCTCATCTGTCGCAAAAATAGCTGCTTTCAGTGTAACAGGATGTGTGTTTCCGAAAAGATACTCTCCCGCATTGTTCAGGTTATCACCATTGACAAGCCCATACCGTTTCAGAATGATCGGGCAGGTGTACTTTCCTTCCGGTATTCTCCCAACGGAAACTGCCTTTTGCCAAAACGATTTAACAGCTTTCTTATCTGCTTGCTTCACCGATGCAGCAGAAGGAGTCTTTTCCCACTTCTCACGATATTCATTTGAAATAAAAAAGCTTTTCAGTTCTTCCGGAGTGACCTCCCGATCCTCATCAGCTGTACGAAGATAGTATCTTCCGGCAGCAGAATATGGTGTACAATTGCCGTTGAACTCAACCCTGATCAACTGCTTTCCATCCAGGATTATTTCTTCAATAGCAGGATATATCTGCGGTCTTATGCTCTCATATACTGCCCGTGACACATCTCTTAGTGATGATTCAGAAACATTCTGGCCGCATACATCTCCATTCGGTTTCACGCCGAAATACAGAGTTCCGATTCCATGCTTGTTTAATATAGACGAGATTGAGATCATAGCCTCCTTCATCTCACCAGTCGTTTTTTTAAATTCCATTGTTTCCGTTTCTTTTCCTAAGTTCATGTCATGTTTCTCACTTTCCGAAGTGACATTATTATAATCCATAGTGACATTTTTGTCTCTATGCTTATTGATTTATGATAGATTCCGTAGATGTAATCAATACTTGTTGTTCTGTGATTATTGTGTAGGATCAACCTGCCTTTCCTGTCTTCGTTGCCATCTTCCACATGTTCTCCATGCGCTGCACTCACAGCATTTAACCATATAAAAAGCACTGCCATTCAAGCAGCACTTTCCTCTGACCAATACATTTATGTACCCTGTTTCACTACTCGAAAACCACAGGGTGCTATTCTTTCACTCCCACTCTATCGTTCCCGGAGGTTTGGAGGTGATATCCATTGCCACCCTGTTTACCAGAGGAACTTCATTGACGATCCTTGTTGAGATCGTATCAAGAACATCATAGGGAATTCGTGCCCAGTCAGCGGTCATTCCATCGATCGAAGTAACAGCACGTATGACAACTGTATATTCATATGTTCTCTGATCTCCCATCACACCGACAGAGCGGATATCCGGCAGACATGTGAAATACTGCCAGATCTCTCTCTGAAGACCGGCTTTCGCGATCTCTTCCCTGAGAATCGCATCGGATTCCCTGACGATATTCAGTTTTTCTTCTGTCACTTCACCAAGCACCCTGATGCCCAGACCCGGCCCCGGAAACGGCTGTCTCCATACCATTTCTTCCGGAAGGCCAAGTTCGATCCCCAGCTGGCGCACTTCATCCTTAAACAGTGTGTTGAGCGGTTCGATCAGTTTGAAATTCATATCTTCAGGCAGGCCGCCTACATTGTGATGTGATTTGATCGTCTGCGCAGTCTTTGTGCCGCTCTCGATCACATCTGTGTAAAGCGTTCCCTGGGCCAGCCATCTGATATCGGTGCCCTTCAGCAGATTTCTGACTTCATCACGGAATGTATAAATGAACTCAGAACCGATGATCTTGCGTTTCTGTTCCGGGTCCGACACATTTTTCAGGCGTTTAAGAAAACGTTCTGATGCATCGATCTTTGTCAGATTCAGGTGCATATTTCTGTCAAACGTTTCCATAACAGATTCCGCTTCGCCTTTTCTCAGCAGGCCATGGTCAATGAACATGCAGTACAGATTTCTGCCGATCGCTTTGTCCAGCAATGCCGCAACGACAGATGAATCAACACCTCCGGATAACGCCAGCAGAACTTTTTCATCACCGACTGTATCCCTGATCAGTCCGACCTGCGTATCGATAAAGCTCTTCATGGACCAGTTGTTTTCTGCATGGCATACGTTAAATACAAAGTTGGAAAGGATCTTCAGACCGTATTCCGTATTCCGCACTTCCGGATGGAACTGCAGTGTATATGTTTTTCTCTCATCATCAGCAGATGCCGCAAAGGGACATGTACTGCTGGAAGCTGTCGCATGGAATCCTGATGCAGGTACTGAGACCTGGTCTCCATGGCTCATCCAGACGATCTGCTTTTCCGGCAGACCGGCAAACAGCGGACACTTTGTATCCACGGTGATCTCTGTCCTTCCGTACTCCTTTTTCTCTCCTGCTGTGACAGTTCCGCCCTGCATAAAATGCGTCATCTGCATGCCGTAGCAGATGCCCAGTATCGGAAGACCTGATGTAAAGATCGCGGGGTCACATTTCGGCGCGCCGTCTTCATAAACACTGTTCGGTCCGCCTGAGAAGATAATGCCCTTGACATCCCGGAATGCCAGGATCTGTTCCAATGTCAGATCACCCGGATGCAGTTCACTGTATACCCCGAATTCCCTGATGCGCCTTGCGATCAGCTGATTATACTGGCTCCCGAAGTCCAGTACGATGATCTTGTCTGTCATAGATAATGCTCCTTATTGCTGTTCAGTGCAGGCTTTTACGAATTCACGGAACAGAGGGTGTGCCCTGTTCGGCCTGCTCTTGAACTCCGGATGATATTGTACACCGATGAAGAATCTGTTGTCAGGATATTCCACAGCTTCAACCAGATCCATATCCGGGTTGACACCGGATATACGCATACCGTTCAGCTCGAATTCTTCACGGTATTCATTGTTGAATTCGTAGCGGTGACGGTGACGTTCGGAGATCATGTCTGTCTGATAGCATTCTTCCAGCAGGCTGCCCGGTCTTACGGCACATGGAAATGCGCCAAGCCTCATCGTTCCGCCCATATCCATTCCTTTATACTGGTCCGGCATGAAGTCGATCACCTTGTGCATACTGTTTTCGTTGAATTCACCGGAATCCGCATCTTCATAATGCAGGACATGTCTGGCAAATTCGATCACCGCGATCTGCATGCCTAAACATAATCCAAGATACGGGATATTGTTTTCCCTGGCATATTCGCAGGCAAGGATCTTGCCTTCAATGCCTCGGTGTCCGAATCCTCCCGGAACCAGGATCCCGTCCACATCCGCAAACAGTTCCTCCCTGTTCTCTGCCGTGACGTCCTCCGAATCGATCCACTTGACCGATACATGGGCAGCGTTTTCATATCCGCCGTGCTTCAGCGCTTCTACGACTGACAGATAGGCATCATGCAGACGGACGTACTTTCCGACCAGCGCGACCGTCACTTCACGCTGCCTGCTGTGGATCCTGCCCAGCATCCTGTTCCAGTCATCCAGGTTGATAAGCGTTGAATCGATCTTCAGTTTATTGCATACGATGCGGGAGAAGTTCTGCTTCTCCAGCATGATCGGTGCTTCATACAGGTCATCGACCGTTGTGTTCTCGATCACGCATTCCGGTCTGACATTGCAGAAATGGGATATCTTCTGCTTGACATCGTCCGGCAGATGACCGTCGCATCTGGCCAGGATGATATCCGGTCTGACACCTGAGACCTGCAGTTCCTTGACGGAATGCTGGGTAGGCTTTGATTTGTATTCATCAGAGCCCGGAATGAACGGTACCAGCGTGACATGCAGGAAACAGGTATCCTCCTCCGGCAGCTCGATGCTGATCTGGCGGATCGCTTCGATAAACGGCTGTGATTCGATGTCACCGACCGTGCCGCCGATCTCCGTGATGACGATATCCGCTTTGGCGCGTTCACCTACCGAGTAGATGAAGCGCTTGATCTCATCCGTGATATGCGGAATGATCTGTACCGTCTGGCCCAGGTATTCCCCTTTCCGTTCTTTCTGCAGTACGTTCCAATACACCTTGCCGGTCGTCAGATTGGAAAAATGATTCATGTTTTCATCAATGAACCGTTCATAATGTCCCAGGTCCAGATCCGTCTCCGTACCGTCATCCGTTACAAATACTTCCCCATGCTGTATGGGTGACATCGTACCGGGATCGACATTGATATACGGATCCAGTTTCTGCGCAATGACTTTCAGACCGCGCTGTTTGAGCAGTCTTCCGAGTGAGGCTGCAGTGATTCCTTTTCCGAGTCCGGAAACAACACCGCCTGTTACAAAGATGTATTTCATACCGTTTCCTCTCCGCCTCACGAAAAAATGAGGCTAATAAATCCGCCGCTGTACTGAAGCGGTTTTTTTTATTGCCTCATTTCAAATACTTGTTAATTATAGCATAAAACAGATGCCAATGCTATATTTTTTGAATCATTCGTATGCCATTTCAAGATAATGGTCGAGTGCTTCCTTGTCGGCATATCCCGGTACATATCCCAGGAAGTTGCCGTCCGGTTTCACGATATATGTCGTCGGGTATCCGGAGACACCGTATTCCTGCGTCACCTGCAGTGTCCTGTCATACAGGACCTCCATGGTATAACCGTGCTCGGACATGTAGTTTTCGATGTATTCCTCATCTTTTTCATCACCGGCATTCGGTGTGGCAATGAGCAGGATCTTGACGTCATCACGTGTTTCCTCAAGTTCCTGCAGATGCGGCATTTCCAGATTGCAGTATGTGCACCATGTCCCAAAGAAATTCACGACAACAGCCTTGCCTGTATAGTCGGTCAGCCTGATGGTCTCGCCTTCCGCATTGGGGAGCGCAAATCCGTACTTCTCAGCATCTGTACCATCGACCACTGCAGTATCTGCCTGCTCGGGACTGATGTCCGCAACCGGTTCGTTCGTCCGGTTCTGCAGGATACTGATCGTGCCGAATGCCTGGTGCAGCATCCAGCAGCCCATACCTACGACGACAGCACCGCCGAGCTTCTCGGTATATTTGACGATATTCCTGTTCTTCTGGATAAAGGCAAGGACCTCTTCCGTAAACAGTCCCAGTGCCAGGAACATGATGATGAATCCGATTGTATACGCACCGATGTACATATATCCCTGAACAGCTGTTTCTGCCTGTGCGGCAGTCATGATCGCGCTGGCCAGGAGCGGTCCGATACAGGGACTCCATGCAAAGCTGAAGAAGAATCCCATCAGCCATGCACCGAGCAGTCCGGTCCTGTTCTGTTTCAGGCTGAATCTGTGCTCACGCATCAGGAACGGGACCTGGATGACACCGAACGATGTCAGCCCCATCACGACCAGCAGGAATCCGCCGAGCAGCTGCAGCTGCAGATCGTATTTCTGAAAGAAATCATGCACAGCGCCTGTGCCTGCAGCCATCAGGAAGAATACACTGCAGATACCGAGGACAAAGAACAGCGTCGACAGGAATGTCTTCTTCCTGTCATAGTGCACCTTCCCCTCTTCATCCGTCGTGATGCTGCCCGTTGTCAGATAGCCGACATAGAGCGGGATCAGCGGCAGCACACAGGGTGTAAAGAATGAGAGCAGTCCTTCCAGGAATACTCCTCCCATTGAAACAGTACCATTCATGGATCAGGCTCCGAAACCGGTGGGCAGTTTTCCAAGAGCCAGAAGGATCAGGATCAGGATACCGAATACGATACGGTAGATGCCGAATACCTTGAATCCGTGGGTACGTACATATTTCATCAGTGACTGGATACAGATCATGGAAGCGGCGAATGCCGTGATCATTCCTACGAGCAGAACGATAATACCGGAAGCACCCATCGCCATCTTCATTTTGAGAAGCTTGAGCAGGGATGCTCCGAGCATCGTCGGGATCGCCAGATAGAATGAGAATTCAACAGCTGTCGGACGGTTGAAGCCGAGCAGTGTGGATCCGAGGATCGTAGCACCTGAACGGGAAGTACCCGGGATCAGTGCCAGTGACTGGAACAGACCTACTCCGAACGCTTTGGGAACAGTGATCATCCCGGTCGACCTGATCACAGGCTTTTTCTGGAACTTCTCAAGCACGATGAACAGGATACCATACACGATGAGCATGATCCCGAACACCATCGGTCCCGACAGTTTTTCATCTACGATGTCTTCAAGCAGAAGACCGATGATCCCGGTAGGGATCGTAGCGATCACTGCCATCAGCCAGAGACGGTATGTTTTTCTCTTTTCATTCGCTGTTTTAGACGGAATGAACGGATTCAGCTTGTTCCAGTACAGGACAAGTACGGCAAGGATGGATCCGAACTGGATCACGACTTTATACATGTTCCAGTATTCCGCGTTCATAGCGGCTGTCTCGTACAGATTCAGCGGCATGAACAGATTCACAAAATTCAGGTGTCCCGTAGAACTGATCGGAAGCCATTCGGTAATTCCCTGGACGACTCCGAAGACAATGGATTTCAATATTTCAAGTATCATCGACATATATTTACCCTCTAAAACCTAGTCATTATATCACAATCTTTTCATGATTTCTGTGCAAGCATGATCGCCGCGAACATCAGTACGCATCCTGTTATTTCGCGGATGGAAAGGACCTGGTGCAGGATGACAAATCCTGCCAGCAGCGCGAAGACCGACTCCAGTGAAAGCAGGATGCTGGCGACTGCCGGATCCGCATGGAGCTGGCCTGTGATCTGCAGTGTATATGCCGCTCCGCATGACAGGACACCGGCATACAGGATGGGTATGGCCGCAGCCAGGATATCCGTCATGACCGGCTGTTCCTTCAGGAACATCCCGACACAGCAGACAGCTCCCGCCACATAGAACTGCATGCAGGACAGCCTGATCCCGTCCACGGAAGGACCGATGTAATCGATGATCATGATATGCACGGCAAACAGGAACGCGCATCCAAGCAGGTATGCGTCTCCTTTTGTCAGGCTCTGCACGCCGGACATGCTGAGCAGATACAGACCAGCCACTGCGATCAATGCAGCCGCCCAGACATTGCCGCGGATCGTTTTCCCCGTTAAGCGGGCAAGAAACGGAACTATCACGACATACAGGGCAGTGATGAAGCCTGCCTTTCCGACCGTTGTATACATGATGCCGACCTGCTGGACCTGACTAGCGGCAGACAGCGCCAGCCCGCAGAACAGGCCTGCCTTGTACAGGCTGGGATTCTTCCATGTCATGAGTTCTGTTTTGCCCCTGATCCTGTCAAGCAGCGGGATCAGCAGCGTCAGGGTAATGCCTCCGATCAGGAAGCGGACGCAGTTGAATGTCCACGGTCCGATATATTCCATGGATACGCTCTGGGCGACAAACGCGCAGCCCCAGATCAGCGCAGCCAGAATCAACTGAATATTGCTCTTCATGCTGTTTCCTTCTCCGTAAAGCCGTAATCAAAATCGATCTGCACCTGCATATCCGGTGATTCCTCCCGGACTGCTTCTATAATGCCTATGGTGACTTCTTCACGGTCTGTTTTGTCATTTTCCATCATGACATCCAGTTTCAGGACATTGTCTTCCAGATGGATATCATGCGCGGAAAGACCCCTTTTATCTAAATAAGTGGCAATGATTTTTTTGTACTGTTCCAGGACCGGATCATCCGAATCGACCGGATCGGCATGGATCACCATGTGGATCCCGTATTTCTCAAGGATCTCTTCCTCAGCATGTTCCAGTACGGTATGTGCTGCTTTCAGGCTCAGCCTGCTGCTCATTTCCGCATGTACGGAACCATACAGTCTGCCGGGTCCGTAGTCATGCAGGATCAGGTCATGAATTCCGCTGATCTCGGGATAGTGGCTGACGACCTCCTCGATCTCATCTTTCCTGGCCGCTTCACAGGGTCTTCCGACGATCTGTGAGACCAGGTCCTTTGCCATGGAAAAGCCTGTTCTGATGATCAGGACTGCCACGATGATCGTGGTGAGAGCATCGAATGGCACGGCAGGAATCAGTTTGCCCAGAACAAAGGATCCAAGAACAGCAGATGATGTCATCACATCATTCAGGCTGTCGATCGCTGTCGCCTTCAGGACGGGACTGCCGATCCTGACAGACAGGTCTTTATTGAACAGGTACAGCATCAGCTTCGCGCCGATCGATACGACCAGGATGATCATCGTGACCATGCGGAAGATGATGTCCTGCGGATGGATGATCTTATCAAAGCCTTCATAAAGAAGTACGGCGCCTACTCCCAGGATCAGCTCGGATACGGCGAGGCCGATGACATATTCAAGCCTACCATGTCCGAAAGGATGTCCGGCATCTGCCGGTTTGGACGCGGCACGGTATGCCAGTGTAGTCATTAAGCTGGTGACTCCGTCTGTCAGGCTGTTGATACTGTCGCCGATCACTGCTGATGAATTTGCGATGATGCCCGCAAACAGCTTCAATGCAAAAAGACCGGCATTGACGATGATGCCGACGGTGCCGGAGAGATTTCCGTACGCGCGTCTGACATTCAGATCATTGATCCGGTCATGATCGGGTATCAGTTTTTTCAGCAGCAGATCTTTCATGAGACCTATTTTAACGCAAACGCACCTGCTGTTCCAACGTTTTACGTTTCTGCGGTTCATGGATCGGAATACCATAGTCGATGCAGCACTTTACGGCATAGGAGATGATGCACGGCATGAAGATCGTGGCCGTGAATACAAGCTCCTGCAGCCTTGTCGCGTATACCGCACCGGCAAAGAATTCAACGACACCTTCCGGCAGGCCGAGGATGATGATCAGGCAGATCAGGAATCCGGCAGTCATCATGCGGACAACATCATCGATCGCCTTGTAGGAGCTCTGCATCCAGAGATAAACAGTGATAGTATTGCATACCGTCAGGAATCCCAGTGACGGCAGCATCTCTCCCATCTCCATCACATTGATCAGGATCACCTGCAGCAGTGCCGCTGCGGGAATGACCAGCATTCCCTTCTTCAGTGTTCCGACTGAATGTGTATATATGGCCATGCCGACGGCAGCGATGCCGAACGCGCACGATGCCAGATCGTAGTCACTTAACGCATATGCAAACGCCAGAAGAATGAGTCCCTGGTTGATCATAAACTTTTCTTTCTGATTCATATCCTTCCCTCCGCTTTCTGACTATATCCTAGAACCTTATGGAACTACCGATGTACCGTTTGTGGTACAATGAATACAAATGAAAGGGATCGTTCCATGAAAGATGCCGGTGAACGCACGATCAGGTTATTGCAGCTGCTGAAAGAACATACTGACGCAGAACACATACTGTCCATGCCGCAGATCATTGCCCTGCTTGATGAGGCAGAGATCACAGCGGACAGACGGTCTGTCTACCGTTCCCTTGACGCTCTGCAGAGATGCGGTTACGATATCCGTTTCGTGCGCACGCCCGTACAGGGCTATTATCTGAAACATGATCTCAGTGTTGCGGACGCTGTCATTACAGTCAATGCCGTGCGGGATTCCATATCCCTGGATGAACAGACTTCGGCGCGGCTCAGCGGACTGATCCTGGATCAGCTCAGCTCATACCAGAGGGACAAGGTATACCTCACGCCAAAGCGGGACAACAAAGCACCCGACAGTGAACTGATGAACAGCCTGTCTGTCCTGCTGGATGCCATCCATCATCAGAATCCCGTCACGTTCCGATATTTTGACTATACCGTGACCAGGCAGAAGCGCTACCGCAGGAACAGACAGAAATATGAGGCCGTACCATATGCAGTCGTAACGGACAGCGGCAGGTATTACTGTGTCATGTATTCGCAGGCACATCAAAGCTTCGCGTCATACCGCATCGATAAAATGGAGACGGTCACAGCCCTGTCGGAGTCTGCCGACCATGTCCCCTTCGACGTCTATTCCTATATGCAGGCAAGCTTCCGGATGTACCGCGGGGAACCGCAGACCGTCGTATGCCGGTTTGACCTCTCACTTTCCAGCATCGTATTTGATCAGTTCGGATACGATATCATGATCACCGCTGTTGATGAGGAATCATTTACGGCAGCGATCCGCACCAGCGTATCACCCACCCTGATCTCATGGCTGCTGCAGTTCAGCGGCAAAGCCACGGTACTCAGGCCGCAGTCTCTGATCGAAGAATTATTGAATATCTCGGATGAGATACAGAAAACATACGGAGGATAACACACCATGAACGAAAAGATCGAACAGCTTCAAAACATCATTGACAGCAGCGAACGCATTGTATTCTTCACCGGAGCCGGTGTATCCACCGACAGCGGGATCCCTGACTTCCGCTCCCAGGACGGTCTGTACCATCAGGAATACAAATATCCGCCTGAGACGATCATCAGCCGCAGCTTCTTTGATGCGGACCCGGAGGAATTCTACCGCTTCTATAAAAACAGGATGCTGTTCCCGGACGCGCAGCCAAACCGTGTCCATACCTATATGGCGGAACTGGAACAGCGCGGCAAAGATGTCAGTGTCGTCACCCAGAACATCGACGGTCTGCATACAAAAGCAGGTTCCACAAAGGTATATGAAGTTCATGGCTCCGTACTGCGGAACTACTGCATGAGATGTCATAAATTCTACGGCATCGATGCCGTCATCCATGCGGACGGCATTCCCAGATGCGAGTGCGGAGGGATCATCAAGCCGGATGTCGTACTCTATGAAGAAGCGCTGAATTCAAGAGTGACGGATGGGGCAGTACGCGCGATCATGAAGGCTGACGCACTGATCGTTCTCGGAACTTCGCTGGTCGTTTATCCGGCTGCCGGATTCATCCGCTATTACCAGGGCGATCGTCTTGTCCTGATCAACCGTGACGCAACTCCTTACGACAACATGGCTGACCTGCATATCCAGGATACATTCGACCATGTCTTCCCTTATCTGAAGTAAAGCAAAAGAGCTCACCGCTCTTTTGTTTTTATACAAGATGTCTGAAGACTGCTGTCAGGATCGGCTCCGCCATGGACAGCCAGTCAAATACAAAGCGGTTCTGATCATTGTAGCGCTCACCGATATCGATCACTTCCGTCGCACGCCGTAATCTCCTCAAAGGTGCTGCCAGCCTGGATGATACAGGTCCCGGCAGTTTTTCATTGAGCCTGAGCAGTGTCAGAAAGACGGTGTCCGCATAGACATGCACCAGGATCTCTGTTCTCAGGCTGCTGCCTTTGATCTTGATATCGCGTCTGTACCGCTCCCTGAACATTTCCCGCACTTCCCGTTCAATATGATTCAATGCCTTTCCGGAAGAGCGCAGATATTGTTTCAGTTCGTCGTCAGTATCCAGATGTACTGCCTGATTGCTCAGGCTGATTCTTGGACGGTATGGTTTCAGCTGATATTTCATAATTTCATTATAGCCGCAAATACAAAAAGAAAAAGACAGCCCCTATGCCTGTCTTGCCTGTTTGTCATGCTTCTTCGAGTTTTCTGATCTCTTTTACAAACTCTTCTTTGCATTCGTCATAACTTTTGCCAAGCGCAACAGAGAATTCGTTGAACAGATAGCGTTCTGCTTTCTGCATGTACTCTCCGTCGATCGACGCAAGTTTTTTGTGGTTGTCCCTGCGCTCCTTGTTTCTGTAGTAGGAAGTCTTGATGATCCTTACCAGATCCTCCAGACTGTCGCTCTTGAGCAGAGCTACGTACTGGCTTTTCATGTTGGCCGGCTTGTTCTCAAGCATCTCTACATCCGGAACACTGCGGATCAGTGAGTAGATCTCATCGCTTGTAGAAAGTTTCCGAAGATGACCGCCGCGGTTAGATACAGGTACCTGCATTCTGCGTCCTCCGCCTACCATGTTGTATGGCTCAAGGACATAGCACTGTTCCCCGGTCATATCACTTTTTGTTGTGTCAACAATGCGGCAGACATCACGTCTGTAGACAACAATATCATTGATCTGAAACATGTGCCATCACCTCCATGTCCACTTAAATTTTAGCATAAAAGCGACGGCTTTCGTACCCCCAAACGCATAACGTACCCTATTTTAAATGATCTGCAGAATGAAAAATTTCAGATATTCTGTTTCAGGAATGCCCATCATGACAGGATGGTCAAAGCCGGCGTGACGCTCTTCGATGAGGCGCAGGCTGACACCTGCCTGAAGGGCTGCTTCCGACAGCATTTTTCGGAATGAATCCGTCGGCATGAAATGCGAACAGGAAGCTGTCGCCAGGTATCCGCCCCTGGGCAGGATGCGCATGGCCATCGTATTCATTCTCAGATATCCCTGATATGCGTTGTCGTATGTCTTCCTGCTTTTGGTGAATGCCGGCGGATCGAGAATGATCATGTCATAGTGTTCATGAGTCTCCAATGCGTTCTTCAGGAAATCAAACACATCCGCTTCGACAAAGTCCATGACTTCCGACAGACCGTTGCGCTCTGCGTTTTCTTTTGCGCTGACGATCGCGGTATCGGAAATATCCACCGCCCTGACGGAGGCTGCCCCGGCATCTGCAGCATTGAGCGCAAACGTCCCTACATGTGTGCAGCAGTCCAGGACAGTCCTGCCTTTTGCAAGTGTCCGGATCGCCCTGCGGTTGTATTTCTGGTCCAGGAAAAAGCCTGTTTTCTGTCCGTTCTCGACATCAACAAGATACCTGATCCCGTTTTCCGTGATCTCAATGACCGGGTCTGCCGGTCCTCCGTACCAGCCTTTATACTGTTCCAGGCCTTCACGCTTCCTCAGCGCTCCTTCATTGCGCTCATAGATGCCGTCGATCCTGACACCGTATGATCCCAGTTCCTGTTTCAGCGCGCGGTAGATCACGTCTTTCCGCTGATCCATTCCGTAGGAAAGCACTTCACTGGCCAGAATATTTTCATAGCGGTCCACTGTCAGGCCGGGCAGTCCGTCCGCTTCCCCGTGGATCAGCCTGCAGGCACTCCAGTCAGCTTCCATGACATCATGACGGTAGCTCACAGCATACCTGACCCTGCGTTCAAAAAAAGCATCCGTGAATGTCTCGTTGGCGTTCCTTGAAAGGATGCGCACTTTGATCTTTGATACAGCGGAATACAGTCCGCTGCCCAGATACTGTCCCTTTGAACCGAACACATCGACGATCGAACCGTTTTCGATCTGTTCTGACTGTTCGGTGATCTCATCCTCATAGATCCATGGATGACCCGTCTGTACTGTTTTTTCCTGTTTCTTTGTGATCCTGATATACGGAAAACTGCGTTTCATATTCTTAACCTCGACGGCGCTATTCTAACATCCGGAATGACGAAAAGAAAGTGCAGGCGGACCTGCACTTTCCTTATCTGGATCCTTTGTCGTATGGTATTCCTTCTGCCTTCGGAGCAGCGGAGTTCCTCGATGTAAATGCCAGTACGATCAGTGAAATGATGTACGGGAACATGTTGTAAACGGTACTCGGAATGTTGAGCGCAGCCAGGAACGGGAAGCCTGTATATACGTTTGACAGAGCTCTGAAGAATCCGAAGAGCAGAGCTGCCAGCGCGATACGCTTCGGTTTCCACTGACCGAAGATCATGACTGCCAGGGCGAGGAAGCCGAATCCGGCAACACCGACCTCGAATTTCCATTCTGAGACGCCTGCAGTGATATAGACGATTCCGCCCAGTCCGCCCAGGAGACCTGAGATCAGGACACCTGCCCAGCGCATCTTGTAAACGTTGATGCCTACCGAGTCGGCAGCCTGCGGGTTTTCACCGCACGCCATCAGACGGAGACCGAATCTAGTGTAATAAAGCACGATATTGGAAATGATCAGCGCACATACTGCGATCAGGATAAACCAGTTGAATTCAAAGTTCCCCAGTCTGACCGTAAACGCGGCACGGGCACCGGTATAAGTGATGGCTGAGGAGATGTTGTCGGGATTTTCCGCAACGTTGATCGCCTTGACGATAACGGTAGCGGCAGCTGTGGACATGATGTTCATAGCTGTTCCGATCAGTGTCTGGTCAGCTTTGAAGTGGATCGCCGCAACACCGAGCAGTGCCGAATACAGCATGCCCATGAGGATCGCGCACAGTGATACGACAAAGATCATGACGATCGCGGGAACGGTACTTGGCACATATTTCATGGCAAGTGCCCCGCCCAGGGCACCGAGTACCATGATGCCTTCAAGACCGAGGTTGATGACGCCGGAATGCTCCGAGAAGCATCCGCCGAGCGCTACCAGCAGGAGTACGGAGGCGAAGATCAAAGTGTACTGGATCAGTAATGTCATTGTGCCTTGCCTCCTTTCTTTTCCGTATCATTTGCGTTGTTTATCACCTTGGCGGGACGTCTGCTGTTCATGACTGTCTTGAAGAACAGGACGAAGCCGCACAGATAGATGATCAGCGCGATGATCAGATCGGAGATCTGGGACGGATAGATCGCTTTATCCAGATATGCACCGCCGCTGGTGATGTGCTGGATAAAGTAAGAAGCGAAGATGGTCCCGATCGGGCTCAGACCGCCGAGGAACGTTGCCGCAATACCGTTGAATCCCATGCCCGGAACAGATGACTGTGTGACCGACCATTCTTCAAATCCTGTCAGATAGAGGAATGCCGCGCCGGTTCCCGCAAGGGCACCGCCGATCATGAGCGTAATGATGATGTTGCGCTTTTCACGCATACCGGCATATCTGGAAGCTTCCTTGTTGTAGCCGGTCGCTTTCAGTTCATAACCGAAGGCAGTCTTGTTCAGCACCACCCACAATACGATCGCTGTCAGGATGGAAAGCGGGATCGCGATGGTGACATACTGGTTCTTTGAGAAGAGACTGCTCAGTCCCATGCTCGGCAGGAGCGCCGCTTTATTGACCGCAGCGACCTTCTGTGTGTACGGGCTTGCCAGTTCCTTGACGGGAGCCAGTGACATGTTGACCAGATAAAGACCGATCCAGTTCAGCATGATGCCGGAAATAACTTCGTTGACGTTCAGGTAGGCTTTCAGCGCTCCGACGATCATTCCCCACAGGGCACCGATCACGATGCTGAAGAGCAGACAAGCGATCCACGGAAGCTTGAGTGAGAGTGCTCCGTAGAGGCAGGCACCTGCACCGACGACATACTGGCCTGCCGCGCCGATGTTGAACAGACCTGCCTTATAGCAGAAGCATATCGACAGCGCGCACATCAGCAGCGGAGCCATTTTGACCAGCGTATTGCCGAGATATTTCATCTGGGCAGGTCTGGTCGGATAGTTCATATAGTTTTTCAGAAGTGTTACGATCCCCGCGGAAGCGCCCTTCGCGTTGATCAGAAGCAGGATGATGTATCCAAGCAGGAGTCCGAACACCACGCAGATGATCGATGACAGGAATGTCTGGACACCCGGGCGCCTGAAGAAGCTGTCTTTTCCGTTCATTTACGCGCCCTCCTTAACCGTATTGCGTTTTGCGCCGGCCATGTAAAGACCGAGCTCTTCAACTGTGATCTGTTTCGGATCAAGGTCACCGACGATCTCTCCTTCATACATAACGAGGATCCTGTCGGCAACGTTCATGACTTCTTCCAGTTCCAGCGAGATCAGCAGGACTGCTTTTCCGCTGTCGCGCTCACGGATCAGATTTCTGTGAACGGTCTCGATCGCGCCGACATCCAGGCCTCTGGTCGGCTGTACCGCAAGCAGCAGTTCGTGCTTCTTGTCGATCTCACGGGCGATGATCGCCTTCTGCTGGTTGCCGCCCGACATCGCGCGTGTCGTTGTGATCGCACCCTGTCCGGAACGGACGTCGTTCTCTTCGATCAGTCTTTCCGCATAGTTTCTGATCGCTTTCTGATCCAGGAAGCCGTTCTTCGTGAATTCAGGCTGCCAGTATCTCTGCAGAACGATGTTGTATTCCAGGGAATAGTCCAGGACCAGACCATGCTTATGTCTGTCTTCCGGAATATGGCTCATTTCTGACGCACGCTCACGGATCGTGGCACGGGTGATATCCTTGCCAAGCATCGTGATCGTTCCGCTGACCAGCGGTTCCAGACCGGAAAGTCCGTAAACGAATTCTGTCTGGCCGTTTCCGTCGATACCGGCGATACATACGATCTCGCCGGATCTGACCTGCAGGGAAACGTTCTTGACCGCGTTATTGTTGTGCACCTTGGAAGCGACCGTCATGTTTCTGATATCCAGGACGACTTCACCCGGATGTGCGGGTCCCTTTTCGACGACCAGCTGTACATCCCTGCCGACCATCATGCGGGACAGTTCTTCCTGTGTCGTATCCTTGATATCGACCGTACCGATGTACTTGCCGCGCCTCAATACCGTGCATCTGTCGGCGACTTCCATGATCTCGTTCAGCTTATGGGAAATGAACAGGATGGATTTGCCTTCCTTTGCCAGGTTCTTCATGATCTGCATCAGTTCGGCGATCTCCTGAGGTGTCAGGACAGCTGTCGGTTCATCAAAGATCAGGATCTCGTTGTCGCGGTAAAGCATCTTCAGGATCTCGGTCCTCTGCTGCATGCCGACCGTGATATCCTGGATCAGCGCGTCAGGGTCTACCATCAGGCCGTACTTCTCGGAAAGTGCCATGACCTTCTTTCTCGCTTCGTCCTTCTGCAGGATACCGTTCTTCGTTGTCTCCACACCGAGAATGATGTTTTCCAGGACCGTGAAGCACTGTACGAGCTTGAAGTGCTGATGTACCATTCCGATGCCAAGGTCATTGGCATCATTCGGGTTTTTAATCGATACGACCTTTCCGTCTTTCTTGATAATACCTTCTTCCGCCTGATACAGGCCGAACAGTACCGACATCAAAGTTGACTTGCCGGCACCGTTTTCGCCCAGGAGCGCGTGGATCTCCCCCCGTTTCAGCTGAAGGGTTATATTATCGTTTGCGATAATTCCGGGAAAGCGTTTCGTGATATTGAGCATCTCGATAGCATATGGCGTATCCATAAAATTATCGTCCTCCCTCCATGATATTCTCATTAAATTATATTAAAAAAGACCGGCCGTTGAAAGATTGACCGGTCTATTTCACGAAATTTTCAGTGCGCGGTTACTTGATGTTGCCCTGGTAGTCAACATTCGCATTTGTTGTTTCAGGTTCAGCTGCTGTATCGTTGGAAACAGTAACTGCTCCGGAGAATACATCAGCGACCAGCTTGTTGTAATCAGCCTCTGTGAATCCGTCTGCCCACTGTGTGCTGGAAGGCAGTCCGACATAGTTCACAGCCGGATCTGTACCGGAAACCAGTCCCAGATTCTGGATCTGTCCGCTGTATGTTGCCCAGCTGCCGTCTTTGATAGCGGAAAGAACGGAATTAACTGTAGCTGCCAGACCCTTCATAGCGGATGTAACTGTCATGCCGTCTTCTTCAGCATAAGCCTTGATAACGCCAGCCTGGTCAACGTCAACGCCGATAACCTTAGCACCGACCTTCTTAGCTGCGTCAACTGCGGATGTGTAGATACCGCCGCCGCAAGCGAAGACTACTTCTGTGCCTGCGCCATACCATGTGTCCATAGCTGCTGTGATGTCAGCGTCGCCATAGAACTGGTTGCCGTAAGCGTATTTAATATCAACTGTCTTGCCCAGTTCAGCTGCTGCATCGTCAGCGCCCTGAACGAAGCCGTAACCATAACGGATAACTGCAGGAACAGCCATGCCGCCGAGGAATCCGAGTTTTTCATATCCGAGTTTGACTGCTGCCTGGCCAGCGAAATAACCGGCGATCTCTTCCTGGTAAACTGCGGAGAAGAGGTTTTCGGGCATCTCTGTCAGACCATAGCTGTTCAGGTCAAATTCAGATACGTCAAGCGCAACATATTTAACATCGGGATACATGTCAACTGTACCGGCAATTGCCTCAGCAAATGCAAAGCCCGGCATAACGAGTACGTTGTAACCGTCAGCGACTGCCTTATCGATCATAGCTTCACGTTCAGCTGTGCTGTCTCCGGCAGGCTTGTAGTATGTGAAGGCCAGGCCGTTGCTGTCGCAGTATGCCTTAGCTGCTTCGTAAGTTGTCTGGTTGAAAGACTGGTCGGTAATGTCACCATAGTCAGTGATCATCGCTACTTTGACTTCTGCTGTTTCTTCAGCAGGTGCAGCTTCTGCTGTTTCTTTCGGCGTATTGCCTGCATCAGGTGCAGGTGTTGATCCGCCGCCGGAAGAGCAGGCTGCCATACTGACTGCTGTAAGACCAGCCAGTAACAGTGAAACGAACTTCTTCATTTCTTTCCTCCTCGCACTGTCAGTGCCTATAAAAATATTTTAATTCCTGAAAACTTTGTTTGCAATACCAGACGGATTTGTATACCAATCAGGTGCGTCAATCAGGGGTTTTACACACTATAAAACTTGATATAATAAGAAGGCTTTGGAGGATCTCTATGGTATTCAGCAGCCTCACATTCCTGTACGCATATCTGCCGGCCGTTCTGCTGGCTTATTTCTGCGTGCCGATGAAATGGCGCAACCTGGTACTGCTGATCGTATCATTGTTCTTCTATGGATGGGGCGAGCCGGTATATGTTCTGGTCATGATATCGTCCATCGTGATCAACTGGCTCTTCGGGAAGCAGATCGCCCGCTACAGAGACTCAGACCGCAAGCGGTCATTCCTGTGGCTGAAGCTCTGCATTGCGTTCAACCTGCTGCTTTTGGGTTTCTTCAAATACGCCGACTTTGTGATCCGCAACCTGAACCTGCTCGGCCTGAACCTGAGCACGCTCAATATCGCACTGCCGATCGGCATCAGCTTTTATACATTCCAGACGATGTCCTATCCGATCGACCTGTACAGAAAACAGACGGATCCCCAGAAGAGCCTGGTGAGCTTCGGCGCCTATGTCACGATGTTCCCCCAGCTGATCGCCGGACCGATCGTCCGCTATACGGACATCGACAAGCAGCTGGACAGCCGTACCATCAGCACGGCAAAGTTCGCCAAGGGTATCCGCAGGTTCCTCTGCGGACTGGCGAAAAAAGTACTGCTTGCCAACAATATCGGCCAGGTCTACGAAGAGATCGCCGTGCTTGCGGACAGCCAGCAGTCAGTATTGACCGCATGGCTTGGCATCATCGCCTTTGCCTTCCAGATCTATTATGACTTCAGCGGATACTCCGACATGGCGATCGGACTCGGCCACATGCTTGGGTTCGACTTCCCGGAAAACTTCGACCATCCTTACACCTCCTCATCAGTCACGGAGTTCTGGCGCAGATGGCATATGACCCTGTCTTTCTGGTTCCGTGATTACGTATATATTCCCCTCGGCGGCAACCGCCGCGGCCTGTCCCGTCAGATCCTCAATATCCTGATCGTATGGTTCCTGACCGGTATGTGGCACGGGGCATCCTGGAATTTCATTCTCTGGGGTCTCTTCTACGGGATCATCCTGATCATCGAGAAAATGTTCCTGTTTGAGCATCTGCAGAAAGCACCCGGCTGGCTCAGCAGGCTGTATACATGTGTCGTATTCCTGCTAGCCTGGGTACTATTCGCGTTCACTGATTTCCGGGAACTGACGAGGTACTTCGGCATGATGTTCGGCGCATCCGGCAGCTTCGCTGACGGACTGACCGTTTACTATCTCAGGAACAACGCTGTGCTGCTGATCAGCTGCCTGATCGGTTCGACATATCTTCCGAAGAACATCTTCGCGAAGATCCACGCGACAAAACTGCGCCGTCTCGAACCGCTGCTGATCCTGTTCGTTCTGTTTATCTGTACGGGTTTCATGGTGGACGCCACCTACAATCCGTTCCTGTATTTCCGTTTCTGAAAGGACACTATGAAAGAAAAGACACTGCAGAAGATCTGTATCGCTGTATTCTCCGCGTATATCGGAGTCCTTTCGTGTGCTTCCGTGCTCTCGGAAAAGAAGACGTTCTCCGAAAATGAGAACAGATCCCTCGCCCCCGCTCCAAAGCTCACGATGAGCGCGCTGGTCAACGGCGAATTTGATGAACAGTTTGAGACATGGTTCTCGGATCATTTCATCTTCCGTGATTTCTGGATCGAGTCAAAGGCCGCTTCCAGAAAAGCAGCCGGTTCGATCGAAAACAATGATGTCTACTTTGCAAAACAGGGAAAGCTGATCCGCAGGTTCGCCTCCTATCCGCAGAAGACGCTGTCGCAGAATATCAATGCGGTCAACAAATTTGCGCAGGACAATGACATAACGGCAAATGTCCTGCTGGTACCGACTGCCTCGGATATGGATAAGGACAGCAGACCGGGCGGTGCCTGGGACATTGACCAGACTGCCCTGCTGGACGAGATCGGACAGCAGATGGAATCCCAGAACTTCATCCGGATCGATGAAGCGCTCAGTCAGGCTGACGATGTCTATTTCCGGACAGATCACCACTGGAATCATAACGGCGCGCTGATCGGCTACAAGGCGATCGCGGAAAACGTCCTGCATAAGGAGCCTGAAACATTCACCTCTGAACAGGTATCGGATTCCTTCAAGGGCACCATGTATTCCCGCTCCGGCGCATTCTGGACAGAAGCAGACGATCTTTACCGGATCGTCCCCTCAGAAGAATATGATGTCCGTGTCGTTTATGACCAGTCTGAAGAGACCGACAGCATCTACAGCGAGAAGCGTCTTTCCGAAAAAGACCAGTACACATACTACGTAGACGGAAACCACGCCTATACGGAGATCCATTCCGAAAACGGCAAAGGCAATACCGCCCTGATCATCAAGGACTCTTATTCCCATATCCTGATCCCGTTCCTGGTACAGGAATATGAGCATATCATCCTCATCGACCTCCGCTACTGGCATGCGCCGGTATCCGGAATGATCGATGAAAACACAGACCTGTATGTCATATACAGCCTGGATAATTTCGCGCAGGATCCAAGTCCTGTACTGCTGAGGTAAAGACATGAAAGCAGAATGCATCAAAATGGGGATCAACGGCGAAGGCATCGCCTATATCGATAAAACGCCTGTCTTCATCCCGGGACTGCTGCCCGGCGAGACAGCGGAAATACAGATCACAGAAGACAACCGTTCGTTCAGGCGCGGCAAAGCCGTACGGATCATAAAGACATCTCCTTACCGCAGGAAACCGGTATCCGAAGAGGAATACCTTTCCGGCGGGGCAGAGCTTTCCATCCTGGATTATGAACAGCAGCTCTACTGGAAGAATGCCCTTCTGGAGGAAGCGCTCTGGAAATACGGACATGTCAACCGGAAGCTGATCAGGACCATGCATGCGTCGCCGTCCCCGACAGCCTACCGCAATGAATGCAAGCTGCCGGTCGGACTGAAAGACGGTAAACTCGTGATGGGTCTGTACAGGACAGGCTCCAACCATTTCATCCCGGTCGATCATTTCAGCACCCATACAAAAGAACTGGAAGAGATCAGACTGCAGGTCCTGGATATCCTGCAGAAGTCGAAGCTCAAGCCGTTTGATGTCAAGACAGGACACGGTCTGCGCTTTGTCGTCATCCGCGTGATCCGGGGACAGTGCCAGCTGACGCTAGTCACAGGCAAGGACCAGCTTTCCCAGGCACTGATCGACGAGCTTGCCGGGATCCCGCAGATGCGTACGGTCGCCCACAGCATCAACGACCGCAGAAAGACGACAGGCATCTTCGGTTCGACAATAGTCCTGGCAGGTGACGAGACCATCCGTATTGAAATGCACGGTCTGAAGCTCCAGCTGTCTGTGGAATCCTTTTTCCAGATGAACACGGAACAGGCTGAGCAGCTGTATGACATGGTCATCCAGAAGCTCGATCCGTGCGATCACCTGTTTGAAGGATACTGCGGCATCGGCACGATGAGCCTGATGGCAAAAGACAAGGCACGCAAAGTAACGGGTGCCGAGTTCTCACAGCAGGCAGTCATCAATGCTCAGGCAAACGCCGAAATGAACCGTGTTCCGAATGTAACGTTTGTCTGCGCGGACAGCGCGGAAGCCTTCCGGAATGCCTGTAAGACCAGGGAGGTCGACTGTGTACTTGTCGATCCGCCCAGAAGCGGCATGGATGAAAACATGATCTCTTCCCTGCTCCAATCCAGGGTCAGACGCATCATTTATGTTTCCTGCAATCCCGCAACACTTGGAAAGAACCTGAAGGAACTGAAAAAGGCATACGATATCCGCACGATCATTCCTTACGACATGTTCCCGGACACACCTCTGGTGGAAGCGATATGCGTGCTTGAAAGGACGGGCGGCAGATAATGCGCTTCACGGTGAAACCCGGCAGGTTTGAGCTGTTCATGGATGCGTCCATGGAAGGAAAGACCGTTGAGGACCTTTTGGACAGGTATCTGATCACTGCCGGAAACAGGCATCAGATGAAAACCGAAGGAACCATTCTGCTGAACCGCGTGCCTGTGAAAGATGAACAGACAGTCATTCACGCGAAGGATACCGTAACGATCCTGATCAAAGACGAAGAACCCGGATTTGTTCCGGCTGAAGAGGAATGCGAAGTCGTCTATGAGGATGACCTTGTATATGTCGTGCATAAAGACGCAGGCATCATCGTTCATGATACGGACAGGAACGACACACTGGCATCCATGGCGGCAGCGTGGCAGAACAGCCATGGCCTGCATGTGCCGGTACGTTATATCCACAGACTGGACAAGGATACTTCCGGCCTGGTCCTGTTTGTCAAAGTCCCCTTCTTCCAGGCATGGTTTGACGACCAGCTCCGGAAAAAGAAGATCAGGCGTCATTACCTTGCAGTCTGCACGGGCAAAGCAAAAAAAGGCCAGAAGTTTACCTTTGACCAGCCGATCGGCAGGGACCGTCATGTCAGCGGGAAATACCGTGTTTCCGATACCGGAAAGCCTGCCCTGACAAAGGCGGAATGCCTGGACGCAAAGAACGGATTCCTCCTGATGGGATGTGAGCTTGAAACAGGCAGGACACATCAGATCCGTGTCCATCTCAGCAGTTCACGGCATCCGATCGTCAACGACCCGCTGTACGGTGTCCCTTCCGCTTCTTTCAGCCATATGTGTCTCTGGGCAGACAGGATCGAATTCCGGAACCCTGTTACAGAAGAACTCTGTACTGTCTGTGACAGGGAAAATCCCGACTTTGCATTTTTCAGTAAAACTTAATGAACAGGAACCGAATTTCTCCGGTTCCTGATTTTCATTTCTCCTGTTTCCTGTATAATGCATGTATCAGTACTTGAGGTGATTTACATGAATATCGTTTTTGCTGTGATCGGTCTGCTTGCCGGATGCGCATACTGCTACGCCTGCCATCTGCTGGCTGTGTATAGAGAACCGGATGAAGTATCCGGACCAATGAATATGATCCATTCCGCATGGGCGACGATACCGGACCTGAACATCGGGATCTCGATCCTGCTCGCGCTTGCGGCTTCGATCGGCTATGCGATCGGTCTGGTTTCCATGGCCAACATGATCTCCGAGGCCAGCCCGTCCTTTGCGGCACTGCTGAAGGGCTGCGCTTCCGTTTCGTCCGTAGGTCTGTTCCTCTGCCATGCTGTATGGTGCGTGATGATCATTCTCTATCAGAAGCTGGAAGACAAAGCCAATATCGACAGCATCCTGTATGAGCTGATCGAATCATTCAGGATCCCGGTCTGTGCCATTGCGGTGATCTCGCTGCTCTGTACGTCGGTCGTAGCTGCGTGCAATATCGTATTCGGATATATCAATGTCCCGGTCGTCTTCGCGCTGGGCAATCCGCTGATCACAATGGCGATTGGATACGGTCTGTACAAATTCAGGCCGGATAAATTCAGGGAACTTCCGATGATCTATATGCCGGGGCTGGGCATTGCCCTGCTTGGTCTGGAAGCCCTGCTGGCAAATATCCTGTAAAAAAGAACGGTCCTTGCCGTTCTTTTTGAATGCTCAGATGAGGAAGAAGTGTTCCCTTCCTTCACAGAGGAAATCCACATGATCGTTGACGAGCACAACGGATTCTTCGGTAAAGATATACGTATCCCTTCCGTACATTTCCAGATACTCGATAATGCTCAGCTCCAGCGCGTAACTGGTATGTTCATGAACGATCAGTTCTCCGGCCGGATAGATCGGGTTCTGATCTGTCCACAGACCGATCGTCGGACCGCATGCATGACCGAACAGTCCGAGCGGATGTGTATAGAGAACCGGACGGAGTCCTTCCGCTTTGCCCTGGGCAATGGAATCCAGGAAGACTTCATTGCCGGTCTTTCCGACTTTCATCTGTTCACGGACAATGTCCTGGAAACGGTTGTTCTGCTTCAATGCGTTCCGGAGCTCTTCCGGTGCTTCCGTTTCTCCGTCTTTCCTGACATAGCAAAGGCGCTGGGTATCCGTCCGCATGTTCATGTATTCGATGCCGAAGTCGCAGTGCAGCAGGTCGCCTTTCTGAATGACCGTTTCCTCACCGTGTATGCCGGTGCTGTTCTGCAGGTCGATGTCCGGGTTGAACCACGTTGTGATGCCCAGTTCATTCACCCTGCGGATCATGAAATCCATGACATCGCGGCAGGTCGTTACGCCGGGATGGATGACCTCCGGTGAGAACGCGTCAGTAATGATCTGCAGTGCCAGATCCATGACTTCCGGATAGTACTTCAGTTCGGTCTCCGTCCTTGTTTCCAGAAGACGGATGCCTGCCTGGTCGTTGGAAATAAAGCGTGATGTCAGATCTTCCGGCAGTTCTTTCATGAACACCCTGTAAAGGCCTGCGGACAGTCCGTCCGTATAAGCATAGCTGTCCGAGATGTTCAGTGTGATCTTCGCCGGATCAAGCTCACGCAGTACCCGTTCCAGAGCCTGCATCTGTGTCTCCTTTGTCCTGTCAAAGTCATGTCTGTAATAGCGGTCCAGGAACTGGTCCGGGAAGGTGACGCTGATCCTGTCGAGAACATCATTCTTCATGGAAAAGATCAGGATCGTCATTCTTCTTGCGTGGGGATACATCGAAGGAACGATATGCTGGAACATCGGGTCCTCGTTGTATTCCCTGGATGCGATGACCCAGCATTCCGTGCCTGTTTCACGCATAACTTCGGGAAGAACAGTGTCCAGACGTTCCGATAGGATCTGATCCTGTATCCTGTGCTGTTCAATGATATCGTACATAATGAAAACCTCTTCTCCTGAAGTATACGCTGAAGCCAGCATAAAATAAACAATGAAAAAGCTCCTGGCCGGGAGCTCTTTCGATTTCGGGGGGGATGTATATTCTACTGGCAAATCAGAAAGGGGGGTTCATTTTTGCCGCTCTGTATCTTTCTGATTATATTTATACCCTTCCTCAATCGCAGAATTATGAGTATATTATGTGATTTTATGTGATTATATAAACCGCGGCGCAGATCGCCTGCACAGCCAGGATCGCCGGGATCCCGACGGTAAATTTCGGATGCTTTGTTTTGTGGCGGAAATGCTTCATGCCCAGCAGCGCACCGATACTGCCGCCCAGCAGCGCACTGATGATCAGCGTTTTTTCCGGGATCCTCCACATATCTTTTCTTGCGTACTGCTTGTCCAGCCAGAACATCAGGTACGCCAGGAAATTCCAGAATACGATCCACAGCGCAAACAATATCATCATCGGATCTTCAGTCATTGTCAGACCTCTCTTCAAACGCTTCGATCTTCGGCAGGTTCAGGTGATATCTTGCCGATGCGAAGCGGATCACAATTATGACAGCGGCAGCTGCGATGGCTGCTGTTTTCTGGGACACGCGGTCCAGCAGCAGGATCTCCGTGATGCCCCCTGCCATGGATGCCACGGCATAGATATGCCGGGAGAAAATATACGGCAGCTCATTAACGACGATGTCGCGGATCAGTCCGCCGCCGACACCCGATACGACACCCGAGAATACACAAAGGTAGCCGTTTTCCGGAAACATCTCCCAGGCAATGATCACGCCTGCCGCCGTAAATACAGCCAGCCCGATCGTATCCATGATGAACAGCTGTGTTCTGTGCCGACCGGAGTCAAATGCCGTATGATGGTCCGTATTGTTTTTGGCAGCGATAAAAATGATCGCGGATGTGACCGCTGCCGCCAGGACATATTTCGAATCGGTAAAGGCTGAGGGCGGGACATTGCCGAGCAGCAGGTCCCTGATGACGCCGCCGCCTGTTGCTGTGAGGATGCCGAGCATGATCACTCCCAGGAGGTCTGTCTTGTGCCTCAAAGCTGTCAGCGCGCCCGATACCGCAAACGCAGCCGTACCGATCATTTCAAGCAGGATCAGCAATTCTTCCATATCCACCCCGTTTCTTACCCTAGTATTATTCCACATTCAGCCGTTTCTTCCAGTAAAATTCAAGGAAAATGTTTTCATTTCCATTAAAGCGCTTACAGCCGTATTTCCCCTTTTTCCGTTGAATTTCTGCTTTACATACAGTTGTGAAGCCTGTATGATAGCGGTCAAAAGGGGGCAAAAAATTATATGAAGCTCATTTACAACGTCAATGACAGACCAGCACCGAGCCAGCTTGTTGTTTTTGCTTTTCAGCAGGTCCTGGCTATCATGGCCGCTACGATCGCTGTTCCGATGATCATCGGTCACGGAATGAGCACAGCAGCTGCTATCTTTGGTGCCGGCATGGGCACATTCATCTACGTATTCTTTACCAATCGTAAAAGCCCTGTTTTCCTGGGCTCTTCTTTTGCATTTATCGGATCAATGAATGCGGCCTTTGCCGGAGCAGTCAGTGCTCAGGCAGGCTATGTCGGACTGCTCTTCGGCGCGCTCTGCGCAGGTCTGGTATATGTGGTCCTGTCCTTTGTGATCAAGAGCGTCGGTGTTGACTGGGTCAACAAACTGATGCCGCCGGTCGTCATCGGCCCGACAGTCGCAATTATCGGTCTGTCGCTTGCCGGAAACGCAGTCGGCGATCTGCAGACATCCAGCGCTACCGGCGAAGCTACCCAGTGGGCAGTTCTCTGCGGACTGATCGCTCTGTTTGCAACGATGATCGCAAGCACATACGGCAAGAAAAACGCCAAACTGATCCCGTTCATCATCGGTATCCTGGCAGGTTATGTAGCTGCTGCTGTCCTGACCCTGATCGGTCAGTCTACAGGCAACACTGCAATGATCATCACAAACTTCGAGTCACTGAAGAACATCCACGGACTCTTCGCACTGCCTGACTTCACCTTCCTCAAAGCATTCGGTGCTATGGGAGAAGTTGACGGCGCATATCTCGGAACGATCGCTGTCGCGTATATTCCCGTCGCGTTCGTTGTCTTCGCTGAACATATCGCAGACCACAAGAACATTTCTTCCATCATCGAACACGATCTTCTGGAAGATCCGGGCCTGAGCCGTACACTGCTTGGTGACGGTGTCGGTTCCATCGTCGGCGCATTCTTCGGCGGATGCCCGAACACAACATACGGTGAATCCGTTGCCTGCGTTGCCATCACAAGAAACGCATCCGTTACAACGATCATGACAGCTGCGGCAGAATGTCTGCTGATCTCCTTCATCTCACCGTTCATCGCATTCCTCTCCAGCATCCCCGCATGCGTCATGGGCGGCGTATGCATGGCTCTGTACGGATTCATTTCCGTCTCCGGTCTGAAGATGCTGCAGAAGGTCGATCTGGAAAAGAACAAGAACCTGTTCGTTGTTTCCACGATCCTGATCTCCGGTATCGGCGGACTCTCACTGTCCTTCGGCAAAGTCACGATCACATCGATCGCCTGTGCCCTGATCCTCGGCATCATCGTCAACAATCTGCTGGCAAATGATCCGGACCTGAAATAAGAAAAGGTCAGAATAAACTTTTATACAGCCGTTCTTTGACGGCTGTATTTTTTTGTCACTTCCGATATACTAAAAGTAGCAATTCATAAGACATAGGAGGATAAAAATCATTATGAGTTTTCCTGAGAATTTTTTATGGGGCGGCGCTGTAGCTGCTAACCAGTGGGAAGGCGGCTGGAATATCGGCGGACGCGGACCTGCCATGACAGACGTCACGACCGGCGGTACAGTCAATACACCGAGACTGATCACCTACATCGACAAAGACGGAAACCACGGCACCCTGACAAGAGGCCAGGCACTTCCGGAAGGCGCGCACTACGCTGTGCTGGATGAGTATCATTATCCCAACCACGATGCGGTAGACGGCTATCATCATTACAAGGAAGACATTGCCCTCTTCGGCGAAATGGGATTCAAACAGTTCCGTATGTCCATTTCCTGGTCCAGACTGTTCCCGACAGGTCTGGAAAAAGAACCTCTGAAGGAAGGCGTAGAATTCTACCGTGACATGTTCAAGGAAATGCACAAGAACGGGATCGAACCGCTCGTAACGATCTGGCATTTCGATACACCGCTGTATCTGGAAGAACACTGCGGCGGCTGGCTGAACCGTGAAACGATCGAACACTTCGTCAGGTTCGCAACGACCTGCTTCACAGAGTTCAAGGGCCTTGTCCACAACTGGCTGACATTCAACGAGATCAACAATACGATCCAGTTCCTGGGTGTCCGTTCCAACGCTACCGAGAAAGACTACCAGAACGCATACCAGCATCTGCATTATCAGTTCGTTGCCAGCGCGAAGGCTGTCCAGATCGGACACGCGATCGACCCTGCCAACAGGATCGGCTGCATGATCTGCGGCATTACATGGTATCCTGCTACATGCGATCCGAAGGACATCCTTGCCAACAGATACGCATGGGAAAAGAATATCTTCTACTGCAGTGACGTACAGTGCCTCGGCCAGTACGGAACATACGCGAAGCGTCTGTGGAAGGAACACAATGTCGTTCTCGATATCACGGAAGACGACCTCGCTGACCTCAGAAGAGGCACGGTCGACATGTACACATTCTCCTACTACATGTCCAACCTGGTAACAACACATAAGATCACAGATATGGTCGGCGGAAACTTCTCCCTCGGTGCAAGAAATGAATACCTGAAGTACAGTGACTGGGGCTGGGCTACCGACGCTGACGGTCTGCAGTACTATCTGGAAATGATCTATGACAGATATCAGCTGCCGATCATGGTCGTTGAAAACGGTCTTGGCGCATATGACACGGTCGAAGAAGACGGTTCCATCCATGATCCGTTCCGTATCGAATATTACCGCCTGCACATCGAAGCGATGGACAGAGCGATCGAAAACGGTGTTGACCTGATCGGATATACAACATGGGGATGCATCGACGTCGTCTCTGCCGGCACCGGTGAAATGAGAAAACGCTACGGCTTCATCTATGTTGATATGGATGATGAAGGAAAAGGATCCATGGCAAGAAGCCGCAAGGATTCCTTCTACTGGTACAAAAAGGTCATCGCTTCCAACGGAAAAGACCTCGACTGATCAGACTGAAAGATCTCTGCCTCGGGCAGGGATCTTTTTTCATGAAACAGTAAAAGAGCCGCAGCTCCGGGATATCACTCCCCTGCCGCGGCTCTTTGTTCATGTGATTATTCTTCTTCAAACAGGCATGCGCCGTTGCTGGCGATGACATCCTTATACCACCAGAAGCTCTTCTTCGGGTAGCGGTTGAATGTACCGTTGCCGTAGTCGTCGCAGTCTACGTAGATGAAGCCATAGCGCTTGGTCATCTGCTTTGTGCTCTCGGATACCAGGTCAATGCATGCCCAGCTCGTGTAGCCCAGCAGTTCGACGCCGTCTTCATAGATCGCGTCATACATTGCGCGGAAGTGCTCATCATAGTAAGCGATATGCGCGTCGTCATTGACGGTGAAGGAGCCCTTTCCGTCAGGTACGAGTTCTTCCTTTTCACCGATACCGTTCTCAACGATGAACAGCGGCTTTCTGTATCTGTCGTACAGGTCTACCAGGGAAACACGCAGACCGATCGGGTCTGTCTGCCAGCCCCACTCGGAAGCTGTCAGATACGGGTTCTTGATCGCCGTAATGGTATTTCCTGCTGTTGTCTGCAGGCCGTCTGTGTTCTTCGCGACACAGCTGGATGAATAGTAGGAGAAGGAAATGAAGTCAACAGGATACTTCTTCATGACTTCCAGGTCTTCTTCTGTCATGACCAGGTTCAGGCCGTGATTGCGGAATCTTGCGAGCAGGTATGCAGGATATTCACCGAATACCTGTGTATCGGAATAGCAGTATGTGCTGCGCATTCTCTGCTGTGCTTCCAGAACATCTTCCGGTTTGCATGTGAACGGATAGTATGTCAGCTTTGTAAGCATACAGCCGACTTTCGCTTCCGGATCGGCTTCATGGATATACTTTGTCGCAAGCGCGCTTGCAACGAACTGATGGTGCATGGACTGGAAGATGACTTCTTCCCACTTGTCATCATCGAATCTGTCTTTCAGCAGACCGCCTGTCGTATACGGATGGCGGATCATGGAGTCGACTTCGTTGAATGTCAGCCAGTACTTGACTCTGTCCTTATAGCGGTCAACGATGACTTTTGTGAAGTTCATGAAGAAGTCGATCGTCTTTCTGTTGTACCAGCAGTTATATTCCAGAACCAGATGCAGAGGCGGTTCATAATGTGAGATCGTAACGAGAGGTTCAATGTTGTGGTTCTTCAGCTCTGTAAAGATATTGTCATAGAACTGCAGACCTTCTTCATTCGGTGTGTCTTCGTCGCCCTTCGGGAAAATACGGCTCCATGCGATGGACATGCGGAATACCTTGAAGCCCATCTCTGCGAGCAGACCGATATCTTCCTTCCAATGATGGTAGAAGTCGGAACCGTGACGCTTCGGATAGTGTACAAGATCCTCAGGATGAGCCATCGCTTCCAGGACATCCTTTTCCAGGACCTCATTCTGCTTTGCGTAGTCCTGAACGTCTACATCGAGATGTGATCTTGCCGCGTCGGAAACTGACCAGCCCTTGCCGCCTTCGTTCCATCCGCCTTCAAACTGATTTGCTGCTGTTGCGCCTCCCCACAGGAAGCCTTCCGGGAACTGTTTAGCCATTATTTTTCCTCCTCTAAATATTCGCCGTTTGATTCACAAACTTTCTTCATCCATTCATAGGATTCTTTCTTAACACGCTCCAGGGTGCCGTGACCGTCGTTGAATCTGTCGACATAGACAAATCCGTAGCGCTTTCTCATCTCACCTGTACCTGCGGAAACAACATCGATCGGTCCCCAGTACAGATAGCCCATAACGTCGACTCCGTCCTTGATCGCTTCATTGACCTGGATCAGGTGATCCCTTGTATATTCCACACGGAACGGGTCTTTGATCTCATGATTCTCATCCAGGTTCTCATCCAGACCGATGCCGTTCTCAACAATGAACAGCGGCAGATTGTATCTGTCATACAGTACATTCAGGACATAACGGATGCCTTCCGGATCGATCGGCCAGCACCACGGTTCCGGGGATGTTCCCCTCAGATAAGGATTCGGTCTGCCGGTGAGTCCGCCGGTATCAGCTCCGTTGGCGATCGTCTTGTCATACGTGCCGGAACGGTAGTAGCTGAACGCAAAGTAGTCGACCGTGTAGTCACGGATCATCTGCAGGTCTTCTTCCGAGAAGTGCGGCGTGCAGTCCTTCTCCTTCCACATTCTGTACATGTAGCCCGGTACGATGCCCTTGCAGAACGGATCGCCGAAATAGAAGTTGGCATATCTGACTGACTGGTATGCGCCGAATACATTTTCCGGATCGCAGTTGTACGGATAGGTCGCGACAGAAGATGATGTGAGCATGCAGCCGACCTTGCAGGCAGGATCGATCTCATGACCGAGTTTGACTGTCCATGCATTGGCTACCAGGATGTTCGCATATGCCTGCCATCTGTCTTTCTCGGAGATCGCGAGCGGATCGTTCTTGTCTTCCGGTGTGATCGACAGCGCGCCGGCAGCTACAAACGCGTTCTTCCACAGGTTGTTGACTTCATTGAATGTCAGCCAGTACTTTACTTTTCCCTTATAGCGTGTGAATACGGTCGTTACATATCTCTTCCAGAATTCGATCGTCTTCGGATTTGCCCATCCGCCGTATTCTGTCAGCAGATGCAGCGGTGTTTCGTAATGAGAAAGTGTAATGTTCGGTTCCATGCCGAGCTTCAGCATTTCATCGATCATGTCCTCATAGAACTTCAGACCTGCTTCGTTCGGTTCTTCCTCATCACCATTGGGGAAAATACGTCCCCACGCGATCGATGTTCTGAAGCAGTTGAAGCCCATGCCTGCCATCAGGGCAAGGTCTTCCTTATAACGATGATAGAAATCGATGCCTTCGTGGCTGAGATATACCTTGTTGGGATCCAGGCACATCTCCCATTTGCCTGTCTCTTCATTCCACTTCAGGCCGGGATCTTTGGAGCCGATGCCGACCATGACATCGGTAACGTTGGGCTGTTTTCCGTCTTCGAGCCAGGCGCCTTCCAGCTGATTCGCTGCTACTGCGCCGCCCCAGAGAAATCCTTTCGGAAAATCCATAAATTCAGTCCTCCTTATGAATATAAATAAATGATGATTCAGCTTCATGCCGCTCTGAAAAACGGCATTTACGTGCTTTGTTCTAAAGAAATTGTTTCATTTGACTTCGAAGGTGTCAAGTGTAAAAAAGAAATCGGCACGATCGTATCAGATATGAACACAACCGTTTCATCCCTGATGTTTCCTGCCGGTCCTGTAAGATCAAAAATATGTCTGTTCCGCGTCTTTGGGGTCAAAAAAAACTCCTGAGATCATCACGATCCCAGGAGTTGAACTGTATCAGTTTTCCAGAGCTTCCGCGCACTTGACAAGCAGTTCGCGGATCGGCAGATGCTGCGGGCACGCGCCTTCGCAGGCACCGCACTGGATGCACTCGGACGCTTTGCCGTGAGGCTCTTTTGTCGCGTTTGCGTAAGAACGTTTCGCAGCTTCTGTCTGTGAGAAGATCATCTCACGGTTCATTGCCGCAAAGATATCCGGGATGCGGATCTGCATCGGACAGCCGTCTACACAGTACTTGCATGCGGTGCAGGGGATCTGCGGGATCTCGGAGAGTGCTTTCTGGGCACTGCGGATCGTTTCCTGTTCTGCCTCGGTCATGCCGGTGAAGTCTTTCATATAGGATGTATTGTCGGCCATCTGCTCGATGTTGGACATACCGCTCAGTACGACCATGACATTCGGCAGTGAAGCGATATATCTGATCGCCCAGGAAGCCGGTGACATATCCGGTTCTGCTTTTGTCAGGATCTCTTTGACGGGCATCGGCGGATCTGCCAGCGTACCGCCCTTGACGGGTTCCATAACAACGACCGGCTTGCCGTATTTCTCGCATACTTCATAGCATTTTCTGGACTGAACTGTAGGGCTTTCCCAGTCGGCGTAGTTCAGCTGCAGCTGGACGAATTCAACTTCCGGATGTGCCTGCAGGATGCTTTCCAGAACGTCTGCTGTATCGTGGAAGGAGAAACCTACATGTTTGATCAGTCCCTTTGCTTTCTGTTCCTGGACAAAGTCCCAGATATGATATTCCTCATATTTGTCGATATTGTTTTTGCTGAGGGCGTGCAGCAGATAGAAATCAAAATATCCGGCACCTGTGCGCTCCAGGCTGGTAAAGAATTCCTGTTTGGCGGATTCTTCATCGTGGCATGCATGCGCAGAAGCGTTCAGCTTTGACGTAAGATAGTAGGACTCTCTCGGATAACGGTCTACCAGAGCCAGCTTCGCGGCAGCTTCGGATCCGTTGTAGACAAATGCAGTATCAAAATATTTCAATCCTGCATCAAGGAACATATCGACCATCTTTTTTGTCTGTTCAATATCGATCTCATCTGTTTCCTTGTTGCAGCGGGGAAGTCTCATCAGACCAAACCCGAGTTTCGGCATGTTTTTTGCAAATTCCTGTTCCATATAAATCCTCCTTCGTATATACCTGCTGATTCCCATTTGCAGGTATTAACCATTGTGAATGACGATATCGCAGATACTGCGGATGTCGTATGCGTTGAAGTAGTTCTCTTCCAGCGGGATCCACTTCTCTTTGAATTCGTCGTATTTCGAAATGCCGTCACGCGCAAGCACGCGCTTCAGCTGTTCTTCCGGATCGATGTCCATGAAGATCTTCAGATTGCTGTATTTCTGCAGCAGCGGATGGCAGCTGTAGGATCCTTCCAGGATGATGCAGTCCCCCACTTCTGTACTGACCGGTTCACTTAAGGCCATGATGCCTCTGATGAATCTGCGGTGGCTGATCACGGTACAACCGTCCCGGAAAGGCTCCAGCACTTCTTCGATCAGGCGCTCCCGGTCGACATTGCCGCCAGGTTCCGCATAGCGTTCAGGTGTTCTCTGATGGACCTGCAGGAAGAAGTCATCCATGTGGAATACCGGGACTTCCAGCAGTTCACCCAGGATCCCGGCATATGTCGTCTTCCCGGACGTGCATCTGCCGTCGATCGCGATCACCGTGCGTTTTCCCTCTTCTCTCAGGCGGCTGATCCGCTCTATGATCAGAGATGTTTCTTCAGGAATTCTCTGCAGCATCGCTGTTCTCTTTCTTCTTTTTACATCTGCAGTATGACTCATCGATCTCATAGATCTTACCATTTGATACTTCAAGGCTGTCAGCCTTCATCAGGATGGTATCCCCATCCTGGGCAGCTGGTTTAAATCCTCTTTTTTTCATGTACCTGAAGTAAGGACTGCTCTGATGCATGCGCACGCTCAGTGTGCTCATTCCGTTTTCCAGGGCTGTAGAAGCAATATGTTTCAGTCCGGAACTTCCGTATCCGGACTCCCTGTTGTCGGCCCCGATCAGCAGATGGATGCGCGCGCTTCCATCCTCTGCCCGCTCATATCCTGTCTCACCGACATAATAACCGCAGCCATTGCAGTAGATCAGTCTGAAATACCGATCAGCAGGATCACATTCGATCCATTTGTCATACCAGCTGTCCCAGACACTCTCGTCAAAATTTTCCGTTCCGGTACCGAAATTCATCGTGCGTTTGTTTGCCAGAAGCTTCTTCCGGTACGCCAGTTCGTCCAGATCCGGTTTAATAAAATCCGGCATATGTGTTTCTCCTTTTACCGTCTTCCTTTTCTGTCCGGTTTATGCATTTCGCGCAGTCTTCTCTTCAGTTTCTCGTGATTCAGGTAATCCAGACACTGTACGACCATACCCGGCATCATATAATGCTTCATATGCCATGTGATCTCCAGTTCAGGGATAAATGCCTGATCAATGTATTTTTCAAGTTCCGCTTTCAGTTCATCAACGAACGGATACTGGCGGCAGTTGATCACTACTTTGTCCGGCGCAAGGGTACAGATGATCGCCATCAGTGTATCTGTCAGGACAGTCTTCAGCGGCAGGCTGTTCAGTCTCCTGTCATCCGGATAAAGATACCTGAAGTAGGAAGACACTTCTCCGGCAAAGCCGTTCTTTCCCTTGATGATCTCTTTGCGCTGCATGATCCCGACACCCGGTATCAGCATATTGTCCGGAATGTACAGGAATGCCGTGGAAATATCGTCCGGGTGGTCAATATGATAGCCTGCGACTGCCGCGTTGGTATCGTTGACCAGGTAGAAGCGCATCGGGAAGCGTTCAGAGAAATATTCTTCGATATTGATATGGTGGAAACCGAGTTCCGGATAATCCAGTTCACCATAGGCGGCTGTTCCCGGAAGCGCAAGTCCTACGATATCGATATTGTTGTGGCGGACATAGCATGTCGTGATGATATCCTCAAGATCCTGCAGCGTCATATTCGGCTTGATGACTTCACCGTCCATGACGATCTCACCATGATCGTATACCCTGTATCCATAGCGTTTTCCATCACGTCTGTTGATGACCACTACAACAAGGATCACGGCATCATTGGCAGTGATCTCGATATTATGTTCTTTGTTTTCTACAGCACGTTCAGCGATCTGATTGCGGATCTCCGTGATCAGGTCATAGGCATTGTACTGGGCAAATATCTTTGCAGGTATGACGAGAACGACTCTGTGGTGGAACGCTTCTTTTACCTTTTCCAGTTCAAAGCCGATCTGCGGCGCAAGCAGGATAACGTCCGCTTCACTTCCGACTTCATACAGACGGCTGTATGAAACAGCCTCAAAGCTGTAATCGAGTCCCATTGAATCTGCTGCCTGCTGGAGGCTTTCCGCAAAGAATGACGTCGTGAGGGCACTTGTACAGCTCAGCATCACCTTCAGTGTATGATGCCCCTGCAGCCCGATCAGCGTATCCTGCATTTCACGGAACAGTGACTGCGCATGTTCCTTTTCATTCAGCTGGAAATGCAGATAAAAACGATTCAGTCCGTCTGCCGCGTTCAGGATGATCAGTTCAACGATATTCAGCTCATGAAAGGTCACCGTCGCAGTCGCATAACCTGCGTCCAGAATGATCTGGTTCTCTTCTTCTTTGATCTCATAAAGATCATTTTGCTGCTCCAGGATCCAGTTCCGGAATTCTTCCTGAGAATAAGCTGTCATAAGTAGGTCCCCCTATTACAGAATAACCGATTTTGTTCATCAATGAAACCGAGATGAACAAACGCCTAGTACAAACCGTTCTTTCAACGGTATCTGCTGTATGATCCGTCTATTGTTTCGAGCGGAATTGTTTTCTGATATGTCTGATCAGCTGTTTTGCGGCAGCAGGATCATTGTCTTCCATGTTTCCATATCTGACCGGAAGCCAGAGCTCTCTCAGTTTTTCAGCATCCTCTGCAGGGATATGCTGTGAGGTCAGTCTCAGCACTTCGTCTGAGGCGAGCGATCCGTCAGCCGGGATCTGTGAGGATGCACATAGTTTCAGGTACTGGCGGTACGCTTCCCTGACAGGTGTCAGGGGCGGCCGCAGCAGGTCCTTCAATGTCCTGCGCTTCGGTCCGGTCTGAGCAATGGCTTCCCTCTGGTAGCTGCCGGATGATGCCGCACTGAACCCGGTATTGCGCGAGATACGCCTGATGATAAAGATCACCAGTGCCAGCAGCAGGATAGCGGGCAGTGCTTTCCAGATCATATCCAGGATCGGTGAACCGGTCACTTCTCCTGTATCGAAAATATCGCTCATGTCCCCGAGGTCTTCGAAGCCCATTTCACTTTCATCGATTGAATGCATGCCGCCCCTTCTCAGCAGCCACAGTACGGGATACTTCAGGATGTTGACAATGATCAGCATGATATAGGCAAATACGACCAGCAGCGGATATACGATATATTCCCCGAACAGCCGCATCAGCGTTACGAACAGAGCCCTGACAGGAGGACTGCTCAGCAGGACTGCCAGCAGTACGGTCAGGATGACCGGGACCAGTGACAGGAGCCTGTATTTGGTGCCGAACGACATGAGTGCCGAGTCTCTCTGCAGGCGCATGCTGAAAACACTCAGGATCAGGAACACTGCAAAGAACGGTATCGATGCGGTATTTGTTCCTTTTGCGACATCGGAAGCGTAGATCCAGAGGAAGAACATAAAGATACCGTATGCCAGCGATCCTGATTTCAAGGTGGAGATCACTGCCGGATATCCTGCTTCCCAATGTCCGTTCCTGATCTTCAGGAACAGATAACCGATGACCGGTACCGCTGCGGCGATCTGTATGCCCGCTGTTCCCCTGATGAACATCAGTCCGCAGGTGATGAGCGGCAGATACTTCAGGATGGAATCAGGATGGTACAGCTGACAGATGACACAGCAGAGCACAGCTGTTCCCAGGATCAGCAGGCTTCCCTCCAGGGAGACCATTCCCACTGTTAAATAACCGAATGACGCCAGGTACAGACACATTTCACGGATCACGGAGATCACAGCCATCACATTCATAGGACGGCCTCCTTCGCACAGTCTACCCTGAACAGTTTCTGTCCTGCTTCGGTTTCATAATAATTCAGGATATCCCTCCGCTTCGTGCTGTCGGCGGAGATATAAATATAGGACCTGCCGTCGTTTCTGCCCTTGAGGGTGTCCCTCAGCATTTTTCCGGTATCCTGTGTGATCTCACAGGATGCCCTGCCCAGGCACTCCAGAACAGCGTTCAGGTGCACCGGACCGGTCCCGTCCGGAACATAGCCGAACACTGATGACGATGACAGGATCCAGGCATTGGTCACGAAGCTGAACATAATGTGCTTTTCCTCCAGACTGTCCGCGATACTGCGGGTCACCGAAAAGATCCGTTCTGCCTCTTCTTTTGTCGCGTCCGATATGTCAACGATCAGGGAAGCTCTCATCTCAGCCGTATAGTCGTACTGTTTGACCATCAGGCGCCCTCTGCGCAGTGTTTCACGCCATGAGATATCACGCTGCGGTTCATTGCCCGTATATTCCCGGAAGCCGATCGTATCGATCGGGTCCGGCATGATGAATCGTCTGACGGAAATATCGCCAAGATATCCGCCGTATGCCTGTCTGACATGGCTGATATCTGTTTTCCTGGGATAGACAACGATCTCCCTTGCCAGAGGATGCTGGTATGATCTGCTTTCAAGACCTAGCAGATCGCCTGCTGTCAGTGTTGCGCCTCTGAGGATATACCTGCCGCGTCTGGAAATAGACACTTCTGTCCTGCGCACTGCCCTCTGACGGGGCATCAGATACAGTACCTGCTGCATCGATGCCAGCGGTTCGGTCCCGTATGCTTTCATGACACGGAAATCAATGCCTTTCTCGTGCTCACCGAGCTGAATGCCGGCAGGCACAGTCTCGTTGAGATGCAGAAAAAACACCGGCATCCGTTTGTTGTTTTCGATCGTCGAAACAAGATGAAAGGGTTCATCCGGTTCGACTGCCCGGCGTTCACTTCTCATATCATATGTCAGGCCGTCCAGCGCATGCATCAATACGTACTTCTGGATCAGGTACGCTGCGGCGATCAGAACAGCCAGAGTCAGAAAATTCACAGTTCCTCCAGAGGTACCTTAATGGATGAAACAAGGCGCGTCACATAAGCTTCCGTTTCTTTGCGAGAAGCGGTGGAAGCACCGATGCGGTGCGCGAGGATGCACGGAGCAAGATCACGGATATCTTCCGGAATCACATAATCCCTGCCGTTCAATGCCGCGTATGCCTGGCAGGCCTGGTACAGCGCGATGCCTCCGCGGGTAGAAACACCGTTGCTGAGGGATTCATCATTCCTGGTCGCTGTAATGATATCCATCATATAATCCGCGCATGCGCCGGATACCTTGACATCACGTACCATTTCCTTCAGCTTCATGGTCTCTTCCTCGCTGACGACCTGTTCCAGTTCGGAAACGATCTGGGAAGCAGGTTTCCTGGAAATAACAGCCAGTTCTTCTTCACGTGACATATAGCCCATGCTCAGGCGCATGAAGAAACGGTCAACCTGCGCTTCCGGGAGCGGGAATGTTCCGTAGCTTTCCAGCGGGTTCTCCGTAGCCATGACCATAAACGGTTCTTTCATCTTCCTGGTGACGCCGTCGATCGTTACCTGGCGCTCCTCCATCGCTTCCAGCAGGGATGCCTGTGTACGCGGAGTAGCGCGGTTGATCTCATCAGCCAGGATGATCTGCGAAAAGACAGGACCCGGACGGAATTCGAATTCCTGAGTTTTCATGTTATAGAAATTGATGCCAGTCAGATCGGACGGCAGCAGGTCAGGTGTGAACTGCACACGCTTGAACTCACCGCCTACAGACCTCGCGAAAGCTCTCAGCAGCATCGTTTTTCCCGTGCCGGGCACATCCTCCAGCAGGACATGTCCGGAGCAGAGATAGGTCACGATGACTCTCAGGATCATCTCATCCTTGCCGAGGATCATCTTTCCGACATTGTTTATAATACGGTCACGATAGGACCTGAACTGTGTGACATCCATATTTATTTCCTCTTTCAATGCAATTATTATCCTCGTCAGAAGGTGAATTTGCAAACAAAATGAGCATTACTTCCCAGCTGCTGTTAAATAACCGGAACATATGATCATATTCTTATATATTCATAAATGACCCTTCCGCCAAAAAAGAACAGGCAGATCAGGACGGCCTGTCCACTGTATGGATACCATCTGACAAGCCGTCATTTCTGCCGGTTCTGCAGATCGATCTGTTCGGTCAGGTGAATGTTTCTGCTGTTCCATGGAACGAGCGGATCAAACGTCAATGATTTTGAGAAGATCAGCATCGGATATTCGATGGAAGCCGGATCATCCGGATTCATATACAGCTCGGAAACGTAGCCGTTTTTTCTGTAGAACGCGATCGCCGCATCGTTATCAGACGCATCGGTATATAGCCTGGCAAAACGGTACCTCCGGGCAGAGGCTTCTTCTTCGAACCTGCGGATCGCTTTTGAGCCAAGTTGCCTGCGCCGGAGACCTTCCCTGATCCCGAACCATCCGAGCCAGGCACTTTCGTGATCTTCGTCATATTCATAGATCCCTATAATCCCTGCCAGTTCCCCTTCTTCATAGATCAGGGCATATGTAAAGACCGATCCGTCCATGAGGGACGCCTCAAGATTCGCCCTCCCGTTTTCATCAGGAAACAGTTCTTTCTGCAGGGATACTGCTTCTTCGATATTCTCTTTTGTCACTTTCACCAGTTCCATATTTTCCATCTGTTTCCGCTTTATTATAGCGTATCATACGTACACTGCAGTTCACTGTACGCTGTTTCCGTTCAGCATACATCTGCATGAAAAAACACCTCCGTTTTCAAGGGAGGTGCTGTGCTCGGCCTGATCAGTACTGCAGTTTGGAACGGTCAGCCTTCGGTTCTTCTTCCGGTTCTTCCTTTTCTGGTGTTTCTGTTTCCGCCTCTTCCTGCTCCGGTGTTTCCGTTTCCGGTTCAGCATCAACTTCCACTTCAGGGCACTCCTCTTCAGGAGCTGCTTCACCTGTCCGGCTGACTGTCACCTCAGGAGCCTCTCCTTCCTGCTGTTTCAGGAATTCCTGGTATTCCGGTGTGTCATACCTTGATTCCGGCATCTCCTGCTGTTCTTCAGCAGGAGTGGGTACAAATGTCAGAGTCACTGTTTCCGCGGGTGTTTCAACAACAGGCAGTTCCTCGGGTGCAGGTTCTTCGGTTTCATGTTTCTTTGAGAATAGTTTTTTCAGCCACTTGAACATATTGTACCTCTTTCACTTCTTTCCTATATTTTACTTCAATCGAAGGTCCTCTGCATATGGAGATCATTTCATTTTCAGATCATCATTGAGCCCGTCCATACCCAAAAGCGCATTCAGCATTTTCATGTCCGCGCTCATGTCCAGTGTTTTCTCTTCTGTCTTTCGTCCTGTCTGTTCGATCATCCTTGCCAGGAACATCCTCAGCATGCTTATGGTATTGAAGCGTTCGCTCTCACTGGGCTCTTCCAGTGCCGCGTACTGTTCCAGGATCGTCAGGATCGCAGGGTAATCCCTCAGGTAAAGACGTCTATTGAATGTTTCATCCTGTACATCCGTCAGGGTATCAAGCACCTTCTGCTGGGCAATGATATCCCTGATTAGGTCATGGATCTGTTCATCATTGATCTGCCTGTTGTACAGCAGCAGCTCATTCCGGATCTCATCACGGTCTCTCATCTCATTCATAGTGACTTCCACATGTCCGACACAAACCAGCTCATTGCCGCCCATGTAACAAGCGGATACGGGTTGCCGTATGCGTCGGTGCCCTTTCTCAGCAGTTCCAGTACTTCCTGTCTGTCGGACAGGACAAAGCCTTCAAAATGTTCGGTCCCTTCCCCGCCTGCCTGAGACAGATGACCCTGCCAGTCACTGTTGACGACAACAGAGATCAGAGCTGTGCATTCATCGGTAAAGCCCGGTGAACAGTATACGAGGGGATTGATCAGCGCAAGCCGGTCCTGATCCGTGATCCCGATACCGGTCTCTTCATGCAGTTCGCGGATCATCGCGTGAAACAGCGGGTCTTTGCGGGAACTGTCACCCGGGTCGATCAGTCCGGACGGGATACTCAGCACATACTGTCCTGTCGGATAACGGTATTCGTAGAACAGCAGCAGCTTCGGGTTCTCTTCGTTGAGCACGACAAACGCGCTGACCGCATCAGCCATCAGAGTCTCTTCATGCTCGGCGGCCAGGTCCCCTGTCTTTCTCCTGCTTGCGTCATAGTAATGCGTCCCGTCTTCATAGACCAGGTCATATACCCTGATATACGGTGTTTCGAGAAGCTGGTCTGTTCTGATATGTTTCGGTTTCTTCATAACTGCTCCATTTCCAGTATGCTGTCGAATGCGATCATTCCCTGATCGGTATGCAGTACCTGCCGGTATGCATCGGTTTTGATAATACGGCAGGTCTCATTGCGGATCCTGCCGCCTTCTTTGAACTGATCGGCTTCAAACCATGTGATCAGCACAGTATCGCCTTTATTGACTGCAGACAGGACAGCGTTTACTTCTTCCTGCTGCCATTCGGAGAGCTCGGGTTTCAGCGTCGTCAGCCTGCCGCGTTCTTCGATCATGTCACCATACCCTGTCAGTGCCGCAAACGGCATGAACTGCGCCGCCCGGTTTTCCTCGGACATCCTTGGATGGTTGCGTGACACATGATGCGGAAGCTCCAGCATGTCATCGTATTGATGCATGTCATCCCGCTTCATTTCCGGTGGCCTCCGATCTGGTTGTTTCTCTGTTTCATCGTAGCACCTTTCGTCAGGTTGGTTCCCTTCAGGATGATGTTTTTCCCGTACTTCTTCTGCAGGGAGACCATCGCCTCCTGGGCGCGTTTCTCTCGTTCAAGGTCTTCCTTCAGGCTTTCTGTCTCTTCGGTCTGCTCATCGGATGACGAGAACAGGTCAAACTGCTGGACCCTGACGGGACGCGGCGTGTCTTCATCGATCACCTGCGCACAGACTGTGACCCTGCGCACTGTGCACGCCGGGTCCGCGATCTTATGATAGATCTGCACTGCGGCGGCACGTATCCGTGAGGACGAAACATTCGGTACATCAAAGCTGACGGAGCCGTGTGCGCCTTTGGGCACTTTCCGGCCGTACCAGTCATCCGTGATCGTCAGCCCGGTCAGGTCTTCGTTCAGGTTTTCCGTATCATAGCCGATCGCCAGCACGAACCCGACTGCCAGCAGGTGCTTTTCCGTCAGGTCCAGGACAAGCGCGTCCGTCATCTCCTTGACGATGATCTCCGCTTTCTCAAATGAATACGGTTCTGCCAGCACTTGGCCGCTGCTGATACTGCTGGACTTCGGTTCGTATTTTTTGATCGCCGCGATCGTGCACGGCTCATATCCCCATGCATGGTCGATCAGCAGTTCCGCGTTGACGCCGAACATCTTATACAGCAGGTCCTCGTTCTCCAGGGAACATCTTGCGATGTCGCCCATCGTATACATATTCGCTTCTTCCAGCCGTCTGACATATCCCCTGCCGACCCGCCAGAAGTCCCTCAGCGGACGGTGATCCCACAGCAGTTTCCGGTAGCTCATTTCATCCAGCTCCGCGATCCTTACGCCGTCCTCATCCGCTTCGATATGCTTGGCAACGATATCCATTGCGACCTTTGCCAGGTACATATTCGTACCGATCCCGGCTGTCGCGGTAATGCCCGTATTGCGCAGGACATCCCGGATCATCAGGATCGCCAGTTCATGCGCGTCCATCTGATATGTTTTCAGGTAGCTCGTCACATCTATGAACACTTCGTCGATCGAGTAGACATGGATATCTTCCGGAGCGATATATTTCAGGTAGATCCCGTAGATCCTTGTGCTGTATTCCATGTACAGCGCCATCCTGGGCACGGCCGTATGAAAAGCAAGCTCATAATCCGGGTGCTGTGCAAGTTCCTGCTTGTCACATGAACTGCCCGTAAACGCACGGTTCCGGTTTGCGGCCTTCCTTTTCTGATTGATCTTCCTGACCGCTTCATTCACCTCAAACAGACGGCTTCTCGAAGAGATGCCGTATTCCTTGAGAGGAGGCGATACCGCCAGGCAGATCGTTTTTTCCGTCCTGCTTTCATCCGCCACAACCAGGTTTGTCCGCAGGGGATCCAGTCCCCTTTCCTGGCATTCCACAGACGCGTAAAAGCTTTTCAGATCGATCGTCAGATATGTACGCTGTTTTTCTTCCATACAAAAATTATAAAGGAGAATAAGGTCTGCCGTCAGAAAACTTTACGGTATGAGTGAAGACCGGAGTACACGAAACGCACACAATAAGTGCGGTCGTTTCCTGTATAATAGTAGTGGAAACATTACATTCATATACAGATAATCAAAAAAGGAGGTTAATTGAATGGCTTTTCCCAAAAACTTTTTATGGGGCGGCGCTGTCGCTGCCAATCAGTGCGAAGGCGCATATCTTGAGGACGGCAAAGGACTGAGCGTACCGGATATGCTGCTGGGCGGCAACGTCAATACGCCCCGTACATTCCTTCCGCAGATCGATGAAACAGCTTTCTATCCTTCCCATGAGTCGATCGACTTCTATCATCATTACAAAGAAGATATCGCCCTGTTCGCGGAAATGGGCTGGAACGTATTCCGTCTCTCTATCAACTGGGGCCGTATCTATCCCAACGGTGATGATGAAGAACCGAATGAAGCAGGTCTTGCGTTCTATGACAGCGTCTTTGACGAGTGCCATAAGTACGGCATGGAACCGCTGGTAACGCTCTGCCACTATGAGATCCCCTGGAACATCGTTACAAAGTATCATGGCTTCTACAACAGAGAGACGATCGATCTCTTCCTGAAGTATGTCAAGACATGCTTTGAGCGTTATAAGAACAAGGTCAAGTACTGGCTGACATTCAATGAGATCAACATTGCCATGATGGTCGGCGGCGGACTCGGTGACCTGTATGGCCTGGGCCTGATGCAGGATGAAGACATCAACTCCACCGAGCGCATCCCGCTGAACAAGCTGAAGCATGATGACCAGCAGACACTGATCGGACTGCACAACCAGTTCGTAGCATCTGCCCTGGCAGTCATTGAAGGCCACAAGATCAATCCTGATTTCATGATCGGCAACATGATCGCGCACGGCACGATGTATCCGCTGACACCGAATCCGAAAGACATGCTGTTTGTCCAGGAAATGGAACACAACAAGAATGACTACTGCGGAGACGTACAGGTCAGAGGCGCATATCCTGTCTGGGCAAGAAAGATGGTCCTGGATATGGGCTGCGATCCTTCATTCATGGACAATGAAGAAGACGCAAAGATCCTGAAGGAAGGCGTTGTAGACTTCTACACATTCTCCTACTACCAGACATCCTGCGTCACGACAAAGACAGATGTTGAGATGACAGCAGGCAACATGTCCTACCGCGCAAAGAACCCGTATCTGAAGGCTTCTGACTGGGGCTGGCAGATCGACCCTGACGGACTGCTCTACACGATCAGAGTCCTGTCCGACAGATATCCCGGCACACCGCTCATGATCGTCGAAAACGGTCTTGGCGCATTCGATAAGGTCGAGGAAGACGGCTCGATCCATGATACATATAGGATCGATTACTTCCGTCCTCATATCCAGGCAATGCAGAAAGCCCTGGATGAAGGTCATAAGCTGATCGGCTACACCACATGGGGCCCGATCGACCTGGTATCCGCCGGTACAGGTGAGTTCGCGAAGAGATACGGATTCGTCTACGTCAACAAGCATGACGACGGCAGCGGCGACTTCTCCAGAAGCAGAAAAGATTCCTTCTTCTGGTATAAGAAAGTCATTGCCTCCAACGGTACGGATCTCGACTGATCAGACACTGAAGGCTGCTGCGGCTGAATAAGCTGCGGCAGTCTTTTATATTGTAAAAACTTGTGCCGGAACAGAAAAAGGATGCAGTTTTTCGGGAAGTATGGATACTCCCAAAGCTGCATCCTTGTATTGATCGTTATTTCAGGTGCATGACGATCTCAGGCGCATCAAACGGTGTACCGAGCCAGACATCATCGCCGTCTTTGAACAGTTTCAGCGAAGTTTCGATCGTCTCGATCTGTTCCGGTGTGATGTTGTTTGCGTCCATCGCGATCGAGGAATCCGTCTTGCGCAGTCCGACCTTCATGACACCGGCCTGTCCCGGGGCAATGGTCACATTGTAGTTGTCCTGGGCGTTCTGGAGGCCGTTCACAAGCAGATACTTACCGCTGTCTTTGACACTGATGGTATCGGGCGTGTCGTTGAACACGGTCAGCAGAATGTTGTAGAAGCTCTTTGTATCTTCAATGCCGCTGCGGATAACGCGGATCCCGTTGTTGGAGTAAAGTTCTTCTCCTTCACGTCCGGAGAGGATTTCGTCTTTCAAGGGAATCGTGACAATCGTCTCTTCACTCAGCGGTTCTTCATTTGCGTCGATCAGACGGACTGTGAAGAAAGCAGTCGTGATGTCGTTGATTCCAAGGGAATCCAGTCCATCCCGGTAGATCATGTTTTCGGGGTCTGCGCGGAGTACCGCCCGGCTTCCCGGATCCAGTGTGAGATTGCTTTTCCAGGTCTTCTGCAGGATCAGGCCGTTCACGCCGAACTGGCGCCAGGTCAGGTTTCTGATCTCATCTGTGGTGTTTTCCACTTCGAAGAGAACATAATTCTTCCCGTCTTTTTCGACGAGGAGCGCAGAGGTAATATTGACGCCATCCTGTGCATAGAAGTTATCTGCAGCAAATTCTCTGACTTCAGCTTCCCAGGCCTGCGCAAAGCGGCCGTCTTTAACCGCCTTCTGGAAGGTATCTTCCTTGAGATCATATGAGGAAGCGGAGGACGTGGTGATCTTCAGGGGATCTGTGGCCAGATATATTTCTTCGGCTTCTCTATCGAGTACGATGAAACGGAATCCGATCTCGGCAATGTCCGTGATCCCGAAGAAATTCAGGTCGTCATTCCGGATATACAGCTCTTCGGTTTTTGTTTCTCCCGGTTTTATGTCTTCGTAAACATCTTCTGACATAGCCCAGCCGTTGACTGTCATCGTTGTATCCCAGCGGGACAATCCGCCGCCGCCGTAAAATACCAGTCTCTTGTCTGTATTGTTTTCAAACGTCAGGTCCATCATCGCGGCGTATTCATTATAGGTCAGTTCGGAAGCTGTGATCTTAATGTCCGCTTCATCGACAAGGACAGTTTCTTCAGTTGTGCCTTTCCCTGCAAACACCGTGCTTTCTTCTTCCGCCGGAACTGTTTCCGCGGGTTCCGTTTCAGCCGGATCTGCCGGTGAAGACGCAGAAGCAGGCTTTTCAGAAGAAGACGAGGAACTGCCGCAGGCAGTAAGGCTGATGAGCATGAAACTGCTGAGTGCTGTTTTCAAAAGTGATCGTTTATCCATATTTCCCCCCCTATATGCTGTTCCGATCATAAGCTGACCGGAAAACAAATAAATATCGGTTTCCTTATTTCAGCAGATGTTCGATCTCTGCCTCGGATGTACCGGGCAGGATCTTTTTGAGATGCCTGATGATCCGCTTTTTTGATTCCTCAGGCGTACGGTCATAGACATGGTTCGTAAACTTCTTTCCGAAGAATTCCTCAGGTGTCGTATACCTGGCGATCCCCCATCCGTAGAAATTGCCGTTTTTGTCCATCTCATACTCAAAGTTGGACGTAATGATATAGCACTGCATCTGCAGACGTGTGATCGTCGTATCAAATCCCTTTCTTGGTTCCCACTGGTCCTGTCCTTTGACCCTGGGCTTGACATATCCCCCGATCACTTTCGCGTCTTTGGAAAGCAGGGAATGTCTGGAAGCGATGATGTTGTACAGGTACTGCTCATTGTATGTTGCGATCCCGTCATCGACCCTTGCGTCAAAGTCATATCCGTCACGCCTGTAATTGGCAAAGTCAGGGAACCATTTGCGGGAGATAAAGACTGCCTTGTTCCGGAAGAATTTCCCGTAGGCACAGCCTGTTTCCTGGATCACCGGTCCCTTCCAGTCCCAGACGCCTTCCTCATCCCCGAAATAGACCTTGGGATCGACGTTTTCTTCAATGGAAAAGCCTTCGATCTCATTGGAGAAGAACGGAAGAAACCCTAACCGTTCGACTGTATCGATCACATCTTGTTTTGTTCTGATATAGAAGTCTGCCATATCCACCGTCGAGTAGGCATGCTCGACACTCCTTTCATAAACATTGTGTAAGTGAAAGGCCTGCCTGCCGCCCCTCACAGAACCGTACGTGCGGTTTTCCCGCATACGGCTCTTCAAGCAACCATTTGATTCCAGCCCCAGATAT
>JAFRJJ010000006.1 GCA_017432325.1 Solobacterium sp. | reverse complement strand
TGTATTGATTGGCAGACTCAGCTGAACTGCATTATAATAAGTTCGCTGATCAGGTAGGTCGAGTACTTGATTAGCTTTTTTCATATCTATATTATACCATGCTTGCATGTGTTTTGCCAGCTAAAGAAAACTGTAACAGTCTTTTTTCAACTGTTACAGCCCCCTCAGAAATCATGATTCTGATTATTTTGCGTTTGCGGCTGCTGCCTCACCGGCAAGACGTCCGAATACCGCGAAGTCCGCAACTGCGTTTCCGCCCAGACGGTTCGCACCATGCACGCCGCCTGTTACTTCACCTGCAGCAAACAGGTTCGGGATAGCTGTTCCGTCTTCTTTGAGAACTTCAGTATTCGCATTGATCTTGACACCGCCCATTGTGTGGTGGATACCGGGGGTAACTGTCAGTGCATAGAACGGAGCCTTTGTCAGGTCGATCTCGGAAGCAAATGATGTACGTCCGAATTCTGCGTCTGATTTAGCATCCCAAACTGCCTTCCAGTCAGCCATTGTCTGAGCAAATGCTGCTGCGTCAACGCCCATCGCTTCTGCGAGTTCTTCGTATGTTTCGCCTTTGACTGTGAAACCCTTGCTGATATAACCCTGGATGACGGAAGAAGCGTCTGCCATAGCCTGGTCAACGATCAGCCATGCAAAACCGTCTGTCTGTTCAAGTTCAGCAGCGGATACAGCGTCACGTGTTCCGACTTCATCTGTGAATCTCTTGCCTTCAGCATTGACAAGGATCGCGCCGTCGCCGCGCAGGCCTTCTGTGATCAGGCTTGCGTTCTTGTTTTCGTCAAGATGAACTGTCGGATGGATCTGGATCTGATCCATGTCAACTGTTGCAGCACCGACTGCTTCAGCCATTTCGATACCCTGGCCCATAGCACCGGCTGCGTTTGTTGTGCAGAATCCATCGAGGGACGGCTTCAGTTCAGCAACCTTCTTCAGGTTGTATCCGAATCCGCCTGTTGCCAGGACGACTGATTTCGCGTTGACAGTTACTTTGGAACCATCAGCTGTTTCAGCTTCAATACCTGTAGCTGCGCCGTCTGCGTCTGTCAGGATCGATTTTGCTGTTGTGTTGTATCTGACATCGATATTTCTTTCGGTAACTGCCTTTTCCAGGATCGGAACGACATATGCGCCGACAGAAACAACTTTTCCTTCAGCGTTGACAGGACGGTGGATACGCTTGACGGAAGCGCCGCCGAATGCTGCAACATTGTGCAGTTCAGCACCGACAGAGCCCAGCCATTCGATGGCGTCAGCGCTCTTCTCTGCAAGAACCTTTACCAGTTCAGGATCATTGATACCCTTGCCGCCGATCATTGTATCCAGCTGCATGAGCTCTACGGAATCATAGTATCCTTCCGGAGCAGCCTGGTATGCATCCCACTGTTCCTTGACTGCTGCTGCAAGTGATGTGATCGTTTCATTGTCCGCATATGTGCCTGCTGCGGAGGCCAGTGTCTTTTCAACACCTGCTGCTTCACCGAATTCATTGGAATCTTCATACGGTGTATCAGCTGCGTTCATGCCGCCTGTGGAACGTACAGAGTTTCCGCCTGCGATCGCCTGGCTTTCGAGAATGACGACATTTTTGCCTGCATCTGCCGCAACGATCGCTGCGATCATGCCTGCACCGCCGGCACCGACTACGACAACGTCTGTATCAAGTGTGACGTCACCTACAGGTACGCTCTCGGAAGAAACTGCTGCCATGTAGTCTTCAGGATTCAATCCGGCAGCTTTCAGAGCTTCGGATGTTGCTTCGATAATAGCTGTTGAAGTCATTGTAGCGCTGGATACAACGTCAACATTGATGCTGTTGTTTTCAACGATCAGTGAAGGAAGCGAATCAATTGCTTTTGTGCCGATTCCTTCTGTTTCACCCGGCCCTTCAACAACCAGATCTGTGATGACGCTGTTTTCGAGTGTTAATGTGACTTTGACGGGGTTGGCTTCGCCGCCGATACCTGCTGTAGATGTTCCTTCGAATGTACCGGATACACCTTCAGAAGCAGGCGCAGAAGATTCCTCCGGCTTTGTTCCGGCTGAGCAGCCGACAAGTGCTGCTGCCATAGCAAAGCTGGAGAGCAATGCAATGAACTTTTTCATCTTTCCTCCTGTTTGCGAATCTTTTCGCAGTTTAATTAAAACATATCTTCACACCGGAAGATATGTTTATCTGCTGTTTTAATAAATTTCTTAACGTTCGCTTCTTTTTTGTACAGCCGGGATCATGCGCAGTGCTGAGACCTGTTCAAACGCGTATGCGAACTTCAGAAGTCTGCGCTCGGAAAATGCTTCCGCAATGAATGACAGGCCGACCGGTTTCCCGTCTTTCCCGCATCCTGCGGGAACCGTAATGATCGGGTAGCCGCTAAGCGGGGGCAGTGCTGACGCGCCTGGGCATACGATTGCGTCCAGTTCATGTTCCTTCATCAGGCTGTCGATGATCTCCTTTGCTTCATACGGAGCAGTCAGCTTGTCGGTCAGGTATTCTTTCTCTGTCAGTGTGCCGCTCAGCGCATTCCCTGCTTCGAGAATATCCTGTCCGTACTTCAATGCTGTCTCACTATGTTCGCGGTTGTACCGGATGATGTCTTCCATCGTTCTGATCTCCGGATCAGAGCAGTATTCACTCAGGTAAGCGTTCATATACTGTTTGAATTCATTCAGCATGACCGGTCTTGCCAGTGTTCCGGCATCTGACGATACATTTCTCAATGTACAGCCTTCCACCAGGACGGCGCCTGCCTGTTCAAGATATTTCAGTGCTGCTTTGAATGCTTTGATCTGATCTGCCGTATACCATTTGTTTTCCGGGATGCTGACGCCGATCCGTTTTCCATGCAGGCAGTCCTCACGAAGTCCTTTGCTGTAGTCCTTCGGGATCATGGCTGAGGTAAACATGGTCGCAGGATCACGTTCATCTTCCCCGGTCATGGCGTTCAGCAGGATTGCGACGTCCTTGACAGTCCTGCCCATGGGACCCGCTGTGTCCTGGGCATTGATCGGAATGATGCCGGAGCGGCTGACAAGTCCGACCGTAGGCTTCATGCCGACAATGCTGTTGGCTGAAGACGGGGAGATCACTGAGCCTGATGTCTCGGTGCCTACCGCTGCGGCGCAGAAGCTCATTGCGCATGCCACACCGGAACCCGTGCTGCTTCCCAGCGGGTCAACATCATCCCCGAACGGGCTTTTCGTCTGGCCGCCGCGGGAGCTGTATCCGTTGGGTATCTCGGTGTTCATGAATCTCGCAAATTCCGAAAGATTTGTTTTGCCGAGCAGAACAGCACCTGCCTTTCTCAGCTGCTTCATGACAAACGCGTCATCCCTGGCAAAGTTGTTCTGCAGTGCTTCGGAACCCGCGGAAGTATGCATTTTATCATGTGTGGAAATATTATCTTTAATCAGGATCGGAATGCCGTGCAGCATACTGCGCGGTCCGTTCTGTTTCCGCTCCCGGTCGGAAGCTCTGGCGATCTCGAGCGCGTCTGCGTTGATCTCAAGCACCGACTTCAGCATCGGACCATCCTGATCCAGATCCCTGATCCGCTGAAGATAGGCTCTTGTGATCTCTTCGGACGTCGTGACGCCCTCTGTCATATCCTTCTGGAGCTGTGTGATCGTCTTTTCAAATACATCGTACATGGATCAATACTCCGTTTTCAGGTCTTCAGTGATGCCGTATGTCTGCTTGAATTCTTTCAGGTCGTCCGCATTCGTTATCAGCATGACCTCCTGATACGCGCCTGTGTGAATGTTTTTGAATCCTGCTGTCGTTTCACCTGTACAGATACTGCTGTGCAGGATGGGGACAAGATTTTCCCTGTCGTATGTCTTTGTAACTTTTTTCTTTCCAAAACCAAACATAAGTGCCTCCCGGATCAAGCTGTTTTCATTATAATACCTGTCTGCTGTGATTCATTTTGTGATACACTTTTTTTCATGACAGCAGCAGCTAAAAATCTGATGACAGAAGGAGATCTGCGCAAAAAGATCATCCTGTTTGCGATCCCGGTATTCCTGGGACAGCTGTTCCAGCAGCTCTACAGTACGGTAGACTCCCTGATCGTCGGCAATATCCTCGGTGCCCAGGCCCTTGCCTCGGTCACTTCGACCAGCGCGCTCGTATATTTGCTGATTGGCTTCTTCCTGGGCTTTGCGACAGGATCGGAGATCGTGATCGCGCGTCACATCGGTGCCAGAAATGATGTACAGACAGAGAAAGCGGTCCATACAGCCGTATCGATCGGTCTGTTCTTCTCAGTGCTGATGACCCTGGCAGGTGTTTTCCTTTCACCGCTCATTCTGAGATGGATGGGGACGCCTGACGATGTACTGCCCGGCGCAGTGACCTATGTCAGGATCTATTTTGCCGGGTCATTCGGTATCGTCATGTACAACATCTTTGTCGGTATCCTGAGGGCTTCCGGTGACAGCAGACATCCCCTGTACTATCTGGTCACCTCATCAATTGTGAATATCATCCTGGACTGGTTCTTTGTGGCAGTCTTCCATATGGGCGTTGCCGGCGCTGCGCTGGCGACCGTTATTTCCGAGCTTGTATCGGTCGGTCTGGCACTGCACCGCCTGCTTCATATTGATGCGTCCTACCGGGTCGATTTCCGGAAGCTTCTGCTGGACGGGTATAACGCGAAAGCGATTATCCGCTACGGTATCCCTTCCGCCATCCAGGGCTGTGTGGTAGATCTTTCCAACATTCTGATCCAGTCATATGTCAATTCATTCGGTATGGCTGCAATCGCCGGAATAGGCGCATACTCACGTGTGGAAGGCTTTATTTTCCTTCCGGTCACCGCGTTCTCGCTTGCGCTGTCAACGTTTGTTTCACAGAACATGGGTGCGAAGCAGTACAAACGCGCCAGGGAAGGCATCCGTTTCTCTACGCTTTGTTCCGTGCTGATGATCGGATCGATCGGTCTGCTGATATACGCATCCGCTCCGTATCTGATCGCAATGTTCGTCCAGGACCCGAAAGTTATCTATTACGGTGTCACCCGCGCACGGATCTGTTCACTGTTCTTCGTCCTGATGGGCTACTCCCATATCACGGCGGCAGCGCTGAGAGGACTTGGGCATCCGGTCGAACCGATGTTTGTCTATGTCATCTGCTGGTGCGCAGTCCGTGTCGTCGTCCTGATGACGATCGGAAAAGTCATTCACAACTTCCTGCTCGTCTGCTGGATCTATCCGGCGACATGGGCGTTCAGCGCAGTTGTCTATGCATACCTGTATCACAGGATCACCGGAGAGCAGATCAGAGCAGTCGGTCAGATGTAAAACACTTCAGGCATTCCGAATTTTACCGGAATGCTTTTGCTTTATTTCCTCAGCTGATCCTGACAGACAATGAAATTCAGATAAAAATATGAGAAAACCATTTGATTTAGGGTATACTTGTTACGTGATTATCAAGGAGGAGACGTTATATGGATGAGGAAAAGAAAGAGACTGTTCTTGAAGATGAAAACAGCCGGAATTTCATATACAACTTCATTAAAGAGGATATAGCGCCGGGCGGACAGTTTGAAGGACTGACAGTACACACCCGTTTCCCGCCGGAACCCAACGGTTATCTGCACATCGGTCACTGCAAGGCTTTGTGCATTGACTTCGGAATGGCGGAGAAATTCGGCGGTATCTGCAATCTTCGTATGGATGATACCAACCCTGCTAAAGAGGATACTGAATATGTTGAAGCGATCCAGGAAGATATCCACTGGCTTGGATTCGACTGGGGCGACAGATTCTTCTATGGATCCGATTATTTCGAAAAAGACTATGAGTATGCTGTGGAACTGATCAAGAAAGGTCTGGCATATGTCTGTGAACTGACACCTGAACAGTTCAAGGAATACAGAGGAGATACGACAACACCGGCAAGGTCCCCTTACAGGGACAGACCGATCGAGGAAAACCTCCGTCTGTTCGAAATGATGAAGAACGGTGAAGTGGAAGAAGGAAAGATGACGCTGCGCGCAAAGATCGATCTTGCCAGCGGCAACTTCAATATGCGTGACCCGGTCATCTACCGTATCCGCTACATCAATCATCATCGTCAGGGAACAAAGTGGTGCATCTTCCCGATGTACGACTTCGCACACCCGATCCAGGACGCGCTGGAAGGCATCACGCATTCCCTGTGCTCACTGGAATACGAAGACCACAGACCGCTGTACAACTGGATGGTAGAGAATGTATCCATTCCTTACCACAAGCCCAGACAGATCGAGTTTGCGCGTCTCGGTATTGACCACACTGTCATGAGCAAGCGCAAGCTGAGAAAGCTCGTTGAAGAAAACTATGTTTCGGGCTGGGATGATCCCCGTATGCCGACACTGTGCGGACTGCGCAGACGCGGTTATACAGCAAAATCCATCCGTACATTCTGCGATACGATCGGTGTGGCAAAAAGCTCCAATACGATTGCTTTCTCGGAACTGGAAAGATGCCTGAGAGATGATCTCAACGCAACAGCAGAACGTACCATGGCTGTTCTGCACCCGGTCAAACTGACAGTTACGAACTATCCGGAAGGACAGTCCGAGTCATTCGAAGTTGAAAACAACCCGACAAGACCGGAAGACGGAACACATACGATCACATTCAGCCGTCATCTCTGGATCGAAGAAGATGATTTCCTGGAAGAACCGATCCCGAAGTACAAGAGAATGTATCCCGGCAATGAGGTCAGACTCAAGGGTGCATACCTTGTAACATGCACAGGCTGCGTCAAGGATGAGAACGGAAAAGTCATTGAAGTGCTCTGCGAATATGATCCTGCATCCAAAGGCGGCAACCCCGCTGACGGACGCAAGGTCAAAGGCGCTACCATTCACTGGGTAGACTCTGAGAACTGCCTGGATGCAGAAGTTCGTCTGTATGACAACCTGTTTACAGACCCGAACCCGGACGGACCGGACAAGGACTTCCTGCAGGCACTGAATCCCGAAAGCCTGACGATCCTGCACAACGTAAAAGTTGAAAAATCCATGCAGGATGTCGCTAGGGAATTCGACGCACGTGAGAACCGTACAGGAACCAACGCGCCGACCTTCCAGTTCATGCGTGTAGGCTTCTTCTGCCTCGACAACAAGGACAGCTCGGCTGACCATCTGGTCTTCAACCGCAGCGTTTCCCTGAGAGACAGCTTCAAGAAATAAGATATACGCCGGCAAAGAAACCGGCGTTTTCTTATGTCCATCACAAAAGGAGGACCTTTTTGGATCCTCCCTTTTTGTTTTTTGTCTGTTCTGATCAGATGTTGAGCAGTGCGCTGTATTCAGCCAGTGCGCCGTCTGTATCATGCGCAAGAACTTTCTTTGCAAGGACTTTACCCAGCTGTACGCCTTCCTGGTCGAAGCTGTTGACATTCCATGCGAAGCCCTGGAACATGACTTTGTTTTCAAAGTGAGCAAGCAGCGCGCCAAGTGTTCTCGGTGTCAGCTGGTCGCCGATAATGATGCTGGAAGGACGTCCGCCTGCGAACTTCTTATTCAGGTTAGCGTCATCCTTGCCGCATGCGAACGCGACGATCTGTGCAGCAACGTTTGCGCTCAGCTTCTGCTGGCTTGTGCTTCCCTGGATCAGGACATCAGAGCCGATCTGGGAATTGCGGAAGCCGATGAACTGCATCGGGACGATGTTTGTGCCCTGGTGCAGGAGCTGATAGAAGGAATGCTGTCCGTTTGTACCGGGTTCACCGAAGATGATCGGTCCTGTAGGATAAGCAACAGGATCGCCGAAGCGGTTGACGGACTTGCCGTTGGATTCCATATCCAGCTGCTGCAGGTGTGCAGGGAATCTGCTCAGAGCCTGGGAATACGGCAGAACTGCTGTGTTCTCGAAGCCCAGAACATTGCGCTCATAGACACCGATCAGGGCGTCGAGCAAAGCTGCGTTCCTGCAGACATCAGGATCTTTGCAAAGCTTGTCTGTTTCAGCTGCGCCATCCAGGAATTCAGCAAATACTTCCGGTCCGAATGCCAGTGACAGTACTGCGCCACCGACTGCTGATGAAGAGGAATAACGTCCGCCAATGTAGTCATCCATGAAGAATGCATCGAGGTATCCCTCGTTCTTTGCCAGAGGTGAAGTTTCGCTTGTAACAGCGATCATATGCTTGCTGGGATCAAGACCTGCTTCTGTCAGCGCGTTCTTGACGAATGATTCGTTGGTCAGTGTTTCCAGTGTTGTACCGGACTTGGATACGAGTACGAACAGGGAATGCTTGACATCGATGTTTCCGAGAACGCCGGCAGCGTCATCCGGGTCAACGTTGGAGATGAATGCAGCATTCATCTTCAGCTTGCCGTTTGTCTTTGCCCAGTTCTCAAGAGCGATATAGATCGCACGGGGACCAAGGTCACTTCCGCCGATACCGATCTGTACGACTGTTGTGAACTTTTCACCGTCAGCGTTTGTGATCTCTCCTTCATGTACTTTCTTTGCGAAAGCAGCGATCCTTGCCTGCTGTTTTACATAGAATTCACGCTTGTTGACGCCGTCAGCCATAACATCATTGCCGAGCTGTCCTCTGCACAGCTGGTGCAGAACAAGACGTTTTTCACCCGTGTTGACAACTTCGCCGTTGTAAAGCGCTTCGAACTTTGCAATGAGTTCCTGCTCATCAGCGAGTTTCTGAAGATCTGCAAGGATCTCATCATTGACAGCCTTCGCAGCGAAATTATAAACGAGGCCTTCTGCCATCGGCACGCTGTACTTCTTAACACGTTCAGCACCGTTTTCACCTGCCATTACTTCCGGCAGATCAACACGTGCAGCGGATTCGAGTGCTTTGAATGAAGCCAGCGTGTCTAAATTTTTCCAATCAGTCATTTTTACCTCCTGTTATTATGACCATTCTGAAAACATGATCGTTTTATTCTCTAAGTTCATTTTATAACTTTGACAGTTGATTTCCAACACAAACAGGGGCAGCCAAGACCTCTTTTGCATAAACAGGTTCTTATGGAAATACAGTCATGAAGTGTCTGATGACAAGTCTTTCAACAAAGTAAATTAATGCTTTTCTTATTTGCCTAATTGTGATAAATTTATAGAGCACACATGAGTGCTTAGCTCAGTTGGGAGAGCACTTCCTTGACGTGGAAGGGGTCATGGGTTCGAGTCCCTTAGCGCTCAGACAATTCAAAAAACCGCATAATTATGCGGTTTTTTACTATTTTACCCACACAAAAAGTGTTAACATTATTGTGAATTGTGGGAAAAAACGTGGGTTAAACACAGATCATTAAAGCCTATAAGCCATGAAAGGATTCATTTTATGACAAAAATAATTTATCTAACCGGGTGTTTTTTTATTGAATCGGAGGTTATTCATGTTAGAAATTCGTAATTTATCCATCCGTGTAAACGGAAAAGAAATATGCAACAATTTCAGCGCTTATCTGAATGCCACGGATAAGCTTGCCATTATCGGAGAAGAGGGAAACGGAAAGTCCACGCTTTTAAAAGTGCTATTGGGAGAGTGCGATTATGCCGAAGTCAGCGGAAGTATCCAGTCATCTCCCTATACCTTCGGGTATTTAAAGCAGAGCTATGAAGAGGAGAAAGAAATCCGTGTGGAGGAATTCCTCTTTGGTAAAGAGGAGAAGGACTATGCCCTCTATGCTTCCTTTTATCAGTATCTGGATACTTTTGGTTTTGATGAAGAGATACTGCAGCGGGAATTTGAGACGCTGAGCGGCGGCGAAAAGGTGAAAGTCGCCATATTGCGCCTGTTATTACAGAAAGCGGATATCCTTTTGCTGGATGAGCCGACAAATGATCTGGATCTTCAAACACTGCTCTGGCTGGAAGATTTTATTCTAAACTATAACAAACTGGTGATCTTTGTTTCCCATGATGAAACGCTGCTGTCTCACTGTGCCAACTGCATTCTGCACATCGAGCAGATCCGCAAGAAGAGCGTCTGCCGTACCACCTTTGAAAGAGTCGGCTACGACACCTATACTTCAAAGCGATCGCTGGCTTTGGAAAAGCAGGATATGATGGCAAAGAGCGAACGTCGGGAATATAAGGAGAAACGCGAGCGGCTGAATCGGATCATGCAGAAGGTGGAGCACCAGCAAAGGACCATCTCCCGTGGGGATCCGCATGGCGGCTTCCTCTTAAAGAAACATATGCGGAATTTAAAAGCCCAGGAAAGAAAACTCGATGAGACACAGCTGACGGAGAAAGTGGACGTCGAAGAAGGAATCAGCTTCCGCTTTGAGGAAAACGCACTGCCGAAAGGGAAAACCGTTCTGGAGTTGGATCTGGATACGCTTTGCGTGAGAGGGAAAGCATTGAGTAAGGAAATCCACCTGAAGGTATACGGCCAGGATAAGATCTGTATCATCGGCAGAAACGGTATCGGGAAGAGTACCCTGATCAAAAAAATGTATGAATTACTGCAGGGCCGTGATGACATTAAGCTAGGGTACATGCCGCAGAACTATGAAGATCAGATGGATTATGATAGCACGGTGCTTGAGTATCTTGCGCCGTCAGAAAAAAAGGAAGATGTAACCAAGGCCAGGCTGTATCTTGGAAACATGAAGTTTACAAGAGAGGAGATGGTCCGTAAGATCAGAGATCTCTCCAACGGATCCAGAGCCAAACTGTATCTTCTGAAATTCGTTCTGGACGGAGTGAACGTTCTGCTTCTGGATGAACCGACACGCAATGTATCTCCACTGAGCAATCCGAAGATCCGCAATGTACTCTCGGAATTTACGGGATGTATCATTGCGGTATCGCATGACCGCCGTTTTATTGAGGAAGTACCATCCATGGTGTATGAAATGACACCGGACGGACTTTTTCCGTTACAATAAAAACGAGAGTGTGAAAGAATTTCAGTAAAAATAAAATAGGAAATAGCCAAAGGTTCTCCTGTGATATACATTCAAGATAGGAGACCTTTAAAATGGCAAAGAGAGAAAAGAAACCGGTCAATAAAGTAGAAATGGCCGAAGGAAAACGACAGATCATCCAGCAACTTTTACAGGAATACGATATTGAGAGTGCTACAGATATCCAGGATGCACTTAAGGATCTGCTCGGCGGTACGATCAAGGAAATGATGGAAGCTGAAATGGACGATCATCTTGGCTACGAAAAATCCGAACGTTCTGATTCAAACGATTACCGTAATGGGTATAAAGAAAAAACACTGAACTCAAGCTATCACAAATATAAAAACTCACCATAAATTTTGTCAGGTATCCTTGTCTGTTTGTTGTTGTATATTTCAATTCATAGCCGTTCGGGCACATGTATCTGTTTTGCTCGCTGTCATATATACTCTTGTTTTTTGAAGAATTCTTTTTTAGTCATCGGACGTCTGTACGGAACATACGGAGTCTGACCGTTTTCTGTAATTTCACGCAGGACTGCCGGAGTTTTGTATCCCGCATCCAGTACTACATTCTCTACTTCTGGAAATCCGTCATTCAGCTTCTGATATGCTTCATGAAATGATATGCTGTCATGAACATTTCCCGGTACTGTTGTGTATGTCAGCACAAAACCGCTGCTGTCACAGAATACAGTATGGCAATATGCAAAGCATTCTTCGTGTTCACCCTTGTGATAGTTTCCGCTCTCCGGATCAGTATTGCTTACCTTGATCTCCTTTTTCTCAACGTGTTCGATGACTTCTCCTGTTTCTTCATCGAAATCAAGTTCTGTTCTGCGCAGTGATTTGAATTCTTTCTTATTGTGCTTCCTCCTGTCCTCATTGATTTCATCCAGCAGATCATCTTCATATGCTTTTTTGGTGAGTTCTACTTCTTCCTTATGGCTCTTTCGCTTGTTTGCGCTGGCTTTCATATGGGTCGCATCTCCGTATACTGTTTCCGGATGGACGAAACCAGCCAGGATTGCCTGTTCCAGGATCTTTCTGAAGATCTGATCAAATACTTTTGAATCCCTGTATCTGCGAATATAGTTTTGTGCCCACGTGGAATAATCAGGAACTTTCTCGTCGTATGACAGCCCAAGGAACCATCTGTACGCAATATTCACTTCTATTTCACGACATGTTCTGCGCATGGAATTGTATCCGAACGTGTAATTGATGATGATCATCTTGAATAAAACAACAGGATCAATCCCCGGTCTTCCGATACTGCTGTACAGATCCTTTACGAGTGGATAGATAAATGTCCAGTCGATCGCATCTTCCAGTTTTCTGACCTCATGATCCTGTGGTACAAGCTCTTCGATTGTACTGAAGATAAAACAATCATGTTTACGATTATTGCGGTTGGTCATTGCCATAATACTATTCTCCTGTCGCCACCCTTATTATACCATGCTTGCATGTTTATTGCCGGATAATAAAAGGCAAGAGGCACAGATTCTCTGTTGGCGACAGGAGAATATATACGTACTCATCTTGCCTTCATAATTCTAACATCTTTGATTCAGTTTGTCTTTTGACTTTGTCAACAGGCTGAAATCGCATAAACATACGATTTTTTATTATCTGAAAGTGTTTATTTTAAAGCGGTTTAGTACTTGGTCTGCCTGTCAGTCATCAAATTCGATTTCCAGGTCTTTAAAGAATGCTTCTGTTCCGATCTCGGAGAAGAACCCGACTGATCCGCGAGCATCTTTCCCGTGCTTCATATCCTTCACAGTAAGTACAGGCTCACTTTCGTCATTCAGATAGAACTCTGCTGTTTCATCCTTGATCACAGCTTTCAGCTGTACCCACTCATTGAGGCCGTTGTGGATCGGTGCTTCGTATTCCGTGATATTAAATTCCCTGAAATATGCGAATGTATATCCCGGATAAGAGAAATACTGGCATCCATGGGATCTCCTCACAGGGTCATCCGTCATGCCATTTGTCGGACGGATATAGAAAGATTCAAATTCACTGTTGCTGTCATTGACTCTGTATACGATTCCGATAAATCCCCTTGCGAAATCCGGCGCATCCGGCAGAAGCCTGCTCAGCATTTTCACCTTGATGGTCCCGTTATGGAAATCACAGTCCTTCAGCCTGACGATCGTATTCTCATCAAACTGCATGATCTTGTCTGCTTTTACAACACGTATTGCTGTCTCACCGTCCACCTGGACTTCAGACATACCTGTATGGATGTTTTCAAATTCGCTGACTGTATTTTTAATAATCTTTTTCATATCCTTTGTCCTCTCTATTCGTCTTCTTTATTTTATTACACCTGAAGTTATTTTTGTCAGAACAATATCTATTGGATGATCCTTACCCTGTTTTCTTTTCTCGGCTTCATGGAAGGATACGGTCCGTCCAGATAGCCGAGAATCACAAAGCAGCGTGCCGTATAGTTTTCGGGAATATCCCATTCCTTCATCAGTTCTTTTCCGAAGTCATTGTCAAACGTCATCTCTGCCCTTCCGATAATGGCGGAAGACACATTCAGGGAATATGCTTCCAGGATCATGTTCTCTGCAGTACAGAAGGAATCCGCGATGCTGTAGGAGCTGTCTGTCCTGCTGAAGATAACACATACCGTTGGCGCCCCGTAGAACCCGCTCGGGATCGACGGATCATCGATAATGCTGGGCTGTTCATCGGAAACATGAACTCCTTCACAGCGCTTCATTAATCCGACGTTGATCTTACCCAGCTGTTCTGAAAGTGTTCTGTTCTGTATGGCTGCGATTTTCGTACTCTGACCGCCGCCTGCACTCGGCGCATACAGCCCTGCTTCCAGGATCAGCTGCAGTTCTTCTTCACTGATCTGTTCAGGTCTGTATTTGCGGATCGTTCTTCTGTTTTTCATCAGTTGGATCAGTTCAGTCATATGACGCCTCCTGTTATTCTTTACAGTTAAATTATCTCAGCTGATGCAGGATGAAAAAAGTACGCACTTTTTTGTAACCTGCCATTTCTTCTGATATAGTTGCATTGCAGGTACTTCCTGTTATCTGTATCAGGCTTCAGTGCCGGAAGGAGAACCAGAATGAAAACAAAAGACCAGCTTCCGCTGTGCCCTGTGGCAACTACTGTCCAGCTGATCGGCAGTAAATGGAAACTGCTGATCCTGCGGAATCTGATGGCACGGCCATGGCGCTTCAATGAACTGAAAAGAGACCTGGACGGAATCTCCCAGAAAGTCCTGACAGAATCCCTTCGTTCCATGGAAGAAGATGGCATCATCACCCGTACCGTTTATCCGGAGGTCCCTCCGAAGGTAGAATATTCATTAAGTGAGCTCGGTGAAACCATGCGGCCGATCATCGCTGCCATGGAAAGTTTCGGAAACGAGTATAAGAAAGCGGTCAGTTGAAACATAAAGCCATCAGTCAGAACAAAATGAAGTGCTCCCCCGAAAGCATGTTCCGGCTTTCAGAGAGCACTTTTATTACGCTTGGCATTTTTGTTCTTTGTTTTGTCAAATGTAAAACATACTGCTGGTGTACACCATGTGCGTGATATCACTCAGGTTTATAATCGACCCAGCTTTCATTCAATAATATTTCGAATCTGCCCCATTCCGGAGTCCCTTTCTCACGTCCTTTTACCCTGATCGGGAGAAACGCATCATGCTGGCAGAACGGAAGCGGATCATCCAGGTCGATCCATCCGCGTTCATCGATCAGATCATTCCACTCATCATAAAGATCATCCAGTGATTCATAGAAAAGGTCTGATATACATAGAACTGCATCCGGACTGCTGTACTCAAAAAGATATATTCCTTCTTCCGTCTCATAAATCATGATCTTATGAATATACGTTTCTGCATCATGTTTTTCCGGATTCTTCAGATAAGCATACTTTCTCATATCGTTTTCTTCCTCGTCTCTTTTCACTGTGTCTTTACTGACCGGAAGTTATGGATGATCCCGTGCTCAAGCAGGGAAATATCTTCTCTCTGACTGCTGGCAGCCTTATCCAGGACAAAATGGATGCCGCCTTCCAGATCATTATACGTTTCAAATCCGCTGTTTCTGACTTCTTCCAGCATATCCAGGATCTCCTGGTCTGTCATGTGGAAAGGCAGTACTGACAGGATCCCTCCCTGTTTCAGCACTCTGTGCGCTTCCTGCAGGAAAGGCTGACGGAGCTCTGTTTCATGGATCAGGTCATAGATCAGCACAGCATCCGCAAAGCTGTCCGCAAACGGTATATCCGCACCCGGATCTTTCTTCATAGGAATCACATTTGTACAATGACGGTATTCTGCATCCTGTTTCAGAACTTCCAGTACAGATGCATTCGTATCCAGTCCGTATACTGTACCGGTATCTCCGACTGCGATGGCAGCCGCAAAAGCATAGTGTCCCCTGCCGCATCCGAAGTCAATAACAGTATCCCCTTCCCGGATCCCTGATTTTTTCATCAGATCAGTGCATATTTCATTCTGCCATTTCATGACGTCTTCTCTAGCAAACATATTATCCTCCCCATGATCACTGATACCGCAGAGGCAGCTCCAGCCTGTGTGCTTCCAGCAGTTCCCTTTTTCTCAGGATCTCTTCAGCCTTACCGTCCGCTATGACTGTTCCACGGTCAATGAGCATGACTCTGTCACATACATCCAGGATCAGATCCAGGTCGTGTGACGCGACCAGCCTGGTGCCCTTCATGGAACGGATCGTATTCAGCACGATCCTCCGGTTGTAAGGATCCAGCGCGGATGTCGGTTCATCCATCAGAATGACTTCCGGATCCATGGCCAGGATCACTGCGATCGCTGCCATTCGCTTTTCCCCACCGGACAGTCTGTGGTTATAGCGGTCCTTCAGTTCTGAGATACCAAGCTGTTCCAATATAGCGGATGCCTTACGATCAGCTTCTTCCTCTGACATCCCGTAATTCATCGGCGCGAATATCAGGTCTTCATACACGGTCGGCATGAACATCTGATTGTCACTGTTCTGAAGGACAAAGCCTGTCTTCCTGCGGATCTGTGCAAGATTCGCATCGTTCATTTCCAGTCCTGCCATCGTGACCTTTCCTTCCGCCTTCAGCAGACCAAGCATCACTTTCATGACCGTGCTCTTTCCGGCACCGTTGGCTCCGATCAGGCCGACACTTTCGCCGCCTTTGATATCAAAAGACAGGTCATGCAGGACTTGTTTATCATTTTCATATGAGAACGAAACATGTTCAAACCTTATCATCCTGTCACCGCCTTTCCGATCCATTCAGCCAGATCATAGTTCCTCAGCAATACAAACGATACCAGCAGCAGAAGACAGAATATGATCTCCCTGCTGTTTTCTTTTTTAACTTTTATATAACGAAATTCCCCGTTGAATCCTCTCAGCAGCATGGATGAATACAGTTCCTGTGCCCTGTCCGCTGAGCGGAGGAGAAGCTGCCCGAGGAATGAGCCCCATGCTTTGAAAGCGATCCCCTTCTGTCCCGGAGCACGCAGGTGATAGGCATCCGTCATGATGGATACTTCTTCCGTCAATACCGTGATATACCTGTATGTCAGAAGGAATACCGTCACGATGATCGAAGGCACATGCAGCCTGCGCAGCGCCCCGCACAGTTCATCGATCCGGGTCGTAGCTGCCATCAGGAATGACGCTGTCAGAGCCAGCACGCCTTTCAGAAGCAGTGTGATCATGGAGATCCACCCTCCGGTAATACGGAACTGTCCGATCATTAAAATAACTGATCTGTCCAGCAGAGGATTAAAGATACCTACAGCCAGAACAAGCGGCAGTACGATCTTCAGTTTCTGGAAACATGTCATCAGTGATATTCCTGCCAGCGCATAGAAAAGAACAGGAAAGATCACCATGATCGTCAGTCCGCTCAGATCGTACTTATCAAATGATACGACAGTGATAATATAGGCGATCACCGCAATCAGTTTGATCAGTGCCGAGCATCTGTGGATCGGAGAATCCATATCCTGCAGCTCATCCATATGTCTCAGTTCGAATAGTGCCTGTTCTGCTTTGTTCATGTGTATACCTGAAAAGAAGGATGATTCACATCCTTCATCTTACTATATTATGCTGTTTTCTTCCTGTTTTTGCCTACAGCTGCCGCAACGGCCAATGCCGCGCCGGCAACGATCGCGCTTCCTACCAGTCCGGAAACAGTCGTTCCCATCGCGCTGTCACTGTTTTTAAACGCATAGTCAGGCAGGAATGATATGCTTTCCTGGATCGATCCTGCTGTGTCAGCAGCAGATGACGCGACACCGAAGTCCTCTTCATCCAGACCCATGTTTTCACTGTAGCCGCCGTCCGCATTTCCGAACAATGCCCATTCCAGTCCGTCAGGATTGGAACTTGCAAGATGGGATAAGAATCCGCCGGTCACAACGACAACAGCCATGAGAACAGCAAGTACTGACTTCATGGAGCTCTTCGCTTCGCCCTTTTCATCCACGCCTGCGAGCAGTTCGGGACGTGAAGCCCAGACATACTCAAGCACTGCTGTGGTGATCAGGCCTTCTACCAGTCCGATCGCAAGATGGATCGGCTGCATCAGTCCGGCAAACGCGCCGAACGGAAGTTCCGTGATACCGGATGCGGTCGTTTCCAGAACGACTGAGAACGCTCCGCACTGGAGGGTTATGATACAGCCGAGGATCGAAGCGAGCGCAATCTTCTTTTTCATATCGCCCCCGAACAGTCCGCTGTTCACGATCGGACGCCAGATCAGGTAATATCCCAGGAAGCATCCGTAGAACGCCATGTTCCAGACATTCGCCCCCAGGGCCATCAATCCCCCGTCCGCGAAGAAGAGACACTGTATCAGAAGAACAGTGATCATCGACAGGAATCCTGCCTCCGGTCCAAGCAGTGCCGACAGCAGCATGCCTCCGCACAGATGTCCGCTGGAACCTGTTCCGGGGATCGTATAGTTGATCATCTGACCCGCAAAAACAAGTGCCGCGCTGACTGCCATCAGCGGGACCTTTTCGGTCAGATTCTGTTTCTTCAGTCTGTATACCGATATACCTGCGGCTGCCCCTGAAGCCGCATACATCACTGCTGCCGTACCCGGCGACAGCAAAGCGTCTGCCATATGCATATGAGAATCCTCCTGATAGACTGCATTCTACAGAAAAATGAAGGCTTCAAGAAGCCCTATGGGGGGTTATATCTTTGCAAACAAACCGGTTTTTCTGACTTTTCATGAGTGACCACGCAGTTTTGCTTCAGGAAAACATTTAAAATTTCAGGGTAATGACAAAATCAGTATTAGAATAAATTCAGATAAAGAAACGGAGAACTCTGCGATGTTATATTATCAGCCAAGCTGTTCATTCAATGCAATGGATCCTGTATCCGCAAAAACACTGGTACAGTATGCCCGCAGTAAAGAAATGAAGATACGAGGATGCTGTCACGTTGATATAAATATCCTGACAGAGGAAGATACGGCGGTATATTTCTGCCAGGCATGCAGGGAATTCATAGAACAGCAGGGATTCCATACGAAAAGCTTCTGGGAGGTACTGGATGAAGACAGTGAATTTGTCCTGCCTGATTATTCCGGAATGAAGTTTGTGATCCAGGACTGCTGGCGGGACAGGAAGCACCCTGAGATCCATCAGGCAGTCAGAAGTCTTCTGAATAAAATGCATATTGAGTATATTGAACTGCCGCATACCATGGAACACTCCGATTTCTGCGGTACCCTGCATTTTGAAACAGAACGGTACAGGCATATGATCCCGTCTCCTGATCATCTGACGCGCTATGGAAGTGAGATGGCAAAAAAACTGATGGAGGAAAAAGTCTCCCGGCTGGACGGAATGCCTGTGATCACCTGCTGCGCAAGATGTTATAAAGGCTATATTCTGGGCGGAGCACATCCGGTCCATCTGATGACATTATTGACGAACAACTATACCGGAAGAGAAACAGAAGTGGAAAAACGCACGATCGATATCATGAGTAAGCCTGATCCCAGATATAATCTGCGTCCCGTGCAGTAGAGGGAAACCATCATGAGATCATCTGAATACCGTGTATACAACCTGATCTTTCCGGTATACGGAATCCTGCTGTTTCCCAATCCGTTCTGGATCATCGTGATCCCTGTGAACTATCTGATCGACCGGATCGTACTGTCTCTCGGACTGAAGCGTGAACATGTGTTCGAGGAGAAAACGGAACAGAAGGCATTCCTGGATCATACCGCATGGAAGATCTGTATTGCAGGATTCGCGGCTGACTTCATCGGCGCGTCGATCATCATCTTCCGTGATCTGTATAAATCATTCTTCTCTCAGGAGACCATGCAGGCCATCAATTATGCGGTATACGGAACTCCGTTCGCATCATCTGCCGGTCTGATCGTTTTCCTGCTTGCCATATTGATCGCTGCCGTCTGTATTATCCTCTTTGACAGACATATTCTGATCAAAGCGGGTCTGGATGCGCATACTGCTGTACGAATCGCAGTACTGATGGCTGTGATCACAGCGCCTTATATGATACTGATACCCACCAATGCTTTTTACAGATTTTGAAGCATCTGCTGATCATTGATCCGCAGATGCCTTTTTCGTTCAAACACATGATTTTCAGAGTTATCCATAGAACCGGACCTGATGATATCTGACCGGAAGGATATTCAGCGGAACCATTTATCTGCGATCGTCGGTTCGCTGTACCCCCAGTCTTCAGGTACAGCATGGGCTGTCATGATAAAACCGTTCTTTTCCAGGACTCTTGCAGAAGCGCGGTTTTCGATCATCGTGCTGGCAGTGATGATCTCAATATCCGTCTTTGAATAACAATAATCTACCATCATTGCCACTGTTTCCGAAGCGATCCCCTGTCCCCAGCATGACTCCATCAGCCTGTATCCAATGCTGGTCTTGCGGATCGAATCTTTATATCCGCAATATTCGGCAAGCCCGCAGAATCGCATACCTTCCTTCAGGTATATTCCCATGATCAGTGATTCCTTACGGTCAAAACAGTCTGAATACAGTTCCCTGATCATCCGGTGCATATCATCACCGAACTGCAGCTCAAGCAGAAAGGTCGGCAGATATCTGTAAACGGGTTTGCTGCGAATCATATCAAGCAGTGCTTCGGAATCTGTTTCTTCCAGTTTCTTCAGAACGATCCTTCCATTATCCATGTACGGTATTTCATCAAACAGCTTTTTCATACACCACCAATTTATGATTACCTGAGGCAAATTCCAACTTGTACAGACCTTTACAGTAAAAAACAGGTATATTATTATCTGTAATACTTTCCGGAGGACAAAGTTTATGACGGAGATCATCAACAATGAGATCAGTATCGGAATACCCGATGGATTTCATGTCATGTCGGAAGAAGAACTGACCAAAGTATATGTCACCAAGGATCCGAAGCGCTGGGGTATCTGGGATAATGACAGACATGTCATCATTAGTGTTCTCTGGCAGGACCTCAATGCGTTCACAGCAATGCTGGCGGACATTGATGCCGCCGCAGTCAGGAATGAACAGCTGACAAAAAAAGGTTATGAAGGACATGACTACGCCATGAAAGGATTCCATGACGCAGATATCAGCGGCAGCCATGCCCGCGGATACAGCTTTACATACAGGATCCAGGATATCAGCCAGCGTGTGGATACTCTTCTGTTCAAAGCAGGCAGACGCATCTACAGTATCAACTGCATCGGCAGGAATGAAAACCGTGAGCAGGATCATGAGCTGTTTAAGGAGATCCTGAAGACCGTTTCAATTCTGAAATGATCACGAGGTTTTTATGTCAGAACAGTTTCAGTATTCCGATGACACATCGGATTTTGTACTCATCAAGGATATCATTCCGGATGTGATCCTGGATATCCGCTATTATTCGGAAAACAACTTCATGGGCGAACAGATCGACGGCTACGAAGAACCGACAGCTTTGCTGACAAAGGAAGCTGCGGAAGCTTTGAAGACTGCGGCTGATGAATTCAGAAAAAACGGTCTGCTGATCAAGGTGTTTGACGGCTACCGTCCGCAGAAAGCCGTATCCCATTTTATGAGATGGGCAGCGGATCCGGATGATATCCGCAATAAAGCCGGATACTATCCTGACCTGGACAAGCATGTGCTGATCCCTCAGGGATTTATCGCGGAACATTCCGGACATACCCGGGGAAGCACGATCGATATGACGCTGTGTGATGCGGAAACAGGAACAGAACTTGATATGGGCGGCCAGTTCGACTTCTTCGGGGAACTGAGCCATCCGGATTACAAAGGCATTACAGAACAGCAGTATGCCAACCGACAGTATCTGCGGAAAGTCATGACACGGCACGGATTCAGACCGCTCAATGAAGAATGGTGGCACTTCACACTCGCTGACGAACCATACCCGGACACCTATTTCACCTTCCCGGTCAGCACAAAATCACTTCGATCATGAAAAGAACCCGGCCTGGACCGGGTTTTATGCTGGGACGACTTAATAGTGCGGTTTGGGGACACGCTTGCGGCCGGGAGAGATTGCTTTCTGCGGGCATACAAGGATGCAGAGATGGCATCCCACGCATTTCAGTCCGTTCAGGACCGGCATGCGCTGTGCGGTCAGACTGATCGCCTGATGTCCTCCGTCCATGCATGAGATCATGCATCTGCCGCATCTGATGCATTTTTCCTTATGGAAGATCGGATAGATCACAGTATCACGTTCGATCACATCTGTCGTGTCACTGATCGTGTCATTTGCCAGTCCGCTCGCTTCCGTTATGTTTCGGAATCCCGCTTCATTCAGATAACGGTTCAGACCGTCTTTGAGGTCATCGATGATGCGGTAGCCGTACTGCATGACCGCAGTCGTGACCTGAATACTGTCGGCACCGACAAGGATGAATTCCAGGGCGTCTCTCCATGTTTCGATCCCGCCCATGGCGCTCAGATGCATACCTTCAAGATCAGGGTCGGAACCAAGATCATCGATAAAGCGCAGAGCGATCGGCTTTACAGCATTCCCGCTGTATCCGCCTACGGCAGACATGCCGTGGACTGCCGGTGAAGAGACGTATGTATACGGGCTGATGCCGATCACGCTTTTGATCGTATTGATCGCGGCAATACCGTCCGCCCCTCCCCGTTTCGCAGCTTCTGCAGCCGGATTCATGGACGCAACATTCGGCGTCAGCTTGGCAAGGATCGGTATGGAAGCACCCCGCCTTGCGGCTGCGGTGAAACGTTCGACGAGTTCGGGAACCTGACCGATATCGGATCCAAGGCCGCCGTCCATCATATTCGGACAGGAGAAGTTCAGCTCGATCGCGTCCGCCCCATTTTCCTGGCACATGCGCGCAAGGTCCTCCCATTCCTGATCATCCCGTCCCATGATGGACGCCAGGATGAACTTTGAAGGATAGTTCTGCTTCAGTTTCCGGAACACTTCCATGTTCTCGGCAGCGCTGTGATCGGAGAGCTGCTCGATATTTTTGAAGCCGATGATACTTCCGTTGTCCCCCGTGATTGCGGAGAACCTCGGGGATGCTTCGTGGATCTCGAAATTGCAGATCGTCTTGAAACAGATGCCGCCCCATCCTGCCTCAAAAGCACGTGCACACATATCATATGTACTTGCCACAACCGATGACGACAGCATGAACGGGTTTTCCATGGGGATCCCGCAGAAATCCGTGGCAAGTCTATTGTCTGAAGGCACATCTTCCGGAAGCTCCGGTCTGATCTCGTCATACAGACGCATGATCAGTTTCCTCACCGGTACCTCGCCGGCACGTATACATTCCTGTTCGCACCAAGCCTGGCAGTTCATGCATGGATTTTCTTCCGGAAGCCTTACAGCTGCTCCTTCTTCATTATCAAACCATATGCTTCTCAGCAGGCTGCCGGGATCCATATGCTTACATGCTGCGGTACACGGAGCGTTATGGCAAAGAGCGCATTTCAGCATATCCGACCGCAGGATTACTCTTTCAAACATTATCGTTACTCCATTTGCTTCTCTGCTTCAATTATAAGGGATGATACGGAATGAGAAAATATGCATGCTGCAGAAATAAAAAGGAGGCTTTATCCTCCCCAGTGATACTTCAATATGGTCAGTCCTGTATAGACAATGATCATGCCTGCAAGGATCAGGAACTGTTTCCCGCGGTGTTCTGTCAGCAGACCGACAAACTCACGTACCGCCGCATTCGGCCAGAAGTACCATTTTGTCGGAGCCCCCATTCCCAGTGCCTTCATCTTGACACGTCTGGCATGCAGACCGCTCCGGAACACGTGATAATTGGTCGTCGAGAACGCGATCCTGCCTTCAGGATCAGCGGCCATGATCTTTTCTTTAGAAAACTTCATGTTCTCATATGTATTCCCGGATTTGTCTTCTTCTATGATGCGTGATTCCGGGATACCGTGTTCCATCAGGTACTGCTTCATGGCTGAGCTTTCTGAAACAGGTTCATCCGATCCCTGTCCGCCCGAAGTGATGAAGGTCAGTTCCTTTCCGGTTTCCTTCTTCTGGTACTTGTCAAATTCCAGGGCACGGTCGATCCTTCCCCGCAGAAGCGGGGTCGGTCTGCCTTCGCTGTTCAGTCCGCATCCCAGGATGATCAGGAAGTCTTTATCCGGCTCCGGAACATATGACGCGGCGAGCGCACCGGCAATGATGACACCGATGATCATGCATTCCACATACAGATATACCGATGCATAGACACCACTGAAGATATCATGCATCATCACCTGGAATTCCGATCCGGAGACGAAGTAATCCAGACGGTACAGGACCAGGTCTCCTGCAACCAGGAGGACTGCCAGGATCATGCCGAGGAGATTGACGAACCGTTTTCCTTCATATCTGATCAGGTAGATGTTTGATACAAACAGCGCGATCGAAAAGACCAGGATAAACGGGAATGTCAGAAGGAGATATATCTTTGCCGAACCGGTCATCACATGCAGGACATGTTCAGCCGAGTAATAGCCAAGCTGATGGATCGTCACAAGCGCTCCGTATATATGGAAGATGAGCAGCACCAGCACAAACAGGGCAAAGCCCATGTAATAGATCGTGTTATAGGAATAGAGATTGTACTGGATCTGTTTGAAGAACGCGTCGATCAGCAGCACGATGACCGTCATCAGATACATCGCAAAAACAGCACCCGCGATCAGTCCGTTCTGATCATACGGGCCGTACATGAAAAAGCCCATGATCAAAGCAGTGACCAGTGAAAGTGCTGCAATGCTGTATATCTTCGGTTTCTTAGTGCGTGTGTCCAGTTTCAGCATTTCTGCCGCCTATTCAGTTCGTCCAGGAACCGTTTCATTCCTTCCGGATAATCATCTACGGTATCCAGGTTGTTGTCTCCGAGCTCGATCATCTTGTTTTTGCCGTGATAATCACTTCCGGCAGTTACATACAGGTCATACTTCTGTGCAAAATCAAGCATCTCATTCTGCAGTTTGACGGTAAAACCGGAGTAGAACGCTTCCACACCCTGCAGACCCATGTCCATCAGTTTATGCAGACGTTCGTCCATTTCCTGACCGATGATCAGCTGATCACCGCTGCCGTAACACGGATGCGCAAGTACGGGAATGCCGCCTGCGTCAAGGATCCCTTCGATCGCCTCTTCCGGACGTACATACTCCATATGAAAGTGAAGCTGGTTGATGTACTCCAGGATCGCGATCTCCTTTGTCTCTGTATAACCGTACTTTACCATCAGATTCGCAATGTGCGGTTTTCCCGGATTATCCCGGGCGAGCAGTTTTTTCAGGTCCTCGTCCGAAAACCAGAAACCGAATCTGTCCCTCAGAAAATCCAGGCGCGCATTGACCTTGTTCATGCGGTATGTATGTCCAAGCTCGACCAGCCCCAGGATCGATGGTGATGAAGGGTCATAATCATATCCGAGGATATGATACTTGCCGTCATCATCTTTACAGGAGAACTCAGCCCCGCATACAAATTCAGGGTCCCCTTCTTTCAGCAGATCCGGAATGATCGTGCTTGCCTTAACCGCATCATGATCCGTCACTGAAAACAGGTCAATTCCGGCATTCCTGACTTTCTCCAGAAGTTTCTGGGGCGTGTCTGTGCCGTCTGATACAGTTGTATGAATATGCAGATCGATCTTTTTCGGATAAGTCATATCAGTTCTCTTTCTGTTGCTTATGAAAGCTTTTTGACAAGCTTCAGAATGTTTTCTCCGTCTTTGTATTCATAGGACATGTCATCGACCAGTTTCTTGGTCATGAAGATGCCCAGTCCGCCTACCGTGCGTTCTTCTGCCGGCAGCGATACATCAGGATCTTCTTTTGCCATCGGATCAAACGGTATTCCCTGATCGATGAAGGTAATGACCGCTGTCACAGGATCGCCTTCCATTTCAACACGGATTTTTGCCTTGCCGTTGCCTTTCTCATACGCGTAGCTTGCGATATTGACGAAGATCTCTTCTGCCGCAAGCGTCACCACGGTGATCGCTTTCGGAGAGAAGCCTGCTTCATCCATGCGCTCTTCAATGAAGGAGATGACCTTCGGGAGATTTTCCGACTTTGCGTCGATCTCAAGCTCGTTTCCGGCGAACAGCAATGTATCGGTTTTGCCGACAAGGTCGATCAGTTCTTCCGTCCAGTGATCGATCTCTTTTTTGCGTTCCGGATCATTCAGCCCGTTTCTGCGGATCGAACGCCTGATCAGACGTGTATAACCGATGATCCTTGCTTTATCTTCGACTTCCCTGATCCGGTCCTCATTCTTCGTACCAAGATAAGCTGCCAGCACCTTATGCCAGAATTTTGTGGATGTTTCATAGTCGAAACCCTGGAATTCTTTGACCACACTGTGATCAAGCTCCGAGAACCCGACGAAAGCATTGAACATGGAGCCGAGCTCAAAGATCGGATGGCCGACCGCCAGTGTGTCCATGTCGATCAGCAGCACTTCATCCCCCTGCAGCTGCAGGTTCTTTGTATGATAGTCACCATGGATCATATGGTTGTCCTGAGGGACATCCTCCACGAGCTTCAGCAGCTTTTTGCCTGTCTCTTCCGGCAGATAGTCCTGCATGAACTGTGCCCATTTGACCGCTGTTTCGCGCTGATCCGGGAACTGACCTTCCGGCACGACGATTCCGTGGATCTTTTTCAGTAGTTCCACGTATTCATGGACGCACCAGTCCAGCTTATCCGGTTCATCAGACAGGATCTTGGAGAAGCTTCTGGCATTCAGGAGTTCAAATACCGATCCGTAACTGTCGCCGACGCGTACAACATCGTATGAAATAGCTGTAGGGACACCTAAAACCAGGGCAGTACGCGCGACTTCACGTTCATGCCTGATCTCTTCCAGCGCGTTGGCATCGTGGAATGTTTTGACGATGTTGTCATCATCGATCCTGTAGATCGTACCGTTAGCTCCCCTGCCGATCTCTTCACAGCCTTCGACAGAGATCACACGGTACGCCTTTTCCACCGTCATCATTTCCGTGAATCCCGTCATTTCCAGAATGTCATATACATCCGTTTTGACATTGATGATCATCAGATCGGGATTTGTCTTCTTCAGATGCAGCAGGATACGCAGGCCGGCACTTGAAATATATTCCAGATTTTCCGCATCGATCACGATTGGCACAGCAGTTTTTTCCTGTATCAGCTGCCTGATCGCATCTTCTGCCTGATGCGAATTGTTTGAATCGATCCGCCCCGACAGATTGATCAGAAGTTTGTTATCTTCAAATCTACCATTAACTTCCTGCATATATATCCCTCATTTCTGATGCGGTTCAGCCTGATCCCGCATCTGTTCTTTTCCTTTGTATTCAAGACACAGCATCGTGATGTCATCGGACTGCTCGGTATTCCCGGCAAATCCGCTGACGCTGTCCTGTATGTTTTCGATCAGTTTCCTGACATCCGCGCCAGGTTCACTGTTCAATGCGTCCAGCATACGGTCTGTACCGTACAGCTCTGACGCGGCATCTGCCGCCTCAGGGATCCCATCCGTATACAGGAACAGTTTCGAACCCGGTTCCAGCATGATCTCATAATCCTGATATTCCAGACCGCTGATCCCGCCGATAATAAATCCGTGCTTGTCCTGGATCAGTTCGAATCTGCCGTTTTCATGCATCACTGCCGGATATTCGTGCCCGGCATTGGCCGCAGTGACTTTTCCGGTAGAGATCTCGAGAATTCCCAGCCATACCGTGACGAACATTTCCTCACGGTTGTTGGAACAGATCAGATCATTCGTGTTTTTCAGGATCTCGGACGGTCTGATATTCATCATCGCATTGTTCGAAAGGATGATCTTGGATGCCATCATGAACAGTGCTGCCGGTATGCCTTTGTCGGAAACATCCGCCATGACCATGCAGAGATGATCCTGATCGATCAGGAAATAGTCATAGAAGTCTCCGCCCACTTCCCTCGCCGGTTTCGAGTACGCGTAGATATCAAACTCCGAATATTCCGGGAACGCCGGATAGATATTCGGCAGCATATCTGTCTGTATGCGGTTTGCCAGTGTGAGTTCCGTATTGATCCGCTCTTTTTCCGCGGTGACCCTGGTCAGGTCTTCTTCATGCTCAGCCAGGTCACGTTCCATATCAGACATGACAGAGCTGAGATTTTCGATCTCGTCGCCTGTTTTGATATTCAGACTTGAGAAGTGATCGTCAACATCGTTTCCTTCACGTCTGTCTTTCACATAATCCTGTGCCGCCTGTGAGATCGCGTCGATCGGCTGGATCACTGTTCTCTTCATCTGCCGCGTCAGCAGATAGGCAAACAGGTTCATGATAATGATCAGTCCGGCTGTATATTGCCAGAACAATGACTTCATGCCGTTCACCACGTTGACCAGCGATACATCGGTAAGGACAAATGCCCTGATCGCTCCGTCCTCACCTCTGAACGGAACACCTGTCGTACACAGCCAGCCGTATTTTTCCGTTCTGTCGATCTCGTACAGTCTGCCGGTTCCGTCCCAGTTGAGGAATCTCTTCATTCCTTTTTCCGAGACGCTTTCCCACTCACCCGGCATCATATGTTCTTCCGATTCATCCGGGTCAGCGATATATACCATTGCAGATCTATCTTCGTCATACATGGCAAGATATACAAATTCCACCTGATCGAAATTCAGGTATTCCGACAGTACGGAACAGATGGTCTGATAATCCTCACGCTCCGCAAATGACGAAAATCGTTCCGGATCATATTCTGTATGTTCATCCTGTGCCCGCAGCGCACGGTATTCCTGCATGACCGCTTCACTCAGCGGCTTGATATCCACGGTCCGGTTCAGAATGCTTGCGGCATTTTCTGAAAGACTGAATCCTTCGGAGATGTACTGGTTGACCAATGAGTATGAAAACATTCCCAGGCCGATCAGCAGCGCGGTGATCCCGAGGATAATGGATCCGATGATCGTTGATTGGAATATGCGTGAAGCCAGGGAGTAACGCTTTCTCTCCTGCTCACTCATTTCCCTGATGTTTTTCTCCGGCATGCCGTTCCCCGGTTTATTCAACAGTCAGGATATCCAGGAATCCTGTGATCTCAAAGATCTCCATGACTGTCGTATTGACATGGACGACCTTCATGCTGCCCTGCTTGGACATCATCTTATGCGCAGCCAGAAGAACACGCAGGCCTGCGGATGAAATATAGTCCAGTTTTTCCAGGTCCAGTACCAGCTCTGTCACACCGTCCAGTGATTCCTGGAGGGATGCTTCGAGATCAGGGGAAGTATTTGTATCCAGTCTGCCTTCCAATGCAACAGTCAGTTTGCTGCCATCAGTGCTTTTATTGATATTCAGCATTATCTTGTACTCCTTTTCTACTATTTTATACGATTCCATGATGTTTTTCGTACATAGATATTATGGCGCTTAATTCTTTTGGTGTCCATTTTTCCGTAAGAAAAGACAGCCTGTATGATACAGGCTGCCTGATTCTTAAAGATTTTTATTCTGTTCTCAGAGCAGTTACCGGATCGCTCTTGGCTGCTTTCCTGGAAGGGATCAGTCCGCCGATCATCGTCAGGATCACGCTCAGGATGACGAGTATGACAGCCGCATTGTAAGGCAGCTGCGCCACGACATTGGCATCCGTGAAATGCCTGATCAGCGCATTTCCCGGGATCAGCAGGAGCTCTGTGATCACGATGCCGAAGATACCCGCCAGGAGACCGATGATGAATGTTTCCGCGTTGAATACCGAGGAAACGTTCCGCTTGGAAGCACCGATCGCGCGCAGGATACCGATCTCTTTTCTTCTCTCAAGTACGCTGATGTATGTGATGACACCGATCATGATCGAAGATACGACCAGAGAGATGGCCACAAAGGCGATCAGCACATAGCTGATGGCATTGATGATATCGGTGACGGATGACATCAGGAGTCCCACCGTATCGGTATAGTTGATGACCTTTTCATCCTGTCCGGTATCCTTCATCCGCTGGTTGTAGTTGTCCAGGATATCCGTGATATGTTCCTTGCTTTCGAAGTTCCTGGGGTAGATCGTAATGGCGTACGGCTTTCTGATTTCCGCGTATCCAAGTGTTCTCAGGTTTCCTTCATAGGAAGCCTGTTCCTTGGACATGAGTGATGAGAGCAGTTCCTGGAGCTGCTGTTCATCCATGTTCATTGAGATCGCTTTCGCGAACTCCTCAGGATGGATGCTGAAGGCATCGTTCATGTTGTCGGCAAGCGACTTCATCGCAGTCGTCATGGCATCCGTGATCTTTGTCGTCAGCTGTGAGATCACATCCGTCATCATCTTTCCGATGGCTGCGGCAAGGTTCTCTCCGAATTCCGTGAACATATCCGCCATAGCTGCGCCGAACTGCTGGGCGATCTCCTCTGTATTGACGGATTTCTCGATTCCCTCGGAGATCTTCTGTTTTCCTTCATCCGACTGCAGATAGTCAGTGAATGCCTGGATGATCTTATCGGGCTCCGGCAGTTCATTCTGCTCGGCATAGGCTTCGTAGTTTTCCGTAATGTCCGAGATGATCTTTTGGATCTCTTCATCCGTGATCTCCACCTCCGCGAATGCCGCGGCGATCTTCGCTGTCTGTTCACGGATCAGCTGGGAGGCTTCTTCGGTCTGCAGATATGCCGCAAGATTCTCGTTGAAGTTTTCAGGATCCAGCTCATTGACGATCACATATTCCTGGTAGCCTGACATGACGACTGCCACCAGCTCCGTGATCTGTTCTTCCGTGATCTGATCGATATTCTTTGTTGTGATCAGTTCCGACAGGATGCTCCGGAGATACTCCCGTGTCTCATCTTCTTCCAGGTACTTCCTGATCGCGTCAGGCAGTTTTGTATAGTCTGTCGAAGTGTCCGACCGGGCATATTCGCTGTAGCCTTCCAGGATGCTTCTGAACATCTCCATCAGCTGTTCCTGGTTGACTTTGATGTTGATATTGGACAGCAGGTCCGCAAAGTCCTCTTCATTGAATGCAGGCACAGCGTCCGACAGGGCTGACATATCCATGTTGGACAGGTCCAGATCACTCATATCCATATCCGAGAATGCGGATGTATCGATCTGAAGCTTGCTGGCATCAAAGGAGAATACCCTGTTCAATGCGTCAACATCGACGCTGAACAGTGTTTCCAGGTTCAGGGAACTGTCTTCCCTGTCTTCATTGAACGGGCTTCCCGTAAAGACATCCATGCCGGAATCACTCATCTGCGAACGTACGATCGTGCTTCCTGCCGCATAGTCCATGATATCCATCGTCAGATCATAGGGATAATAGACTGATCCGGGGATCAGCACGGAAGTGGTTGCGTCTTCCTTGCGCATCACGACACCGGCGATCGTCAGATCATTGCTTTTGCTGATAAGGTCGCGCATATAGACCTTATCGTCAGATTTGTTCTTCCAGACATCATATTCATCATCATAAACATATTTGTCACTGCTGAAGACATGTTTGAAGGTAAGACCGATAAAGTCCTCGTAATCCAGTTCCAGCAGCGGATCTTTGGATTCTTCAACGTCTTCCCCGGCAGCGAATTTATTCAGCATGTCCTGCATTTCCGCCATGTCTTTCAGACCGAGGCTGTACAGTACCGTATCTGTAATGCGTCCTGTCTGTGACAAGACGAGCACTGCTTCCTGGTTATTGTTCGGCCAGTGTCCGGCTTTCAGATCATATGAATTGATATACAGTGACTTATCATACGGCAGAGGCTGGAAGATATTCGCGGAAAACTGCGATGAGAAGAATGTTCCGCCGCCGAATCCGAGCGTACCCATCGACTGGTCCGGGTTGATCTGGTAGATCTGATCCCCTTCCAGCCTGTAGATCAATGGTGTGACATTATATGAGTATTCTATGGCTTTCGCGTAATTGCGGATATCGCATTCATCGCTTTCAAAATAAGTCTTCAGGGAAGCCAGGTCATTGGAAGAAACACGTGAAAAGATACTTGAAGCAACTCTGCGCTCCGTCACGTTCTTCTGGACTTTTTCTTCCTCTTCTTCATCCGGTTTTTCCGGCACCTCGATAAACGAGGACAGTGAAATACCGGCATTCTGGATCTCCAGCGGATACTCCAGGAGCGTCTCTTCCTGGACATCCTCGATATACTTGTTGACGCCGGTCGACAGTGACAGGATCGAGGCAATGCCGATGATGCCGATCGAACCGGCAAAAGCAACCAGGATCGTTCTGGTCAGTTTTGTCTTCAGGTTGTTGAAGCTCAGTGCCAGCGCAGTCAGGAATGACATGGATGCCTTGCCGAGATTCTTATGTACAGGCGGTTCCTGCAGATCTTCATCAATGATCAGCGGGTCGGAATCACCGGTGATACGGCCGTCCTTCAGGTTGACGATCCTTGTCGCATACTGTTCTGCCAGTTCCGGGTTATGGGTGACCATAACGACAAGACGGTCCTTGGCAACTTCCTTCAGCAGATCCATGACCTGGATGCTCGTTTCCGAGTCCAGCGCTCCGGTCGGTTCATCCGCCAGCAGGATATCCGGGTCATTGACGAGCGCTCTGGCAATCGCGACTCTCTGCATCTGGCCGCCCGACATCTGGGACGGTTTCTTATGGAGCTGGTCTCCCAGTCCCACCTTGGTCAGCGCTTCGGCAGCTCTCTGTCTGCGCTCATTTCTGGAAATACCGCCGATCGTCAGCGCCAGTTCAACATTGGAAAGAACTGTCTGATGCGCGATCAGGTTATAACTCTGGAATACGAAGCCGATCGTGTGATTCCTGTAGGAGTCCCAGTCACGGTCTTTGTATTTTCTGGTGGAGATCCCGTTAATGACCAAATCACCTGAATCATAACGATCCAGGCCGCCGATAATATTCAATAAGGTCGTCTTTCCCGAACCGCTGGGGCCGAGTATCGCAACGAACTCGTTATCCCGCAGATTAAGGCTGACATGGTCCAGAGCTTTCTGGACCAGCGGCCCGGTACGGTATTCCTTGCATATATCCTTGATCTGAAGCATCAGTCTTCGTCGAGTAGGCATGCTCGACACTCCTTTCATAAACATTGTGTAAGTGAAAGGCCTGCCTGCCGCCCCTCACAGAACCGTACGTGCGATTTTCCCGCATACGGCTCTTCAAACAACCATTGGATACCAGTTCCAGATATC
>JAFRJJ010000039.1 GCA_017432325.1 Solobacterium sp. | reverse complement strand
CCAGTCAGAACATTATCTTCTGTAAGAAACCATATATAATCCTGTGTCATTTAACAAATCCTCCAAGTATTTCTACCTGGAGGATATTTGTTTTCAAGGAATCAGATAAGTACTTTTTTATTTATTGTCCTTGACACAGGGCCCACTTTAGAATGTGATCAGCTGTATCGCATTTTTTTCATTCACAATCATCCGTTCCGCGGTAAATGATGACGATGCTCAGGTCATCGGATGAATGCCTGCGGAATAATGTTTCCATCGTCTCCTTCAGTTTCATGGTGACCGTTTCCTCGTCACTTGTATGGATCCATTCCGCCATAATTGCCGGGGCATTGGCCGGGGTATCACTGACCTGATCATACAGCATCCGCTCCGCTCCGTCACTGGTCAGGATGATCGTATCCAGGCTGTTGTCCGGGTCACGTATGATCCGGATATGCGAGGGTGTATCAGGCCCTGACAGGAAGAAGGTCAGGTGTGCTTCAGATCCGTTTTCGGGTCTGCTGAGAAGGATTGTTTCTTCACCGCAGCCGATCGCTGCTCCGTCACCTGTATGGATCAGGATGGATCTCTGACCTGCCTGTCCGTACATGAGAAGGGTACAGTCAGGCTTCATGCCCGGCTGTGCACTGGCAGCAGCCTCTGTACTGATTGAGATGATATGCTGTTTCAGCAGATTGTCTTCCATGGACAGCCAGAGATCAGGCTGTTTCATGAAATCCGCGCACAGTGCCTCAACAGCGGCTCTGGCAGCGATCTCTGAATGCTCAACAGATCCTGCTCCGTCCGCAAGCAGCGCGCATAGCACATCATCCTGTCTGGCCGTCATGGCATAATCCTGGCATTCCGTTCCCAGGAAGATATGCTGTTCACCGATCGTAAACGCACAGACTGCTTTCATATCAGATCCGGATCTCATAGGAATCGTCCTCGGCATCAGGCGCGGACAGGCTCATGGCAGCTGCCGACCTTGACAGCATGGAGAAGAAATTGGTGATCTCCAGTGCCTTCATCGTTTCAACATGTCCCTCCGGAGCCAGTTTCTTCAGGTCTTCTGTTTCACTGCCGTCTCCTACGCCGATGCATTTTCCTTTGAGCTTGTGATCACGGTACATCTTCTGGATGGCTTTTGCGGGACCGGACACATCTTCATCCGATTTGCCGTCACTCAGGATGATCAGCCAGGGATGATAGACACTGACACCGACATTGCGCCAGAATTCACGTCTCATACCGATCTCGTTGACTGCGAATTCAACGGCTGTTTTCAGGGGAGTACCGCCGTGGGGAACGATATCATTGAATTCCACTTTCTGCACATTTGAAAAACGCTGTATGATCTCGGGACCGTCTCCGCCGAATGTGATAAAGCATACATCCAGGCTGTCACGGGCATAGATATCTTCCCGGCCGCTTTTCAGGAATGCCCTGATCCCGTCGTTGACCATTCTCATGCGTCCGTCTTCCATCATGGAATATGAAGCATCGATCAGGATGCAGATCATCAGCTGCGGCGCATTCGTCGAAACGATATCCTTTTCAAGTATTGATTTTAATCCCGCCATTATGATTTCCTCCATTTATCGCGGCATTCCTTGCAGAAGTAGCCTTTTCCTTTCTTATCACGGATGTCCTTATACCGGAAGATATCCTGGAACTGCTTTCCGCACCCGGAACATGTCAGATCGACCTTTTCTCCGCAATGATCGCAGAGGAAACTCTTCTTGTTCCTGGAATTCAGATAATCCCAGACATTAAGCGGCACTGCTTTTCCGCAGTAGCTGCAGTTCAGGATATGTGTCCGTTTCAGACAGTCAGGACAGATCGTGTCATGGTCAGTTGCTCCGATACCTGTCAGGTATGCGTCATAGTAATTGTCAAGCGTATAGGGTTTATTGCAGACCTTGCAGGTGAATGTACGCGGGATCTCAGCATCGAGTTCCTGTGTTACCGGCCGGTATTTCATGCTTTCCAGGATCGTATTGCAGGCAGGGCACAGCAATGGTCTGCGTCTCTTTTTGTATTTTTCATAGCGTTCATTCGGCATGTTTGACGCAGCACCGCACCACTCACATGTGATATCCGTGTTGTACTCATGATCCGGTGTGTCCCAATATCTGTTAGGGATCACATCCCGTGTCCATTTTCCATCCAGAATCTGTTCTGTGTATTTTTCCAGAGTTTCGGACCAGGTCTGCAGCGGAACTGAACCATTTCCTGTAAATACCTGCGCGAACAGGTCCTTCAGTTTGTAGTATGTATTGTTCCACACCATGCGGTAAGAACCATCAGGAGTATCTTTTCCGCTGACATTCTGTTTGTTCGTACGATATGAGAAGTTGTAATTCCTGATCGCGTCATCAATGCTTTCCATGCCTTTGCCTTCATAAGGTGAGCCGTTCAGCATCAGAATATGGAACAGCAGTGAAGCTACAGCATACAGCTCATCGTCCTCTTCACGCAGGAACTCCCCGTAGTGAGGATTATCGGTATTCTGCCGTTTATATATTTCAGGACTGGTGTATGCCTTCATACCAACAGGGCAGGGATAACCGCCAAACTGCATACTGTCGCAGTCTACGACCATGATTTCCGGCAGCTCGGAGCCGGAAATGTCGATCATGATGTTGTTCGGGTTGACATCACCCATCAGTATGCCTTTTTCGTGCATCTGCAGAAACACATCGACGATCTGCATGCACAGCCTGACCAGCGATAGTCTGTCCCAGTCTTTCATCATGCCGTTCCTGATGGATTCTTTTGCTATCTGCAGGACGGAATGCGACAGGTCCATGTAATCCGGGCTGATTGCAGGCATCAGGAAACCGACAAATTCACCGTTCTCCGTGAAGAGGACTTCTTCCGGCCAGCAGAGCTGTCTGATCTTCGGGTGATTTTCGGTCATCAGGATCAGCTTATCCCGGCGTGTTTCTGTCAGCATGCCTTCATGATAGATCTTGGCTGCCAAACCTTCCCGGTCCGTACGGTAGACCGTTCCTTCTCCGCCTGTACCCAGTTTTTCAGTCAGCCTGACCGGCTGCTGTCCGGCAGTCAGAACGGTATCGTTCAGGGAAGGAAGCTTTTTAACGTGAATCAGGATCCCGGTCTCCTTCTTGAATTCGGAAGTTACCGCCAGAGGCGCGGCCGGAACGTTCCAGTGTTTATGTGTTTCTGTTTGCGCTCCATGGCCGGAAGGTTGTTCCGGTTCTTCTTCGGGACCGTCATCAGTGGAGTCGGAACCGTATCTTGCGAACTGGATCACCCGGTTTCTTGCGCTGATACGTACGGACAGTTCATTGGAAACGATCATCAGCGGCAGGACGTTCGGCAGATCTTCCGCTGCCAGCCGCTCGGTAAATGCTTTGCTCTGAGTCAGAATCACGAAACGTTTGTCCATGTTTCTCTGTGCCAGATGGACCAGGTTGTCTTCAGCGCTGCCGACAGTATTCTTCTGTACAGGGCCGTAGATCATGGAACCGACTGCATGCAGGTAGGATATGGTATTGTCGGCAGCCTTGGCCGCTCTGTTTTTCGGATCTGTTTTGTCCAGCAGGATCTGCTTGATCCGCGCGCGTGTCACCCAGTCAGCAGCCATTTTGGCATTGGAGAGCTTCAGCTGCGGTACAAGGCTGTATGTCAGATAACTCTGCAGATGATCGTTCAGCCATACCGATTCATCGGCCAGGATGATCGAATTGGAGAAGATCTCGTCAGTCTGGGCATCCGTCAGGTGACCGGATGTGTAAGAGAACAGGGAAGGCAGATACGGCATGTTTTCAACAACATCCGGATGGTCTTCCGTGAAGAGTTTCGTGTTTTCAGACTCCCGGACGGGGCCGGCTGTATCCAGGCTGTCGATCCTGCTGTTCATGGAACTGAGCTGTGACATGATCGTTTCCAGAACAGTATTCAATTCCACATTCCCTTTGGATTCAAACAGACCGAAAAATTCTTTGATCTCAGCTTCTTTTGTCAGGTAAACAGTTTTTTTGATGAAATCGGTAAAACGGTCAAATTTACTGAAATTAAGCCAGTCACTGCGGAAACCGCTGATACGCTGTGCCAGTGAACTGAACAGCAGGGGTTCCAGCTGCACTCTGCTGCAGGCAGAATCGCAGAACGAACGGATCTCTTCTGCTTTTGCCTGCATTGGAGCGTAATTCAGCAGACCTGCAAGTTTTCTGATCTCCTGGGCATTTGAGACAAAGAAGGAACGGGAAGCCGTATCGCCGGGAATCTGGCTTTCATGACCAAGATACATGTTTCTGGCTTCACGGATCTGGATCGCGCAGTTTTTGACTTCCGGATAATTCGGGTCACCGCATTGGGAAAGCAGCACGTGTCTTTTTCCTGAAGAAAGGAATTCAAGGGTGTTCAGTGTGGAAGAAACATCAGCGTACATCAGGGCATGTCTGAGGAATGCCTGCTGATCGGCTTCACCTGCCAGCCTGTGCGCAAACAATGTGTCGAGTTTCTGCTGGTTATCATGGTTATTATTCTTAAGACCGCGGAGCTTTTTTTTCACTCTTTTTCTTGAAATATGAGGCTGGTTCGGGCTGAGTGCGGCTTTCAGTTCATTCAGATATGCGTTTGTGCATCCGTCTGCCAGAAAGTCACGGCATAATACCGGTGCGTTGTCATTGACCTTGATCAGTTCCTTAACAAGGCTTTCCAGGTCATCCTTGAAAATATCCTGGAGCAGTGAAGTGATATAATCCCTCAATCTGTACGCAAGAAAAGAAAACTGATTCTTATAGTACAGCTGCTCGATTTTTGATGCATGGTATTCCATAATACTATCCTTTCAGTTTCCGGCCGATCCCTTTCAGCCATCCCGCGATACCGTCATTGTTGTTCTGATCGTCATCAAGGAAATCATTGACCTTGTCCAGTACGGCGTCAACGCCTTCATTTCCTTTGGCAACGACCTGTTCATAGATCTGCTGGCCTTTACTGACGGCAGTTCCGGCAAGTCTGGAGCCGTCTTCAGCCAGGATTTTAGCTCTGAGTTCGGCAGCTTTCCTGCTGTCCTTTTCTCCGCCGATACCCTTTGAATACATGTCAGCCAGTGCCCTGATGGCATCTATGTCATCAGCGTAGGCTGCAGCTTCATAACAGGAGCGTGCAAAGGCAAGGTCCTGGAATGAGGTGGGTTTGGAATATGTTCTGCCAAGCAGGTACATCGCCCTGTCGCTGCCTTTTTTGGTTGCTGTGACCAGATAATTGATCGCCTTGGTGTAGTTTTCTTCCGGCTGACTGCCGGCAGACCAAAGATCCCCGAGCTCTTCCAGCGCGCTGACACTGCCTGCTTCTGCCGCATGTTCCAGCCATTTCAGGGCAAGTTCTGTATTCTGGTCCGCATAAACGCCTTCCAGACACATCATGCCGACTTTATACATTGCGTCCGCATTTCCGCTGTTGGCTGCCTTGACATACCAGGCCAGGCATCTGGAACGGTCAGCATCACCTGCTTTTCCGCTTTCAAACAGCTGGGCAATGGGATAGTACGCATCCTTAACACCTTCAGCCGCTGCCTTCATGTAGTATTTCATTGCCTTATCAAGGTCACAGGAAACACCGTATCCGTCCTGCAGGCATTCAGCGTAATGCAGCATGCCTTCCGGATCGTTCTGCTCTTCTGCTGCTCTCCTGTACCAGTTTGCACACATGCCGGGTTTCCCGTGCGCTCTTCCAATTTGGGCAAATTTCAGCATTGCAGGAACATAACCACGGTTGGCAGGCACCGAAATAAGGCTTTCAGCTCTTCCGGGATTTCCGAGTTTTTCACACAGATCTGCCATGAGTGTATAGGTTTCATCGTCTTTCTCAGGCATGCGATCCAGTACATTAACTGCCTCGACTTTCATGTCCAGTCTGATCATGAGCTCTGCCAGCCGCTTCCAGACAGCCGCACCGCTCGAGATGGCCTGTGTATACCAGTTCTCAGCTGCGTTCAGATCCTGTTCTGTTCCATAACCTTCTTCATAGAACTCAGCTGTTTTTTCATAAGCAGGTGTATAGCCGTTCTTTGCGCTCGACAGCATCAGTCTGAAGATCTCCTGAGGGTCACCTTTCCCGGTCTCCTTCAGCAGGAGCGCGTACTGATACTGCGCTTCAGGATCTTCCTGCACCGCGCCGCGGGCACTCCAGATGAAAGCCTGCTCTTTATCATCAGTCCATTCGTACAGTTTGACGAGCATATTGCAGATATGGGCCGGGAAGGGGAACTCTGACTGTGAGAAGGTCTGAGCCTGCTCCTGGATCTGGCGAAGTTCCTCTGAAGAGATCTTTTTTCCTGCTGAAACACTTTCCAGCATCCATCTGAAAGAAGCAGTTTCATCCTGTATTCCTCTGTAATATTCGGTCAGGATATCTGCTTTTCTGATGTTTTCTTCAGCGCTGTCCTGTCCGGAGAAGCTTTCTTCGATATCCTTCAAGATGGTAAGAAGTTCTTCTTCTGCTTCACCATGACCTGCTTCTGCAGCGATCCTGCAGCAGCGGATGTACTTGCTGTATTCATCCGCACGGACAGGACGGGCACAGTGGATATGAAGCAGCGCGAGATCATTGATGTGTTCCTGATCGAGAGACCCGTTGTTCATAAGACTGTACGCTTCGGAAAGGAATCCGGCAAGCAGACTGCTGTTCATGTATTTCTGAAGTGTATCCCGATCCTGTGCGCATGCGGCAATGTTCAGGATCTCCTGAACCGTGAACGGAACATTCCCGTCAATGCCGGGCATTCCGTATTTTGAAAGTCTGTAGCGCGCGATCGCTTTGTACAGGGCGCTGTCCTCACCGGCTGCCGCATCACACTGCTGAAGCATTTCCGCTTCTTCGATCCTGGAACCGGTACGGGCATACTCATCGGCCATTGCAAGCATCGCTTCCGGTCCTGACACATATGCGCGTTTTTTCATCAGTTCTCTTGCTTTAATGGGGTCTGCAGTACATCCGATCCCGTTCTGATAGCAGTCGATCAGACGATCGAATCTGTGTTCGTCTTCCTCTGAGGCACGGAGTTCTGCAGCATTGGAATAATAACGGAATGCTTTGGCATTGTTTTCTGCACGGTTTCCTTCTGTCATATTCCTGTACAGGTCACCAAGAGTGATGTTGAGATCATAAAGGATCTTTCCGACTGAAGCGTCCGATGCGTTTTTTTCCAGATTCTTTTCCGCTGCCGAGTAGAAACGGAGCTTTTCTTCCTCAAACATATCGCCGAGGACCAAAGCGGAAAACGGATCTCCGTCATTCATGCGGGACATCAGTGCCCTGACGGGAAGTCCCGCAGTTGTCCCGGATGTATAGTCCTGATACCAGCCGGCAAATGAAGCATCTTCACCGGAGTCGGCAGAAATGACTGCTTCCTCTGATTCCTCTTCAATATCCTGTTCATCCTCCGTATGGGGAGTCTCTTTGATCATGCTGTGCCAGTATGCGGCTCTTTCCGGATCTGAATCCCGGAACAGCATATACAGCTGACGTGCTGCTTCTTCATTTCCGTCTACAGCTTCTTCTTCCAGTTCATCGATTGTTTTTCCTTCAGTCATCATATCTGTATCCTCCGTTCCGGGGTTTCTTAACGTTTTCTGTGATGCATCATGAGTCTGATAAATATCCGATATTTATTATACCAAGGAATACTGACCGTCACCCGGTGATCAGCCGGGTGTTTTCCCTGACAGTGATATCATAATTGGCAGTAGGGGGGGAAAGATATTCTCAAATGTATTTATTTTTATACCCCAAAAAACATGAAAAATATAAATAATTTTATATAATTTATGCAATTATTAACATATAAAACGGGGCTTCATATATAATCAGGTTATGAATTATGAAGAGAAAATTACGATCAACGTCACGGAAAGACTCTATAACAGGATCACAGATGATATCCGTGTATACGGGAAACTGAAAAACAACGGGGAACCGAACATCAATGAATTCCTGAATACAGTCATTTCCAATTACTTTGATGAGTATTCGGACAGTTACAGTGATATGATCGGCCGGATCAGGCAGGTGATCGGGGAACATGAGAAAGGATCCCTCAGAAAGGCACAGGAGATCGTCCGCCTGATGAACATGCCCGGGGATACCGGACTGAAGCAGAAAACAAACAGGCATATCGCTGTAAAACCGACAAAGTATTCCTTCAATGAAGACAGACTGGAGGAGATCGACAGGATCTCCGCGGAGTACGGGCTTTCGTTTTCGGAATATTTCAGGAATATGCTCGGGTCATATTTTGAGATGCCGCAGTACAGAAGAGAACGTATCTACTATAAAGGCCTCTGCAGTACGATCGAGACCGCGATCCGGAAACAGCGCGCCTTACGGATCAGGACACAGCGTTCTTCCATTACGGTCTATCCGAGATATCTTGTTTCTTCTCCCGAAGAACTCTTCAACTATCTTCTGGCAGAAGATCCCGAAGGAAAGTGCTATACATTCCGCATCTCACGCATCATCAGCGCTTCTGTCGTGAACCGGGAGATATGCGCATACCGTCCGGAGAATGATGAATACTTCCGTCAGGCCCTGCAGTCACCGCAGTATTCCGGTGTTTATGATGACCATATCTGTGTCAAACTGACCGAACAGGGGAAGAACATGTTCCGTGTCATCTACTTTGACAGGCCTGTTCCCGTGCGCACTGAAGGGGACCTGTACTGGTTCAGCGGTTCTGTCATGCAGATCCGGAATTACTTTTCCCGCTTTGGAAAGGATGCCGTGATCATTGAACCTGCTTTCCTGAGAAAACAGCTGTGCAGCTATTACGAAGAAGCCCTGAATGCATACAGGGAAGACTGAAGACAGGTACATTGATACCTGTTTTTATAACGGACTGATAATCACCGTGAAAAAAGAGGTTTCAGGCAAATGATGCAGTATATTTCGTTTGAAGAAAGAAGGAAATATGTATGGATCGTAATAACAGACAGCAGATCATTCAGCAGAGCCCGATCGAGGACGGAGACCTTTGGAAAAACTATATGGAGAACAGGAAAACGGTCTATGAACAGATGAATGATGCGCATTTTGAAGAAAGCCTGATATCTGAGGCGAACTGGACACAGAGACACGCGTATACATGCGGGGAGAATCTAGGCGTTTACCCGCTGGTAGGGGATATTTGCTTCATGGATTTCGGACAGGCATATCTGCACGAGGTCGGTTACCAGCATTTTGCGATCATCATGAACATATACGGAAAAAAAGCATTGGTGATCCCGATGACCAGCAATGCCGTACAGTATGCGACAGCTTATGACCCGTGTGATAATCCGAACGGGAAGAAGCATCTGATGAGACTGGGAAAGATCGGCAATATGGCCAAGCCTTCCGTAATGTTTCTGAATGATATCCGTTTTGTGAATACTGCCAGGATTATAAAGATCGTTGCGCATCTGGATACAGAAAGCGAACTGTTCTGGAAAGTCCAGCAGAGAATGCTGGAGGTAGCATTTGTCAAACCGGCGTTCTCATTCGGACTCACTCGTTATACTCGGTGAAAAACAGCAGGACATACCACATCAGATAGACGACCGGTGACAGCATGATCAGCATTTTACGGTCACTGATGTAATAGGAAAAGATCCACATCGTAAAGCCGGTATAGATCGCTGTCAGCAGATAGCCGGGAATCGGATCCGGTTTCTTATCATCGTCAGGAAAGTTTTCAGAACGTTTAGCCATACTGGTACATTAACAAAACATTAGAAAAGATTCAATGTCTGTGCATGTTATCATAGTTCCATGGAAAAAAGAAACGGGGTATGGCTTGCGGCAGTATCGGGAGGTCCCGATTCCATGGCACTGGCAGATATGTGCCTGAGATCGGGAACTGCTTTTGCTGTGGCGCACGTGAACTATCATCACCGCCCGGAGGCGGATGAGGAAGAAGCGTGGGTCAGGCAGTGGTGCAAAGATCATGGTATCGTTTGCCATGTCAGGAATGAAGCGTTCGTATACACAGGCAATTTTGAAGCCGCTGCCAGGACCTGGCGGTACGACTTCTTTGAACAGCTCGTCAGACAGTACGGCTACGCGGGGATCCTGACAGGCCATCACCAGGATGACCTGATCGAGACCTATATCATGCAGAAAGAGAAAAACATCATCCCGGAATACTGGGGACTGAAGGACTCCATGATGTATCACGGGATTCTTGTGGAACGTCCGCTCCTGCATATGACGAAGAAGGAACTGGAAGACTACTGCAGTGAGCACGGGATCAGATGGTATCTGGACGCGACAAACCTGCAGGATGACTATGCCAGAAACAAAGTACGGCATGAAGTGATCGACCATCTCAGTCCCATGGAAAGGACCATGATCCTGCGCGAGATCAGGATGGAGAATGCCGTCATGACAGAGCGCAGATGCCGCGTCAGGACAGAGATCCGGGAAGGCGGAACAGAACTGTCCGCATACCGTAATTACAGTCCGGAGGACCGCCTGACACTGCTGAGGATGATCGCGGAGCCGCAGAAACAGGGAGCAGGACTCAGCAGGAAATTCCTTGAGGAAGCTGATCATATCATGATGGAACATGATGATTTCGTGATCGATGTCCGTGACAGGCAGATAGTCCAAAAGAACGGCAGATTTTTCCTTCAGAAGCCGTTAGGCACATACAGCTATGTCTGCGCTGATCTCCGGGAAGTGATGCGGCTCGGGACAAAAGAAACATTCAGTATCGGACCGGGAAGTCCGGGAGTGAATGCGGTGACGGTCAGGGAAGATGACTGGCCTCTGACGATCCGCAGCTGGCAGCCGGGAGACGAGATCAGAATGCGATACGGAACAAAAAGCGTCCACCGTTTCTTTATAGACAGGCATATTCCAAGATATATGCGCCGGAGCTGGCCGGTCGTTGTCAATGCGTCAGGAAGTGTCATTCTGGTACCGGGATTAGGCTGTGATATTCTTCATTTTTCAACAAGCCCTGATTTCAATGTGCTACAATACTTACTATAACTAAGGAGAGCATCGTATGAATAAGGATATAAAGAAGGTTCTGTACAGTGAAGAAGAGATCATCGCACGCAGCAAGGAGCTTGGCGCACAGATCACAAAGGAATACGGCGATGCAGGCCGCAGTCCTCTGCTGGTTGCTTTGTTAAGAGGCAGCGTACCGTTTCTGGCTGAACTGATGAAGCATATCGACCTGGATGTTCAATACGACTTTATGGACGTTACAAGCTATGCAGGTACGGAAACGACCGGAGAAATCAAGATCCTTAAGGATCTTGATACATCGGTCAAAGGGCTGGACATTCTTCTTGTAGAAGATATAGTTGATACGGGACGCACAATCAATGCTGTCATGAGCATGCTGAAGAACAAGGGTGCCAACAGTGTTAAGATCGTAACGCTTCTGGATAAACCCAGCCGCCGCGATAAAGATGTTACCGCTGATTATATCGGCTTTACAGTCGGCAATGAGTTTGTCGTCGGATTTGGTATGGATTACAACCAGCATTATCGCTGTCTGCCGTATATCGGCGTACTGAAAGATGAGTGCTACTCCTGATAGTGAGGTAAATAGATGCAGCAAAAGAACCGATTTTTAAATTATCTGCCGTATCTGATCGTGATGATAGCTGTGATGAGTCTGTTTACGATGAGTGACAGACCGTCAGCCAAGGCCCTGAATTACAGTGAAATGAAGGAACTGATCTCCAGCGAGAAGATCACTGACTCCACACTGGCCATCGGCTACAGAACGATCGGCGTACAGGGTGTTTATACAAAGGACGGGGAGCAGATCACCTTTACATCCACGATTCCTGCAACGGAGTCGGAACTGGATGAACTGATCGATCAGCTGGGCGGCTCCAAGATCAGCATCATTGATGCGGAGGCATCCAATGCCTTCATGGATACGCTGTATTCCCTGATCCCGATCCTGCTGATCGCGGGTATGGGCATCTGGATGATCAACCGGATGAGCGGCGGAGCCGGCGCAAATGCCAAGGCATTTGAATTCGGCAAATCCAGAGCTCAGCTGGAAACAAAGTCCAAGGTCAGATTCGATGATGTTGCGGGATGCGATGAAGAAAAGCAGGAAATGGCTGAGATCATCGACTACCTGAAATATCCGAAGAAATTTGCCCGCATGGGCGCGAGGATCCCGAAGGGCATTCTGCTCTGCGGTCATCCCGGTACCGGTAAAACACTGCTCGCAAAGGCAGTGGCAGGCGAAGCAAACGTTCCGTTCTACAGCATTTCAGGTTCTGACTTCGTGGAAATGTTCGTCGGTGTCGGTGCCAGCCGTGTCAGAGACATGTTCAAGAAAGCGCAGCAGACTGCTCCGTGCATCATCTTCATCGATGAGATCGATGCTGTAGGACGTCAGAGAGGCGCAGGCTTCGGCGGCGGACATGATGAACGTGAACAGACGCTGAACCAGCTGCTTGTCGAAATGGATGGTATGGAAGACAATACCGGCATCGTTGTCATCGCGGCTACCAACCGCCCTGACGTCCTTGACCCGGCACTTCTGAGAGCCGGACGTTTCGACCGTCAGATCACGGTTGCACTGCCTGACAGAAAAGGCAGAAAGGCTATTCTGGAAGTTCATGCCAGAAATAAGCACTTTGCGGAAGATGTTGATATGGACGCGATCGCAAAGCGTACACCGGGCTTCTCCGGAGCTGATCTGGAAAATGTCCTGAACGAAGCTGCGATCCTTGCGGTACGTGAAAACCTGGATAAGATCTATGTTACGCAGATCGACGAAGCGATCGACCGTGTCATGATGGGACCGGCCAAGAAGAGCCGTACTTATGATGAAAAGACCAAGAGACTGGTTGCTTATCATGAGTCAGGACATGCGATCATCGGACTGTTCCTGGATAACGCATCGATCGTACAGAAAGTTACGATCATCCCGAGAGGTCAGGCAGGCGGCTACAACCTGATGACTCCGAAAGATGAAAAGATGATGAATACGAAGAACGACCTGCTGGCAACGATCACCGGCTTTATGGGCGGCCGTACAGCTGAGGAAATGTTCTTCGATGACGTTACAACAGGTGCCGTCAACGACTTTGAGAATGCGACACGTATTGCGCGTGATATGGTCACGCTGTACGGTATGAGCGATCTCGGTCCGATCAAATATGATGCAGGCAATGAGAATGTATTCCTTGGCAGAGACTATAACTCACCGAGCAACGTCTCAGGCCAGGTCGCATTTGAGATCGACCAGGAAGTCCGCAAGATCGTCAACGGCTGCCATGACAAGGCAAGGGAGATCCTGGAAGAACACAGAGATGAACTTGTCAGGATCGCAGAAGCATTGATCGAGTATGAGACTCTGACAAGCGAACAGATCCAGAAGGTCGTCAATGGTGAGTCCATTGAGAATGACTTCAAGGAAGCTGCACCGGAGACAAAAATGCCGGAGATCAAAGCAGCTGACCACAACGCGGATGTAGAACTTCCGGAAGAACCTGTAAAGGAAGAAACAGCGGAAGAGCCTGCAGAAGAAGAAACACTGGAAACACCCGCAGAAGAGACCGAGACATCAGAAAAACAATAATCGATGAGGACATCGGAATATCCGGTGTCTTTTTCGAAACATGTAAGAAAAATACCGATGTTTCAGAACTGCGGGAAAGACGTATCAAGACACAAAACAAAAATGTTGTATGAGGACAACTTCCTGCTATAATACTGAACGTAAAAAAAGGAGAAAAGAAGATGAACGAAAACGTACGTCCCGAAACGATGGAACGCATTACAACTCCGGAACTTGCTGACGCATTTATTGCCGAGCAGGTCGAAGCGATCCGTGCACAGGTAAAAGACCAGAAGGTCCTGCTTGCTTTATCCGGCGGTGTAGACTCTTCTGTTGTAGCCGCATTGCTGGTCAAGGCAATCGGACAGCAGCTGGTATGTGTTCATGTAAACCATGGATTCCTGAGAAAGGGTGAACCGGAACAGGTCATCCAGGTATTCCGCAATGAAATGAATGCGAATCTGATCTATGTAGACGCAGTTGACAGATTCCTTGATAAGGTTGCAGGCGTAACTGATCCCGAACAGAAGAGACACATTATCGGTGAAGAATTCATCAAAGTATTTGATGAAGAAGCTTCAAAGCTTGAGGGTGTACATTTCCTCGCTCAGGGAACGATCTATCCGGATATCCTGGAAAGTGAGAGAGGCATTAAGGCTCATCACAATGTAGGCGGTCTGCCGCAGGAAATGGATATGGAACTGGTTGAACCGGTCAAACTGCTCTTCAAGGACGAAGTCAGAGTTGTCGGCAAGGCACTTGGTCTGCCTGACAACATGGTATTCCGTCAGCCGTTCCCGGGACCCGGCCTGGCAGTCAGATGCCCCGGCGCGATCACAAGAGACCGTCTGGAAGCAGTACGTGAATCCGATGCGATCCTCAGGGAAGAATTCGCAAAGAATGGTCTGGAAGGAAAGGTATGGCAGTACTTCACAGTAGTACCTGATTTCAAGTCAACAGGTATTAAAAACGAAGAACGTTCCTTTGAATGGCCTGTGATCATCCGTGCCGTCAATACAAAGGATGCTATGACTGCGACAGTAGAGGATGTTCCGTTCAGTCTTCTCCAGCATATTACTGACCGTATTACACATGAGGTTGCGGGTGTTAACCGTGTATTATTCGATCTGACACCGAAACCTACAGCTACGATCGAGTACGAATAATAACATCGATTTCGGAAACCCTGTATTTATGCGGGATGCAAGCGTATTTGCTTAGTCCATGACAACAAAATGACAACAGCAATCTAAATCTGATTATTCTAAAGAACAAAAGGCTATCTGATCCAAGGTGGATTCAGATAGCCTTTTTCTTTTTGTTTATCTGACGTTATCAGGCAGACGGAGGGTAATGGAGCTTCCACTCTTCATAAGCAGCAGAAGAATTGAAATCAGCCTCACCGTTCTTTCTGGCCTCGTTCCATTTTAGCAGCATATCGAAGAGCTCGGTATAGTCCTTGCGGGAACGATCCAGGCGGAGGCAGAGTTCGCCATCGATCTCGTCCACATGGATCCCATACGTTTCTTCCAGGTCGAAGAACATGTACATGAGGCCTATGTAAGTGTTGTAGTCAGGATCGGCGATAGCCTTTGGCTTGACCTTAAGCACCTTTGCCATTTCCTGAATCACGTCCTCTTTGGGCGTCCGGCTGCCGGATTCATACTGGGCGACTCTGACATCAGCCGACCGCTCCGGGAACCCCAGCGCAATACCCAGATCCTTCTGCGTCATACCGCGCAGCGTACGGATACGCTTGATGCGCTCCCCTATGTTCATGATGGCACCTCCTGAAAAGGTTAAGCATAAATGCTAAGTGTAGTATACAGGATGGATCTCAGAAATGCAAGAGGAAATTAAGCAAAAAAGTTTAAATATTTCCTCTGAGACTACTTGACATAAGCAAATATGCTTAGTATAATCGTAGATAGCTAAGCATAATTGCTTAGTGCAGACAACTGAATGACCGTGTGAACTGAGATAAACCGCGAGGATCCCGAACAGGGGGAGCGCCCCAGAGTATGGAGAAACAAATAAGTTTCTTACCGCCGAACGCCGAACAGGGGGCCCGGAACAAGGCCTGGACGCAGAAATGGGGACGGCACAGCGCCGAACAGGGGACATGCCTGTCAGGAAGCAGCAGAGGGTAGAGCGGCAAAGGAAACAACAAAAGGGTGTCACAGGAGCAGTGCACCCAAAACACCACCAGAGAAAGGAGGCAATCACATGGACACCTTATTAATGACCGCGGATGAAGTCGCAAAAGAAATGAATGTCTCCAAGGCCTATGCCTATAAAGTCATTCAGCGAATGAACGCAGAGCTTGTAGAAATGGGTTATTACACCGTTTCCGGCAAGGTAAACCGAAAGTATTTCATGAAAAAAGTCGATTACTGCGACGTGAAGGAGAAAAAGTAATGCCGGTATACAAGGAAAAAAGCGGTACCTGGCGAGTGAATTACCGTTTTACCGACTGGACGGGCGCCAACAAGCAGACTACCAAGCGTGGGTTTGCCACCCGGAGGGAGGCTGTTGCCTGGGAGAAGGAACAAAGCATCAAGCTGAAGGCATCCCTGAATATGACCTTCGGCAGCTTTGTGGATCTCTACACCGCCGATATGAAATGCAGGGTACGGGAGAACACCTGGCAGTCAAAGGATCACATCATCCGGACGAAGATCCTGCCGTATTTCAAGGATCGTAAGATCGGGGATATCAATTCCAGAGACGTCGTAACGTGGCAGAATGAGCTTTTATCCCTGACGATGGATAAGGGTGAACACTATTCTCAGAACTATCTGAAAACGGTTCACAATCAGCTCAGCGCCATCTTCAATCACGCGGTGAAGTACTACGGCCTTCCTAAGAATCCAGCGGCTCTCGCCGGAAACATGGGCAAGGAAGAGAAAAAGGAAATGCAGTTCTGGACGCAGGAAGAATATCGCAAGTTTGCAGATGCCATTATGGACAAGCCAATGTCGTTTTACGCCTTTGAGATGCTGTATTGGACCGGAATCCGGGAAGGAGAGCTTCTGGCCCTTACACCGGCCGATTTTGACCTTACAGGGGGTACTGTGAGCATAAACAAGTCCTATCAGCGGATCGACGGGAGAGACGTCATTACAGATCCTAAAACACCCAAATCCAAGCGGGTGATCCGGATGCCGGATTTCCTGGTTGAAGAGATCGAAGAGTTCCTGCAGATGCTCTATGGAATCGAAAATGACCAGCGGATATTCAACGTGTCAAAGCACTTTCTCCATCATGAAATGGATCGGGGTGCTGCGGTAGCCGGTGTGAAGCGGATCCGTATCCATGATCTCCGGCACAGCCACGTCAGCCTGCTGATCCATATGGGCTTTTCGGCAGTGGCGATTGCAGACCGGGTCGGTCACGAGAGCATTGATATCACCTACCGCTATGCCCACCTCTTCCCTTCCATGCAGGAGGAGATGGCGGAGAGGCTGAACGGCATCAGAAAAAAAGAAATGGAGGAAACAAAGCATGTCAGCTAAAAGTATGGACAAACACAATCGTTGGCGTAGTGTTACGGTAGCCTTTCGGGTATCTCCGGAGGAAGCGGAGCAGCTGAATCGCTTTGTAAGGCTCTCGGGGCTCTCTAAGCAGGATTATCTGATTCGCAGGATCCTTCACCAGGAAGTCACGGTCATCGGCTCTTCGAGAGTGTATAAGGCTCTGAGGGACCAGATGGCAATCACCCTGGCGGAACTGAAGCGGATTGAAGCGGGTCAGGCGGTCGATGATGAGTTGTTGGATGTAATACGAATGATGACAGTCATCCTGGGCGGGATGAAGAAAGGAGAGGTGTAAGCTTGGACAACGATGTTTATTTCACGGATGACAAGAGGATTTCTTTTCTTATGATTCCCTGGGCGTTGATCACAGAACCAATGTTTCACGGTCTGTCAATGGAAAGCAAAGTCTTGTATGCAATGATGCTGGACCGCATGGGGCTCTCAAAAAAGAACAACTGGCTCGATGAGCAAAAACGGGTGTTCATCTACTATACGGTAGATGAGATCATTGAAAAGATGGGCTGCTGCAAGCAGAAAGCAGTGAAGCTCCTGAAAGAACTGAAAGAGATCGGCCTGATTGAATGCGAAAGGATCGGGCTGACCAAGCCGAATAGGATCTACGTTAAAACCTACTATTGATTGACAGATTAGGGTATACTGCGCCGGGACTGTGTGGATAAGTCTGTGGAAAGGGATTTCAAGAAGAATGATTCCCAGACTTCCTGTAGTCTGTAATTCATACCTCATGAAGGATGAAAATCATACCCTAATAATACTGATATAAACAATACTGAAGTTATCAATACTCATTCCTTTCCTATCCGGAGAGGACACTTCAGTAACGACCGGCGCAGGTACATATAGCGAAAGCCTTATCAAAGCCAAAAGGCAAATCAATATAGTCATTTCTCGCTTTCATGACTTTATTACTTTGACTTTTGACAGAGTTCATGATAAGATGCAACTGTGTCATACTATAGCTAAATGACTATGTTAAACTCTGAAAAGAGGAAAATGAATGAGAACACTGAATTACAAAACCGAATATCAGAAACTGCTGTCTCCTGAGATCGTGTCTTACCTCGCTCAGATCCATGAACAGAAAGGCCAGCAGAATCTTTTCATAGAAGCGCAGAAGGACGCCCTGTCCGAGCTGCTGGAAATCGCGAAGATTCAGAGCACGGAGGCATCCAACCGGATCGAAGGCATCATCACCACTGACGACCGGCTGAAAAAGATCGTGATGAACAAGACGACCCCGAAGGGCCGGAGTGAACGCGAGATTGCCGGTTATCGTGATGTGCTGAACACGATTCACGAAAACTATGACTTTATTCCCATCAGACTGGGCATGATTCTGCAGCTACATCGGGATCTTTATAAATTCAGCAATTCGGCCATCGGGGGCAGTTTTAAGAACTCCGATAATATCATTGCCGAAGAGCTTCCGGATGGGACTAAAAAAGTCCGATTCCAGCCAGTTCCAGCATGGGAAACATCGGAGGCGATGGATTCCCTGTGCAGCGCGTTCCAAATGGCTCTGACGGATCCGGAGCTGGATCCTCTTCTTCTAATCCCCATGTTTATCTTGGACTTCCTTTGCATCCATCCGTTCAATGACGGAAATGGCCGCATGAGCCGCCTCCTGACGCTTCTTTTGCTGTATCGTTCCGGTTACTTCGTCGGAAAGTATATCAGTATCGAGAGGCTGATCGCAGACAGCAAAACCACCTATTACGAGGTTCTGCAGGACAGCTCGACCGGTTGGCATGAAGGCCAAAACGATTATCTCCCCTTCGTCCGGTATATGCTCGGGGTCGTGATCGCAGCCTACCGGGAGTTCACCTCCAGGGTCGACGTTCTGATTACAAGAGGGCTATCAAAGCCGGAACGGGTACGGGAGATCATCCGCAGCACGACGGGGAAAACCACAAAGACGCAGATCATGAAGCAGTGTCCGGATATCAGTCAGAAGACAGTGGAACGGGCATTGAAAGAACTGATGGACAACGGAGAGATCATCAAGATCGGCGGAGGCCGTTATACCTCCTACACATGGAACTGGGAGAAGGAGTAAAGCTATGGTAACAGGTGAACTGAAAAGCAAGATCGACAGCCTTTGGGAGATCTTCTGGACAGGCGGCATTACGAATCCGCTTGATGTTGTCGAGCAGATGACCTATCTGATGTTCATCCATGACCTGGACGATTCCGATAACATCAGAGCCAAGGAAGCGGCCATGCTCGGCCTGCCCTATGAGAGCGTATTCGCCAAAGAAGTACAGATTGGTGACCGTGCCATTGACGGCAGCCAGCTCAAATGGAGCGTGTTCCACGACTTCCCCGCCGGAAAGATGTACAGTACCGTGCAGGAGTGGGTGTTCCCGTTTATAAAAGACCTCCACGGTGATAAAGAGAGCGCCTATTCCAAATACATGGGCGATGCCATTTTCAAGATCCCCACGCCCCTGATGCTGGATAAGATCGTCACCGCCATGGACGGCATCTATGAGCAGATGGCCCAGCTCAAAGCCGCCGACACCCGGGGCGATGTATACGAGTATTTGCTCTCCAAGATCGCCACAGCAGGCGTCAACGGCCAGTTCCGTTCGCCGCGCCATATCATCCGCATGATGGTGGACATGATGGAGCCCAAGGCGGACGACGTGGTCTGCGACCCGGCCTGCGGCACTTCCGGCTTCCTGGTGGCGGTCAGTGACTACCTGAAAGAGAACCGCAAGCAGGAGGTTTTCTTCAACCGGCAGAACAAGGATCACTACATGAACCACATGTTCCATGGCTACGACATGGACCGCACCATGCTCCGTATCGGCGCCATGAACATGATGACCCACGGCGTGGACAACCCCTTTATCGAGTACAGGGACAGCCTCTCCGACCAGAACCCGGACCGGGAGAAATACACCCTGATCCTGGCCAATCCCCCCTTCAAAGGCAGCCTGGACGCGGATATTGTCTCCACTGATTTGTTGAAAGTTTGCAAGACCAAGAAGACCGAGCTGCTGTTCCTGGCGTTGTTCCTGCGGATGCTGAAGGTGGGCGGACGCTGCGCCTGCATCGTCCCGGACGGTGTGCTCTTCGGTTCCTCCACAGCCCACAAGGCGATCCGGAAGGAGCTGATCGAGGGCAACCGACTGGAGGCCGTGATCTCCATGCCCTCCGGCGTGTTCAAGCCCTACGCCGGCGTCTCCACCGCCATTCTGATCTTCACCAAGACCGGCCACGGCGGCACCGATAAGGTGTGGTTCTATGATATGAAGGCCGACGGTTACAGTCTGGATGATAAGCGTAGCGAGACGAAAGAGAATGATATCCCGGATATCATCGCGCGGTTCCATGCGCTGGATGCCGAGCAGAATCGGAAAAGGACAGAACAGAGCTTCTACGTGACGAAGGATGAGATCGTCGGCAATGATTACGATCTCTCCATCAACAAGTACAAGCAGACGGAATATGTGGCGGTGGAGTATCCGCCCACCAGTGAGATTATGGCAAAACTGGACGAACTGGAAATGGAGATCGGCGCGGAAATGGATGCGCTCCGGGAACTCTTGGGGCTGTAATTAAATGGTTTGCGAGGATGAATGACAATAATGAAATATGACTATAAGTATGACATTAATGAATCCGGAATGGTTACTCTTAAAGAATTACCATTTACAAACCGCTATGTTGAGATTCCACGAGAAGAACAGTTCAGGAAATTGTATTCGTATGTTCTGATTGATATAGACATTAATTATGCGTTGAGCTTCTTAGAACTATGCACTCAAACAGTTAACGATATAGAAAGACAATGTTTTTTTCGTATGGCAGTAATTCAGTATTCTAAATGCTACTCACCATCCAAAAACGGCGGTAGATCTCAGTTAGATGCGGCAAGAGTATACAAAGATTTACCCGATGATCCAATAGGATGTCATGCCAAGTATATCGAAATGAGGAACAAGTATTTTGCCCATGACGAGAAGGACTTTAAAGCATCAAAGCTAGGTGCTGTATTGAATATTGACGAACAGAAGATGGTCGGCATTGCATACCCTAGGATGCAAGCTAAATTTGATTATGATCCTACGATCGCAATACTAAAAGAATTATGTGAAAAAACGAGAGAATGGGTTTGTATAAAACTCGATGAAGAGATTGATCGAGTTAGCCAATACATTGAACAAAGAGGGTTTGATGTATTGAATGAATATGAAGACTTAAGAGTATTTGATTAATTGGGGCTTGTGGGGATGAGCGATGAAAATTAAGCTTGGAGATTTGACAAGGATCAAAACAGGCAAGTTGGATGCAAATGCATCTTCTCCTGATGGTAAGTATCCCTTTTTCACTTGTTCAAGAGAGCCGCTGCGAATTAACTCATATTCCTACGACTGTGAATGTGTTTTAGTTGCGGGTAATGGCGATTTGAATGTGAAATACTATAATGGGAAATTCGATGCTTATCAGAGGACTTACATCATTGAAGAGAACGGGGCAGGAAAGCTCTTCATGCCCTATTTATACTACTTTTTGGATGGGTATGTAGAAGAACTCCGTAAACTATCCATCGGTGGAGTAATCAAGTATATAAAACTGGGAAACCTGACTGATGCTTTGATAGAATTGCCCGATATACAGAGTCAGAGAGCTATAGTTGATATTCTGACCAAGGCAAAAGGCATCATAGATATTCGCAAGCAGGAACTACAATCTTTGGAGGACCTCATCAAAGCCCGATTTGTCGAGATGTTTGGAAGCGCAAATCCTTCTTGGCCCACAGTTACCATAGGGGATATCTGTACTGATACTAGGACAGGGCCTTTTGGTAGCGCCCTCCATCATGATGAGTTCGTAGATGACGGTATATTTGTGCTTGGCATTGATAATGCTGTTGAAAACAGATTCTCGTATAACAGGATGCGATATATAACCGAAGAGAAGTATCAGCAATTAAAACGCTATACGGTTCATCCCGGAGATGTGATTATTACAATTATGGGAACTATAGGACGCTCTGCTGTGATACCAGATGATATGCCATTAGCAATAAACACAAAGCATCTCGCATGTCTGACACCTGATTATACAAGAGTAGGCTCGGTATTCTTATGCAGTGCATTCCAAATGCATCCAGAAGTACAACGACAGTTAACTGGAAATGCAAAAGGAGCAATCATGGATGGCCTTAATCTCGGCATAATTAAAGGCTTGAGATTTCAACTTCCGCCACTGCAGGAACAGATAAGCTTTGAGCATTTTTATGCCCAGGTCGACAAATCAAAAGCTGCCGTACAGAAAGCGCTAGATGAAGCGCAAGTACTGTTTGACAGCCTGATGCAGCAATATTTCGGGTGAAGATATGGAAAAGGATGAGCTTGTTCAATTATCGAAAAACCTAATGATGGAAGCCCTGTATGCTCGTTCATATATGGATATTCTTGACCAATATAAAGCAAACCGGACAGCTTATAAACAAGAAATCAGTCTGTCCCCCGCTTTTTATAGTATTAGTGAGATGGCACTAATTGAGGCGATGTCCATAAGGCTTGCCAGGCTTTACGATGCAGATGATAAAAGCGCTGGGTTGGGGTATCTCATGGAACAAGCTGAAGCACACAAGGATTATTTTCCTAAAGACCGGGGTGAGCATTCTTTCGAAAGCGATGGCGAAGTATACGGGTTCGTTATTCCTCTTCAGCACACACTTCGTGAATGCGAAAAATGCTATTTCAAGGAAAGAGTGGCGAAAGAAGAAGCTCTCTTAAGTCTATTATCTGATACAAACGGCAACCATTTACAGAATGTCACGATTGAGGTTACGGTTGAGGAACTGCTTGATATGTACCACAAACGATTTGCATCTATACAGACCGTTTGTAAAAACCTAAGAGAACAAAGAAATAAAATCTATGCGCATAACGATCGAAATGTCAATTTTAATCTAGAAACCCTTTATCGAGTAAGCCCTTTATCATATCAAGACATTAACGTTTTGCTGGAATTCGCAGAAGACTACACAGCATTTTGCTACGAATACCTTTCCGGGAATTATGCAGTTTTAGAATTCAAGAACATAGATGACTGGGAGAACACTCTTGTTTATGCACAAAAAGGGATAGCATTCCAAAGACTTGAATGGAAAGAAAAATACGGAGAAGATTTTGACCCATTCCCAGAACCATAAGACTGCCGAGGTGACACCACCATGACCAACTTTGATCTCTTCACAAAAGAACAGGATTTCGCCCCATTTGCGGAGCCGGCTGTATCGGCGGAGCGCATCTATCAGATCGACCCAGCAGCCTGTGTGCTGAATTGTCGCCGGGCGATGGAGTCTGCGGTCAAATGGATGTATTCCGTGGATTCGGCGCTGATAATGCCCTATCAGGACAACCTCATCAGCCTGATGAACACGGACGAGTTCCGGGATATCGTGGATGATAATCTCCTTCGCCGCATGGACTATATCCGGAAGACCGGCAACGCTGTTGCGCATGCAGGGAGAAGGATCACGAAAGAGCAGGCCGCGCTGTGCCTGGAGAATCTCTATATCTTCCTGGACTTTGTGGCCTACTGCTATGCCGATGATTATCAGGAAGGTACATACGATCCTTCCCTGTTGGAGCAGGAGCCTCCTGCAGCCGTGCAGGTCTCTGATACCGAGGCGGAGCTGAAGCTGGAAGAGCTGATGGCGGAGAATGCCACCCTGCGGGAGGAGCTGACTGCCCGCCGTGTCGAGCAGCAGCAGACCTACGTCCCGAAGCCTCTGGATATCTCCGAATATAAGACCCGCAAGCTCTATATCGACGCCATGCTGGAGGACGCCGGCTGGATCGAGGGGAAGAACTGGATCAACGAGTATGAGATCCCCGGCATGCCCAACAAATCCGAAGTCGGCTATGCGGATTATGTGTTGATGGGCGATGATGGGCGCATCCTGGCGGTGATCGAGGCCAAGCGCACCTGCGTGGACGTGGCCAAAGGCCGCCAGCAGGCCAAGCTATATGCAGATCTGATCGAGAAAAAACAGGGCCGTCGTCCGGTGGTGTTCCTGACCAACGGTTTTGACACCCGTTTCGTGGACAACCAGTACCCGGAGCGCAAAGTCGCTGCCTTTTATTCCAAGCGGGATCTTGAAAAGCTGTTCAATCTGCAGAGCATGCGCTCCAGCCTGAAATACATCGTTGTAGATAAGGCCATCGCCGGCCGTTACTATCAGGAAGCAGCCATCAAGGCCGTGTGCGACGCCTTCGGGCAGAAGAACCGCCGCAAAGCGCTGCTGGTCATGGCTACCGGTTCCGGCAAGACGCGGACGGTCATCGCCCTGGTTAAAGTGCTGCTGGAACAGGGCTGGATCAAAAATGTTCTATTTCTGGCCGACCGAAATTCCCTGGTAACCCAGGCGAAGCGGAACTTTGTGAATCTCCTGCCAGATTTCTCGGTGACGAACCTCTGCGAGGAGAAGGACAACTATACGGCCCACGGCGTGTTCTCTACCTACCAGACCATGATGAACTGCATCGACTCGGTCCGGGATGAGGAAGGCAAGCTGTTCTCCTGCGGTCATTTCGATCTGGTGATCTGCGACGAGGCTCACCGGTCGATCTACAACAAATACAAGGATATTTTCAACTATTTCGATGCGCCACTGGTTGGCCTGACTGCCACGCCGAAGGATGAAATCGACAAGAATACCTATGCCATCTTCGAGCTGGAAAGCGGCGTGCCGACCTATGGCTATGAGCTGGCCCAGGCCGTACAGGACGGATACCTGGTGGATTTCATGTCCGTGGAAACGACGCTGAAATTCATCCAGCAGGGTATCGTCTACGATGATCTGTCTGATGAAGATAAGGAAATCTACGAGGATACCTTCGAGGATGAAAACGGCGAGCTGCCGGAAAGCATTGCTTCCTCTGCGCTGAACGAATGGATCTTCAATGAGGATACGATCCGTGAGGTCCTGAATATCCTGATGACGCACGGCCTGAAGATCGATTACGGCAATAAGATCGGCAAGACCATCATCTTTGCCAAGAATCACACCCATGCGGAAAAGATCATGGAGGTGTTCGGGAAGGAGTATCCGCATCTGAACGGTTACGCCAAGGTCATCGACAACTACATGACATACGCCCAGAGCGCCATCGACGAGTTCTCTGATCCTAAAAAGATGCCGCAGATCGCTATTTCGGTAGACATGCTGGACACCGGCATTGATGTCCCGGAAGTGCTGAATCTGGTGTTCTTCAAGAAAGTCATGTCCAAGGCTAAATTCTGGCAGATGATCGGGCGTGGAACGCGTCTCTGCCCGGGACTCATCGACGGCGTGGATAAGGACAAGTTCTATATCTTCGATTTCTGCGGGAACTTCGAGTTTTTCCGTATGAACAAAGGCAAGCCCACAGCCAACATGATCGCGTTGCAAGGGGCTATTTTCGGCCTGCAGTTCGAGATCACATATAAGCTCCAGGATCTGCAGTATCAGACAGAAAGGCTGATCGCCTATCGAAAAGCGCTGGTGGAGCATATGACCGGGAAGGTTCAGGAGCTGAACCGGGAGAACTTCGCAGTACGGCAGCATCTGCGGTATGTGGATCAGTATGCCGTTTCCGAGAATTATCATGCACTGACCTATGAGGATACGCTCATGGTCCGGGAGGAGCTGGCTCCGCTGATCGAGCCGGAAACCGATGACGCCAAAGCGCTGCGGTTCGATGCCCTGATGTATGGGATCGAGCTTGCCTACCTCGCCGGGAAAAAGTACAGCAGGGCCAGACACGACCTGATAAAGAAGGTCTCCGCCGTGGCCAGTGTGGCCAACATTCCGGAGATCATGATGCAGGCGGAACTGATCGACAAGATCCTGCACACAGACTATCTGGACAATGCCGGCATCGATGAATTTGAGCATATACGCGAGAGCCTGCGGGATCTGATGAAGTACATCCCGACCGGCAAGATCATTTATGATACGGATTTTGATGATGAGATCCTGTCGATTGACTGGAAGGAGTCCGAGCTTGACAGCGACGACCTGAAGAACTACAAGGCCAAGGCTGAGTACTATGTCCGGCAGCATCAGGACAATGCTGTGATCGCCAAGCTCAAGAGCAACGTGCCGCTGACCAGCGCGGACGTAAAAGTGCTGGAAGAGATTCTATGGAGCGAGGTCGGGACAAGGCAGGAATACCAGGCTGAATATGGCGAAAAACCACTGGGCGAGTTCGTGCGCGAAATTGTCGGCCTGGATATGAATGCTGCGAAAGCGGCGTTCTCGGAATACCTGGATGAAACACACCTGGACAGCCGTCAGATCTATTTTGTCAATCAGATCGTGGAGTATATCGTCCACAACGGAATGATGAAAGATCTGTCTGTGCTGCAGGAGCCTCCGTTTACGGACCAGGGTAGCATCGTGGAAGTGTTTACGGACCTGACCGTATGGATGGGCATCCGGAGAGTGATCGAACAGGTCAACGCGAACGCATTGGCAGCGTAAGGAGTGTGTGAAATGGCATACGGAAAAGCAATCGAATTGTTCCTTGTAAACGGTACTGCCGAGAGTTTGATTACAGCAGAACTGTCAAACTGGAACGGAAAGGCAATCAAGATTCCGCGTACGGAGGTATCCGCTTGTGACCGGGAAGATATAAAAGGTGTCGGCATCTATTTCCTGATTTGCCAGGAAGACGATGGAACCGATTCTGTCTATATCGGAGAAGCGGAGAATGTGTTGGATCGCCCGACACAGCATCTTCGGGATTATCAATCCGGGAAAGAAAAGTATTATTGGAATACCGCTGTAATCTTCGTTGGCCGTGATCTGAACAAAGCGCTGATCCGATATCTTGAAAATCGGTTTGTCGAGATTGCAAAAGAATGTGGCCGGTATACGATTCTCACAAAGAATACATACAAGAACACGGTATTGAAAGAAGCTCAGATTGCCAGCATGGAGGAGTTCATTGATAACGTAAAAATCCTTATCAACACCCTGGGCTATAAAGTACTTGTGCCCGTCCCCAAGGCGGATGATGAGACGATTTACCTTTACTGCAAAGGATCCGGAGCTTCTGCAAAAGGATTTGTAAGCGCCGGAGGTTTTACCGTTTTGGAAGGTTCCACGGTTTCCGATCATACGGTTCCTTCTTTGGAGACAAAGGGGAAATCGTATTATAATCTTCGGAATGCCCTGATCAAAGATGGAACTATTTCTGATCGTGTATTCACTCGGGATTATGAGTTTAAAGCGCCGTCGGCGGCGTCTGCTGTGATTTTGGGGCACACATCCAACGGTAATGTTGACTGGAAAACCGCAGACGGGGTTAAGCTCAAAGATCTATAAATTAAAAACGATGAGTATCTGAAAACTGCAAAAATCGATTTTTGCAATTGTATGAAGCGTCGAAAGACGCGCAGCTCGCACTTGTGCGATCGTAAGGGTTTGGGATTATCCCAACGAGCTAGTTTTGGCGAAAGTGGTTCCGATCCGGATCGGAACACTGCTCGCCAAGTTCTGGAACCGTCCATCGGGACACTGCTTGCCAAGTACCGAAGAGAGGACGGTTCCACGAAAAAAACGCATACTCTTACGAGTATGCACTGCTTGCCAAGTACCGAATATCTATTTCCGGACATATCTGGGAAGCTGTATTTATCCTTAACAGTGCATATAAACCGGCATAAAACCTTGGAGGGAATGTGCTATGGAATTGATAACTGCATCCATGTTGGAAGCGCTGAATACAGAAAAGAAAAGACAGTTTGAAGGACTACTTCCGCTTATCGTAAAAAAACTGATAGTCGCCGGAGCTAGTGATTTAACCAGTCTTCGTATTCCTTCTGGTAATGATATTTGGGCGAGTGGCTTTGACGGGGTAATTACTTGTGCGACAGGGACTACATATATAGCCGAAGGGACTAGCGTTTGGGAGTTTGGGACAAGTGAAGATTTGCTGCGAAAAATCGAATTGGATTATGAAAAAAGAACAAAGAATTCTTTGGGCATTGATAAAAGTAAAACATCGCTTTATTTGGTATCTCCAAAGATTTGGGCATTCAAAATGCCAATAACGCAATGGGAAACTGAACATACAGACTGGAAAGCTGTGCATGTTTACGATGCGTCTATTTTATGCGATTGGATTAACAGTGAGCCAACAGTTGTTAGTTGGCTTTTAGAGTTACTATTTGATACAACGGCGGATTTTTCTGGAATCGATCAAGCATGGGAACTGTTTTCTCAGAAGACGAACCCCCCATTTTCTCAGGAAATGTTTCTGGAGGATCGAGAAAAAGAAATAGCGCTTCTGTATAAATCACTCAAGCAAACAGTGATTAAGGTTAAGTCTGACTCTTTTCTTGAGTCTATGGGTTTTGTATTGGGAGCCCTGAAACAGAATCAAGAGCTGCAGGAAAAATGTGTCGTTGTAAATAATCCATCTACGTATCAGACCATTTCTAACATCACGAAAGATAAGATAATCATTCTTAACTACATTAACTCCCATGACATTATTCCATCAGAAAACAGTGTTATTGTGTGTTACAACAAAGAGGCAATCAGCATAAAGCCAGATATTCAACTAAATCCATATTCCAAAATGCATTTTTATAATGCTTTTCGAAAAATGGGTATTAACGAGAGTGCTGCTCATGAACTATATGCATTTTGTCACGGGAATCTGAGAGCGCTGGTCAGACGTATTCCGGGAACAACAAATGAGCATAAACCTGATTGGGCTGGGATAGACGAAAAGAAGCTTTTAGAGCCTATAGTTTTTCTTCGCTCAATAAACATAAGCATTGATAGGGAAATAGTCGAGAAAATTGCAAATACTTCTTTTGAAACCATTGAAGAGTTCTATAAAGCATTAGTGCAAAAAGAAGACTCACCTATAAAGAAAATAGAAAGCAATTATCTCATTGTGAACTATGAAGAGGCATGGAGTGTATTAGGCTGTAGTGTTGATGATAGCTCATTTGACCGGTTCCATTCGAGCGTTAAATGGCTTTTAGAAGAAATACGAAATGACGGCTTGTATACGGGGAGATTCGGGCAAACACATATAATACAGCAACATGTTCGAAATCTCATGTTGAACTATGTTTATTATTCCTTCTCTTCAGATGATTCAAGTAAAGTCACTGATGCTGTAACCGAAATATTGGAATACTCTCTAGAGGATCGCACTGCCAATCTATTGCTTGAGAATATGGCAGTTCTCGCAGAGGCCGCACCTTTAGCCACTTTAGGCTTTATAGAAAGGAATCTCTATGATAAAGAGTCAAATCTTCTTTCACGTTTCAGCGCTAACGATTATCAGCACGAATACATAGGAGTTTTATCAGCAATCGATGAATTAACTCTATACAGGAGCACATCTATAAGAGCATGTAAGCTTTTATTCTCTTTGTATCTGATGGATTATGAGTACAAGGTTTTGAATTCACCAGAAGAATCATTGTTAACCGCCTTATGTTTATTTAATACCGAAGTCGCATTATCTATACAACAGAAACGGGAGCTAATAACGTTTTTTAATACAAAAGATCCATATCATACATGTAGACTGATATGTATGCTTTTAGGAAAGGATTCTTTTTGGAGAAGCATACGTTATGGGGAACACCACTACGATGCACAAGAAGAATTGACGATTCAAGAAATTATCGAAACATCAGAGTTTATAGCTGGTGTGGCTTTTGAACACTTAGTCTCTTGTGGTGATGTTTCTGCTCTGCAAGATCTCTTAAAACAATATCATCATCTGCGACCAGACTACTTGGAAAAACTAATGCATCGCTTTTCTGCCAGGGCTTTTAGCGATAAAGATTTAATGCCTGTGGTATTTCAGTTAAAAGACAGGGTGTATTCGATACAAAAATACCAAATGGAAACTGAGCAACCATATTTACACGTACTTAAATCATGGGAAAACCTTTTGCTGTCGATATGTTCAGAAGAAGAACGAGAAGACTGGCTGTTTTATAAAACATATGAGTGCCCTTCGGAAACATTGCTGGAATACAAAGACGATGATTATTTTGAAATTAAAGAACAAGAACGCAAAATCAGAATCAGCAAGTTAAGGGATATATATCAAACACGCGGAATATCTGGAATTATTCGTCTGGTAAAGAGAATGGAAAACCACTCATATTGGGGTTCCATATTAGCGGAAGTAATATACGGAGATTCCTTATTTACATTAGTTGATGCATTATCTTTAGATGGGAAATATGCCTTAATTGGTGGAATGATTGATGCAATAAGCGAAGATAGTTCAAGGGCTATCTATTCCAAGCTTTCAAGTGAGTCAAGATTATCAATTCTCCCATTTATATCGCGGGAAGAATATTGGAAACTGTTAGAGACCGAGGAGGAAAAGGAAGAATACTGGAAGCACAAAGACATGCTTTCTTTCAGTGAAGAACGCTATGAACAGTTTTTGATTTATAATCCGCGAGGCCTTTTAATGTATTTCTATGAGCGGATGGAAAAAGAGCCCTCGACAAGAATTGAACAAGCCAAGACCGTTATCAATTCAATCTTAGGTAATGAGAAGGATTTCACCTTCAGAGCAAAGCAAGATGAATACTATATATCTGAAATCGTCAAAAGAATTGATTTATTGTTTTATTCAGACGAGTGGGCGCATACAACATTAAGCCTTTATACAAAAGGTTTCGTACAGGAAATGCCTTTAAGCGGGAAAGTGTTTTTCTTTCATCACCCACATAATTATGTTGAATTTGTCTCGGCAGATCCTTCAAGACGCTTTACCGAACAATGGAGATTTTCTTTACCTGCAAATGCTTGTGATGAATATGATGTACTGGTCTATTTTGTAGATACACTTATTAATTCTAATCATGTAAGCTTAGCAGGAAGCATAATTGGAAAAACACCTGATGGAGAAGACGGTATAAGACTGAATGAGAAAACACGCGAACTGCTTGAGCATGTGGATGATGCAGAATTTGACAATGCAGTTATAAGTGGTATTATCAATGCGATGGGGATAAGAACTGTAACTGATGGGGCAGATCGAAAAGCATTATTTGTTAAAAATGAGAAAGATGCTTCAGATTTGGAACTTTTTTACCCTCACGCTGCATATGTTTTACGGGGGCTAAGCCGGTTCTATTTGAGCGAGGGAAGACAGGATTATATTCAATCAGAAATATCTGATTACTAGCATTTGGAATGCTGATATTCCTTTGCCCACACGAATAAGGGTTTTTGAGTTTCAAGAATGCGCTGACAACGTTTTGACAACAATCCGCCAGATAGCCCATGTTTTTAGGCTAATCAGAATACCTGGGATACTGTAGTCAAAGAATCTAATCAAATATGTTTAGTAAAATGCTTATGAGAGTCGAGTACGAATAAGAAAATGTTGTTCCGGAGCAAAGCCGTCTTGCGTCTCAGGGGCAAACCCAGCTTTCCCGAACACATGCCAGGCAGAAGCCGAATAATTACAGCGTATATCACATATCACATATTACATTGGGAAGAGACTTCAAAACGAGGTCTCTTTTTCTTTCTTCAGGAAGACCAGGAATCAAACGGACTTCCAATTCTGACACTGAAGTCATTCCGGTGTCAGACAATGAGGTGTTTCCTGTATATGCTTCGCTGTGCCGGGTATCGGGTGAAAAAAGTATGAGGACAGTGTCTTTTCACAGTTGTAATGTAAATGTTGGAAACAGCAGAAGTTCATGATAGAGTTAAGTTAAGTACTGAAGTCCAAAAGATAATTAAAAGGAGGATGGTTTTGTTATGCAATACACAAAAGAAGTTGAAGAGATGATGTGTGTCGCGAAAGGACCTGATCATGGTCCGGCTCCGATCCCTGAAGAGGGTAAGTGGGTACAGGCAAAAGAGATCAAGGACATTTCCGGCTACACACACGGAATCGGCTGGTGTGCTCCGCAGCAGGGAGCCTGCAAGCTGAGTCTGAACGTTAAGGACGGCGTGATCCAGGAAGCACTGGTCGAGACGATCGGCTGCTCAGGAATGACTCATTCCGCTGCAATGGCAAGTGAGATCCTTCCGGGCAAGACGATCCTGGAAGCGCTGAACACTGACCTGGTATGCGATGCGATCAATACTGCTATGCGCGAACTGTTCCTGCAGATTGTTTACGGACGTACACAGTCCGCTTTCTCAGATGACGGTCTTCGCGTCGGCGCGGGTCTGGAAGACCTCGGTAAAGGTCTCAGATCGATGGTTGGTACCATGTATGGTACTGCCGCAAAAGGAACCCGTTATCTTGAAATGACAGAGGGATATGTCGTAAAGATGGCGCTTGATAAGGACGACCAGGTATGCGGCTATCAGTTCCTCAGCCTCGGTAAAATGATGGATGCGATCAAGAACGGTATGTCTCCGAACGAGGCCTATGAGAAGAATCTGGGCACGTACGGTCGCTTTAAGGCAGAAGACGGAGCGGTCAAGTGGATCGATCCGCGCAAAGAATAAGGAGGAGGTGCAGCAATGGCTTTGTTTGAAAACTATGAAGGACGCATGCCTCAACTGCAGCCCGTTCTTGAAAAGTACGGCTTCAAAGACTTTGAGGATGTAAAGGCTTTTACCAACAGCAAGGGTGTCGATGCTTACAGTATCGTTGAGAGCACGCAGCCGATCTGTTTTGAAAACGTGAAATGGGCTTATGAGCTCGGCGCAGCGATCGCCATGAAGGAGGGCGCAACGAAGGCTGCTGACGCAGCTAAATGGATCGGCGTCGGACTGCAGGCATTCTGCATTCCCGGATCTGTCGCAGACCAGCGTCAGGTCGGTATCGGACATGGCAACCTCGGCGCAATGCTGCTGGATGAAGAGACTGAATGCTTCGCTTTCCTTGCAGGACACGAGTCCTTTGCGGCTGCTGAAGGCGCAATCAAGATCGCACTGAATGCGAACAAAGTTCGTCAGAAGCCCCTCCGTGTCATCCTGAACGGTCTCGGAAAAGACGCAGCGATGATCATCAGCCGTATCAACGGTTTCACCTATGTCCAGACCAAGTATGATTATCTTTCCGCTGACGTCAAGGAAGATCATGCGCTGACGATCGTAAGCAGGACTGCTTACTCCAGCGGTGACCGTGCAAAGGTCAACTGCTACGGTGCGGATGATGTCCGTGAAGGCGTTGCGATCATGTGGCATGAAGGTGCGGATGTTTCCATCACAGGCAACTCCACAAACCCGACACGTTTCCAGCACCCTGTTGCAGGAACCTACAAGAAGGAACGCTGGGAAGCCGGCAAGAAATACTTCTCGGTAGCTTCCGGCGGCGGTACAGGACGTACTCTGCATCCCGACAACATGGCAGCAGGTCCTGCTTCCTACGGTATGACAGATACACTTGGCCGTATGCACTCTGACGCGCAGTTCGCAGGTTCTTCCTCTGTTCCGGCGCACGTAGAGATGATGGGCTTCCTCGGCGCAGGCAACAACCCGATGGTCGGTATGACTGTTGCTGTTGCAGTTGCTGTACAGGAAGCAATGTCCAAGTAAAAACAACTGATAAACTTCAGACTGTAAAGGCTCTCGAAAATTCGGGAGCTTTTGTTTTGGTAACCGGCGCAGTTTTCGCGTATGAGTCAGCATATTGAACCCACTCCATGCAAATGCGTCATAACAGTAACAGCAAATAACAGTATGAAACTTCTCAGACTACTGCTGTCATTGCAGGATAAACCGGAATGAAATACAAGAAGATGTTTTATATGACTTTATCAACTCTGTTCTCAATAAACCGGAGATAATTCAAGGGCTGATTATCTTTGTCTGTCTGATAGAGTCGTGTATGATGAGGCTTCAGATTTGAAAATGGTACAGCGAGGTCTTTTTTGATGAATATATTGAAAACAGCAGGGAACAAAATATAATAATTATTGTTATATAACGTAAGTTATTATTTGCGTGAACATACATTCCTGCCAGGTGCGGGAAAGAATATGATGATAAGTACTGTCTTTCATGACGTCAGACAGGAAAGTCTCAGGAATACAAAAGCGATGGAGGAAAAAGAATGAAAGTGATACTGCACGATCTGGACCGGCAGTACGATAACATGCTGGAAAGCAGGTGTGACCGCTTGATCACGGCGGACGGGAAATACGCGCCATGCCAGGGCTGTTTCGGCTGCTGGACCAAACATCCGGCTGAATGTTTCATGAATGATAAACTGCGGCAGATATGCCGGGTCATCGGACAGGCGGATGAAATGGTGATCATAACCAGGAATGTATATGGTGAATACAGTCCGGAAGTCAAAAATGTTCTGGACCGTTCCATCGGAACATCTACGCCTTTCAGCACATACCGGGGTCATCAGATGCACCATACCCTGCGCTATGGAAAACATCCGCTCTGGAAAGTGATTGTGTACGGGGAGATCAGCGAAGAAGAAAAAGAGACCTTCCGGTATCGCGCGCAGCGGAATGCGGTCAATGACGGATATGAAACATCCGAGGTACTGTTCATTTCGGATCTGAAAAAACTGGAGGCGCTGGTATGAAGACGGTTTTCATCAACTGCAGTCCGAAGAAGCGCTTTTCTGCTTCCTCATATTTCCTTTCCCTGCAGCGGCTGTTCGTCGGCGGAACAAAAGTGACGGAAACATTACGGACACCTGCTGATCACAATCGGATCCTGGAACAGCTGAAAGACACGGACGCTGTCGTATTCTGTCTGCCGCTGTACGTTGACGGTATTCCTTCCCATGTGCTCCGGTTCATGCTGGTAATGGAAACATTCTGCCGGCAGAATGACCTGCACTTCTACCTGTACTGCATTGCCAACAACGGATTTATCGAAGGGAAGCAGAATGAACCGCTGATGCATAGCTTCGAACATTTCTGCAGGCGCGCAGGTCTTTCCTGGGGCGGCGGTATCGGGATCGGCGGGGGAGTCATGCTGAATGTGACAAGGATCCTGTTTGCGGTGGATATTGCAATCCTGATCCTGAATACTGTCCTCAGCGTGCTTAACACAGGAAATTTCTTCCCGAAAGATGCCTGGATCAGTTTCGGGGAAAATGCCGCACTGCTGCTGTATTTCAACCTTGGCGTACTGTTTTATATGATCCGTATGGGATCAGCAATCAGCAGTCATAAATTCTTTGGAAAGAAATATACCCGGATCCTGATTCCTTCATTTGTATTTATCATTTTTGCGGATATCTTCTTTATCATTGCATCACTGTTTGAGGGAGGACTCTTCCGCGGATGGCTGGCAAAGAAGACTGTATAGGACAATTGATCCTCTGATCTGAAGATCTGATGAAAAAAGAACAGCCAGGACATACGCTGCTGCGTATGCCCCGGCTGTTTTTGAGTGTCCGGTTAACTTTTTGCTGTTTTACGAGATCCTGTATTTCTCCAGGAACTCCATGTTGTACGGTACTTCTTCTTCCCGACGGTCAAAGACCTTTCGGCCTTCTACGAAGGTGCATACAGCATTGAATTCCGTATCTATGACTGCCGCATCAAAATCGTTTCCCGGCACGAGTTCTCCTTTTCCTTTGAGGTCATATTTGACAGCAGGATTATAGGAAGAAAGACGTACGGCATCTTCAAGCGGCATATGCAGCTTCTCCACCAGGTTTTTCAGACCGAACAATACCGGTTTGCCCGACCCGGTCAGTCTGCCGGTCTGGGAGAGACAGTAACCTTCCTCAGTCACGGTGATGACTTTACGATCGCTGACGCCGGCACTGCCCATCGAAGCGCCGTCATAGACACCTGCCGGGAGACCGGCGAAGGAACCGTTGTCCGATACCATCATGATCTTGCTGTGGTCTTTCATCTTAAGTGCCAGCTGTACCATCGGAAGGCATACATGCATGCCATCGCAGATGAGCTCGCACCATACCTCATCTCTGAGGATATCGGCACCGGCAGTGCCGACATCACGATGATGCAGGCCTGTCATGACGTTGAATAGGTGGGTCGCCACCGTTACGCCATGGTCGATACCGGCATTGGCCTGTTCATAGTTAGCGTTTGTATGGAAATTGCCTACCGTAACACCCTTGGATACCATGAAGTCGATCACTTCCAGTGCGCCCGGAACTTCCGGCGCGATATCAAACAGCTTCAGACAACCTTCGGCAGCGTCAAAGCGCTCCTGTGCTTCTTCGAGACTGACCTCGGGATAGCCGGTATTAATGCCTTTTTCACCGACACGGGAGCCCCAGGGCCCTTCGGAATGAATGCCGAGGAGACGGGCACCGTCATTGTCTTCTTTCGCAATCTGTGCAAGATCATGGTAAGACTGATAATTGGTTGTCGTAGGGAAGATGCCGGTCACTCCGAAGGAAGCCTGAGCCTTCAGGCAGCGGCGCACTTCATCAGCGTCGGAGGAATCAAAGCGGTATCCTGCAGCTCCGTGGTTGTGGGTGTCGATGATGCCGGGGATGATCGTAAAACCGGTGAAGTCAAAATCGGCATACTGAGGTCTGTCTTCCCTGACAGCGGTGATTTTTCCTTTTTCGTCTGTCTGGATACACCCGGAGATGATCTTTCCCGGGAGAACGATCCTGTCACTGTAAATGATCATAGTATTGTAAACTCCTTTACTGCTTTTCTTCATTGTACGGCGGAAGAAACAGGACTGTCTTTCAGAATGCCTGCTTATCATAATGCCTTTTGATGCATTAAAACAGGACAGCCTGTTCAGCTGTCCGTAAAGTCACGGATATATCGTTTTGCAAGGTCATTATATCTGCCGCGGAATATATGTCCTGCGCCTTCGATCTCATGGTATTCACAGTCTGGATATTCCTTCACAGCTCTTCTTGCGTAATGAACATCCACGATCCGGTCCCCGGTACCCTGCAGGTACAGGACCGGTCCGTCATATCCTCTGATCTTTTCGAACGGATCCATATCGATCACATCTTTAACATAGCAGGAACCTAGCCGCATCGGTCCGCACCACATCTTTTCCGGAATGTTTCCGGGATCAAAGCGCGAGAACATCATTTGTCCCCGGCGGGCATCATCGGGGATGCAGAAAGCCGGATACAGCAGGATTAGTGAAGCGATCTGTTCAGGTATCCGGGCTGCTGTAAGTGCCGAGACGAATCCGCCCTGACTGCAACCCAGCAGGCTGATGCGGTCTTTTTGGACAAAAGAGAGGCTTTGAACATATCGGATCACTGCCCTGAGGTCTTCCATTTCGGTGAGTACCGACATGTCAGTCGTTTTTCCGCCGCTTTTTCCTCTGAGGGACCCGCCGCAGAAATCAAAGGTAAAGGCAGTATAGCCGTTGCCGGCCAGGAGTTCCGCATAGCCGGTACACATGGAAGAATCCGCCATAAAGCCATGGCATAAGATGAATGCTGGCTGTACATCATCAGAATGGCGGAAGACCCTGCCCCGTATGATGAGATCATCTCTTTTGCATGTGAAGTACTGTTTCATTGTGCCATACCGTCTTTTTGTTCATTATACGACATGCTGGCAGAGACCCGGCAGAATGAAGACATGCTGGTGCCCGGGCTTTTACAGCAGATTAATGATCGCAAGCCCGATCAGGCATACAAAGACACCGAGAAGTTTGTTCAATGTCAGCGCTTCTTGATACATGAAGTATCCGACAAAGACCAGGACGACAGCCAGAAAGACAGCCTGAACAATGAATCCCCGGCTGATCTGCCAGCCTGCTTTGTAGGCATAGATCCATCCGACCTCCAGCCCGACTACTGTAAAACCCAGAATGGTCGAAGCCCAGTTCAGTTTTCCGTATTCCCGCAGCAGATCCCCGTTCCGGTTCAGCAGAAAATAAAGCACTCCGCTCACGATAGCTCCGACAAGATACGTAGCTGTAAGTGAGGCCAGCGGATCCACGTCATTCGGGACTGACTTTGCAGAGATCTGATAAAAAACATTTGACAGTACGATCAGGATTATCGGCCATATATAAGAGATCATAATCGTTCCTCCCCGTCAGATCATTCATGATCATCAGTAACATCACAACCTATACTATCATTTCGCAGAAATCCTGTTTGTCCCTTTGCTCGGATTCTGCTGAAAAAAAGCAGATGCCGGTGACATCTGCATATATGATTCAGTGTTCTGAAACAAGTGCTTTTCCGGCAAGAAATGCCTTTTCCAGATCTTTGGGGAACTGTTCTTTGCGGGAAAGCTTTTTCTGCTCAGGATCGAAGCCTGTCCATGTGTAGCGGCTGTAGTCATCCACCTGCATGGTATTGCCGGCAGTCAGGACTTCTGCCGGGCCGACGAATGTTGAGAATCTTTGCCGGAGGGTCTCCAGCATGGCTGTATATCCGACCTCCGCATATCGGTCTGTACTGATGTTGCTGGTCATGATCATCAGTACCGGACAGTCATAGTTTACGTATGTTCTTCTTTCCTTCTCATAAGTCAGGTTCTGGAAGATCAGTCTTTCATAAAGCGAGCGGAAAACAGCAGTCGGTTCTCCGAGATAGTTCGGTGAGCCGATGATCAGTCCGTCCGCTTCACGGATGGCATCAAGCACCGGTGTCAGGCCGTCCCTGGTCATGCACTTTCCGTGGTTTGGGGCAAGCTTGCAGGCAAAGCATGAAACACAGCCGGTAAAACGCTCCAGCCTGTAAAGATCAAAAAACTGTATCTGCGCTCCGGCTTCTTCAGCACCTCTTGCGGCTTCTTTCAGCATCAGGTCGGTGTTCCAGTTTTTCCTGGGACCGGCATTTACGACAACGATCTTTTTCATAACCTGCTTACCATCTCTTCTTCTGTTTTTGATCTGAAATGAGAGGGTGAGGGCTTGGCGCCATCTTCCGGATATCCCACAGCAAACAGTGCGATCAGGGAATAGCCTTCCATTTCCGGGAAAAGCCTGACGATCTCATTCACATCGAAATGTCCGACCCAGGTCGTTCCGAGACCGAGATCGGCGATCTCCAGAAGCATCTGTGTTGCGATGATCGATGCATCGACATCGGCAAAGTTCTTTTTGTCATAATCCCTGACCCAGGCTTCTTCTTCGTTTGCGCCGATGATAAAGATGACCGGGGTGTTCTGCACGAAGGACTGCCGGCAGACGCTTCTGACCTTTTGAAGTCCGTCTTCTGATTCAACGACCCAGATCCTGGCAGGCTGATAATTGCATGCTGTCGGGGCATTCATTCCGGCGGAGATGATCGCATCGATCTTTTCTTTTTCGACCGGCCGGGAAGAAAGACTCCGGCAGGAATAACGTTCTTTTGTGAGTTCGATAAATGGCATGATATCTGTCTCCTTTCAGATACATGATAACGGAAATGACAGAAAAACCGGCTGCTGATGCATTCCCGGTCCGGATTGAAGAAAGGATCAGATCCATGAGACGGGCGGCACATGGCCGCCGGCAGCCGCGGATGTTATCAAATTTATGGCATATGTCAATAAAGGTAAACCGGTATACTGCCGGGAAAAGTTGAAAAAACTCTCAGACGAAGTTTGCCTGAGAGTTATCTTTCTGCCTGCTGTTCAGCAGCCTTTTCTGTCCAGACTGCATGCCTGGCCCTGAGTTACGGCTGTTTCAGGAATGAAGATCTCGTAGCCATTTTCTTTCAGCCAGGTTTCCCAGTCAGTCCATACCTTGCCGTTGTCATCAACGAGGGCAGGCAGACCGATGTCATTGACTGCCTTCAGATGATCGAATACCGGTTCCCGGTCACGAATCTGCAGGAAGGCACCGAGGTTGCGCAGGCTGTCAAGAATGTCGATGAATTCGTAGGGGGCGTTGTTGCGGTCCAGGTTCTCTTTCAGGACAACGCAGTAGGGGCATTTCAGACTTCCGTATACTGTGGTCATACTGTTTCTCCTTTATACTGTCCAGTTCATGGGATCTGTATTGTATCAGATCAGGCCGATATGTTTGAATGCGTTCCAGATGCCGTCGTCGTTGACATCTGTCGTGATGTAATCAGCAGCTTCCTTGATCTCCGGTCCGCCGTTGCCCATGGCAACATTGAATGCGCACTGTTCAAACATGGAAAGGTCGATCTTTGCATCGCCGAAGGAGATCGTATCCTTCTGGTCAGCACCGATGTACTTCAGAAGGGATTCGATCGCTGTCTTCTTGGTAATGCCGCTGGGACCCAGGTCACCGAAGATGGCAAGCTCACCTTTGCCGCCCCATGTATTGGCAACCATGTCGGTGAATTCTGCCTTGGAATCCAAATGATCCTGGTAGGTTCGGAGGACAAAGCTGATCTTGTTTACGTCATCTCTGTAACGGTCGTCACCGTCCACTATGAAGTACTGCTTTTTGATGCGCTCAAGCTGTTCTTCCGGTGTGGTATTGCCGGTTCCTTTGCCGGCCCTGTAACGGACATAGGCTTCCGGTCCCTGTTCCAGGAAGGTCGGATCGACGTATCTGCCGGAATTGCATTCGAGAATGAATCCGATATGTCTTTCATCACACCAGTCAACGACGCGTTTTGTCTGTTCTCTGGTCAGGCTCTGATGCATGACGACCTGTCCGTTATCTTCAACATAGCCGCCGTTGGCACCGATCATTCCGTCAAGGTCAGGCAGATCTCTCTGCAGGATCTCGGCTTTTGAACAGCCGGTGCAGATATAGACACGGTGACCGTTTTCACGGGCGAGATCGATCGCTTTCTTTGCGGAAGCAGGTGTTTTCGCTTCGTAATCGATCAGTGTGCCGTCTACATCAAGAAATACAACTTTACTGTTCATGATTGTTTCTCCTTTATCTGTCATCTCCATGATAACAGGTTATCGGCGGTATGTTGAATTGGATGCTTTTGTGCTGTTCTTTTGACACTATCCTAATCACCGAACACTTCAAAGATGACATCCTTCAGGGCTAATGCCGCATTGGAATGATATCTTCCCGGTGACAGGGCGACCGCAAGTTCGATGAACGGATTCTCGTTTTTAATGGAAAGGAATTCCGCATTGCTGAAATAGTGCCGTGAACTGTAATAAGTGAAGGCCAGCCCCTGTCCCTCTGCCGCCATCGCAGCAGCGAAAAGGGCGGTCATTTTCTCATTATATGCTTTGGGGATCAGATCATTTCTGGCAAAGATCCTTCTTGCTTCACGGCCAAGGATCGTATCATAGTCGCTGAGATAATACTCAAACGGAGCAGTGTCCCTGATGTCTATAGATAATCTGATGTCGGAATCAGGACGCTTTTTTTCTGATGCGTACTTCAGGACCGGATGGTCTTTGCCGGTGATCAGGCAGATCTCATCCCTGATCAGGAATTCCGGATCGATCCGCTTGTCAGAAGCCGGAAGCACGATCAGTGCGATATCGATCTCACCGCTCAGCAGCATCTCCTCCAGTGCCATGGAGTTCTGCTCGACGATATTGATATGAATATCCGGATACAGTTCACGGAAACGGCTCAGGATCGGCGGCGTCAGATAGGATCCGCGGAATCCCGAGATCCCGAAGATCACGCTGCCTTTCTGCAGTCCGGCGATATCCTGCATCTCATCCTGTGCCCGGTGAAATTCCGAGAGGGTATGGTAGGCAAAATCGATCATGACCTTTCCGGCTTCAGTCGGACGGACACCGGTGGATGTCCGGATAAACAGCTTATAGCCCAGATTGGTCTCAAATGTCGTCAGAAACTGGCTGAGACTGGACTGTGCCATGTAAAGACGCTCAGCAGCACGGGAGATACTGCGTTCTTCATAGACTGCGATCAGATAGTTCAGTTCTTTTAGTTCCATGCCTTCACCTCTTGCGTGGTAGTGCGCTTTTGATGAATTCATCATGACATCATATCTCCTTTCCCGGAATCAGAGAAAACCATATGGTAGCCATCGGTTTTACCGATATCTAGTATAACATTTCTTCCGTTTCGGAGATGGATAGGAATTGCTAAATTGTAATTGCAAACAAGGAAAGCGCTTTCGAAACAGGAGGAGAAGATGAACAGAATTTCAATGAAGGGCGTGTGCGATATGCATGTCCACACAAATCCGGATCTGCGGCTGCGTGCTTATGACGACTTCGAGCTGGCAGACGCGGCAGTCCGGATCGGGGCAAGAGCGATCGTGATCAAATCGCATCTCGGATTTACAGTCAACCGCGCATATCTGACAAACAGATATGTGGAGCGGACATACGGACCGGATACAGGCTTTACGATGTACGGCGGCGTCGTGATGAACAAAGTGATCGGCGGCGTCAATCCGGAAGCAGTGGAAAAAGGACTGAAGCTTGGCGCGAAAGTCATCTGGCTGCCGACCCAGTCCGCCAAAAGACACCTGGAAAAGATGGGACAGGATCCCAAAAAAGGAATCGAACTGGTAAGAGACGGGAAGGTCATCACGGAGCTGGAAGAAGTATTCCGCATGGTGAAAGACTACAACGCGGTCCTCGGAACAGCGCATGTCTCTCCGGAAGAAGCCTTCACCGTGGTGGAAGCTGCCAGGAATGCAGGTGTGGAAAAGATCGTGATCACGCATCCGGAATGGTGGGTCGTTGACATGAGCCTGGAGGACCAGGTACGTCTGGTCAGGGACTTCGACGTCATCCTGGAACGCTGCTATGCGCAGAACATGGGCGGCGGCAGATACAAGTCCAACCTGCCGGACAATCTGGAACTGATCAAAGCGGTCGGCTATGAACATGTGATGGTGGATACCGACGGCGGACAGACGGAAAACCCGCACTGGGAACTTGCGCTGGAAGAATATATGCAGTATCTGGCTGATCACGGAATTCCGGAAGATCAGGTGTATCACATGACAAAGACGATCCCTTACCGTCTGCTGGGAATCGAATAAACAAAAGGGAAAATGTGAAGGAGAAAAATCATGCTGAGTATTGCTATCGTTGCGGCAATTGCTGTCGCTATATATCTTGGATATAAAACAAAGATCAATACAGGTCTGTTCTGTATCGTATTCGCCTACATCATCGGCTGCTTCGTGATGGGTCTGAAAACAAAGGAACTCATCGGTTTCTGGCCGACATCGACCATGTTCGTGATCCTGTCTGTATCGCTGTTCTATAATTTCGCTGCGATCAACGGAACATTGGAAAAGCTCTCCGGCAGCCTGCTGTATGCCTGCAGGAAATTCCCCGGACTTCTGCCATATGCTCTGTTTGCGACAGCTGTGATCCTTTCGATCATGGGTGCTGCTTACTTTACAGTCCTTGCCTTCCTCGCTCCGATCACAATGCTGATCTGCGAAGAATCAAAAATGGATAAACTGACTGGTGCTGTTGCGATCAATACAGGCGCTCTTGCCGGCGGAAACTTTCCGACAGCCGCGCTTGGCGTCGTGTTCCGCGGGCTGGTGGACAATGCTTATGAAGCAGCTCCCGGCCTGGCTGCTCCGGATTCCTTCTCCATGATGCTGAAGATCTGCGGCTTTGCAATCGTATTCTCACTGATCCTGATCACGATCATGCGCTATGGATTCAAGTCCAACCGGAATATCGGCAAGGGCGTGGAATTCCGCAAGCCTGAACCGTTTGATGAAAAACAGAAAAAGACACTTACCCTGATGCTGGTCATGATGGCAGTTGTCCTGATCTTCCCGCTGCTCAAGATCGTAATGCCTTCTTCCGCTCTTATTGCGACGATCGGCAGTAAGATCGATGTCGGCCTTGTCGCTATCGTCTTCGCTGTGATTGCATTACTGCTGGATCTGGCTCCGCAGAAGGAAGCTATTGCAAGGATCCCCTGGAATACGATCATCATGATCGCAGGCGCAGGAATGCTGATCGCTGTCGCTGTCAAGGCAGGAACGATCGAAGCACTGTCCAACTGGATCGGTTCCAATGTACCGACTCCGCTGATCCCGATCGCATTCAGTTTTGTAGGTGCTATCATGAGCTTCTTCTCTTCCACGACAGGTGTCGTTGCGCCTGCTCTGTTCCCGCTCATTCCGGGTCTTGCGGCTTCCAGCGGCCTCAGCGCTATGGCATTGTTTGCCTGCACAGTACTTGGCGCACAGTCCAGCGCGATCAGCCCGTTCTCTTCCGGCGGAAGTCTGATCCTCGGCTCCTGCGGCAATGAAGAAGACCGTCAGACACTCTTCAACCGTCTGCTTATGACTGCAGTCCCGATCAGTGTCATCAGCTGCGCAGTCTACAACTTCATTGTTGCAATGGTTTTATAAAAGATCCTGACAGGATCATTTCTCCCCGCAAGAGGGACGAGGAACGTCTGCCGGTAAAACGGCAGGCGTTATTTGGGTGTGTCGGGCATGACACATCTCCAACTGGTGAAAGTCCAGTCACAGGTATTTACCGCCAAGTGTAGTGAACCCCAAGTCGAAAGCAGTAATGCCGGGATGAAGGAAGGGGCTAGCAAAACTTCCGAGCCTACGAACAGAAACCTGATCAGGCTAAATGGTGGATGAGGTTACCCAACAAACCGAAGTCCAAAAGGTAAACGTAATATACCAAGACAGTAAATCAGGAGGTTGTGGAAGAAAGAAGGAGATGTGCCTTACCCCGAGAGATCCTGCGGACGGTTAAGTCCAGACGCTTTAAAACAGATATGGTAAAGCCGGTCGAAAAAGGTCTGCCGCAGGAAGTCAGCTGAGGTCGTAGTAGGTATTAAGCCTTGAATACCAAAGGACCTAATGTTTGTATAGTGCGAATCACTATGCGCAAGATTCAGATAAGTCCGAATAAGAGAATAGCCTGAAACAGGGAGTCGTAATCCCTGATGGTGAAAGTAATTGGGATGTTTCTGAAGACTTTACAAGTAGAAGGAGGAGCAGCGAATGGAATTGATTGAGAGGATTCTGAGTGAAGAAAACTTCAATGAGGCAATCAGACGAGTCAAAAGTAATAAAGGCGCACCGGGAGTCGACAGGATGACGGTGAATGAAATTGACAGATATTTCGAAGAACATAAAGAGGAGATCAAAGCCTCAATTATGGAAATGAAATATAAGCCTCAGCCGGTAAGAAGGGTCTATATTCCCAAAGCCAACGGTAAGAAAAGACCGCTCGGCATACCCACAGTCAGAGACAGAGTCATACAGCAGATGATCGCGCAGGAGTTAAACAGAATCTATGAACCGACGTACAGTGAACACAGTTACGGGTTCAGAAGAGGAAGAGACTGCCATGGAGCGATCGAAGAAGTACTGCAGTATCTGAACGAAGGGTATGAATGGGTAATAGATCTAGATATCGAAAAGTATTTCGACACAGTGAATCATGACAAATTGATTTCAATACTCAGAGAGAAGGTCAATGACAAAACAACGCTTCATCTGATCAGATCATTTCTCAGAGCAGGAATCATGGAAGATGGTCTCGTATCGTCGTCCACGATCGGGGTACCGCAGGGAGGTCCATTATCACCTGAACTGTCGAACATCTATTTGGATCAGTTCGACAGAGAACTGGAGAGCAGAGGACTGCGATTTGTAAGGTACGCTGATGACTGCAATATCTTTGTGAAAAGTGAAATGGCGGCAGAGAGAGTGATGAAAACAGTGACCTCATGGCTGGAAAGGAAACTGTTCCTGAAAGTCAGTGCAACCAAAACAAAGATCGTACGACCGCCAAAGAGTAACTTTCTGGGATTTACGTTCTGGAAAGGGAGTGAAGGATGGAAGTGCAGACCGGCAGATGACAGGAAAAAGAAACTGTATGCCAAAACAAAGGAAGTACTGAACAGGAGACAGGCAGTATCAAGACCATTGTCAGTAACTTTCACGAAAATGAATCAAATCATCAGGGGATGGATCAACTATTTCCGAATAGGGAACATGAAGACATTCCTTGAGAAGTACAGTGAATGGATGAGACACAAGGTAAGAGTGATCATTATCAAACAATGGAAGAATCCAAAAACGATCTATGACAACCTGCAGAAGCTGAAGAAGATCCTCAAAAGTGATATTGAGGACGAGAAAATCTACAGCGCGGCTAACAGCAGAAAGGGCTGGTTTCCGAGAAGCAATGGGGACACCGTAAACTTTCTGATAACGCCTGTGATACTGGCCACCAGGAAAAAGGACCGACCTGGGCTGATCGATCCTTTGAAATACTATCTGAGTTATTCGTGTTAACAATACAAATGTAGCGCCGTATACGAGACCCGTACGTACGGTGCAATGGGAGGGGCGGAATTATTGAATATTCCCCTCTACCCTATTATAATAAGAACTTTCATGCGTTGCTCAAAACAGGCAGAGGATACTGACAAATGGTCAAATGTTGACCAAAGTATAGTAAAACCACTGCCATATTTAACTACGCCCAATTTGGAAGGGGATGTTGATTATTTCTTAAAATG
>JAFRJJ010000038.1 GCA_017432325.1 Solobacterium sp. | reverse complement strand
TATCTCGGAACTGGCAAAGAAAACAGAGCTCCCCCTGGATCACTATACATTGTCAGAACGGCAACTAAAAAAGGTGTTGAACTTCAAGATCTGATCTTGAGGTTTTACACCATTTTTTAATCGTTTATTCGAAAGTCAGGTCATATCATAATAATCGATCTGCATTCATTTCGTTTTATGATCACAGGTGACGATTTGCCATATATACTTACTAACCTTTTTTCATCAGGTCATAACAGCATCATGATTCCCGATCAGCTGTATCCGGCATAATGAACAAAACAAAATTCCATCATCACTTGTTTCGGTATACAATGTGGATATGGCAAAAGTACGTCAGAAAATCAAATTATCATCCTTTCAGATCATTCTGGGAAGTTTTCTTGTGATCATCCTGGTAGGTACCGGACTGCTATGTCTGCCTTTTGCTACAGAATCAGGACATAGTCCGCAGTTTCTGGAAGCTCTGTTTACAGCCACCTCGGCTACCTGTGTTACCGGACTGATCGTCCAGGATACAGCAACATTCTGGTCCGGATTCGGACAGTTCGTCATTATTATTCTGATCCAGATCGGCGGCATGGGCGTTGTAACGATGGCAATGGCGCTGGCAGTTATATCCGGCAAAAAAATCAGTCTGTTTGAGCGAAGCATCATGCAGGACTCGATCTCTGCCGATCAGGTCGGCGGCATCTTGAAACTGACACGATTCATCATACTGGGAAGCCTGATGTTTGAACTGCTCGGTGCAGCATTCCTGCTGCCGGTATTCATGAAGACCTATGCGCTCAAACCGGCGATCGGACATTCCCTGTTCCATGCCATCTCCGCATTCTGCAATGCAGGCTTCGACCTGATGGGTGATGTTGAGAAATTCAGTTCATTCACTGCCTACGCAGGCAATATCCATCTGAATACCGTTGTCATCCTGCTGATCGTGATCGGCGGCATCGGATTCAGAACATGGGATGATATCAGAACAAACAAAACCAATTTCCGCAAATACCGTCTGCAGTCAAAGCTGATCCTCTGTACATCACTGTTCCTGATCGTTCTGCCGGCAGTCTACTTCTTCTGCGCAGAATTCAGGGGTCTTCCCCTCAAAGACAGAATCCTGTATTCCCTGTTCCAGTCGGTCACGACCAGAACAGCCGGATTCAATACAGCTGACCAGAACACGCTCAGCGGTGCAGGACTGATCCTGACGATCATGCTGATGCTGATCGGCGGATCTCCCGGATCAACAGCCGGCGGTATGAAAACAACAACATTTGCGATCCTTTCGCTGTCAGCCATGTCTGTATTCAGGCACCATGATGATGCTACGATATTCGGCAGAAGGATCCCGGCAGAAACTGTACGCAACGCCACGGCGATCTTCGTCCTGTATTTCGAACTGTTCTTAGGTGCAGCATGCATTATCAGCAGGATCGAAGGACTGCCTATCCTGACCTGTATGTACGAAACAGCATCAGCGATCGGAACGGTGGGTATGACGATGGGGATCACCCCTCAGCTTGGTACAGTCTCACGCTGCATTATCATCTTCCTGATGATCTTTGGCCGTGTAGGCGGTCTAACAATGATCTATGCAACACTCCCTTCCAGCAGAAAGTTTGCCAGCAAGCTTCCGCAGGAATCGGTTAACGTCGGATAAGAGAGGAAACAGAAATTTACATGAAAAATATATTATTGGTAGGTGCAGGAAAATTCGGCCAGCTGACAGCCAAACGCATGAATGAACTTGGACATGACATCATGGCCATTGACAGCAATGAGGAGCATATCAACGAGATCCTCCCTTATGTCACACACGCTCTGATCGGGGATGCAACAAAACGGGAATTCCTCGAAACGATCGGTGTTACCGATTTCGATGTTGCGATCGTAGCGATCGGCGATGATTTCCAGAGTTCACTGGAAACAACTTCGCTGGTAAAGGAGCTCGGCGCACCGCTTGTTGTTGCCAGAGCTTCCAGCGATGTCCACAAGAAATTCCTGCTGAGAAACGGTGCCGATGAGATCATCTATCCCGAGCAGCAGCTGGCTGACTGGACAGCGATCCGCTACAGTTTCAATCACATCAAAGACTTTATTCCCTTGGAAGGACCGTACTCTATCTTTGAAGTGGAGATTCCCGAATCCTGGACCGGAAAAACGCTTGTCCAGCTGGATCTGCGCCGTAAATACAGTGTCAATGTGATCGCTATCAGAAGAGAAGAAGGCCTGATGGCAGATATGAACCCGGATGATCCTTTCAGCAAAGGCGGAACCGTCCTGGTCATCGGAAAAGATGCCGATGTTCAGAAATGCTTCAAAATGTAGAAAAGCCATAATAAAAACTGATGATTCATCAATCTGAACCATCAGTTTTTTGTGTGCTTATTTTTCGATGAGGCAGACACCGACATTTCCTTCGGCATCTTTGGTATATCCATACCACACACCTGTTTCCGGTGTCAGGAATGTTGTTTCCTGTCCGGCTTCATCACAATGTGCCGCGAACTGCTCAGCCATTCTGTCCAATTCATCATAGGAGAAGTGCTGCTGATGTTCGGGAACGGCTGTCTTTGCGTGAACTTCTGCAATGAATCTGCCCATCGGACCGCAATCAGGGTTTCTGCGGTTTCCGCCGAAGCTTGCGCCGGCAACCTGATACATGAACAGATCCGGCTTCGCGTCACGGTAGAAGTACTTTCTTGTCTCAAAGCCTCTGCCGTCCGGGCCCATCTGGGAGTTCCAGAGCAGGATCGTAAATCCTTCATCAGTCGTGATCTTCACATTCATCAGTTCACGTTCATATACCCATTTCCAGATCTTGAAGAAGTCGACATTGCCTTCAGCATCCTGGTAGAGCTTGCCGCTGGCACCGGCCAGAGGATTGACAGCTCTTCCCACGTTGTGGTTGCTGCGGCATGTTTCTATCGTCACACCGTCGAACTCGAACTTATCATGAGCTCCTGCTTCAGTAAAGTAGTGTGAGAAGTAATCAACATTCTGATCTACAATCACGGAAGGGATCGTATGTTCAGGAATTATGATCTGTGCCAGCGGATACTTTTCAAGTACTTCAGCAAGATTTCCTGTGTGATCAAAATGTCCGTGTGTGAGCAGGATGACATCTGCTCCGTTTACCCATTCACCGGCAGGAAGATCCGTCGGTGTATATTTGTACTCATTGTGTGCATCATTGGGATCATCGAAGTAAGGGTCCATGACGATGGTATTTCCATTGGGCAGTACAAATTCATAGAAGTTGACACCGCTCCATCTGAGCTTAACGAGTACACTGGGATCATCCCACTGTTTAACGGGCAATGTTTTTCTGTCAAATACTTTGGAACTCATGGTAGTCTCCTTTATTTTCTAAAATATACTTTATCAGAAGCAGGGAATGAGTGTCATCGTGATCGCAACGGAAGCGATGCAGATGATCAGTGAAGGCAGCCAGCCCATCTTGAGCAGGTCTTTCTGGTCGTATCCGCCGAAGCCCATCATCAGAGGAACTGTAGCTGTTGCGGAAGGTGTCAGGAAGGCTGTCAGGGAAGCAGCACTCAGGAGGATCAGCGGTCCTACCGGGTTGGCACCAAGTGCCTTGCAGGTCAGGATGATGATCGGAACGAAGATGTTTCCGACTGACTGGTTCTGCATGACCTGTGTCAGCAGGAACGGGATGATGAAGAATGCAGCGCCGATCACATAGCTGTTGTGTGTTCCGCCCAGTGCGTCCGCAAGCTTTGCACCGATCAGGTCACCGAGTCCGCATTCGACCATTGCGCCGCCTACAGACAGAGCTGCTATCAGCATCAGTACGATCATGAACGGAACAGCATTGGTAGCTTCTTTGGGTTTCAGGACACCTGTAACGACTTCCAGTGTAGCTCCGGTCATAGCTACCTGCCAGTTGGCAAGTCCGAGCTTGCTGGAGAAGATCAGTCCGAGTGTTGTCAGAGCGAACAGGAAGTAGCCGAGGAATTCTCTTGTCGGATCAAGCGGTTCCTGCTTGTTGGCACCTGTGTGCTTGGAAGAGGTAGCTGTGATCGGAACGGAAGGCTGAGCCGGAGCGAACTTCGGAGCCACGAAGATCGCATATGCCAGGATGATGATCGCTGACAGGATACGTCCCTTGAAGGGATCCAGCAGCTGCATCTGATAATCAGTATATCCATAGGATTCCAGGTAGCCGTTCTGTGTAGCGAATGTCGTAGCGCCTGTACCGATCGGAAGAACGTTGCAGGTACCGACAGCGACAAGACCCATTGAGAAGATCGCCTTGGAAGGACTTACGCCGGCTTCTTCACAGGTAGCGCTGAGCATCGGAGCCATGATCGTGAATACAGCAACAGGGCTGGGAATGAGGTTGGCAAGCAGGAAGGTAACTGCCATATAGCCTGCCATCATAACTGTGAAGTTGCCGCCTGCGATCCTGTAGACAGCGCTGGAGAGTTTATTGACTGCCTGTGTACGGTTGAAGCCGGCAGCTACGATGAACATGCCTGTAATGAGCAGCACGTTCTGGTTTGCAAAGTTAGCAAGGACGTTCTTGGCAGGAACGAGGCCGGACCATGCGGTGAGCATGATCGCGCAGAGAGCGACGACACCGTTGGTGGTGTGAAGCTTCTTGGCAAATACGTAACCCCCGATCAGGAATACGAACAAACCAAGACAGATGTACATTTGAGTTGTCATATTGTTCTCCCTTCTCCAAATGCGTTATAAGTTCTGACAGATTTCCAGCCTTGTCAAATACGATTTCCCCTTTCGTATCTGAGGCTTATTATGCGAAATCCAGAACTTGTATCCGCTTACAATATAGCAACATATACCATCAGTGACTAATACAGCAAAACAGCCGAACTTATATCTAAATCGTATAAGTCCGGCTGATATCAGCTGTTTTGAATGTGCTTCAGGCATTTAAGCATTGCTTTAAACTTTTCGGTTTCTGCGAATCCTTTCCGGCAGACAAGATATCTCCAGTTCTCCTTATCCTGTTCAGGATCCAGAACTGCCCTTCTTGATTCATCAGATGTCCACCACGATGTCTTCTCGGAATCCCCATCCATCACCAGCACATATGTACCGATCCCGTCATCTGCCATTTTCAGTCTCTGATACATGTTGTCTTCTTCAATGATGCGTACATTCAGTCCGTAAGCTTCCACCAGGCGGTCAAACTGTGCCCGGCTTGCAGAGCCTTTTTTGTTGAGGGCAAATCTCTCTCCGTTCAGATCTTCCACTCTCAGCAAAGGGTTTTTATAACCGTCTTTCTTAAATGTTCTACCGCTCAGTACAGAACCTTTGGCAATGTAGAAGCATGTATTCATCCTGGTTTCTTTTTCATAATGGAGTTCATCGTAATACTCCGACACGCAGATCAGTGCAGCATCGATCTCTCCGTAAAGTACCGAATGATGAAGCTTCCGGCTGCTGGCAGTCATTGTTTCGATCTGGAATTCCGGTACATTCAGATAAAACCATCTCATGATCTCCCCGGTCAGATTGACTGCCTGCTGAGGAGCAATGCCAAACAGGATCCGGTTCGTATTCTTTTTCTTGTGACGTTCAAGCTGCAGGATCAGGTTTTCATTCACCAGCAGGATCTCTTTCGCTGCCTGGTAAAACATTTCCCCTTCTTCCGTTAGTCTGACCTTTTTTCCCTGAGTACGGTCAAACAGAACGATCCCGTATTCTTCTTCCACTTTCTGAACGCATCTGCTTAGTGCAGGCTGTGCGATGTACAGTTTCTCTGCAGCCTTGTTCATACTGCCGGTATCGACCACTGCCATGATCTTTTTGATATCGTCGATTGTCATGGTTTCCTCCCAAGGTTCTCCCGTTTTCATCATACGATGAAAACATACCGGTTTCCAACGCTCCTCAGAAAAAAAGCACGGACTTGCCGTGCCTTCCGGGTTCAATGGCAGTAATCGACGAACTCGATGATGCCTTCTTCAACATCCTCCCTGATATCAGCGTAGTTGTGGATCTCATGGCGGTATCCTGTATAGAGTACCGTAGTGACATCATTTCCGTTGTCTGCCAGCCAGTTAGCTGTCTGATAAACACCTGTACCATACTGTCCGACAGGGTCCTGATCACCGGCGATATTATAGACCGGCAGTCCGGCAGGAACCTTTGCAGCCCATTCTTTTCCTGTAATGCTCTTCATCATCTGCATGAAATAGAGCCATGCGAGATTGCTTGTAGGCTTTGTAAATGCATCGAACGGGTCCTGTGCATGGTCATTCTGGACATACGGATCATCACAGATCCATTCATTTCCGAGTTTCACGCCTTCTTTGCATCTGGCGAACATCCATCCCATCAGCATGCCGCCCAGTGAAGGATCGGATTCAGCACCCTTGCCTTCATCGACCAGTTTCTGTACAGCGGCGATAGATTCATCCAGATTCGGCCATACACCTGTTGTACCGCAGATCACTGCTCCGCTCAGATCATCACCGTATTTTGCGATGTACTGTCTTGTAATGAAGGAGCCCATGCTGTGACCGAACATGAAATAAGGAAGGTCAGGATACTTTTCAACAGTCAGATCATGCAGTTTCTTCTCATCTTCCATCATTGTTTCAGGGCCTTTGGTTCCCCAGTCACCCCAGGTATCATTTTCCAGTGCCGTTTTGCCGTGTCCGACATGATCATCAGCAGCTACGATATAACCTGCTTCCATGAAGCTTGTGATCATATGCAGATAACGTCTCGAATGTTCACCGAATCCATGGACCAGCTGAATGATACCCTCCGGTCTGCATGCCGGGACATAGATCCAGCCATATACCTGGTCTCTTTCATTGAATGATAAAAACTTTACTTCGTGCAGCATTATATATTTTCCTTTCCGGCTAAGCGCCTATCTGTTAATTCCATTGTAGCAGTCAGAAGTGAGAAAAACATGAAATCCGGCAGGATTTATGCCGGTTCAGTCAGAATCCTGCATAAAGCTTTAAATCTCGATAACCCGGTCTGTAAAATAAACATACATGCAGTGTTTTCATAAAAATACAGACAATTTGTTTAAAAATTTCTTGCATCAAACAGATGAAGAGAGTATATTATAGGAGCACGCCTCAATAGCTCAGTCGGTAGAGCACTTGGCTGTTAACCAGGGTGTCACAGGTTCGAGTCCTGTTTGAGGCGCCATATGTGAGAAGGATCGGCAGATAACTGCTGGTCCTTTTTCTTTCAAATGAATATGCCCAATAACAAAGAAGCCTGCGTACAAAATACAATTAACCCATTGTTACTGTTCGCACGGTAAAAAAGGTTTTCCACAAAATGAAGAAAACTTGGATCCCATCTTGAAAAAAGGATATCTGAAAAGTTACGTAAAAGCACGGGTTTGAATTCGGCGGTTTGTGGACAACCGGAGAAATCCGTGTTTTTTAGATCAACCGGGATTGTGGGAAACTGTTTTTTCAGCATGTTTTCTGATATTTTTCCACATTCGACAACATTGTTTTTCTCATTCACACAGGAGAAAGTTTCTGAATGCCTCAAAAGTTGGATTGTTTAAAAAGTGTGTTACATCTGTATCTGTTTCCGGCAGTTCCATACGCTGTATGATTGCTTCTTTGAAACGATAATTTACATTGCCGGTTTCGATCAATACAATCTGTGTTTGCTGTTCATACCATTTGAACGGCTTATTCATAACAAAGACGAGAATGCTGGGCTTCTGTTTCCGAGATCTCATAACAACTGAGAAACTGATCCGGTTTCTGATAAAAGGATCGGGAATATAATCATCGGGATCATGATCATTTCTGCCGGTCAGCGTAAACAATTCCTTTAAAACTTCTTCCTGCGAAGGAACATCTAATCCGGTAAAAAAGTCATCTTCATTGAAACAGCTGTCAAAATATGCGGATAACTGCCAGTTAACAGACAGGGCATTAGCCAGTTTTCTGTTTGCGCTGTTATCCATAAAGTATTCGATTTCTACTACAGGAAGTGATGTATTCAATGCAATCCAATGTGTTGTCAGGATCAAATCATACATATCCTCTCTGATCTCGCCTTTACGACGCATAGGGACTGCATCAAGATACTCCAGGAATCCCCCATACATTTTTTTGATAGATGCTACGAGAATCTCTGTATTTCTTTTTCCTGAAGCACTGATCAGGAGCACCCTGCGGAGCTGCTGGTTCTCTGAGAACCAATGCTGAAAAGTGACTGTCATATTAATCAGTTCTGTTTCGTCGATTTGTATTCCGGTTTCCAGGGTAAATATATAAGCTGCCTGACAGGCACATATATATCCCGGATAATAGTAGTATCTGATTTTACCCTGCAGAGGGTAATCATAACGGATTCTGTATTTCTGATGTATAAAAACCAGCTGTATCTGTTCGCTGAATCTGGATCGGAAACCGGAATCACAGGAAAACGATGTTCCGTTAATATTGTCAATGGTAAGCAGGATCCGTTTTGAAAGTCTGGAGGAAAAGTCATCAGCCGCAATATGCCCTTCCTGAGCTGCCTGACCGGCAATACGAAGAGCAAAAGACGAAATATCAGATAATTCCGGACGGTATTCTGCAGAGATTTCAGGTGAATTCAGTATCATTTCTGCCGCGTCGATATATTTCCGATCAATCTTGGCTTCTGTCTCCATACTTAATTCTGCTTTTTCTGAATTAATTCTTGAAAATACAGTATTGATCCAGGCGTAGGTAGCTATATCGATAATGGTAAGATCTGACAGGATAATTCCGGTTTTGCGGAAAGCATCAATACAAGAGTGATAGATCCTTTTCCTTACAGGTACACAGTTTTTTCCAAAAAAGAGCACATCTGTCTGCTCAGCTGAAAGATAATCAGAAAGCCGCTTGTATACTGTGTGCAAGCATGACTGCCGGTCAAATTCACTGCAGGAGATATATAATCCGTGATACGGGCGGTTATTCACATTGATATCAAATTTACTGAGGAAATCCCGGACAAGCACCATATCTTTATTCAGTGCCCGTGTGGAAATGGCAATTTCTTCAGAAAGGTTCTGAAGCTTCAATCCGCTGTTTTTCTGCAGCAGAAGCATCATAATATACAGTACTCTGGTATCCTGCCTGCGAATAACAGTAAGAACGGGTCTTTCTTCATCGTTGATTGCCTGGATAATTCCGGAAATACTAACTGATTTCAGATCACCTTCCAGAGTATATCCGTTTTTGTATCCACGCTTTGATTGTATTTCAAGCGGTATATGATTGCTGGACAAAAAATAATTCAGCTCACTGATTTCCCTTTTCAGCACAAAAGAAGATACTCCGATAATCTGTTCAAGCTCACTGCTTTTCAAGGATCTGTTATCTTTGAGGGCATTCAGTATCTTTTCGGCTGTAAAACCATTCATATTAAAAAGATATCACAGGAACATATCGAATATAAAGAAAAAGCCTTCCGGTCAGGAAAGCTTTGATGGAGTATAGGACAGGATCAGTTTGCGGATGCTTTTTCTTTTTCACACAGCTGTTTATCATATGCGGCCAGGAAGGGTTTCCAGATCAGATATGTCCCTGCTGCGAAGATTGCAAACACAATGAATGCTCTGAAATCACTGGTGGAAATGTAATCGAAGAAAGGATGAGGAATCTGTGATGCAAAGAATACGGCAGATTTGTTCAGGAAGCCGATTTGAGTTGCAACATAATAGAGCAGACCCCCGAAAAGTTCATAAAGAATCAGAGGGATTGCCATCAGCGGATTGCCGACGATCGGAGCACCGAACACAATCGGTTCCGAGATGCTGAAGATTGCCGGAATCAGAGCGACCTTGCCAACAGCCCGGAGCTGTTCGGATTTGCAGTGCATCATCATCAGCGGTATCAGCCAATAGAAATTGCCTGCCATAAAGAGAAGGCTTGCCGTGAAAATATAAGGCATTTCCTGACCGGCAGCCACAGCTGCTGCATTTGCAGCAGTATTGGACATAATCAGGGGCATCAGAACACTGCCAATAATGTTGAATCCGTGGATACCAAGTGCCCAGAATCCATTGATAACAAACAGAATCAACAGGAAGAATCCAAGTGAATTGGAAGCTTTAAACAGCGGAGAAAGAATTGCGGAAATCAGGCCTGGAAGAATCTGGCCGGAAACACGGGCGCAGATCAGATTCAGAATATAGAATGTAATAACTACGGCGCAACCCGGGATAATTGCTTCAAAGGATTCTGAAACAGAAGGAGGTACAGAAGCAGGCATTTTGATCATGAGGTTTTTTTGCGCGAAGAACGCCATGATTTCCACTCCGATAATACCGATAATCATTCCAGTGAACATTCCCGCCGATCCGAGATATCCACCGGAATAATCGCCTGCCTCTGTCAGCGGAGCAGCCACAAGAATGAAAGTGACCAGAGAAATAATACCCGCAAAGGATGGGCTTATCCCTTTTGTTTTGGCATGCTGATAGGCTACGCTGAAAGCAACGACAATACCTACTACACCAAATGTAACAGTGTAAGGCAATGTGATAGCCGCAGAAACGGAAGGACTGAATTCCGGAAGGAACGGAAGAAGTGTCGGCAGGGAGGAAATAATGTTGAAAATACTTCCGATGATAATGAGGGGAAGAGTTGCCATGACACCGGTACGAATACTGTTCAGCCATGCAATCCTGTCGAGTTTTTCAGTGAATTTGTTCAGTGTTTCAATAAAATTCTGCATAATAACCTCTTTCAATTATTACTTTACATTTACTGTCATTTGAATTCGACGTATTGATTTTCAGTTTAATTCTTGTAATTTCTTCGTTTTGACACTGATTATTTTGTGCCGAAGTAGTTGGTCTCATAGTCTCTCGGTTTCAAAGGAAGGATCAGTTCGGTTCCGATTGTTATTCCTTTCGGGGTGATTATATATTCCTTTCCTGGCTGGGTCTCAATCACAACACTGTTTCCTTCTACCTTATATTCCACATCCTGGTCATCACATCTGACAGTAATGTCTGTACCGAATCCTGATACAAGACGGAATGTTCCCCCTGCTTCAGGCTCAACTGACAGGAATATGTTTTTTCCGTTTGTTCTCCGACCGCTGAGCAAAAATGCTCCTTCACTGCGGAAATGGTAAAATGACATATCAGTGAGTTCTTTCGGTACGCAGTCAAACACATATGCTGTCCCGTTTCTGGAAGAAACCGCAAAATTCTGCAAAGCTTCATTAAACATCCCGTCAGAGTCAATGGTCAATCCAAATCCAACGTGATAGGTAAATGCACGATTATCCCGCGATCCGTTCGTATCGAGAGTATTCTCAAGGACGAACTTATCTGCATACTCCCTGATCAGCTCATATGCCATAGGAGCATCATGTATAAGCTGGGCAATCTTGCCTGTCTCAGGGAAAGTCCATCCCATCCATTCACCGGTTCCCGCAGCCTGCAGGGCGTGAATGCAGTTATGTATGATCTTCCTTCCTTCTTCAGTCTCCGGAGTGATCTGATGCGTCTGAGTGATAGGAAATAAGTGGGACAAATGACGGTGGGAATCAGAAAGAGGCATATCTGCACGTACTCTGAGAGCACCAAAATCGTCAAAAGTAAACTCTGCAAGGTTTTCTAATGTGTATTTCCATTGAGGAGCTTCTTCATCTTCAATACCCAGCAGATTCATAGCTTTCAAAAGCGTTTCACATATCCATCTGGTGTAGGAAAGATCACTGACTGCATCCGGGCCGAAGCGAATCATGGATGATGCCAGATGCCCGCCTCCGGGAGGATATTCCGCAGACATAGACCAAGGAAAATGGAGTCTTCCATCATCACCCATTTCCAGAATTCCCATCAGTGTACGGCACTGAGCCTTCATCATCGGGTATACATGTTCTTTCATAAATTCTGTATCCAGGGAGAACAGATAATAATTCCACATCATCTGCATCATCCATGGACCGCTGACAGCCTGAAAATGATCAGCTGTGTAATTGGGACAGCCAAGTTTATAGTCTGTCAGATGGACCAGATATTCCCCTCCTGGTATACCAAAGAAGTCTTCTCCGATATGGCGCATTTCATCACGGTGGTCAATCAGGAGCTGATATGTTGTCTTCTGAGTATCCAGACGGTTGCCGACATACGTTGCGTAGAACGGCATTTCCTGCTGGGTGTTCCATATATATGTGTTGCCCCAGGGAGGCAATGAATTGTCCGGAATCCAAAGACCGGACATGGGCATTGCCATACCATCCTGCCTGGTCAGGCATCCAAGTTTATAGATGTTGATCCAGTACAGAGCTTCCAGTTTCGTATCATTTAAAGTGAAGAAGGAAGCAGGATAGAAATTATGCCACCAGCGAATATGTTCCTGCCATTCCATGACCAGAGCATTATCCGTGCTGTATTCTTTCAGCAACCGCCAGGCTTCCTCCTCTGCTCTGCCATGTTCACTGTCATTTGTTATTGCAATAACGAGAGTTTTCTCATTTGGAGAAATGTGAATTGTCCTGTATGCAACCGAATAATTGCCATTATCAGGCAGAGTCTGGCAGAAAGTATGTATGTCATCAACATCTTTTTCTTCCGGTTCAGGGTATCCCCAGTCACGGAAAATGTGAGAAACTTCAGGGAGATTTTTCCTGTCATAACCCCTGTTGAGCCCCATGAACCGATTTTTCAGATTTTTGTGTTCATCCATGAATTCATCGGGTGTTGAAGCAAATCGGAATCTGATGGAAGGTTCTTCATCACCGATTACTCTGTAATTGAAAATAATCAGTGGATGCTTTGCGGAAACATGGCATTTCCAGTTGATTCCACCTGATTCTGTAGTGATTCTTCCGGAGGTAAAAGCATCATAGAGATGAAGTCTCATCTTGTAATCCAGGATTTCATGACCTTTCAGCCTTACTTCAAATCTGCCGATCGGAAGATTCTGCGGAACCGGCCCGAAATCCTCAGCGGTCTGAACAATTCCTTTCAGATTTTTCGCTCTGCCCTGATTTTCCTCCAGCCGCTTCGTAAAACATGACCAGTGAAACTGATCCGGATCGGGATGGAACCGCCTCATTTCCCAAATATCTCCTCTGGCAAGAGTAACCTTCAGACAGGAGTCTCCCCAAGCCATTGCGGAAATAAGGGAATTAGCCATTGGAGCACCGCGTTCCCACTCAGCTGGAGCGCGCGTGTATACAGGGTCGTGGTTCTGAAGAAATTCGTCAAATACGTCTTCATTAAATAATGTTTTCATTCTTGTAGCCCAGTCCTTTCGTTTATAAAATGCATGATCTTGTTCTGTTGCTCAACGAACGGAATTTGGTTAATTAAAGCCGCAATTGTGCGTCCTGTTCCATGTATATCAATGAGAGGCATTCTGCTGCGGAAGAAGCAGTTTTCTTATAGCAAGATTTCAAGCTTTCACTGGCATGATTCATAAGAAATCCGCTGTAATTTTTTAGCATTCCAAGATCATTCAAATCATCACCGGCAGTTCTGATATCCTGTATGCCGCTAAACGATGAGAGAAAAGCAAGAGCATTTTCCTTGGACGCCGTGGCACTGGTGATGTCAATAAAGCTGGCATTCATATGCAGACGGAGGCCCGCAATTTTTTCCAGTTGAATTTTGCATCCGTTCAGTTCTTCCTCATTTCGGAATGCAAATCCGATCTGGACAAGTTCATCTGTTTTGCCTTCAGACAGCTTTTCTTTACACATCCTGCACGCCTGAAGCAGAAGACTCTCGGAGCGGTCTGCTTCAAGCTCAAATGAGTCATAACCATTTCCAAATTCGAACAGAGATACACCGAATTCTTCTCCGTACCGCAATATTTCATGCACAGCTGATTGCGGGATCGGGTTCAGATACAAAAGTTCTGTTTCTTTGAATACTGCCGCTCCGTTAGAACATATCCACCAATGTACCGGGAGATTATATGGGGCAGCGGATACACGAACAGATTTCAGACTTCTTCCCGTCGCTATAGCAAAAAGTCCCCCACGTTCAGTAAAATTACTTAGTGCATCTGCATCTGCCTTTCTGATACCATCATCCGGATAGTAGAGCGTATTATCATAATCACATGCAAATAAAATCATTCGTGTAAATCCTCCTGTCAGAAAGATTGCGGAAACTGATATGTAAACGCTTTATAATTTCAAATTAAAAAAAGAGTGCAAAAACCTCTACGAACATATTCACAGGAAAATTTATGAAATAAATACTGCTATTCTCATCCAAAATGTTGATTTCTGTTATAGTTCTCACCCTGGCTGGTAACTTAACATCGTAAAAAAGGCACGATGAAAAAGTACTGCGTATGCAGCACAAATCTCAGCCCATACTGAGCCCATCATATAAAACAGAATATATGCTGTTGTCCGAAAATCATTCAGCAGTATTCTCTTTCATAATAAGATCAATAAATCGTCTGACATTATCCTGTACAGGAAGCTGATAAATAATTCCGTAGGGCATGGTTTTATCTGTATCCAGATATCTGCTGACAAGCATCGGATGAACATCATGCCAGAGTTCAGAATTCAGAAGAAGGCAGTTTTCCTGCTGACAGCGGTTGAATACGGAAACATCGGAATGCTTTACGGCATTTTCACTCACGGAATCAAAGATGATATAGTCGCTGTGATCATCCTGGGCAATGACATCATAGACATTCTTTCCTGCCGCCGGAACGTTTCTGATGGCAGGCTGATCGGAATCCGGATCCAGTTTCCAGATATACGGTTCCTGGGATTCATCCAGGAACCGCTCACCATGGATATTTACCCACGGCATATGCATGCGCATGTAAATCTTGCTTTCATCACCGTGAATTCCGAGTGTTGAATTGTATCCGTGCATTGTCGAAGCTGCTGTATCCATCGCCGGTGTTCCACCCAGCTCAAGGATCCACTTCTGGGCTGCCGAAGTGATTCCTGTTCCACCGGTACGGATCACGCCTTCCTGCCCGGGATAGAACAGTTTTACAGATTCGCTGTCTATTCCGGAATAGCCTGTGCAGAGTACAACTGCATCGGCATAGATGGTATATGCAGATTTTCTGTCTTCCACCTTAACACCGGTGATTCTTCAGTCTTCAACAATCAGGTCGGATGCTGTTGTTTCCGTACGAACGTCAATGCCTGCTTCTCTCACCTTATCATTCAGCCAGGAAGCCATCCAAGGAGAACCGGAGGTTGTATCATAACCGTCATCCGTGTGAACAGTAACAACCCATTGACCCGCTCAATACCGGGGAAGTTTTTTTGTACATACGATCTGCAATACTTATCATGAAGGAAGGTGCATGTATGGTTATCGGAAAAACAGATCAGTATACAGTGAACAATGTGGTATGTGAACTGAAACAGCTTCTGAAAGAAGACATTCCGCAGGAATACAAAAACTGGGCAAGAGACGGCATTACGTATGTTGACAGAAATCCTGAAGCGGATGTTCTGGACTTTCCAAACAATATTTTCGGATATATGAAAAAAGAGCCGATGCCGCAGATGGTAAGAACGCTTGTTGAAGGAATCTATCTTCAGGAGATCCGCAAAGGCTGCGGCATGGCTGCCTGCAATCTTGGAGCACTGTATTATACCGGCCGGATCGGTGAGCAGTCACATCAGAAAGCCATGGAACTGTATGAACTCGCTGCCGATACAGGGGATATACAGGCACTTGAAAACCTGGGCTATTGTTATTACTACGGACGCAGCTGTGAAGTGAATTATCAGAAGGCTTTTGAATGCTTTGCAAAAGGCGCATTCCAGGGAAAGATCATATCTTTATATAAAATCGGTGATATGTATAAGAATGGTTATTATGTCGCAGAAGATCCGGCTGAAGCCTACAGTATTTATTCCCGCTGTATTGACGTGATCAACAATGATCCGGAATCAACAAAAGATGCCGATGCAGATGTTTATGTCAGATACGCAGATTGTTTTCTAAACGGCATCGGCTGCGATCCGGACACACTGAAAGCATTATTCTGGGCACAGCGTGCCGAGTATGAATTCAGGGTCAGGGAAAATGCAGGTCAGCCTTTTGCAAGGCAGGGAATCGAATGGGCAGTCGATCTGATCGCGGAATGCCGTCATATCCTGGACGGAGACATCAATATGTATCAGCCAAGCTGAACAAAAAAAGAATAACACCCGCATACACAGGTATTATTCCGATATGAATTACGGCAGTCCTGACTCAGTTCAGGACTGTTCTTCTTCATTAATATTCATATGCATGATACTGCGGTATTTTGATCCCGGTGTACGTTCCAGTTCAAACGGTTCTCCTTCCGGTGTCGGATAGGAATCGATCAGATCATGTATCTGCCTTTTTTCTTCTTCATCCAGCCTGAATGAGAAGATCCTGTCGTTGTCCCTTACATGCGCAGAAGAACGGATGCCGATGATCGCTGCAGCGACGTCTTCCTGCTCAAGAATATATCTTGCGGCGACCTGAGCTGCTGAAACACTGTGTACGGAAGCGATCGAGTGAAGCAGCTGCAGAAGCTTCTGGTAGCCGTCCCAGCCAAGTGAATCATCGATGATCTGCAGGTATTTCACCTGTGATCTTGTTTCGGGTACTATACTGTCCCGTGTTTTTCCGATATATCTGTCTGCCAGGAACCCGCCTGCCAGCGTACCGTAGCAGATCAGTCTGATCCCGTTTTCACTGCAGTACTTCTGCAGTGTTTTTTCTGTTCTTCTGTCAAACAGGGAATACTGTGTCTGGCATGAAACGACGGGAATACCCGCATCCACCAGCATGGCAAGATGTTCCGTATCAAAATTCGTTACCGCCACATTCCGGATCTTCCCCTTTTCTTTCAGGGTTTTAAGGTGCCCCGCTGTTTCGATCATTCCCGGTACTTCATAGTCCCACCAGTGGAACTGGACGACATCCAGGATCTCTTTGTTCAATCTCATCAAAGAGCGGTCAATAATGCTTTCCGTAAATGCGAAATCGACTTTGGACAGGTATTCAAGATCAGGCACATATTTGGTATGTACCTGGATATCCCCCTCATGGTAGTCTCCGGACTGTTTCAGTTCGGCGATAAAAGAACCGATAAACTCTTCCGCTCCTGTATAAATGTCAGCGCAGTCAAACGTCGTAAAGCCAAGATCTTTCAGTTCATAAAACGCTTTCCGGATATCACCGAAATCCAGTTCCCTGTCCAGGCTGTGTCCCTGGGAAAGCTGCCAGCATCCGTTCAGCACCCTGCTGATACTGTAACCGGGAGATAATTCGTATTTTTCAGCTGTCATGATGTTCCTCCTGCCCTTCAAGCGGTACAACTGTTACTTCACTGTGATGGAAGATCCTTTTTCCGGTACGCATAATATGGAATCTTGCCCCGCAGTTGGGATCGGGACATGCAATATAAGCGTCTGTCGTCATCCAGTCATTCGGATCTGTGACCCTCTGTTTTGCCGGAAGAAGCGGCAGGATAGCGCTGAGCGCGTACATGGAAAACGTGTTCATTTCGGGAAAGATCAGATTCTCACCCTGTACAAGAAAATAATCCCCGGCATGATGTGAACAGACAAACGGTCTGTCTGTTTCCACAGTTTCTACCTTGAGATCATACAATTCAAATGCGTCATTCATAAAACTGCCTCACTGATATTCACATTATAATTTACAATAGAGACATGAATACAATATTATGCATCGGCGACAGCATTACTGCCGGCTGGCCGTACGGAGCGGAATGTGCGTACAGCGAATATTTGAAGAATGATCATATAACCGTTAACAGAGGTGTTCCCGGTGCGACAGCGACCCAGATCATGCTGAGGTTTGAACGGGAACTGATATCATCCGGTGCAGATACCGTGCTGGTCATGGCAGGCACCAATGACGCAATGTCACCCGGAAGCCGGGTACAGGATACACTGGAATGCATGAGGCGTATCATACGGACAGCACGTCAGGACCATGCTGAACCGGTCGTACTGACATGTCTGATTCCGGATGAACAGGCGATTCCTGAATGGTTTGACGATATTGGACCGGTCAGAACTTTCCTGGACGAATACAACAGACAGCTCATGGAATACTGCGGGAACGAACATGTCAGTGTGATCTGTACGCATACTGTATCGCCTGGATACATCGACGGTGTGCATCCGGATCAGGCAGGATACCGGATACTGGGAGAGTTTATCCGCAGAGAATTCAGAAATCTGCTGTCTTTACAGCAGGAAAGAACGGAGGAGACACAATGAAAACAGACGCTATCATCTTTGATATCGACGGAACACTGACAGACAGCACTGACGCTGTCATCAGGGCCTGGAACAGGAAACTGGGTGAACAGGATCTTCCGTATGTTCCGCTGAACAGGGAGCTCGCTTCTTCCCTGATGGGAAAGACCATGGATGACTGGGCACTGGCTGTCATGCCGGAAGTCCCATTGACTGTATCCAGAGAAGTTTTAGGGCATCTGGAAGCCGAAGAGAATCATGAGATACGTACAAACGGGACAAATCTCTATCCGGATGTCCGGGATACCTTTGAACTTCTGAGCAGGGACTATGATCTGTATATCCTTTCCAACTGCGGACAGGGATATATTGAAGCTGTCATGGCATACGGCGGGCTTGAGCCTTATGTCAAAGGACACCTCTGCTTCGGTGACAACGGTCTGGACAAACAGGACAATCTCAGAAAGATGATCTCTGATTACCATCTTCAGAACCCTGTATATGTCGGCGATACACAGAAAGACGCTGATTGCTGTAAGATCGCCGATGTTCCGTTCGTCTTCGTATCATATGGATTCGGCACTGTACCGGATGCGCTGTACAGGGCAGATTCCATGAAAGAACTGCCGGATGTGATCAGATCAATGCCGGAAAAAGCGGAATAAAACAGTTTAAGGAGTTTCGGTCTTCGATCTGAGCCTCATTCAGAAAGAAGACCGTTTTTATATTTCAGGCACCATTTATGTTCTTGGCAACATTAAGAAACAGTTCGCCTGTGAGTCTGACAGCAGGCTGAAAACAGGCTATAATAGTGACAATGTATGATTCCGGAGGCATTCATATGAAATTAAACAGACTAGTATTGATGGCAGTGACTGCCGCATTGGTCACAGGCTGCCAGGCACCTGCAAAAACAGAAAAGGAACTCCCTCTTCCGGAACTTGAGTCCGGCATGAGAGGTGAGCTCGGGATCGATAAGAACATCAACGAAGCTTCGATCGATGAATACCTGTCACGTGAAAACAGTGTATACCGTGATGTGCGTATGCTGAAAGACGAGGCAAATTATGAAGCGATCGGCGGAGACAGCTATCTCTCCGGCTATGTAGACGGATTTGAAGTCGTGCCGTATCCATACCTCTGCAATGTTGTCGGTCTTCCTGAAGAAGTCGGCAGTTCCTATACCGGAAAAACGCTGTTCACATTAGGAAAAGAAGGAAGTCTCTGGGAGAACTACGAGGAATCCATGGATATCCTGGAATATTATTTTCCGAAAGACAAAACGATCTTCCTGATGTGCGGCGGAGGCGGATATGCAGGCATGACAAAGCACCTTCTCGTATCACTTGGCTGGGATGAAAACAAGATCTATAACACAGGCGGATACTGGTATTACGAAGGTAAAAACAATGTTGAGGTCAAACGGGAAGAAAACGGGAAAGTCTATTACGATTTCTACAAGGTCCCCTATCACTACATCGATTTCGATTCTCTGCATCCGCTGCGTGAGCAGGATCCTTCACCGGAGCCGACAGAAGAAACTTCTGCAGAAGTGATACCTGAATCAGAACATCTGACAACCGTGGCTGACGGAAAAGAACTGAACAGCCTGATCGATGAAGGAAAACGTTTTGTCCTGTATGTCTATCTGCCCGGATGCACAAGCTGTGCTTCATTCAAGCCGATCGTTGAAACTGTCGCAAACTCCGGCCAGGCAGATTTCCGTCAGGTATCATATACAGACCTGAAGGACGTTGAAACTCCTGTTACAAGTATCGTTGAATATACGCCTTCCGTATTTGTCTTCGAAGGCGGTGAAGTCAAAGCGTATCTGAATCCTGTATCCGATGAAGATCTCCCCTATTACAAGACTGCCCAGGCATTCTCTGAATGGCTTTCACAGTACCTGGATATTGATGTGGTCTCATCTGATATGGTCAACGGAAACACAGAATGTGATGACTCATGCAGTGTGGAAATGACATTTGACAACTGAGGAGTCTGAATGATGGCGGAACGTGCATATTATCTGCTGGGCATAGACGGCGGCGGAACAAAGACAAGTTTCAGGCTGACCGGCAGTACAGGAAACACCGTCCGTGAAGCAGTGCTTGGTCCTTCTAACCCGAATGACATCGGTATGGATAAAGCACTTGAAACACTGCGCAGCGGGATCAGAACTGTCCTTGCGGATATCCCGGCAAAAACGGTATATGCGTATGCCGGTATTGCGGGTGCCGCATCCGGAGAAAACCGTGAAGCGGTATGTGCCTGCATGCAGGAAGCCGGGTTTGCCGGATCAGATGCCGGCGGGGATATTGAAAACATCTTATCTGCCGGTTTGAACGGACATGATGGTATGATCCTCATCCTCGGCACAGGTATCTGCGCATTCTCAGTAAAGGACGGTGTCAGGTACCGGACAGGAGGCTGGGGATATCTGCTGGACCGGGGCGGAAGCGGTTACAACTATGGCTGTGATGTGCTGAACGCTTACTATTCTGCCATTGACCACACCGGCAGGGATACGCTTCTGTCAGAGATGGTCGAACAGAAAACGGGTATGAACAGTTCTCAGCTGCTGTCAAAGATCTATCAGCTTGGAAAGTCCTATATCGCGTCATTTGCGCCGCTGGCCTTTGCAGCAGCGGAACTCGGCGATCAGATAGCACAAACGATCATATCCAGGAATATTCAGGAGACTGTCCGGATCATTCAGACAGGTCTGAGACCGTTTGGAGGAAAACCCGTTCCCATCGTTCTGTCAGGAGGACTGACAGAAAACAGACAGCTGACCGGTATGATCCGTGAACAGCTTCCCGGAGAAACCGGAAATATGATCAGTGTATTATCAGTTTCCCCGGTCTGCGGAGCACTGCTGAACGCGGAAAAACTGGTTCCCGCACAGATGAAAAATGAATAAAAGACTTGCATAAAATTGCCGCGGACAGCGGCAATTTTAAATATTGGCATTGCGTTTTCTGTTGAACCGCTATTATTTCTTATATAATATTAGGTAAGGAAACAAGCAAAGGAGAAATATAAATATGGGTTTAATTCAGGCAGCGCTGAGCGCAGCGACAAGCACACTGAGCGATCAGTGGAAAGAGTATTTCTATTGCGAAGCAATACCCAACAACATCATTGCTGTCAAAGGACATAAACGCACAAGCGGTTTTTCCAGCAACCGCGGCAATGACAATATCATTACTGACGGCTCCGTGATCGCAGTGGCAGACGGCCAGTGCATGATCATTGTTGAACAGGGCAAAGTAGTTGATATCTGCTCCGAACCGGGTGAATACAAATATGATTCAGCTACAGAGCCTTCTATCTTCACAAGCACATTGTCCGATGGTGTTAAGAACACATTTGCGCAGATCGGCAAGAGATTCATGTATGGCGGACAGCCGGCAGAAGATCAGAGGATCTACTACTTCAACATGAAGGAACTGGTAGGTCAAAAATACGGAACTGCTTCACCGATCCCGTTCAGAGTTCTTGATGAAAGAGCAGGTATCGATATCGACATTTCCCTGAAATGCTTCGGTGAATACAGTCTGAAAGTTACAGACCCGATCCTGTTCTATACAAACGTATGCGGCAACTTCAAAGATACATATCCTGTATCCAATATTGAAAGCATGCTGAAGAGCGAACTGCTCACAGCACTGCAGCCTGCATTCGCGAAGATCGGTGCTTCTGGTGTCAGATATTCCGCACTGCTGGCTCATACAACTGATCTGTGCAACATCCTGAACGATGAGCTCTCCGAAAAATGGGCAAAAACAAGAGGAATCGAGATCGAAAGCTTCGGCATCAACAGCATCAAGGCTGACGAAGCAGATGAAGCTCTGCTGAAGAAGATGCAGGCACAGGCTGCTTATACAAACCAGGCTCTTGGTACAGCAGCGTATGTCAATGCAGTTACACAGTCCATGGTCGATGCAGCGAACAATCCGAATGGCGCAGCTATGGGATTTGTCGGTCTGAATGCGGCTCAGAGCACTGGTGCAGCAGCTAATATCGGCGCGCTTTATCAGAACCAGGCTCCGGCACCCGCTCAGCCGGTACCTCCGCAGGCAGCTATGAATCCTGCAGCAGGCAGCTGGACATGCCCGACATGCGGTCAGGTCGGCACAGGCAACTTCTGCACGAACTGCGGTACAAAGAGACCGGCTCTGGAATGGACATGCCCGACATGCGGTCAGGTCCAGACAGGCAACTTCTGCACAAACTGCGGAACTAAGAGACCTCAGTAAAAAAAACACTCTCAGTGACGCCGTCTCTTAACGGGCACGGCGTCATTTTTCATCATAAGGAGGTTGACTCATGGCTGAACAGGTCACCAATTACCAATGTCCTAACTGCGGCGGTCCGCTTCACTTTGATTCTGCCACACAGCAGCTGAAATGCGATTACTGTGATTCACTGTTTACTCCCCGGGAAGTAGAGGATTATTACAGTGAAGCCAACCAGCAGGCATTAAGTGTTGAAGCAAACAACTGGGAGAGCGAGACCGGTCAGTGGACAGAGGAGGAAGCTGCCAATCTCGCTGCATATAACTGTCCTTCCTGCGGTGCCAGACTGATCTGCGATTCGCACACAGGCGCTTCAAGCTGTCCTTACTGCGGCAACCCGACGATCGTTCCGATGCAGTTTGACGGCGCTCTGAAGCCGAGATATGTCCTTCCCTTCCAGCTTGAGAAAGAAGAAGCAGTCAGAAGGCTCCAGCAGTTCTATAAAGGGAAGCCCTTTGTACCGAAGGCATTTACCGAAACCAATCATATTGAAGAGATCAAGGGTGTATATGTTCCCTTCTGGCTGTATGACGCAACTGTTGATGCCAGGATGACATATCATGCGACAAGATCAACGACACATCGGGAAGGGGACTATTCCGTTACTACAACGTCTCATTTCCAGGTCGCCAGAAACGGTATCCTGACATTTGAGAAGGTTCCTGCTGATGCCAGTTCCAAGATGCCCGATGAATACATGGATGCTGTAGAGCCGTTTGATTACAGCAGACTGGTGCCGTTCCAGATGTCATACCTTGCCGGATACCTGGCTGACAGATATGACATTGATAAGGATGAAGATGAGAAACGTACGAATGAGCGGATGTACAACAGCACGATTTCCGCCATGAACCGTACAGTTTCCGGTTATTCTTCAGCTGTTCCCCAGAGACAGGATATCCGCTTTATTTCAGGCAGCGCATCCTATGCCTTCCTGCCTGTATGGGTACTGAGTACCAGATGGAACGGAAAACCGTATCTGTTTGTCATGAACGGGCAGAGCGGCAAGATGATCGGTGATCTGCCTGTGGATAACGGGAAGTTCCTGCTTTATTTCCTGGTGATCGCAGCACTGTTGTTTGCGGCGATCTTCGGGATCCTGTCAATGTAGGTGGTGCCGTATGAACATGAAGAAAACAGTGCTCGGCACACTTTGCGCAGGCTGCGCAACGATCTTCCTGACAGCCCAGATCAAAGCTGACAGCGAAGAATTTGTCAGGGATGAATACGGTCTGCTCAGTACAGACGAAGTACAGGAACTGAACGGTTACGGCGCTGAACTATATGAGGACAGGCAGTGCGGTGTATATCTTCGTATCACAAATGATCTGGCAGGCTATACCTACGCTGCGGATTATGTAGAAAACATTTATGTTGTAGAAGAACTGGGTTATGGTGATGACCATGCAGGTATCCTGCTGCTCGTCTCCATGGATGAACACGACTATGCAATAACCGTCTACGGCTCCGCGTTTGACGTATTCACCGACCCTGTTGTAGAAGATCTGGAGGATGATATCGTTTATTATCTTTCCAGAGGGGACTGGTATCGTGCATTCCGGACCTATTATGAAGAATCAGACAGGATCCTGAAGAACTACACATATCATGAGATCGAATACGATACAGACGACTTTATCGTTATTGACGGTCCCGGTACAGAACCGGAACCTGAGCCCCGGGGCGTTGACCCGCTTCCGGTAGGCATCGGTTCCCTGGTCACATCACTGATGATCTGTCTGGGGCTGCGTTCCAAGAATAAAACGACTGGCGTCAAACATTCGGCAGGCTCATATCTCGCTGACGTGCGTCTGACAAAGAAACTGGATATCTTTACACATAACTCTGTATCAAGGGTTAAGGTGGCTGATTCCAGCGATCATAACCGTCCTTCAGGAGGTATTACCACTTCCTATCACAGCAGCGGATTCCACACGCACAGCGGTAAATTCTGATAAAAAGGCCTGGGTCAAATGGGAATGTTGACTCAGGTCTTTCATATGCTTCATTTTCTCATCATCACCCACGGAATCTGACTTGTCCCCATAAAGTTTGATGAGCCCGGCAATGCAGGCGGCATTGCCGGTTATTTTCTGACCGCAACAGCGATCCCGTCTCCTTTATCAGGATAGTATACCGGCTCAAAGCGGTCATCCTTCAGCAGGTCATTACGGAACTTCAGAATCTTATGAGCCATCTGAACTGTGCTCCGGTTCTGTGACAATTCATTGTTATCGACGATTCCATGGAACGCCAGGTTATCGAATATGAATACCGTTCCCGCATGAGAATTATTCATATAGTGCTCCAGGTATCTTCCGTATTGTGATTTTGCGGCATCGATGAATATCAGATCATACACTGCCATCGTCACGTAATCAGCACCGTCACAGCGGTGAACATAGATCCTGTCGGACATATGCTGGTCTGCGATGTTCCGTACCGCTGCGGCTGCGCTTGCAGGATCGATCTCAACGGTATCAATGACGATATCTTCCCTGACAGATGCCATCTGGATCGCGGAATAGCCGACAGCAGTTCCGATCTCCAGAATCTTCTGGATCTCCGGATGTTCTTTTAAATACTGTTTCAGGAACTCGATCCCGTCATCCTTCATGATGGGGATCCCGTCTACACGGGCCGCATCATGGATATCTTTCAGGCTGCTCATCAGTTTTTCAGACTATGCATCGGCGCCGGGATCCTGCCTCCGCGGTCAACCATGACCTTCGGGCTGACATTTCTCACGGGCATAACAGGACCGTATCCGAGCAGTCCTCCGAATTCAAGCGTATCGCCTGCCTGCTTGCCGATCGCAGGGATCAGTCTGCAGGCTGTTGTCTTATTGTTGATCATACCGATCGCCGCTTCATCCGCAATGATCGCCGCGATCGTTTCAGCCGATGTATCATCCGGCAGGACGATCATGTCCAGGCCGACTGAACATACTGCTGTCATCGCTTCCAGCTTTTCCAGGCACAGCGTGCCGTTTGCGGCCGCATCGATCATGCCCTGGTCTTCGGATACCGGTATGAATGCGCCGGAAAGTCCGCCTACGCTTGAGCTGGCCATGACGCCGCCCTTTTTCACGGCATCGTTCAGCATTGCCAGGCAGGCAGTTGTACCGGGACCTCCGACCTGTTCCAGACCGATCTCTTCCAGGATCCGGGCGACCGAGTCGCCGACTGCCGGGGTCGGGGCAAGTGACAGGTCAACGATACCGAACGGAATACCGAGTCTTCGGCTGGCTTCTGTACCGACCAGCTGACCCATGCGGGTGATCTTGAATGCTGTTTTCTTGATGATCTCCGCGATCTCGTTCATGGATGCGGAAGGACCTGCCTGTCTGACAGCTTCCCTGACGACTCCGGGACCGGAAACGCCGACGTTCAATACGCAGTCGGGCTCCGATACGCCATGGAACGCGCCGGCCATAAACGGATTGTCTTCTACCGCATTGCAGAAAACGACCAGTTTTGCGGCACCGAAGCAGTTATTGTCCTTTGTCAGTTCCGCTGCTTCGCGCACGATCCTGCCCATCGTTTTGACCGCATCCATATTGATGCCTGCTTTGGTGCTTCCGATATTGACGGAAGAACAAATAAGATCCGTACAGGCAAGTGCTTCCGGAATGGAATTCATCAGAAGCTCGTCTCCGGGCGTAGTCCCCTTTTGGACAAGCGCGGAATACCCTCCGATGAAGTTGACGCCTGTTTCCTTGGCAGCCTCATCCAGCGCGATCGCATACTTTTTGCAGTCGCCTCCGGAAACGGATGCCAGCAGAGCGATCGGTGTAACGGAGATTCTGCAGTTAACGATCGGGATACCGTATTCCTTTGAAATATCATGGCAGGTCTTAACCAGATCTTTCGCTTTATTTCTGATCTTCTCCTTGATCTTCCGGCATGATGCATCGATATCGGTATCAGCGCAGTCCAGCAGGGAAATACCCATGGTTACCGTACGGATATCCAGACATTCTTCATCGATCATCCGGATCGTTTCAAGAATATTGTTTTCTCTGATCACTGCCATATGCTATACCGTATGCATTGCATCGAAGATCTCTTCGTGCATGACATGTATCTGCAGTCCTTCCTGTTTTCCGGCATTTTCTATCTCAGTGATGACTTCACTGAAATCACCGATGTCATCAGGGATCTCAACGATCATGATCATTGTAAACAGATCCTGAAGAACCTTCTGTGTAACATCAACAATATTGATATTCTTTTCCGCACAGCGTGTTGCGACAAAAGCCAGAATACCGGGACGGTCTTTTCCGACTGTCGAAATAACTGCTCTCATGTTCAATTTCCTCCTGTATATGACGTAAGATCATCTATGGATAATCCGCAGTAGTATAATTCCATTTTCAGGAAATCACGTACATTCCGGATCATATCGATCGTTTCTTCCGTACATGTAGTACTTCCTGTATCGGTTGTGAAATCATAATTGCATGTGCTGCCGAATCCGCCTGTGTCACCCCGCCAGCTGTATACATAGCTGCTCGTGTGATTCAGGTAAATGAACAGGCTGTTGTTAAAGTCAAAACGATATGATTCACCATCGTTGTACTCTGCAAGATATGTACCGTCCGCCTGCTCGGTATATCCAAGCCTGTAGACAAGTCTCTTTTTCAGAGTCTCTATGACATCAGCTCCGGCAGAATCCGCTTCCGTGTCATAGTCAGATATTGAATCGACATCAATCTCGGAATAATGCAGATACTCTCCGGTAACAGCCATGACCTGATCCGTCAGGCCAATATTTGTTGAACCAACCGAAGAATATACACAGGAACTGTCGTAAAGAACATCCACATCCATACCCTGTATTTTGATTCCGGATATAAATTCTGCTGTTTCGGAGATAATATCACCTGCCGCACTGAATTTCCGGGTAATGATGCCTTGTTTCATATCGAATCCATCGGCATCCTTGACACCATAAAAGTCATAGTGCCCTGTAAACCATTTTTCTGCCGCCTGCTCTGTCAGAAGTATCCGGTATACCGTATCATTTCCCTCCATTTCCCGGGAAATGGAACTGATATCCTTTTCAGGTATATCTGCCGGTTCCAGAGGCACGAGCATAAGGTCCATAACATCATTGATGCGCATGTCATCATAATAGTTCACATTGTTGTATGTGATGTACAGGCGGTCATCATAAAACCATCCGGACAGCGATGAATCCATACCGTCAGAACTGTAGTTCTGCCTGAGATGCACCTTAGGATCCTGTTTCAGATCCTGTACGGCAATGATCCCGTCCATATAATAATGGCTGACCGAAGTGTTCTCATGACTCATGTCATATGTACAGCGCACTTCTGCCGTCCAGGAATCAGCGTCTTTCAGGCTTCCGGATACTTTGTTATATTCACTTGTGATCTCATCGGTCTCAGCAGACGGCGTTTCCGCGGCAGCCGTACTTCCCGCTGTATTCTGCGGGTCCTTGGCCGGTGAAGCACATCCGGCAAGACACAATGCCAGTAATAGTGATATTCTTCTTTTCATTCCTGTATTCTGCTCAAATCATCTGTCAGTCACTGATATCATCGTCCAGGACGATGGCCGTATCCCATTCCGGATAACGGTCTGCAATTTCTGCCTGTATATCGTGCAGGACAGCCATTCTGTCGGCCGCAAAATCAATGACGATATCAAATGTCATGTGTTTCGGATCCGTCTTTGCGCGGAATCCGTGGATCTGCAGTACTTCGTCATGTGATGTGACGATCCTTGTTACATTGGTCCTCAGTTCAGCGATCTCATCGTTTGTCGTATTCACAGAGTAGATGCCGATCGCCGTCATGATGACACCGTGCTTCTTCAGAACATTCTGCTGTATTCTGCGGGACATTGCGTCGATCTGGTCAGCATTGACTGTGTCATTTACTTCGACATGGACAGATCCCTGCAGGTTGTCCGGTCCGTAACTGTTCAAAAACAGATCATACGCGCCAAGCGCGAGCGGATCTTCGCTGATCGTCTGCTTCAGTTCCCGCGACAGGTCACCGGAAATACGTTTTCCGAGAATATCATCCACTGTATCCGTCAGAAGTTCTATGCCCGATTTGATGATCATGACCGCGATCACCAGTCCGACATATGCCTCAAGCGAGATATGCGCAAACATATAGATCAAAGCTGTGCCAAGTACAGACAATGACAGGACAGCGTCATTCCTTGCGTCTTCACCTGACGCGATCAGAGAACCGCTGTTGACCTTTTCTCCGGTATGTTTGACATAGTTTCCAAGCACAAGCTTCACCAGTACGGATGCTGCAAGAATGATCAGGGTTACAGTCGTATAATCAGCAGCTTCCGGATGAAGTACTTTCTTAAATGATTCAACAAAGGAAGTAATTCCTGCATAAAGAACGATTGCCGAAATGATTGCAGCACTGATATATTCAATTCTTCCGTAACCGTACGGATGCTTTTTATCCGGCTTTTTGGAAGCCAGCTTTGTTCCGACGATCGTGATCACGGAAGATAATGCGTCACTCAGATTGTTGACCGCATCCAGTACGACGGCAATCGAGCCGGCCGCAAGGCCTACAACAGCTTTGAAAGCCGCAAGAACAATATTTGCGGCAATACCGATCAGGCTTGTCCTGACGATCACCTGATCACGCTGGCCGGTAAGTTCATTTTCTATATGAGCCATCTGATACCCCCCTAAAATAAAACCGGTTTACCAATCTTCTCAGTAAACCGGCAATCATAATTAAACCAGTTCGATGAATGCCATCGGAGCTGAGTCACCGTGGCGGAAACCTGTCTTAACAACACGTGTATATCCACCATTGCGATCCTTATACTTCGGAGCTACTTCATCAAAGAGCTTCTGCAGCACTGTCTGCTGTGTCTTCTCATCTGCTACTACATCTCTGATGTAAGCTGCAGCCTGACGACGGGCAGCCAGATCACCTTTTTTACCGAGTGTGATCAATTCATCTACAACAGAACGCATATCCTTAGCTTTTGCTTCTGTTGTCTCTACGCGGCCGTAGAGAATTACTGATGTAGCCAGATTGCGCATCATTGCTTTACGATGATCCGCAGTTCTTCCGAATTTACGGTTCCACATAGTTCATTCCTCCTGTTAGTCGAAGGACTTGAAGCCCATACCGAGTTCGGAGAGCTTGTCCTTAACCTCTTTTAACGATTTCTTTCCGAGGTTGCGAACTCTCATCATCTCATCCTCGGTCTTCTGTGTCAGTTCGTCAACAGTCTGAATGCCAGCGCGCTTCAGGCAGTTGTAAGAACGGACGGACAGATCCAGATCTTCGATCATTAACTGACGTCCCTTATTAGGCGCTTCAGTTCCGCCTTCATTGATAACGTCTTCCATGCCAAGTACTTCATCATTGATTCCCGCAACAATATCGAGATGATCAATCAGGATCTTGGCAGACATAGCAATTGCTTTCTGCGGATTGATCGAGCCATCTGTCCAGACTTCAATAGTCAGAGCATCATATTTTGCGTCCTGGCCGACACGTGTCGGTTCAACGTTGTAGGATACTCTCTGTACAGGTGTGTAGATAGAATCTGTAAACACAGTTCCGATTCCCTGGGAATTACCCTGATTGGCCTGTTTATTCACATCACTTCCGACGTAGCCGCGGCCATTCTTAGCCTTCAGCTCCATTTCAAGTGTTGCATCCTTTTCAAGGTGCGCAATCTCAAGATCCTTGTTCAGAATCTCTACCTGGGCAGGACAGATGATATCACTGGCTGTCACCGTGCAGGGTCCCTTTGCGGAGATCTGCAGGGTATAGATTTCATCATCCTCAATCTTCATGATCAGCTGCTTCAGCTGCAGGATGATCATTGATACATCTTCACGGACGCCCGGAATCGTTGTGAACTCGTGATATACACCATCGACTTTAATGGAGAATACCGCGGCTCCCGGCAGGGAGGACAGCAGGACTCTGCGGAGCGCATTCCCGATTGTTGTTCCGAAACCTCTCTCCAGAGGGGAAAGTTCGAATTTTCCGTAGTTATCTGATTCCACGTACTCTTTGACTTCAAAATCGGCGCGTTCAAATTTCTGCATGCATCAATCCTCCTCTTCTCTCGATTAACCGCGCGGTCTCTTCGGCGGACGGCATCCGTTATGAGGGATAGGAGTTACATCATTGATTGCTGTAATCTCAAGTCCGGCTGTCTGCAGTGAACGGACTGCAGCTTCACGACCCGGACCGGGTCCCTTAACATTAACTTCTACTGTCTTCAAGCCCTGCATGACTGCGGCTTTAGCAGCTGCTTCAGCACAAAGCTGAGCAACATACGGTGTTGACTTACGGGAACCTTTGTATCCCAGCGCACCTGCGGAGCTCCAGGAAATAACATTACCCGCTTCATCAGCGATCGTAACGATCGTGTTATTGAATGTCGAATGGATGTGAGCGACACCCTTGACTATATTGCGCTTAACCTTCTTTTTACGCACAACAGTTTTCTTTGTGTTCTTAGCCATTTAAATGTCCCTCCATTACTTCTTCTTGTTCGCTACAGTACGACGAGGTCCTTTACGTGTACGGGCATTTGTACGTGTACGCTGTCCGCGTACAGGGAGTCCTCTTCTGTGGCGAAGTCCACGATAGCATCCGATTTCCATCAGACGCTTAACATTCAGCGCGCGTTCACGACGCAGATCGCCTTCTGTCTTGATGAGATCGACCTTCTGACGGATCGCATTTTCCTGAGCGTCTGTCAGATCTTTTGTTCTGATATCTTCGCTGATTCCGCATTCTTTCAGAATCTGCTTAGCTGTTGTCGGTCCAATACCATAAATATAGGTTAAGGATACAACGATACGTTTATTGTTCGGAATATCCACACCAGCAATACGTGCCATAGTTTAATCTTCCTCCTGATTAACCCTGTCTCTGCTTATGCTTAGGGTTTTCGCAGATTACCATTACAACGCCTCTGCGTCTGATAATTCTGCATTTGTCGCAAATAGGTTTTACTGACGGTCTTACCTTCATTTTGTCTGCCTCCCGGACTTACACTGTCCTCAGGTATTCTTTTGCTTGTTCCTGTAGGTTTAAGCCCACGTGTTCGTTCAAGACGGAATTATCACAGAGATCCTATGGCCTGGTAAAATGCGGATGTAGAGCATCCGGATTTTACCAGCAACGTGAGCATGAATCTCATGTCCGTTCCGTAATTCCGACTGCACAGCACAGTGCCATGTTGGCTGCCCAGACTCATTTTTCAGCATGAGTCCCTAACATGGGGATAGGTGCGAGCACTCACTATTGTACTCGCACCAACCTCAATTATGCAACCTTTGATAAAGCTTTTTTTACATCTTCGAAGACTTCTGCCGCAGGTTTTCCTGCATCGATTCTTTCTACAACACCCAGCTTGTCAAAATAGTCGATGACAGGCTTTGTGCTGTTCTCGTATTCATCCATACGCTGACGGAGTTTTTCAACTGTGTCGTCTTTACGCTGCTGCAGTTCGCCGCCGCATTCATCACAGATTCCTTCAACCTTGCTGGGATGACCTTTGATGTGATAGATCGCTCCGCAGTTCGGGCAGATGCGTCTTCCTGTGATACGGTCAACCAGAATGTCGAATCCGACTTCAAGAGCGATTACGCATTCAACCGGTTTTCCGATCTTATTGGCTATTTCGCCGAATGCTTCTGCCTGTACCAGAGTACGAGGGAAGCCATCCAGGAGATAGCCCTTCTGACAATCAGGTTCGAGCAGCCTCTTTTCAACCATAGCATTGATGACTCCGTCGGGTACAAGCTTGCCGGCATCCATATAGGACTTGGCTTCTTTACCGAGTTCTGTGCCATTGCGAACGTTTTCTCTTAACATGTCGCCGGTAGAGATGTGCGGAATGTCGTATTCTTTTACGATACGTTCCGACATTGTTCCTTTACCCGCTCCTGCGGGTCCCATGATCAGAATGTTCATGACTGCTCCTCCATAATTATCATTTTTATTTTCTGAATCCGTGATACTGTTTCTGAGTCATCTGACCCTTCAGCTGGGAGATCGTTTCCATCGCAACACCGACAACGATGATGATACCGGTGCCTCCTACCGAAACGGAAGTGGAGAGCGGTGTAAACATCGGCAGCAGATAAGGGATAACAGCAATGATTACCAGTGCTGTTGCGCCCAGAACAGTGATTCGGCTGATTACCTTTTTCAGGTATGTTTTTGTTTCAGTACCCGGACGGATACCCGGAATATAAGCTCCGGATTTTCCGAGATTTTCCGCAACCTTCTCCGGATCGATCTGCAGATCCGTATAGAAGAATGTAAACAGGAAGATCAGGACTGCATAGAGAATGAGTCCGAACGGCTTCTGGAGGCTGAGAATGTTGCTCAGCTTCTGGTAAGCACTGTAGTTTACAAAACTCAGGATGATCTGCGGAGCGGTTATGATCGACGAAGCGAAGATAACCGGTATAACAGATGCGGAATTGATCCTGAACGGAAGATATGTGATGTCATTTGAGCCGCGGCTTGAGCTTCCGGTATACTGGATCGGAATCTTTCTGACCGCCAGCTGCATGATGACCACGCCGACGATGACAACCAGATAGAGCAATACATACAGTGCGAACATCAGGACACCGTTGAATACGGCACTCTGTGATGTTCCGGCAACCATAATGTTGAACACCTGGCTGAAGTTAGCCGGCATATTGGATACGATACCTGCGAAGATAATGATCGAAATACCGTTTCCAATACCTTTCATACTGATCCTGTCACCGATCCAGAGCAGGAACATCGTGCCTGCTGTCAGGATCGTTGCTGTGAACAGATATGTTGAGAGTCTTGAGCTCTCCAGGATCGCATACTGCTTGTCAAAGCCGTATGTCATCGAGAAGGACTGTACAAGTGCCAGCACGCAGCCAAGATATCTTGTGATCCTGTCCATCTGCTGTCTTCCCTGCTGACCGGATTTTGTCATCTCAGTCAGTGCGGGAATTACATCCATGCTTAACAGCTGGATAATGATGCTGGCAGTAATGTACGGTGATACGCCGAGAGCGAATACCGACATTCTTTCGAAAGCTCCGCCTCCGAGCATATTCATCATAGCCAGGATGGAGTTGTCGGAAATCTGTGCTGACAGCTTCGCAGAGTCAACACCCGGAACCGGAATCGCCGCACCGATGCGATAGATCAGCAGCATGAGCAGTGTAAAGAGGATCTTGTTGCGGATCTCTTTATTCTTGAACATGCTGGCGAACATGCGCATCATATTACAGCACCTCGGCTGTTCCGCCTGCTTCTTCGATTGCTTTCAGTGCAGATTTAGAAAACTTTGCAGCCTTTACAGTCAGTTTCTTTTCCAAACCGCCTTCTCCGAGGATCTTGACACCGTCAAGTTCCTTTTTCACAAGGCCAGCAGCCTTGAGTGCTTCTGTATCAACAGTAACACCATCCTCGAAACGGTTCAGATCTTTGACGTTGACGATTGCATATTCCTTACGTGTGAAGTTTGTGAATCCACGTTTCGGGAATCTCTTATATGCAGGTGTCTGGCCGCCTTCAAATCCGATGGAAACACCGCCGCCGCTGCGGGCATTCTGGCCTTTATGACCTTTTCCGGCAGTTTTGCCTGTGCCGGAGCCCTGGCCTCTGCCGATACGCTTTGATACGAAGCGTGCGCCGTCAGCTGCCTTCATTTCATTCAGCTTCATTGATTAGCCTCCTTATCGAACTTCTGCGACCTTCAGATCGCGCAGTTTAGCAACATCGTTTACAGTACGCATGCTCTTGAGAGCGTCCAGTGTAGCGTAAACTACATTGACTGCTGTACGGCTTCCGATAACCTTGGAGAGAACATCGCTGATGCCTGCCAGTTCGAGAATGGAACGGACAGCACCACCGGCGATAACTCCGGTACCAGGAGCAGCGGGCTTCAGAAGAACTGAGCTTGCTCCATGTTTGCCGATTGCTGTATGCGGTACAGTACGGTTGTTTTCAACCAGCTGTACGCGGAATACGTTTTTATTTGCAGCTTCTGTAGCTTTTCTGATTGCATCAGGTACTTCAGCTGCTTTTCCCATACCGAATCCGACTCTGCCCTTATGGTCGCCGATAACAACCAGAGCAGCGAAACGCATTCTGCGTCCGCCCTTTACAGTCTTGCTGACACGGTTGATGGATACTACCACATCATCGAACTCTTTGGGTTCGCGAGGTCTCCTGAATGCTTTACGTTCGTTTGCCATTATGATCTGTTCCCCCTTAGAATTTCAGTCCTGCTTCTCTTGCAGCATCTGCCAGAGCCTGGACTCTTCCGTGATAGACGTAACCGCCACGGTCGAAACGTACGGATTCGATATTAGCAGCGAGGCACTTCTTTGCGATGTCTTCGCCGACCTTCTTGGCAGCTTCAACATTTCCGCCGTTTTCCAGCTTCAGCACGAGGCTGCTGGAAGACAGGAGTGTTTTCCCTGTTGTATCATCAATAATCTGAGCATAAATCTGCTTGTTGGAACGGAACACGTTCAGCCTTGGGCTCTCGGGAGTTCCGCTGACAACTCTGCGGACACGAGCGTGTCTGCGGAGACGTTCTTCATTTTTCTTAGTTCTTTTCAGCATCTTACTCTCTCCTTCCCATTACTTCTTAGCAGCTGTCTTGCCTTCCTTGCGGCGTACATGTTCATCCTTATAACGGACACCCTTTCCACCGTACGGTTCAGGCTTCTTAGCTGATCTGACGACTGCTGCGAACTGTCCGACACGCTGCTTGTCGATACCTGTAATGGTAATTGTAGTAGCATCCGGTACAGTAACCTTGAGATCCTCAGGAACCGTGAATTCAACCGGGTGGGAATAGCCGAGGTTTAATGTCAGCTTATTGCCTGCCAGAGCTGCACGGTAACCGATACCAACGATCTGCAGTGTCTTTGTGTATTCCTTGTCACAGCCTTCGATCATGGTAGCGAGCAGAGCTCTTGTTGTACCATGGAGCTGTTTTGTAACTTTCTCTTCATTCGGACGGCTGACTGTCAGTGTTGTGCCATCGATAGAGATGTTCATCAGCGGTGAGAACTTCCGAGTCAGAGTTCCTTTGGAACCCTTGACCGTCACCTCATTGCCTTCAGCGACAGTCACTTCGACGCCGGAAGGAATGGTAATCGCTTTATTTCCGATACGTGACATTTCGTTTTCCTTTCTCTAAATTACCACACGTAAGCGATAACTTCGCCGCCCGTGTGCTTTTTGCGTGCATCTCTGTCAGTCATCATGCCATCACTTGTGGAGATGATTGCAATTCCCAGACCGTTCAGTACGGAAGGAACTTCATTGTTCTTTGCGTAAACGCGCAGACCGGGTTTGGAGATACGTTTGATTCCTGAAATAACGGACTTCTTTTCGCCTGTGTATTTCAGTGTAACTGTCATCTTTTTATCAATGCCTTCACCTGTTACAGCATAGTTTTCAATGTAGCCTTCAGCCTTCAGAATTCTGGCGATTTCTACCTTGACCTTTGAAACGGGAGTAACTTCAACTGTATCCATGTGTGCCTGAACGCCGTTGCGGATTCTTGTGAGCATATCGGCGATAGGATCTGTCATATTCATAGTCTTTGTTCCTCCTTATTCTTACCAGCTGGCCTTCTTGACACCGGGAATCTGTCCCTGGTAAGCCAGTTCACGGAAACAGATACGGCAAAGCTTATACTTTCTTAATACTGAATGCGGGCGTCCGCAGCGTTCGCAGCGCGTATATTCTCTTGTGGAGAACTTTGCAGGACGGCTCTGCTTAACTTTTAATGATGTTTTTGCCATTTTTCAGCCCTCCTTATTTAGCAAACGGCATGCCCAGCTTTTCCAGCAGTGCATATGCTTCCTGGTTTGTCTGTGCTGTAGTAACGATAACGATATCGAGACCACGAACCTTGTTGACCTTGTCGAAGTTGATTTCCGGGAAGATCAGCTGTTCTTTAACGCCCAGCGTATAGTTGCCGCGGCCGTCAAATGCTGTTGTGCTGACACCGCGGAAGTCACGAACACGCGGCAGGGAAATGTTGAACAGCTTGTCAAGGAATTCATACATACGCTCGCCGCGCAGTGTGACCTTGCAGCCGATGGACATTCCTTCACGCAGCTTGAAGTTCGCGATGGACTTCTTTGCCTTTGTGATGACCGGCTTCTGACCGGAGATCTGTGTCATTTCAGCTACTGCATCCTCAAGGAGCTTCGGGTTAGCGATCGCATCGCCTACGCCCATGTTGAGGACGACTTTTTCAAGTCTCGGAGCCTGCATCGGTGTTGTGTAGTTGAACTGTTTGATCAGGGCAGGTTTGACTGTCTCTCTGTATTTTTCTTCAAGACGATTCATTACTTCTTATCCTCCTTGATCTCATTTCCAGTCTTCTTGTTATAACGGACCTTGTCTTTGCCTGTTCCTTTATAACCAACACGACCAGCCTGCTTCGCTTTTGTATCATAGATCATGACATTGCTGACATGAATCGGCGCTTCAGTCTCGACGATTCCGCCCTCAGGATTTTCCTGGCTGGGCTTCAGAGCCTTCTTGACCATATTGACGCCTTCGACGATGACACGGTTGCTTCTGGGAGAAACAGCTGTGACTTCACCGATTGTTCCTTTGTAATGGCCGCTGATGACCATTACTGTATCACCTGTTTTAATTTTCATATGTCCGGCTCCTTTCTTACAGAACTTCCGGAGCCAGTGACACGATCTTCATATATCCTTTGTCACGAAGCTCTCTTGCAACAGGGCCGAAAATACGTGTTCCGACCGGTGTCAAGTCCTCTTTAATGATAACTGCAGCATTATCATCGAATTTGATATAACTGCCATTGTCACGGCGCAGACCGTAAGCAGTACGTACGATAACGCACTTAACGACCTGACCCTGCTTGACGCTTCCGTTCGGAAGTGCCTTCTTTACTGAGCAGACGACAACATCACCAATGGTAGCGCTCTTTCTGCGGCTGCCGCCCAGGCAGCGGATAACGAGCAGTTCTTTCGCACCGGTATTGTCAGCGACTCTCAATCTGGTTTCATTCTGAATCATTGCTTTCTCCTCCTGGTGTTTAAAGAACAACTGCCTTTTCAACGATACGGACGAGGCGGAAATGCTTGTCCTTGCTGAGAGGTCTTGTTTCCATGATCTCTACTGTATCGCCTACATGTGCTTCATTGTTTTCGTCATGTACCTTGAATTTGTTGGAATATTTTACCTGTCTGCCATATAAAGGATGGCTCATTTTGGTATCGATTCTGACAACGACTGTCTTGTCCATTTTGTCGGACACGACTACGCCGCGCAATACCTTACGGTTATTTCTTTCTTCCATATCCATGCCCTCCTTTATTTAGCCTCTTTGGCCATCTCACGTTCTGTGAGGACAGTCTTGATTCTTGCGATCGTCTTACGAACGTCCTTCATGCGTGCCGGATTCTCAAGAGAACCGGTAGCCTGTGCAAAGCGGAGTCCGTAGAGTTCTTCAGTCAGACTTGTGATCTGCTTGTTGAGCTCATCATTGCTCATATCTCTGATTTCTTTAACGTTCATAGCTTACTTTACCTGCTCTCTCTTGATAAAGCGTGTTTTGACGCAAAGCTTGTTCGCTGCAAGTCTTAAAGCTTCGCGAGCTACTTCTTCGCTAACACCACCGATTTCAAACATGATGCGGCCTGCCTGAACAACTGCTACCCAGTGATCAGGAGCACCTTTACCGGAACCCATACGTACTTCGAGAGGTTTCTTGGTCTTTGCCAGATGCGGGAAGATCTTGATCCAGACTTTACCGCCACGGTCCATATAACGTGTCATAGCGACACGGGCAGCCTCGATCTGAGCGCTGCTTACATATCCGCCCTCATCTGCTACGATTCCGTAGTCGCCGAATGCGAGCTCACGGCCAGCCTTAGCTCTGCCTTCGTAGCTGATACGATGAGGTCTTCTGTATTTTGTTCTGTTAGGCATCAACATAATTACTCGTTACCTCCTTCTGCAGCAGGTGCCGGAGCAGCGGGACGCTGCTGAGGTGCATTTGCTGCATTGCGGCGGTCACCACGGGAGTTGTTTCTTCTGTCACGGTTGCCGCGGCCGTTTCTGCGGTCACCTCTTGCCGGACGGGAAGGAGCTTCAGGTTCTTTGACCATCTGTCCCGGGAGAACTTCGCCACGGCAGATCCAGACTTTGACGCCGATCTTACCGTATGTTGTATGTGCTTCAGCATGCGCATAGTCGATATCACTGCGCAGTGTATGAAGAGGAACGACACCCTGTGAATATCCCTCGTCACGAGCGATTTCTGCACCGCCCAGACGGCCGGATGCCAGAGTCTTGATTCCCTTTGCGCCGGAACGCATTGTCTGCTGAATTGCTTTCTTCTGAGCAATACGGAAGGACTGACGTGCTTCCAGCTGTTCGCAGATCTTGCGTGCAACCAGAGTTGCATCGAGATCAGGATTAGCTACAGGAAGAACTTCGATCTTGATTGCCTTGCCGTTTGTCAGTTTTGTCAGGTCAGCTTTCAGGCTTTCCATCTTGTCTTTTCCGGCATTGTCTTTTCCGACCATTGCACCCGGACGTGCGCAGCGAACCAGGATCTTGGCATCCTGCTTGCCTGTACGTTCGATTTCAATGCGGGAAACATATGCATCCTTCAGCTTTTCGCCGAGGAACTTACGGATCTTGATATCTTCGTTCAGAAGATCTCCATAATCAGCTTTTTCTGCATACCATCTGGACTCCCAGTCACGGATGACACCAACACGCAGACCAATCGGGCTAACTTTCTGTCCCATATTTCGATCTTCCTCCCTTATCTCTCGTCAGAAACCACTACTGTGATGTGGCTCGTTCTCTTAAGAATCTGTGATGCGCTTCCCTTTGCACGGGGCATGAAACGCTTCAGTGTGATGCCCTCGTCTGCATAGCATGCCTTGACATACAGTGCATCATGATCGAGGTTGAAATTGTGCGTTGCATTTGCTGCAGCGGATTTTACGACTTTTGCGATCGCGTTGGATGCATGGTTCGGTGTGAACTGCAGGATCGCAAGAGCTTCGTCAACATTCTTGCCGCGGATCGTATCCAGTACAAGACGTACTTTACGGGGAGTGTAACGAACTGTTTTTGCTGTTGCTTTAACGTCCATCTCTGTTCTCCTCCTTATCCCTTACGATCGGTCTTGTTATCACCGTGACCGCCGTATTTACGTGTCGGTGCAAATTCACCGAGTTTATGTCCGACCATATCTTCTGTTACATAGACCGGGATGTGTTCCTTGCCGTTGTAAACAGCGAATGTGTGCTCCACGAAGCTCGGGAAGATCACTGAACGGCGGGACCATGTCTTGATGACTTCTTTCTTGTTGGACGCATTCAGTGCTTCTACCTTTTTCATCAGGTGTTCATCACAGAACGGGCCTTTTTTAATGCTTCTTGACATTTTTCATCTCTCCTTTCAGTTACTTGCTCTTCCTTCTCGTCATGATAAGAGCGTCGGATGCCTTCTTGTGTTTGCGTGTCTTAACACCCATAGCCTTTTTGCCCCAAGGTGTCATAGGTGACTTACGTCCGATAGGAGTACGTCCTTCACCACCACCATGCGGGTGATCAACAGGGTTCATTGCGGAACCGCGGACTGTAGGACGGATGCCCATCCATCTTGTACGGCCTGCTTTACCGATGCTGACCAGGTTATAGTCTTCGTTGCCAACAACACCGATCGTTGCACGGCAGTTATTGCGGACCTTGCGGACTTCACCGGAGCTCAGACGCAGTGTTGCGTACGGGCCGTCGAAGCCGAGGATCTGTGCGGAGCAGCCGGCAGCTCTTGCCATCTGTCCGCCCTTGCCGGGTACCAGCTCAACATTGTGAACGAATGTACCTTCAGGGATGCTCTTGAGTTCCATAGCATTTCCGACCTTGATGTCTACTGCAGGTCCGGAAACGATTCTCTGTCCGACATTCAGCTGCTGCGGGCAGATGATGTAACGCTTTTCACCATCCAGATAGTTGATCAGAGCGATGTTTGCATTACGGTTAGGATCGTACTCGATCGCCGCAACGATTCCTTCAACACCGTCCTTATTTCTCTTGAAATCGATGATTCTGTACTTCTGTTTGGCACCGCCACCCTGATGTCTTGTTGTGATGCGGCCTGTGTTGCCGCGTCCGCCATGCTTCTTCTTGGGTTCCAGCAGGCTCTTTTCAGGAGTGGACTTTGTGATCCGATCGTTTGCCAGGGTGCTCATATTGCGGCGCCCGTTGGTCGTCGGCTTATATTTTTTTATTGCCATTTTCCTTTACTTTCCTTTCGCATTTATCCGGAGATAGCGATTTCCTCCGATAGTTGATTCTTTTTATACTTCAGGGTACAGGTTGATTTCCTGTCCTTCAGGGAGCGTTACAACAGCCTTGCGTACTGCGTTTGTCTTACCGACATAGCGTCCCATTCTCTTTGTCTTCGGATGAACATTGACGATGTTCACCTTGACCGGCGTAATGCCGTAGATTTCCTTGATCGCGATAGCAACAGCTGTTTTGTTTGTTCCTTTAGCGACCTCGAATGTTACCTTATTGCCGTTTTCAGCCAGTTCGTTTGTTTTTTCTGTAACGATCGGGCGGATGATAATCTCACGTGCGTTCATCAGGCAAATACCTCCCCTGCTCTAGCAGCGGCAGCTTCTGTCATGACCAGTCTGTCTGCATTGACGATGTCATATACATTCAGTTCAGCGACGGAAACGACCAGCGCGTTCGGAATGTTGCGCATGGAGATGAATGCGTTGTCATAATCTTCGGAAGCGTCCGCAACGAACAGTGTCTTGCGGTCGAAGCCGAATGCATTCAGAAGCGCAACAGCCTTCTTTGTTTTCATTTCAGCGAAGCTCAGGTTTTCGATAACTGTCAGTTCGCTGTTTGCAAGCTTCTCACTCAGTGCGGAACGGAGTGCAAGTCTTCTTACCTTACGGTTGAGCTTGATTCCGTACTTGCGGGGATGCGGACCGAATGCGATCGCGCCGCCTCTCCACTGTGTAGCTCTCGTGGAACCCTGACGGGCACGGCCTGTGCCCTTCTGACGGAACGGCTTTTTGCCTGTGCCGGAAACGAAAGCTCTTGTCTTTGTGGAGTGAGTGCCCTGTCTCAGACCTGCCTGGTAAGCCAGGATCGTGTCATAGATAGCCTGCTGATTCGGAGTGATTCCGAATACTGCATCATTCAGTTCGATTGACTTAACAACCGCAGCTTCCTGATTAAATACATCAATCTTGGACATTATTCACCCTCCTCTGCTGCAGGCGCGTAGGAGACCAGTTCAACTGCCGGAACGGATTTGACCGGTTTAACAGTTGTTTTGATCTCAACCAGACCCTTGCGGGGACCCGGAACGTTGCCTTTGATCAGGATATATCCTTCTTCAGCATTAACTTTGATCACTGTCAGATTCTGATTTGTTGTTGTGAATCCACCTTCCTGACCAGGCATCGGTGTATTCTTTTCGATTCTGCCGTTGTTACGGCCTGTTGTAGCAAGGGAACCAACGTGTCTGACGTTCTTGGAACCACCATGACTCTTAGGTCCCATATGTCCGTTGTTGCGGACGATTACACCATTGTAACCTTTACCTTTGCTCGTTCCTGTAACATCGACGATGTCACCTGCCGCAAAGATGTCAGCTTTTACTTCTGCGCCAACTTCCAGTCCGTACAGTTCATCAGCTTTGAATTCGCGGATGTAGTGCTTCGGAGCTGTGTTAGCCTTTTCGCAATGTCCGACAGCTGCTTTTGCAGCGCGGGATGCTTTGACATCTTCATAGCCGAGCTGGACAGCTTCATAGCCATCGTTTTCTTTTGTCTTCTTCTGCAGCACAACGTTCGGTTCTACTTCAATGACAGTAACCGGAATCAGTTTTCCGTCTACTGTGAAGACCTGTGTCATGCCGAGCTTACGTCCTAAGATACCTTTCATCTGTATTCACCCGGTTCCTTTCCTTACAGCTTAATCTCGATGTCAACACCGCTGGGCAGATCCAGTCTGCTCAGAGCGTCGATTGTTTCAGCGCTCGGGCCGATAATCTCAATTAATCTCTTGTGTGTGCGGATCTCGAACTGTTCGCGGGAATCCTTGTACTTATGAACAGCACGCAGGACTGTAACGACTTCTCTTTCAGTCGGCAGCGGAACAGGTCCGGTGATCTTTTTTGCACCGTGGCTGGCTGCTGTTTCAACGATCTTCTTGCTTGCAGCATCCAGACTTCTGTTCTCGTAAGCTTTCAAACGAATTCTTACTGAGTTCTTTGCCATGAATTTTTCCTCCTTATATTCACTCCGTCTTTGCTTTTCCAGACGGATCGCTCCGCGGAAATTCCCCGGTTTTCACGTTGTCCGTAGCAACGGCTTCCAGCGTGCCGGCAACCTCCCGCCTCTACGCGAGTGCCCCACTATAGTACCACCCATTAAAACCTAAATCAACCTTTTTTTATCGGTTTTTTCGCACTTTTTTCAAATTTGTTTTCCACCCCGTAAAAGGTGCTGTTTACACCCTTTTTACAAGCGCTTACATGCCTGAAATGTTCCGAAAAACCGAAATTTTTGCTGTTTTCGGGGTATTTTTTGACGGGCTTTGCAGTATATTCTGCCCGGTGTGAAGAACCAAACGCTCAATTGAATGAGTGTACATAAATCGGTATCATTAAATTGACGGTACCCTTTCCGGGTACATGTGAAAGAAGGCTGATTATCATGATCTATACCGTTACACTGAATCCGGCGCTCGATTATGTCATTCAGACACCTCATTTTAAGACCGGACAGTTCAACCGCAATACCAGTGAGCATATCTATTTCGGAGGCAAAGGCATCAATGTATCCTGTGTTCTGAAGGAGCTTGGTGTTGAAAGCACAGCCGTAGGCTTTATTGCCGGATTTACCGGTAAGGCACTCAGGGATGGTCTGGCGGCCATGCAGATCCGCACTGATCTTGTTGAAGTATCTGAGGGAATGACCCGGATCAATGTTAAAGTCAGGTCAGACGATGAAACAGAGATCAACGGGATGGGTCCTGTGATCACGGATGATGACCTCCGGGTATTGATCGGGCGTCTGAAAAAAGCCGGTCCCGGGGATATGCTTGTCATTTCCGGCAGTATTCCCTCCTGTCTGAGCAGCCGGACATATGAACAGATCCTGGAAGAGATAAACCCGGATGTCAGACTGGTCGTGGATGCGGAAAAAGGCCTGCTGCTGAACATACTCAGATTCCATCCGTTCCTGATCAAGCCCAACAGCATTGAACTCGGACAGATGTTCGATACGGTTCTGAACTCAAAAGAAGAGATCATTCAGCATGCCCGGAAGCTTCAGGAACTCGGTGCCCGCAATGTCCTGGTATCCATGGCTGCGGACGGTGCCCTCCTGCTGGATGAAAACGGCGTAGTCCATGAACAAAGAGCAGCCAGGGGAACTGTCGTCAATTCCGTCGGCGCAGGCGATTCCATGGTTGCCGGATTCCTGGCGGGTTACCTTGAAACCGGGTCTTATGATCATGCGCTGAAACTCGGAACAGCATGCGGCGGCGCGACTGCATTTCATTCCGGTCTTGCAACAAAACAGCAGATCGATGAGATCATGGAGATGTTATGAGATATACGATCCTTTGCTATGGTGATTCCAATACCTATGGCTATGTACCGGCAGGCGGCGGGAAACGGTATGACGAAGATATCCGGTGGCCATGCCGGCTGCAGAAACTGCTTGGCAATGATTATTATGTAATCGAAGAAGGATGCAGCGGAAGGACGACTGATGTGGATGACCCGGAAGCACCATGGAAAAACGGTATGAGCGGTCTGCTCATTTCTCTGCATACACATAAGCCAATCGATCTGATCATACTGATGCTTGGCACGAATGACCTGAAAACCGTTTTTCACAGAGACGCGGAAACGATCGCAGCTGCCGCAGCATCCATCGGAAACAAAGCACTCAGTTATCTCAGTATCAAACAGGAATCTTTTCCTCAGATTCTGTTCCTGTGTCCGCCTCATCTGTATGAACATGTAGAAAACGGAGTATTCGGAGGAGAATTCTCCCGTGAATCCTATCTGGTCTCCCTGCAGCTGCCTGAATACTATCGTAAACAGGCAGACCAGAATGGCTTTATCTTCATGGACACTTCACGAGTCCTGAAACCATCGGAAACTGACGGTGTCCATCTCACACCTGAATCACATGCGGTACTGGCAGATGAACTGTCTGCTCTCATCAAAGCAAGGAGGTTTTTATGATTAGAGGTGTACACCACATTTCCATGAACTGTTCCGAGGAACAGCTTCCGGAAGCGAAACATTTCTACAGCGATCTGCTCGGACTGGAGATCGTCCGTGAATGGCCGAACGGAATCATGGTCGAAGCCGGCAACTGCTGGATCGAGATCATGATCGGTGAAGCGAACCGGCTGAAAGGAGCTGTCCGTCATTTTGCCTTCTATGTTGATGATACTGACGAAATATGCGCGCGTGTTTCAGAGGCCGGCTATGATGTATTTGACAAGCCAAGGGATATCTGTATTGCCAGCGAACCGCCCGTCCCTGCCCGCATTGCGTTTGTGCTCGGTCCGTTAGGTGAAGAGGTCGAATTCTTCAATGACAGATCGGTCAACAGAGAGCGGTTCATCAACAGCTGACACGATCCTGACAGACAATAAAAACGTGAGTATCGCTGATCGATCAATCCAGCAGTACTCACGTTTTTTCATTTCACCGTTTCAGGCGGAACCTCAGATAAGGATTTTCAAGTGCTGTGTCAAACATGACTGTCAGGATCCTGTAGGAATAACTTCCCTCAGCCATCATGACCAGTGTTTTCTGATCCAGGCAAATCTCTGTTTCATGGTGTATCTCACTCAGGCAGTCATGCAGCGCATCCAGATTTTTACCATAGTAGTCTGCGAATGAGAAGACTTCCTGAAGATAGGCATGAGCCGTTTCCTTATCCTGGCACAGCTTCATGCCGTCCAGTTCGATCGTCCATTTCATGTTATGGTTCCTCCCCATACAGAAGTTCAAATGTTTCATAATGATCCGGTGTGTACCAGATCAGTCCGTCGCTTGAATAAATGATGCGTTCAGACCCCCTGCTTCTTGCATGCAGGGTGCCGATATCACACTCATAGTAGATCCGTCCCTCAACATCGGGCAGATTGCCTTCATAATTGCTGTAAACATCACCGCCGATGCATTTTCCTTTGATCCTGCGGTTCAGCGCACCGGAAGTCCATCCTTTTTTACGAGCCTGTTTCTTGGTCATGAAGTTTGAAGGAAGCTTTCCGTATTGATACAGATACAGCGCGACCTCTTCTTTCGTGTCATATGTACCGTTCTCATCAAGCAGTTCCGCTGCAGGCGGCGGTGTCGGATTGGGATCCGATGTCACCTGGATCACAGGCAGGTCTGTCGATACAGGTTCTGTTGTTACAGTTATCGGAGCAGCTGTCGGAGCAGGAGCCGGATGCGTACAGGCGGACAGAACCAGGTTGAACACGGCCGCAAAGAGCAGGACAAATAATCTCAGCTGTTTCTTCATACGCCACCTCCTTGTTATAAGCAGATTATACAGGAATGCGCATGAAAAAAAGATACCCCGGAGGATATCTTTCTTTAAGTTCAGTCGATTACTGTTCGATTTCTGTGATGGAACCGGAACCTACTGTACGTCCACCTTCACGGATGGAGAACTTTGTTCCCTGTTCAACAGCGATCGGAGCCAGAAGTTCAACTTCCATGACAACGTTGTCACCAGGCATGCACATTTCTGTGCCTTCAGGAAGTCTGATAACGCCTGTAACGTCTGTTGTACGGAAATAGAACTGAGGACGATAGTTGGAAACGAACGGTGTATGACGTCCGCCTTCTTCCTTAGTCAGAACGTAGACCTGAGCCTTGAACTTTGTATGAGGTGTAACGGAACCCGGCTTAGCGAGAACCTGTCCACGCTCAACTTCGTCACGGTTAACACCACGGAGCAGAGCACCGATGTTGTCACCAGCCTGAGCAAAGTCAAGAGTCTTACGGAACATTTCGATACCTGTAACGACAGTTGTTCTTGTCTCTTTGAGACCAACGATTTCAACCTGGTCGTTGAGGTTCAGTTTACCACGTTCTACACGGCCTGTAGCAACAGTACCACGGCCTGTGATTGTGAAGACGTCTTCAACAGCCATCAGGAACGGCTTATCGAATTCGTGTGCAGGTGTCGGGATCCATTCATCAACTGCATCGAGGAGTTCCTGGATCGGAGCGAGCCAGTCAGGATCACCTTCGAGAGCCTTCAGAGCGGAACCACGAATGATCGGTGTATCATCGCCTTCAAAGCCATATTCGGAAAGAAGGTCACGAACTTCCATTTCAACGAGGTCGATCAGTTCAGGATCGTCAACCATGTCGCACTTGTTCAGGAATACGACCATCTTAGGTACGCCTACCTGACGGGACAGCAGGATGTGCTCACGAGTCTGGGGCATCGGTCCGTCTGTAGCAGCAACTACGAGGATAGCGCCGTCCATCTGAGCAGCACCAGTGATCATGTTCTTGACATTGTCAGCATGACCTGGGCAGTCTACGTGTGCATAGTGACGTGTTTTTGTTGAGTACTCAACGTGAGCAGTATTGATCGTGATACCACGAGCTTTTTCTTCCGGTGCGCCGTCGATCTGATCATAAGCTTCGAACTTAGCGGAACCAGCTTCAGGGTGCTCAGCGAGATACTTGGTGATTGCGGCCGTCAGCGTTGTTTTGCCATGGTCGACATGACCGATCGTACCGATATTTACATGATCGAGTGAGCGGTCAAACTTTTGCTTTGCCATAATGGGTTTTCCTCCTGATTTAATCAATTTATGTGCGTAATCATTTTATGATAAACACATTCCATTTGCAATAATTACTTAGTACTGTTCTTTTCGATGATTTCCTTAGCAATGCTCTTAGGTACTTCTTCGTAGTGATCTGTCTGCATAATGTAAGTTCCGCGTCCCTGTGTAATGGAACGGAGATCTGTTACATAGCCGAACATTTCGCTCAGAGGTACATAACTGGAAATCTTGATTGCGTTGCCGGTCTCTTCCTGCATACGGATCTGACCTCTTCTCTTTACGATGTCTCCCATAACGGAGCCAAGGTAATCGGACGGTGCAGTTACGTCTACACGCATGATCGGTTCGAGAATGACAGGGTTGCACTTCTTCGCTGCTTCCTTCAGAGCGAGGGATGCTGCGATCTTGTACGCCTGTTCGGATGAGTCGACATCATGGTAGGAACCGTCGAACAGTACCGCTTTGATGTCTACGACCGGATAGCCGGCGATGAGGCCGTTTCCGAGCGCATCTTCCAGACCCTGCTGTGTCGGTTTGATGTATTCCTTCGGAACACTTCCGCCGACTGTTTCATCCGCGAATTCAAAGCCTTTGCCTTCATTCGGGCTGAAACGGATCCATACATGACCATACTGACCATGACCGCCGGACTGACGAACGAATTTACCTTCGCACTCAGCTTCGCTGCGGATCGTTTCACGGTAAGCAACCTGAGGAGCACCGGCAGTAGCTTCTACCTTAAACTCTCTCTTCATACGGTCCATGATGATATCCAGCTGCAGTTCACCAACACCTGCGATGATCGTCTGTCCTGTTTCCTCATCGGTATATGTACGGAATGTCGGGTCTTCTTCAGCCAGTTTTGCCAGAGCATTGTCCATCTTCTGGGCATCTGCCTTTGTCTTGGGCTCAACGGACATCTGGATGACCGGCTCCGGGAATACCATGGATTCCAGGATGATCGGGCTGTCTTCAGCACACAGAGTATCGCCTGTTGTGGTGTTCTTGAGACCTACCGCACCAGCGATGTCACCGGCAAACACTTCCGTGATATCAGTACGGTGGTTAGCGTGCATACGGACGATACGTCCCAGACGCTCTCTCTTGCTCTTTGTAGCATTCAGCACATAGCTGCCGGCTGTGATTGTTCCGGAGTATACACGGAAATATGTCAGTCTTCCGACGAATGGATCGGTAGCGACCTTAAATGCAAGGGCGCTGAACGGCTGTTTGTCATCCGGAATACGTTCTGCTTCTTCTCCGTCTGTCAGATGTCCCTTGATTGCAGGGATGTCTGTCGGAGCAGGCAGATAATCAACAACTGCGTCAAGCAGAAGCTGAACACCTTTATTCTTATAGGCGGAACCGCACATAACAGGGAAGAATTCGGAAGTCAGCACGCCCTTGCGGATCGCACCCTTGATCTCTTCTACTGTAGGCTCTTCGCCTTCAAGAACCTTCATCATCAGATCATCGTCATAGTCAGCAAGTGCTTCCAGCATAGCCATACGCATTTCCTGAGCCTGATCCTGATACTGTTCCTCGACCTCTGTGATCTGAATGTCTGTTCCCAGGTCATTCATATACATTTCCTGTTTCATGGTAACGAGGTCGATAATTCCGCGGAAGCTGCTTTCAGCGCCGATCGGCATCTGGATAGCTGCAGCCTTGGCACCAAGACGGTCGCCGATGGATCTGACGCTCATATAGAAGTCAGCACCTGTAGCGTCCATCTTATTGGAGAATACAATACGCGGAACTCTGTATTCAGTTGCCTGTCTCCAGACTGTTTCAGTCTGAGGTTCAACACCCGCTTTGGAGTCCAGGACAGTGACAGCACCGTCCAGAACACGCAGGGAACGTTCAACTTCAGCAGTGAAGTCTACGTGGCCTGGGGTATCGATAATATTGATCTGGCAGTCTTTCCACTGACATGTGGTAGCTGCAGATGTGATCGTGATACCGCGTTCCTGCTCCTGTGCCATCCAGTCCATCTGGGAAGCACCGTCGTGCGTTTCACCGATCTTGTAGATTTTACCCGTGTAATACAGAATACGCTCAGTCGTTGTCGTTTTGCCGGCATCGATGTGCGCCATGATTCCAATATTACGGACTTTGTTTAACGGGAACTCTCTGGGCATAAATCGCTCCTTTCAATATGGAAGTTCAAGTTCTTTATTACCAGCGATAGTGAGCAAAGGCCTTGTTTGCTTCAGCCATCTTGTGCGTGTCTTCCTTCTTCTTCACAGATGCACCTGTTCCGTTTGCGGCATCCATAATTTCATTGGCAAGTCTCTGTTCCATTGTTCTTTCATGGCGGAGTCTTGCGTAGTTGACGATCCAGCGAAGACCAAGTGTGAGTTTTCTTTCAGCACTTACTTCAACCGGTACCTGGTAGTTTGCGCCACCGACACGGCGAACCTTCAGTTCGAGCATCGGCATAACATTTGCCAGTGCCTTTTCGAATACTTCCATAGCATTCTGGCCTGTTTTGGACTCGATGATTGCGAATGCATCATAGAGAATCGTCTGTGCAGTACCGCGCTTGCCGTCGATCATGATCTTGTTGATCAGCTTTGTGACCAGCTTTGAGTTATAGACGGGATCGGGCAGTACATCACGCTTTGCTATATATCCTTTTCTCGGCATGTCTGTTCACCTCACTTATTTCTTTGCCTTGGGCTTCTTAGCGCCATAGCGGGAACGGGCCTGGTTACGATCGTTTACACCAGCGCAGTCCAGTGTACCGCGGATGATATGATAACGAACACCAGGGAGATCCTTAACACGGCCGCCGCGGATCATAACGACGGAGTGTTCCTGGAGGTTGTGTCCGACACCCGGAATATATGCAGTAACTTCCATGCCGTTGGAAAGACGTACACGGGCATACTTACGAAGCGCGGAGTTCGGCTTTTTCGGAGTCATTGTACCAACACGGGTGCAGACGCCTCTCTTCTGCGGACTGCTGATCCTTGTCGGCTTTTTCTGCAGACTGTTGAAGCCCCTGTTCAGTGCCGGGGATTTTGACTTGTAGACTTTATCGGTACGTCCTTTACGTACCAGCTGATTAATTGTAGGCATTACTACTCCTTCCTTTGTGCACACATTTCCAAGCGTGCCATTTCTCAGCCTTATGATAGGCTTTGCACACAGCAAAGCCTTTTTTCGCCAAGCAGATAGATAATACACTCGCTATAACTGAAAGTCAACGCTTTTTTTCAAAATCATCACGTACTGCCTATTCCGTGGTATCATAATAATAATAGAGGTACAAAATGGAACAGATCAGAATCGCAGTACTCGGACCGGGGCGGATCAGCCACCGTTTTCTGAAGGGTATGCGCTGCGTTGATGACGCAGCGGTCACCGCATTTGCGTCCAGACATCCGGACAATGTTTTGGATTACGCGCGTGAAGAAGGAGTCAGCCGGATCCTTTCATATGAAGACATGTACCGTGACAGCGATATTGATGCGGTATACATTTCCACCCCGAATTATGTCCATGCCCAGCAGATCGAAGCCTGCCTGATGAACGGCAAGCATGTCATCTGCGAAAAACCTGCCTTTATCAGCGCGGCTGATGCAGAACGGCTCTATAAACTGGCACAGGAAAAGAACCTTGTCTTAATGGAAGCGCAGAAAGGAATGTTCAATCCGTGTCTGGCACAGATCAGGGAATGGATCGCTTCAGGCAGGATCGGTGAAGTGAAAGCAGCGGAAGCCTCATACTGCTCTGCTTCATATCAGAACACCGACCACTGGGTCATGAGCACTCCCGGCGCCGGATGCGCGTTTGATCTGGGCGGTTACCCGCTCAGCGCGCTGCTTGCGCTGTTCCCGCAGGAATTCAAAACGGCGCACCGGACAGACGTCACCGAGAACGGCATCCCTGTAACGGTATCCTGGCAGATGCTGAATACCGATGATATACTTTTGACAGCATGGTGTTCCTTCCGCTACCGCGGAGACAACACACTGCGCATACACGGATCGGAAGGATCCATTGAATGCCGTGACTTCTGGAAAGCTCACCGTGCCGTACTGCATACAAAGGACGGCGATGAAGAATTCACAGTCGATTTTGACAGTGAGTTCACTTTCCAGCAGAAGCATTTTATTGAACTGATCCGGACCCATGCTCCGTACAGTCCGGTCATCAGCCCGGAACTGTCGATCAGATTGACAAAGCTCCTCGAGGAAACGCCTGAGGCGATATAGAAAGAAGGTACATATGCCTGCAAACAAAGTGTGTGATTTCTGCCTGTCTGAATCAAAAGGTCTCTTTAACAGATACGAGACGCTTCCCGACGGACATACGATCTGCAGAGACTGCAAACAGAAGATCCGCAGATACAATCTCCCCGTCGAGTATGACCTGTTTCAGCTGCTTGTAGTATCAGATCCGTACATGCGGGAAATGATCATGGGCAACTATCTGGAGCAGCATACCGCGGATGAAACGATCGTGAAATTCTTTCCGCAGCCTCCTTATCAGCTGCATAAAGGCGAGCACCTGATCAATGAAGCCGACGCCACCATCAAAGTCTCAAAGGCAGGTATTCCTTATACAGTCGCTGTTGATGTCATCGGAAACATCACCGGACATATGATCAACGATATTCCTGACGCGCCGGCCGGAGTCGAGTCGGAAGTGGTCAAAGGAAAGCTCTATGAAACAGATATCGCGCTGTACTTCATATCGGAGCACTTCATCAACTGCCACAGGCTGAGCGATATGGTCAGGACCGGCGATGACCCGGCAGCTATTCATGTCCTGGAGAAGAAACTGACCTTCACTTACAGCATGACAAACACAGACATGTTCTTCATGCGGGATACGCTGTATCACAAGATCGTTGCCGCACAGGCAAACAAGAAGCAGAACCTGATCTATATCAACAGTGAAAACACCATGACGCTGACGCCCGGTATCTATTCCATCCCGAGAAACATCAGGGCCGGCACGTACTACATTTCAGCGCTTAACGACCTCGGGCTGAACCTGAGAGATGTCAACGGACATCTGCACGACATCAGCAATCTCGAGCGTGTCATGCTGAATGAAGGCACGCTGCTTGAATGCACCGGTGAATATCAGCTGCGCATCAACCCGAAGAAGACCACACCCGAAGAATAAATAAATATCCACCAGCTGAGCTGGTGGTTTTTCACAAGACGGGCATAGCCCTCATATTACTGGCTGCGCTCAGAAGCGCATGTACGGTCTGCCACACGCAAACCCTTACTTCTTCCCGTTAAACGGGTCGCCCAGATCAAGCGTCAATTGATCTGCAGCCTTATCTTCTTCCAGCTGATGTGCAATGTACTCCTGGATCTTTTTTGTGTTCTTTCCCACTGTATCCACATAGTACCCTCTGCACCAGAACTCTCTGTTCCGATATTTGTATTTCATATTTCCCCATTTCTCGTATATCATCAGACTGCTCTTTCCTTTCAGATATCCCATGAACTGAGAAACACTGTACTTTGGCGGTATTTCCCGTCTTTTCTCTCCGTAATATACCTTACTGCGGTATTTCGGTGCGAATACGATGTGATACTTACAATTCCACGTTGTATGCGATAATGTATGTGTCTCTTCCATTTGTTTGTCCCTCCTATATTTCTTTGCAGTTGGCAGACCGCAATTTCATTATAGTTGGACTCCG
>JAFRJJ010000037.1 GCA_017432325.1 Solobacterium sp. | reverse complement strand
TTTAATTCCTTGATTTGTTCGAGCGTGAAATGCTTTAGCGCCATATCTGTTACCTCATCATCAGTGTAACAGCCAGAAGAAAACCCTGTAATGGGTCAGATGTACTTTTTTTCTTCTGTCCGTTTTACAGGGTTCAGTTTATTCAGCGCATCGCATTCTTTTTGTTATTGTTTCTGATCATTCTTCTTCTGATTCTTCTTCAGATTCTGATTCGATCCTGCTCAATTCTTCCGCCTGCTTTGTATCGACGGGATCTTCTCCGTTGATCATCTTCGGCCAGCCTGTCAGTTTATTGAGTACAGACAGGATCGGATGCCAGCGGGGATTAATCATGCCGGTATATTCAATGAACAGGTTTGCCAGGATCAGGAAGATCACGATCAGCAGGAAACCCTTCTGGGGATTGAAATATGTCAGGATCGCAGCCCCGGCAAACATTGCCGTCACAGCATACAGGATCAGTACAGTCCTGCGGTGACCGAGCTTCAGCTTGATCATCAGGATATGGTGCAGGTGTCCGCGGTCAGCCTGTGTGAATTTCTGACCCTTCAGTTTTCTTCTGACGATCGCGATCAGTGTATCGCTGATCGGGATGAAGAGGATCAGGATCGGAAGACCCAGTGTGATCAGGGCTGTCGTCTTGAATCCCAGCAGTGAGATACAGGCGATGGTGAATCCCATGAACTGCGCGCCGCAGTCTCCGACAAAGATCGATGCCGGATGGAAGTTATACGGCAGGAAACCCATGATGGCACCGGATAACGCAAGCGCCAGGATGCAGATGTCCCTTCTGCCCATGAAGAATCCAAGCAGACCGATCGTCATAGTGACGATGATCGAGATACCGCTCGATAATCCGTCCAGGCCGTCGATCAGGTTGATCGCATTGGTAATGCCTACGATCCAGAAGAACGACAGCAGCCAGTTGAATACGGGATTGGATATCGCGATCGAGAAGATATGTGTTTCATTCAGATATAATTTGCCGATCGTCAGCGCAATGATCGCAGCAGTTACCTGGAACAGCAGCTTGATCTTCGGAGGAAGATCATAGATATCATCCAGCAGACCGCCGATAAATACGACCGACGCGCCGATCAGGATGCCGTTCAGTGAATTATCCGCTGCCCAAAGGATCGCGAGTGACACCATGAACGCGGCATAGATCGCTACACCGCCCATACGGACGATCTTTCCGTGATGTACGGTTCTCTCGTTTTCTACCGCATAAATGCCCAGCTTGAATCCGATCTGCTTTGCCACAGGCACGAGGATCAGGGAAATTACGAAAGGAAGAGCAAAATACGGCAGTGCACCTCTGATTAGATTCATACTCTCTCCCTTCCTGAATAAACAATATTATAGCACCTGTAACGATGCTTTTGACTTCGTCCCGGAAAATCAGGCCCAATACAGGAGCGAAGTGACAAAACCGGATACCAGATATGCCAGAGCGAATGCCATCAGCCAATATAAAACCTGTGCCTGCTGTACATGGTTTGCTTTCAGGCATTTCTCAAAGTCCAGCGCACCCAGTGCCCAGAAACTGACTGCGAAACTGCAGACCAGTATCAGTACCTTGGCAAGATACGTGATCTCCATTTATTTTGTACCGAAAATACGGTCGCCTGCGTCACCAAGACCGGGTACGATGTATCCGATCTCATTCAGATGGTCATCCAGCGCTGCCAGATAGATATCAACATCCGGGTGAGCCTTCTGCATAGCCTTGACGCCCTCAGGAGCGCCGACAAGGCATACAAGCTTGATCTGCTTCGCGCCGCGTGCCTTTACCATTGTGATCGCATCGATCGCACTTCCGCCCGTTGCCAGCATCGGGTCAACGACCATAACGATCGCCTGATCCAGGTCTTTCGGGAATTTTGCGAAATATTCGTGCGGTTCAAGTGTTTCTTCATCACGGTATAATCCGATGAAACCTACCTTGGCTGTCGGAACGAGTCTTCTGATACCGTCCAGCAGACCGATGCCTGCTCTGAGGATCGGAACGATCACGACCGGCTTTGCCAGTTCATAACCTGTGCAGGGTCCCATCGGTGTTTCAATATCGATCGGCCTGAGCGGCAGATCACGGCATACTTCATATGCCATCAGTTCAGCAATTTCATTCAGGTTTTCACGGAAATCCTTAGTTCCTGTCTCTTTTTTTCTCATCAGTGTCAGCTTGTGAGTAATCATAGGATGATTTAGTACTTCGAGCATAACAGACCTCCTCTTATTTCTATGGTCAATGATAGAAGAAAGTCAGCCTGAACGCAACCTTACAAACAAAACAAATGTTATACTGTTTTCATGAAAGTTCTGATTCTGCCTGCACATCGCAATCCTTCCGACACCGCTTCTTTCATGCTTGCGCGGGATATCGAAGCCATGATGGAGTCCAACGGAAGACAGACCGCAGTATGTTCAAAGCTGACCGGGTTCAGCAACGCGGTGAAATTTGATGCGCCTGTCCCCTCAGCTAAGAAAAAACTGTTCGGCAAATGGGACGCACCGGATTCGCAGGAAGAAGTACTGTACCGTTCCGGCATGCTGGAAGCAGCGTTTCTGAAAGACGATATCGATGCAGTCAGAAAAGCGATCCGGACATATCAGCCGGATATGATCTTTGAATTCTGCAGACCTTCCGGCATCATTGCCGCGAGGGCTGAAAATATCCCTTTCATATCCTATGTACCGTATGGAACCTATAAAGACATCCCGTTTGAAACATCATATCTGAAGGCGATCAATAAGGCATTGTCCGACCACCATCTTGAACAGATCCTCAGGATCAGGGATATGTATGACGCAGCTGCCAGACGCATCACCATCGGACCGTCCATGCTGTATCCGAAAATGAAGAATGTCTATCAGTTAGGCTCCCTCTGCTCACACAGAAAAGCGCATACGGAAAAGAAGCAGGTCTGCATATTCCTGGGTTCTTCCGGTAAATGGCCGAAAGAACTGATCGAAGAATCATTCCTTGGCGCTCCGTATGATGTATTTGCCTGGTACACCGATGCGCAGGCATCCGCCAGAGGCCATCTGAAGATCATGAGCACGCCCCGTACAGAACTGATCGCAGGCAGTGAAGCCTGCATTCATGACGGAACAGATGTTGTTTTCAGCAAATGCCTTTACCTGGGCATTCCCCAGATCCTGATCGATGACGGCAGCTGGAACAGACACCGGAATGCCTCCGCGCTGATCAGACTGGGCAGCGGCATCGTTCTGAATGAAGAAACTGTTACTATGGCGAAACTGTATGAATCATACCGTAAGATCGTCACGGAACCGGCATATAAGAAAAGAGCCCTGCGTACTGCAGAGGCTCTGTACAATGACCCTGATCTGTCTGAGACAGCAAAGCATTTCTGATCCTGCACGGCAGGATCTTTTTTAGTCCAGCGGGAAGCGTGAGGTCAGTTCAACGACTTCTGCTGAGACCCTGCTGAGCACTTCCTCATCATCCGTATGATTCAGTACTTCAGCGATCCATTCACCGACCTGGCGGAATTCCGCTTCTTTGAATCCCCTTGTCGTCATGGCAGCTGTACCGACACGGATACCGGATGTTACAGACGGTTTCTGCTGGTCAAACGGAATGGAATTCTTGTTGACGGTAATATGTACACGGTCCAGAGCTGTTTCAGCATCTCTGCCGGTAATGCCCATGGACATCGTATCTACAAGGATCAGATGGTTGTCTGTACCGCCTGTAACAAGACGGAACCCTGCATTGCTCAGTGTTTCAGCAAGCACCTGGCAGTTGTCCAGCAGCTGCCTGATGTAGACCTTGAACTCAGGCTGTGATGCCTCGTACAGACATACTGCCTTTGCGGCTGTGATATGGCAGAGCGGACCACCCTGGATACCGGGGAAGAGCGCTTTGTCCAGTGCCTTAGCGTACTGTTCACGGCAGAGCACCATGCCGCCTCTGGGACCGCGCAGTGTCTTGTGTGTCGTTGTCGTTACGAAATCTGCATATGGAACCGGGTTCATGTGGTAACCTGCCGCAACGAGTCCGGCAATGTGCGCCATATCCACCATCAGCATTGCCCCGCATTCATCGGCGATGGAGCGGAACTGTCTGAAATCGATCTCTCTTGCGTAAGCGCTCGCTCCGGCAACGATCAGCTTCGGCCTGACTTCCAGAGCGAGTTTTCTCAGCGCGTCATAGTCGATGCATTCGGTCTGCGGATCAACCCCATAGGAAGAAAAATCATACAGTTTTCCGGAAAAAGAAACTCTGGAGCCATGTGTCAGATGACCGCCGGCAGAAAGATCCATACCCAGCACCTTGTCGCCGGGGGTCAGAACGGAGAAATAGACAGCCATGTTTGCCTGTGAGCCGGAATGCGGCTGAACGTTCGCATGATCTGCTCCGAACAGTTCACATGCGCGTTTTCTTGCCAGTTCCTCTACTTCATCCACATATTCGCAGCCGCCGTAATAACGGTGTCCGGGATAGCCCTCCGCGTATTTATTTGTCAGGATCGAGCCTGCTGCCTCACGTACTTCCTTTGAGCAGTAGTTCTCGGAAGCGATCAGTTCAATGTTGTGTTCCTGGCGCTGACGCTCACGCGCGACAGCCTGTTCCAATTCGTGATCAAACATGTGTTATTCTCCCTTCAGTGCTTTCTCTATCATTTCCATTGATACAGGACCCGGTCTGAGGATCCGGATCTCCTGCTGTGTGCAGTCAATGATCGTGCTGGCCCGGCCAAATGAAGGCCTGCCGTCCATCATCCCGGACAGACCGGGACATGCCTTTTCAATTTCTTCAGGTGTCGTGCAGACAGGCTGTCCTGACTGGTTGGCGCTTGTCATGTACAGCGGGACACCGACCATCCGGATCAGTTCTTCCAGTCCCTTTGATGACGCCATACGGATCGCCAGTGTATCCATACCTCCGTTTACAAATGCGGGAACTTCTTCCCGTTTGTTTAGAACAAGCGTTACCGGACCCGGCATAAAAGCCGCGATCAGTTTTTCCGACCTGTCGTCCGTCTGCGCGATCTTCCTGATCTGCCCGGCATCCGCGCACATCAGCGGGAATGCCTTTGTTTCGGGCCTGTGCTTGATGTTTCTCAGATTCTCCTGTGCCTCTTCATGGTCCATCCTTGCGCAGACACCATATACCGTATCTGTAGGTACGGAGATCACTCCGTCATTTCTGAGCAGTTCAGCCAGTTCTTCCAGTTTATTCGGACTGTACAGTTTCATCGTTGCCGTCATCTTCTTTCTTTGTACCTTCATGGTACATGAGCAGCAGTTTGCCTTCCGCCACCAACAGCATCAGCAGAAGTACCGCTCCTTCGATCAATCTTCGTTTCATATATGTTGATTCTAACATCGTTTGCGATATCATTATCATTGAAATTCCGGAGGTAACTATGTTTAATTTCGAAAGTGATTACACTGAAGGCTGCATTCCCGAGATCCTGGAAGCTCTTCAGGCTACAAACACCGAACAGACCGGCGGTTATGGAATGGATCCCCATTGCGATCATGCGCGCAGTCTGATCAAAAAAGCGTTCGGCTGTGAAAACGCGGATGTCCATTTCCTGGTCGGCGGCACACAGGCAAATATGACCGTCATCTCATCCATACTCCGTCCGCATCAGGGTGTGCTCTGCGCTGAAAGCGGACATATCAACTGCCATGAAACAGGTGCAGTCGAAGCGACCGGCCATAAGTGCCTGGCACTTCCCTCCGAAGACGGAACGATCACCGCTGCCCAGGTGGAAGAAGCAATCGTCCGCCAGAGAGACGATGAAAGCTACGAACATATCGTTCAGCCGGGCATGGTCTATATTTCCCTGCCTACTGAGACAGGAACACTGTACTCAAAGAAACAGCTGAGCGCGTTATATAAAGTCTGCAGGAAATACGGTCTCCCGCTGTTCATTGACGGTGCAAGACTCGGATACGGACTCGCCGCAAAAGCAAACGACCTGAAGCCGAAGGATATCGCAAAGCTCTGTGATGTCTTCTATGTCGGCGGTACAAAGGTCGGCGCGCTGTTCGGCGAAGCTGTCGTCATTCTCAACGATGGTCTGAAAAAGGATTTCCGCTATCACATCAAGCAGCGCGGCGGAATGCTTGCCAAGGGCAGACTGCTCGGCATCCAGTTTGAGGAACTGTTCAAGGAAAACAGATACTTCAAGATCTCCAAACATGCCATGGATATGGCAGAACAGCTGAGAGCGGCATTTGAGGAAAAGGGCTATCAGTTCGCATACCGTCCCGAGACCAACCAGCTGTTTGTTGTCCTTTCCAATACGCAGATCAAAAATCTCCGCAAACAGTTTGCCTTCCACACCATGGGCATCATCGACGCCACACACAGCGCAGCCCGCTTTGTCACAAGCTTCATGACGACCCAGGAAGGTGTAGATGCGCTGATCAAAGCACTTTAAATACACGCAAAAACACGTCCGATCCTGATATGTCAGTTCAGACGTGTTTTTATATTACTTCAGTTCAACAGTGACCTCAGTCTGTCCTGCACGCTCATTGCAGGCCTCAAGGGTAACTGTGCTTCCGGCTTCAGCCTTTACGATCCAGGTCAGCTTTGCGGCAGCCTGTTCATGATTGAATGTGGAGATATTGTTTCCGTAGGAATAGCCGGAACGGATATTATGGAATCCGCCGAGCCCGGCGATCTCTTTCGGTCCGGACAGTACTTCCGCACCGTTCAGGGAAAGACGGATCACTCTGTTTTCCTTCAGTTTTCTTGTTTCATTGGAAAGCCATGTCGGCAGGAATCCGGTATTCATCAGCACCGCGTCGATCTGCCAGACATCCTGTGACTGCTGTGTGACCTTAACACTGTCAAAGCTTACATCCGGGAGCACCTTTGCGTAGCGCATTGAGAAATCCAGGATCTTTTCCAGTTCCGCGTTCAGCAGATGGCACGGAGGATTCTGTGTGGCGAACTTGCCGTCAATGCCGCCGATCTCGATCGTTCCGAGCTGGGGATGTTCAAATTCCTTCCAGGGCAGAATCGATTCGGGAGAGTTTACCTTCAGCCATTCATATACCTTGCGGTTCTCTTCTTCGATCTCAGCGGGTTTCTTATCCCTTCTGACCGGCCACTGCGGACCGCATCCTGCTTTTTCCTTGACGTTCCAGATCTCCATCGTAAAGGAAGGAATTCCCTTTGCGATAAAGCACCAGTCATCAAAAGCGCCGGCGTCGAAATGCTTCGGATCGATGCAGTATGCGTCGAACAGATTGCATGTCGGATAATTCAGCTTGTGATCTGCCAGCGCACCGATCTCCTTGTACATGCGCATATCATCCGGATCACACTGCTTTTCCGAATACATTCCCGGAGGATGCAGAAGCGCGCCGCCGGATGTGTGCATGGTCAGTACGGCACAGATATTGCGGTGGGAAATGATGAACTTCGCCATAGCCTGTGTTTCGGGCATGGAAAGCGGATATTCACCGGCACCGGGCTGTTTTGCGTCAGGCATCCAGCTGACCGGGAAATTACGGTTGAAATCCATGGCATAGAGCGGTCTTGCCATTGTGATATTCACGCCGTTGAACTCATCGATCATTCCTTCGGTATATACATTGTAGAATTCACCTGTTTTCTCATCCGGCTGGCGCTTTGTCATCAGGAAATCACTGTCATCGCGTTTTTTCCATGCGCCGGCAGGTGTCTTGATGCGCATCATGACGATCTTACCGTTATCATCCAGATCCTTTGCCTTCAGGCCGTGGTTTTCCGACTGATCTGCCGGATAGATCCGGTTGATGGAACGCACGGTATTTGCCGTATGGAGATATTCATCCACGCCGTCCGGTGAAATTCTCGGAATGAAGTAGAATGTCTGGTTCTTCAGCATTTCCGCAATCTCTGCTTCCTCATGATTTGAGAGAAGATAGTCGATCATGTGCAGGCATGCCATGGAACCGGAAACCTCTCCTGCATGTGTGTTGCCGTCCATATATAACGCAGGCTTTTTGCCGGAAGCTCTCAGTGAGTCGTCACTGAGCGTTACCGACCAGATCGTCTTGTTCTCTTTCGTTGTTCCGGCTGTTTCCAGTTTCATCAGATCCGGATACATTTCCGCAAGTTTCTGAAGAGCGGCGGTCAGTTCGCTGTAGTCATAGTAGTGGTCGTAAACAAATTCCATTTTCATATGATTCTTCCTCTATGTTTCTCCTGGGAGTTATTTCAGATTATAAAGGCGGGAGTATTTATCTTCAAGATAATCCAGATAATAACTGACATTAAACGGTTCTCCCGTTGCCATGCGGATCAGTTCATCTGCTTCATACATGTTTCCGTAATGATGCAGGTGATCCTTCAGCCATGTCATGATCTCCGTATATCTTCCTTCCCTGATCAGCGTATCCACGTCCAGTGCCTGTCTGACAGTATGGTTGAACTGGGCCGCGAACGCGCTGCCGAGCGTATACGTCGGGAAATATCCGAACAATGCATAAGGCCAGTGCATATCCTGCAGGATCCCCTGTTCGTCATCCGGTACGTCGATCCCGAGATACTCTTTATATTTCCTGTTCCACACGAGATTCAGGTCTTTGGTGTCCAGTGTTCCTGCAAACAGCTCTTTTTCGATCTCATAGCGGATCATGATATGCAGCGGGTATGTCAGTTCATCCGCGTCCATACGGACGCATCCTGCGCGGCTGACATTCAGTGCGCGCCAGAATGTTTCAGTATCGATCCCCGCCAGCTGTTCCGGGAACAGTTCCTTCAGGGCAGGATAATGCACTTCCCAGAACGGAAGCGTCCTCGCTAGATGGTTCTCGCAGAAACGCGATTGTGATTCCTGCATACCGGCGCTGACATGTGCCAGAGGTGTTCCCGAATAGGAAGGATCCATCTGATGCGTATAGTATGCATGACCGCTCTCATGGACCGTAGACAGCACAGCCATGCCGGGATTGTATTCCCTGTACTTTGTCGTAAAGCGGATATCTCCGGAGCAGATCCCTGTGGTCACGGGATGTTCCGATTCACTGATCTTTCCCCATGTTTCATTGAAGTCGATATATTCCAGGATCCGCTTCATGAAAACACGCTGTTTTTCTGCCGGATAATACGCATTCATAAACGAAGTGTCGATCTGTTTCGCTTCAGAGACTTTTCTGATCAGCGGGACAAGACGGTCTTTGATCTGCTCAAACAGGGCATCATACTTTGCGCTTGTCCACCCTGGCTGATTCTCATCAAGGATCCTGTCAAACAGGGAGAGATCGCTTGTCTGATACTGCTTCAGCCTGCTGTAGGCTTCCACAAGCTTTGCAAGATATGGTTCATACATGCTGTAGTCTTTTGCGGCCTTTGCCTTCAGCCATGCCTCTTCCGATTCACCGAGGATCCTCTGGTATTCAACATATTCATCAGCAGGAACAGCACGGATCCTGCGGGCGCTCTTCAGCTGCAGTCCGACCATCCTGGCTGTTTCGGGATCAAGTTCTTCCTCGGACAGTTCTTCCATCAGCTGATACATGTCGGGATCATTCTGGATCCTGATCAGTTCGCCTGACAGCAGAGCAGTTTTCCGGTTTCTGTAGTCAGCACCCTGGGAAGGCGCTTTCGCTGTTTTATCCACTCCGATGACAGTCAGTGCCATGCGGTATGCGGCCATCCGTTCCAGCCAGTTTCTGAACTGCTGTACTTTTTCATCTGTATTCATCAGTAACCTCCCGTCGGACAAAATCATAAAGGTATTCTACCACAGACAAACAGACCGTGTATCCGCCTGCATTATGATTGACATCATATCATATGAAAAATAAGATGTTGGTTAAATACGGAGGCATCATATGCGGAAGATCTATATCAACGGACAGGTTTATACAGGAACCCTGCCCCTCTGCGAAGCATTTGTTACGGAAGCAGAGCACTTCATCTATGCCGGATCAAACAAGCTGGCAATGACATACGCCGGAAAGGATACGGAGATCGTCGATCTGGAAAACAGATTCGTCTGTGCCGGGTTCAATGACAGCCATATGCATGTCCTCGGATTCGGGCAGTCACTGATCAGCGCTCCCCTTGCAAAGCACACCGGAAGTCTTTCCGATGTTCTTGACTGCCTGCGCAGTCATCAGGGAAGAACCGGCGGCTGGCTGACCGGCAGAGGCTGGAACCAGGATTATTTCAGCGATGTGCACAGGATGCCTGACCGTTACGACCTGGACAGCGTCAGTACGGAGATCCCGATCGCTGTCAACCGTGCCTGCGGACACTGCATGGCCGTCAACAGCAAAGCCCTTGAACTGTGCGGCATCACAGCCGATGCAGTATCTCCCGAAGGCGGAGCCATCGGGATGCGTGACGGGAAACCGGACGGACTGTTCTACGACAACGCAATGACACTGATCCAGTCCCATATCCCCCAGCCGTCCGAGGAAGAGATCATGGACATGCTGAGGGCGGCTTTCCGTGCGCTGAATTCCTATGGCATTACGAGTGCCCAGACAGATGATTACTGTACATTCAGCCATATCTCATGGCAGACGGTCAATGACGCGTACCGCAGGCTGAAAGAAGCCGGCGAAATGACCGTACGCATCAATGAGCAGTGCAACTTCCATGACCTTGATACACTGAAAGAATTCATTTCCGCCGGCAACAATACAGGTACCGGAGACCTGCTGTTCAAGACAGGTCCCTTGAAAATGCTCGGGGACGGTTCCCTGGGCGGCAGAACAGCACACCTCTCCAGACCGTATTCCGACGATCCGGAAACATCCGGGTTCAATCTGTACAGCGACGAACTGATGGATTCCATGATCGAATACGCGAACGATCATCATATGCAGTGTGCCGTACATGCGATCGGCGACGCCTGTCTTGACCAGGTCCTGAACGCGATCGACCGCGCACTGCGCAAAACACCTGTAAAAGATCACAGGCACGGCATCATCCATTGCCAGATATCAAGAAAAGACCAGCTGGAACGCATGGCTGATCTGGATCTTCATATTTACTGCCAGAGCATCTTCCTGGATTACGACAACCATATCGTCAGGGACAGGACCGGTGACCTGGCAGATACCAGCTACAGCTGGAAGACACTCATGAACAGCGGCCTTTCCGTATCCAACGGTTCCGACTGCCCGGTCGAGCTGCCCAATGTCATGGGCGGCATACAGTGCGCCGTGACACGTACTTCCCTGCATGATCACTGCGGTCCCTATCTTCCCGAAGAAGCCTTCACGGTTCAGGAAGCGCTGGATTCCTTCACGATACGCGGCGCGGAAGCGAGCTTTGAAGAATCGTTCAAAGGAAAGATCCAGGCAGGATACCTTGCGGATTTTGTCGTCCTGGACGCAGATCCCTTCCGGACAGATCCGGATCATCTGAAGGATATCCGCATCCTCGAAACATATCTTGGCGGAAAACAGGTCTGGCGCAGAGAAGACTAAGCATAACAAAGCCTCCCATACACACAGGGAGGCTGTTTTCATGATCCGGGGGATGGTTCCGGTCCGGCTGTAACGATGTACCGGTCACTGACATCCGTCATTTTGCAGAACAGCGCGTATCTTGCGTCAGCGAAGTCATCCGAGCATGTCAGCATCGTTACGATCCTGTCGGCCGGATAGACGACGACATCGGAGACGAATGTGGAACGGTTAAACCAGTGCTGAAGATAGGCAAGATATTCGTCCTCAGAGGCAAACGCTGTCTCCAGGAACTGATCCTTCGCGTCATTGATCGACCCGGCAAACGGTTCCAGCAGATATACGGTGCCTGCTTTGGTGATGAGCAGGAATTCACGGTGTTCATCATAGTATGCCTGGCTTTCATATTTCTCCAGGGTACCGAACATCGTACCGTCTTTGCGTCCGTGCGCAAACAGCGGGGTATTGGTATCCGTAAAGTCCGGAGCTGTACTGTTGAGCGTAAAGACGCAGCCCATATGATTCCACTCACCCGTAAACAGGTGGTTCAGATAGTAATCGTTGTCCGCATTCTGTACGATCGGATAGTTGATGACCGATGTATCCTGCATCAGCCAGCCGATCACATCGGAGTTGATCTCTTCCAGCGCGGCAAAATCCAGATGGATCTGCGTTCTGGTGTCGACATCGGCAGTATCGGCACCGATCGTCATCATCTGTTCCGTCAGCTGATCATATGCACCGGTCCCCTGCTTTCTCTCGGCATATATCTGCCAGAAGCGGTAACCGGAATAAACCGCCGTGCCTAACGCAAGCGCAAGCAGTAAGCGGAAGAACCATACACCTGTTCTCGAAAGCTTCCTTTTTTTCGCTTTCGGTGCCTTCTCAGGTCCTTCCAGGTCACTGATATCGATCATCTGGGTATCCTGGATCGTTTCCGGCGTTTCAGTTTTTTTATTCATAGCTGCATCCGAAATATACAAACAGCATGCGGTCTTTCCCGTTCATATCCTTGATGATCTCATAAGACGCTTCGGGAAGAAGTGATTCAACGAGCGCGCTCATCCGCTCACGCTGGTCCCAGCCCATCTCAAACGCCATGAAACTTTTTTCCTTCAGTACGCTGCGGCAGTTCTCAAAGATCACACGGTAAAACTTCAGTCCGTCATCCCCGCCGAACAGCGCCACATGCGGTTCAAAATCAACGACTGAGCGTTCCATCTTTTCCTCTGCGGGAATATAGGGCGGATTGGAGATCAGAACATCCAGCTTCAAACCGCGTTCTTTCAGGGGCTCCAGCATATCACCGGCAAACATTTCAATATCCGCGCCGTTGTTTTCCGCGTTCTGTTTTGCGACTTCCAGTGCTTCCTCGGAAATATCTGTCGCGCACATACGCACACGCGGTTCTTCCTTCGCGACGGTGATCGCGATCGCCCCGCTTCCCGTGCCGACGTCTGCGCAGACGACCTCTTCCTGATCCGGGAAAATATGATCGATCCTTGCCAGGATCCTGGAACAGAGCTCTTCTGTCTCCTCCCTGGGGATCAGGACATCCGGATTGACGATCATCTGATATCCATAGAACCATGAATAGCCGAGCACATGCGCCATCGGTTCCTGGTTCAGGATCCTTGTCATGCCTTCATCGAACTGCTTTTCAAGATCAGCCGGCATCTGTTCATCAAAATGCAGATACAGATCAAACCGTTCCTTCCTGCTGATCTCAACCAGGTATGCCATGACCGTCGCCTGCGGTACATCGTTCTTCTCACAAAGACGTTCGTATTTTCTGACAGCTTTTGCAAACGTTGTCATTACTGTGCCTCTTTCAGTTTGTTCTTCTCATCTTCCGCCAGAAGTCCGGCAATGACGTCATCCAGCTTTCCTTCCATGATGCGGTCAAGCTGCGTGATCGTCAGACCGATCCGGTGATCGGTCACACGGTTCTGCGGGTAATTGTAAGTACGGATCTTTTCCGAACGGTCGCCGGTACCGATCTTGGCACGGCGGATCGCGCCTGCTTCTTCATCCCTGATCCGCTTCAGTTCTTCATATACACGTGCCCTGATCAGACGCATCGCAGTTTCACGGTTTTCGATCTGTGAACGTCCTTCCTGGCAGTTGACGGTAATACCCGTCGGTATATGTACGATACGGACTGCGGAGTCTGTCTTATTGATATGCTGTCCGCCGGCACCGGAAGCCCTGTGTGTTTCGATCGTCAGATCCTTGGGATCGATATCGATATCAGATTCCTCCGCTTCAGGCTGGCACAGTACGGTAGCTGTGGACGTATGGATGCGTCCCTGTGTTTCCGTCTTCGGCACACGCTGTACACGGTGCGCGCCTGATTCAAACTTCAGGTCATGATATACGTCCGTGCCTTTGATGGAGAATACGATCTGGCTGAAGCCGCCTGCTTCGGAAGGACTGGCTTCCATGACCTGGACCTTCCAGCCTCTGGATTCGGCATACTTTGTATACATACGGTACAGGTCTCCGGCAAAGATATTGCCTTCATCGCCGCCTGCGCCGCCTCTGATCTCCATGATCACATCATGACTGTCGTCAGGATCGCGCGGGATGAGCAGATGCTGGATGTGTTCCAGAAGCTGTTCCCGTTCGGGCTCGCATTCTTCTTTTTCCGCTCTGGCCATCTCTCTCATTTCCGGATCATCCTCATTCAGAAGCTCATTGGCTTCCTCGATCCTTGTGTCCAGTTCCTGCAGATGTTTCCAGGCATCCACCGTCTGCTGCAGACGTGCCTGTTCCTTGGACAGCTTTGTCAGGATCTTCGGATCCGACAGGTTTTCCTCTTTCAGGAGCGCCTCGCTGATCTCATCATACTGGGCCTGCAATTCTCTTAACTTTTCGCGTACTGCGTCCATTTTTCCTCCCCGTCAATCACGGTAATCACCGAGATCTCCGTCTCTTCCAAATTTAAATTTCAGTCTTCTGAGTGCTCTCTGTTCAAGCTGTCTCACCCGTTCACGTGTCACATTGTACACAGCACCGACTTCTTCCAGTGTTTTCGGGACACCGTCATCCAGACCGTATCTCATTCTCAGGATACCTGCTTCACGTTCCGGCAGTTCCTTCAGTATTTCCCTGATCCGCTCTTTCAGCAGCTCATTGTTCGCGTATTCGATCGGATCGAGCGTTGACTTGTCCTCTATGAAATCCGCCAGTGTAGAGTCTTCCTCATCACCTGCGGGTGTTTCCAGTGAGACCGTACTCTGCGAGATCTGCAGGATCTGGGTGACATTTTCCTCAGTCATGCCGTTTCCCATCTTTTCCGCGATCTCCTTGGCGGTCGGTTCCCTGTGAAGCTCCTGAACAAGACTGCGCTGGGCGCGCCTCACCTTGACGACCTGATCGTTCATATGGACAGGCAGACGGATATCCCTGCTCTGATCGGCGATCGCCCTGGTCATGGACTGCCTGATCCACCATGTCGCGTATGTGCTGAAGCGGAATCCGCGGGAATAATCAAACTTTTCAACAGCCCTCATCAGGCCGATATTGCCTTCCTGGATCAGATCCTGCATGGAAAGACCTCTGTTGAGGTAATCCCTGGCGATCGAAACGACAAGACGAAGGTTGCTGTCGATCAGCTTCTCTTTTGCGTTCTGGTCCCCTTCACTGACCGCCTTGGCTGTCTCATATTCCTCCTGCGGTGTCAGCAGCGGGATCATGCCGATCTTTTTCATGTAATGCGCGACCGTATCACCCGCTCCGCCTGATCTGCGGTCAGGATCAGGTTCCGCTATGATCGCTGTATCTTCATCAGCTTCTTCAGCAGTGATCTCATCTTCTTCGAATTCTTCGAGCTGCTCTTCAAGCAGTTCGCTCTCTTCGCTCAGCTCGTACAGTTCATCCAGTTCTTCTTCATTCAGTTCCATCTTCTGGGCTTGTTCCAGAAGATCCTTCTGTGACAGTTCTTCACCGCGTTCTTTTTTGTCATTAACAAAAGCACGGATCTCACCCATATGTACATCTGAGATCGAATTATCTTTATGTTCCATACGCAAACCCCCACTGTTATTATTCTACAATAATGTCAAGGTTCCGCAAAACTTTCAAAGAAAAACCCGATCTTAATGACCGGGCAGCGAAGTATCTTACTTGAGACCGTACTTCTTATTGAAGCGGGCAACACGACCTTCAGCCTGAGCAAATCTCTGACGTCCTGTGTAGAACGGATGGCAGTTAGAGCATGTGTCAACTTTGATTTCCTTTAATGTGGAACCTGTTGTGAACTCTGAGCCACAGCTTGTGCAGACTACTTTGGTCTGATAGTACTTCGGATGAATATCTTTCTTCATTTCCAGATCTCCCTTCTGCCTTAAACCTCATGCGGGTCTAAAGAAAGCGCACTAAGATAGTACCATATTGCGGACAGTGCCGCAAGAAATTATTTTTGTTTTCAGAATAATAAAAGATTAGATATCAGAACGGCTGTCGGAACCGGACAAAAAACCAGGTGTCCGGTTCTCTTCCCGATCCGCCTGGTTTTATACTGTCTTTTTCAGGTACTGTGCTCATGCACAGTATGACGGGTATTACAGTGTAACGGTTTCAACAGCTTTGCCGGCTCTCGGGCACTGGCATGTGATCGTAACGGTATCACCGGATGCGCCTTCCACGATCCAGCTGAGTTTCTTCTCGGCCGGTGCATGTTTTACGGTAGTTCCTCCGAGACCCCAGCCGTATGTAGCTTTGGACCAGAAGCCGTTCAGATGACCGATCTTCTGTTTTGCTTTTCCTTCTGTTACGGAAGCACCGCACAGCTCAGCTGTGATCTCCTGTGCCCTGCCGACATTGAGTGCTTCTTTTGTGACATAGGTAGGCAGATAGGCACTGTTTGCGATCGTCGTTTCGATCTTGAAATGTTTGCCGCCAAGCGGTGTGACCCTGGTATTTTTGAAATACAGGTGCGGCAGCGTCTTCATTTCCCTCAGCAGGAATCGTGTATGTTTTTCCACTTCCTGCGGCAGATACTTGGACGGAGCGTTCTGGATAACGTTCTTGTAATCAAAGCCGCCGATCTCCACTTCTCCGAGCTGCGGATGATCAAACTTCGTCCAGTTTTTGAAACCGATGCCGTCGTTGTGTTCATCGATCCACTTCAGACGTTTTGCCACCTGGTCGACCAGTTCTTCATCGGTCGGATCCTTGCGCGGGCTGACATGCGGTGTCCCGGCCCTGACATCAAGATCCCATGTCTCACAGGTGTAATTGATCAGCCCCATTGCGAAATAGCAGAAATCATCCATCAGGCCGAGGATCTCGCCGTCCCGGTTACCCATGTAGTCATCTCTGACATTCCAGCAGACATAACCGGTCTCTTCTGTTGCCATCTTGCCGATCGTTTTGTAGAGCTTCATGTCATCCTGTTCGGCCTGCTTGCCGGATTTGTATCCCGGCGGGTACAGGTACTGTCCGCCCATCGTATGGAAATGCAGGATGGTGCACAGGTTTTTATGAGATTCCAGGAACTTTGCCATCGATGCGGCTTCCACATTGGAGAGCGCGTAGCTGCCGGCACCTCTCTGCCTGTTTTCCGGTGCCCAGCTGATCGGGAAGTTCCGGTTCAGGTCATTTCCGAATAATGCGGGAGCGCTTGTGATCTCTTCATCCGGATCATATTCCAGGATCGTTCCCTCGGAATAAACATCATAGAAGTCTCCATCCGTATCATCGGGAAGACGCTTGATCATGATACGCGGTTCATCCGGATTGATCTTGAAAGCACCGTTCGGGTTCTTGACACGCATCTGGCGGATGACGCCGTCCCCGTCAAGATCCTCCGGCTGAAGTCCCGGCATCGGCTGTTCGAACGGATAATATCTCGGAACGCTTCTGAGCATCGTTGTCGTGGTCAGATACAGTTCAGAACCGTCCGGACTGATCCTCGGGATGCAGTAGATTGTATTTTTCTTCAGCAATGATGCGACCGGTTCTTCCTTCAGATTGGAGAAAATGGTATCGAGGAAGTACATCGCGCAGCAGTTTCCCGTAACTTCTCCAGCATGGATATTCGCTGTTACGCCAAATCCGGGCTTGTCTTCATAGGCACCGGTAGAAGGATCCGTGATCTCGATCAGCCAGATCTCCCTGTTTTCCGGAGTCGTGCCGATGGAGGAGAGTCTGCAGTATTCCGGAAACTCCTGTGCATACTGCTTCAATGTCGTTGTGATCTCATCATACTTAAAATAATGATCGTAGATTCCCTTTGCCTGATTCATACTTCTGTTCCTTTCTCAAGCTTTACGCAAGTTTCTGCTCTGCCGGCACGCGGACAGGATGCACTCAGAGTTACTTCAGTGCCTGCTGTTCCTTTAACGACCCAGCTCATATGTTTTGAATACGGTTTATGTCCCAGTGTGGAAGGACCCATGGCGGTATAGATCCCCTTGACACCGGAGAAACCTTCCAGATGTCCGATATCTTCACAGTCTTTTCCGGATATCAGTTCAGCGCCTGTGAAGGTTACCCTGACAGGTTTCGCTGTTTTCAGAACCTCTGCTTCCTTCATTGCGCTGGTCGGCAGATAACCGAGATTCATGACAGTGGCATCTACCTTCCAGGTATTTTCTCCCGCGGGTAATGCCCTGACATCAGTCCAGGAGAGTCTGGGCAGTGTCTTCATGGCACGGAGAAGGAAACGACTGTGCTTTTCGGTCTCCTGCTGCAGGAAATCGGACGGCGGGTTCTGGACTGTGTGCTTGTAATCAAAGCCGCCAATCTCAACTTCACCGAGCTGAGGATGATCAAATTTCGTCCAGGGTTTATAGCCTTCCCCGTTTTCGTTCTCTTTCAGCCATTTCACCGCATCAGTGAAGATGGCCTGTTCCTCTTCATCGGGCGTATTGGCAGGTCTTGGCCATACGGAAGGATGTCCTGCCCGGTTGACCAGGTCCCAGCACTCGCATGTAAAGTCAACGATGCCGAGCGCGTATCCGCAGAAATCATCGAACGCGCCGACGATTCCCATGGAACCGGCTGCTTCACCGACATATTCATCCAGCAGGTTCAGCGCAGGATAACCGGTTTCTTCCGTAGCCATCTTTCCGATCGCTTTGATCCTTGCGATATCACCGGGATCAGCTTCTTTTGCGTGCTTGAATCCCGGAGGATACAGGTAAATGCCTCCCGATGTATGGAAATTCAGGACTGCGCAGAGATTCGGTTTCGAGAACAGGTAATCAGCCAGCGCCTTTGTCTCGGGATTGGACAGCGCGTAGGAACCAGCGCCTGCCTGTTTGTTTTCCGGCAGCCAGTTCAGCGGGAAGTTCCTGTTGAAGTCATTTCCGTGCTTTCCGGGTGCAGGCTGCAGTTCGCCGCCTTCATATCCCTCTACCAGACCTTCGGAAAAGACATCATAGAATTCTCCTTCTGTCTCATCCGGTGCTCTTCTGATCATGACTTCGGGATCATCAGGGGAGATCTTGAATGCGCCTTCCGGATTCCTGACTCTCATCTTGCGGATGACGCCGTCTCCGTCCACATCCTCCGGCTGAACACCGGGCTGGACTTCTTCAAACGGATACATTTTGGGAATGGAACGTACGCTGTACGGTGTAGTCAGATAATACTCTGCTCCGTCCGGCGTGATCCTCGGTACACAGTAGACCGTAAAATTCGTCAGGAGCCAGTCAACTTCATTGTCATCACGGTTTGTCAGGAGATAATCCAGGAAATGGCAAGCGCACATCGTACCTGTGACTTCTCCGGCATGGATATTTCCATTGACTCCGAAAGCAGGCTTGTCAGCGAAGTCTCCGGCTGACAGCTTCGTAACAGACATCAGCCATTGCTGACGGCCGCTGTCTGTCTGGCCGAACGACTCAAGTCTGCAGTACTCAGGATAGTCCTGTGCAAGTTTCTGCAGGAATTCAGTCAGTTCGTCATACTTGTAGTAATGATCATAAACATATTGTGTTTTCATTCAACTGCCTCCTTGTTATGCCAATATGATCGTCCCGGACGCACGGCCTGCGCGGTCGCTGACCGCTGTTACCGTCACTTCCGTTCCGGGTTCTGCTTTGATCTTAAACGACACAGCTGCGGACTGCGGTTTATGGTTCGACGTTGTTCCGCCCATTCCCCATCCGTAACTGCCTGCCAGTGAGAAACCATTGAGCTGTCCGAGATCGACATGATCCTTGCCATCAAGGTCAGGTTCGCTGACCGTCACCCTGACCGGCTTTACACAGCCGATCTTTATGCCTTCCGCAGTCATGTTTGTCGGGAAATATCCGGTATTGCAGATCTTCGCGCTGACTCTCCAGTAATCACCGAGATCTTCTGCCTTCAGATCACTGATCTCCAGCTTCGGCAGCATCTTTATCTCCCTCAGCATGAACTTCGTATGTTTCTCCAGCTCCTGTTCGATGAATTCCGACGGAGGATTCTGCGTAACATGCTTCATATCAAGACCGCCGATCTCTACCCGGCCGAGCTGAGGATGATCAAACGGCTTCCAGTCACTCCAGCCGGATCCGTCTGTATGCTCGTCCAGCCACTTCAGGCGGGCTGCTTCATATCCTGCCATCTCTTCGTCGGTCAGCGGCTTCTTTCCCGGGAATTCATGCGGATAACCGCATCTTTCCTGGAGATCCCAGCATTCGCATGTAAAGGAAACGATGCCAAGGACATAATGGCAGAAATCATCGATCGATCCGCCGACCGGTGCCATGTCACCGAGGAAATCATCAGACAGGTTCACAAACCTGTAGCCTGTTTCCTCCTTGCAGATACGGCCGATCTCTTCATATCTCTGCATATCCCCTCTGTCAGCTTTAGCTTTGCTTTTAAATGCGGGCGGGTACAGATACATGCCTCCTGCCGTATGGAAATTCAGACAGGTGCAGATATTCGGATGATCATGCAGGAAACCTGCAAATGCATATGTTTCCGGCGCAGACAGGCCATAGGCACCGCCTCTGCCGCCGACGCCCCACCATCCGGGGAAATTCCTGTTGAAGTCTTCCCCGTACCGTTCCGGTGCAGGCTGCAGTTCAGTGACTGCACCCTTCAGAACACCTTCGGAAAAAACATCATAGAATTCACCCGTTACCTCATCCGGTCTGCGCTTTATCATGACCCTGGGATCATCCGGGGATACTTTGAATAAACCATTCGGATTCCTGATCCTCATCCGGCGGATCACACCATCCCCGTCAAGGTCCTCCGGCTGAATGCCTTCCTGTTCTTCATCATACGGGAACAGACGGTTGCTTGAACGGATACTGTACGGTGTCTTCAGATAGAACTCCGAACCGTCGGGACTGATCCTGGGCACACAGTAGACCGTGTATTTTTTCAGGAGATCACGGATCGCCGCATCATCGGAGCCGCTCAAAAGGACATCCAGGAAATACATGCAGGCCATTGAGCCTGTGACTTCTCCGGCATGGACATTGCCGTCCAGGGCAAAACCGGGCTTGTCATCAAAATCACCCGCGGATGTGTCCGTGACTTCCGCCAGCCAGATGTTTCTGCCCTCCGGTGTTGTCCCGATGGAGCTCAGACGGAACAATGAAGGATACGACTCTGCGAAAGACTGCAGCACGGCTGTCAGTTCCGCGTAATCATAATAGTGGTCGTAAACATATTGTGTTTTCATAAAACCCCTCAAAAACATATAAAAAAGAAGATGCTAAATCTATGATACAGAACGGCTGTGAAAATGTACATTTTCAGGTATCTTTTTCATTTCATATGATTAATATTTTCTTTTTCTGAATGAAAGGTCTTTCACCGGCTCATCAAAAAGTGACGCCGTTTTCAGCGGTCCGGATGGATATCAATAGTATCCCCCTATCCGGATCACTAAGGATCCAGATCCATCAACGGCGGATCATCACTGTACCGCACCCGGTACTGACCGCCCGTTTCATGGGAAAACAACGCTCTTTTTTTTACTTGTTCAGATAAAATTCATATTTCTTTCAGATGAAGGACAAACCTGTCGGTTATGATCATTGCTGTTCAAAGGAGGAATCTGTATGCAGTACAGACATGAGTGGAAACATGAAATATCATACAGTGATCTCGTATCAATACGGCAGCGTCTGAGGGCTGTGATGCAGAGTGATTCCCATGCGCAGGACGGGAAATATCTGATACGCAGCCTGTATTTCGACAATGCCTATGACAAGGCGCTGCGTGAAAAGGTTGACGGCGTGAATATGCGTGAAAAATACCGCATCCGTTATTACAACGGCGATACGTCGTTCATGAAACTGGAAAAGAAAAGCAAAATCAACGGACTGGAATCCAAATTCTCCGATCCTCTCACAGTATCCGAAGCCTGGCAGCTTCTGGAAGGTGATACGGAATGGATGAATGATCCGGAGAGAAAAACCGTGATGGAGCTGTATCTCAAGATGAAATACCAGGGTCTGCGTCCGCAGACAATTGTGGATTATACCAGGGAGCCGTTTATTTACGGACCGGGAAATGTTCGGGTGACATTTGATTACAATATCCGCACAGCCTTGAGACATACTGATTTCCTGGATCCGGACTGCCCGACAGTGCCTGCGGGAGACGCCGGCATCGTCCTTGAAGTCAAATGGGACAATTATCTGCCGGATGTGATCCGGGATATCGTACAGACACCCGCAAGACGGGTGACCGCTTTTTCAAAATATGCACAGTGCAGAATCTATGACTGATTCAAAAGGGAGGTAAATATGACTGCATTTCTGACATTTTCCGATATTTTTAAATCTAGTTTTCTTGAAAACGTTACGGCGATCAGTCCGATGGATATCGCTTTGGCGATGGTGCTGAGCTTCATGCTCGGTCTGTTTATTTTCTATGTATATAAAAAGACCTATGCGGGAGTCATGTACTCCTCCACATTCGGCGTAACACTGGTCGCCCTGACCATGATCGCAACGTTTGTCATCCTCGCTGTCACCAGCAACGTCGTGCTCAGCCTGGGTATGGTCGGTGCGCTCTCGATCGTCCGTTTCCGTACAGCCATCAAGGAACCGCTGGATATTGCATTCCTGTTCTGGTCACTGTCCGCAGGCATTGTGCTGGCGGCAGGCATGATTCCGCTGGCTGTATTCGGCAGCGTTCTCATCGGTATTGTGATCCTGCTGTTTGCCAACCGCAAAGCAGCCGTGAACCCCTATATTCTCGTCATTCAGGCTGAGAATCAGAATGCGGAACAGACAGCTATGGAATTTATCAAACAGCATACAAAGAAGTGCGTTACAAAGACAAAGACTGTTCAGAAGGGCAATATTGAAGTCAATCTGGAAGTGCGTCTGAATGACGAAAATACAGGCTTTATCAATGAACTGGCAGATCTTGCCGGCGTGCGCAGCGCGGTACTTGTCAGCTACAACGGCGATTACATGGGGTAAAAAATCATGTCAACGCATAAGAGAATCGATCTGATCTGCGTTGCCGTGACTGTGTTAGCCATCATTCTGACCGTACTGTTCATGAACGGGGAACGCCTGGGAATCCAGGTGATTACCGATCCCGATTCCGACCGGGATGAAGGAACCGTTTACTTTACCGGAAATGATCTGAACGGGTCATGGGATTATGATCCCACGGCAGTGATTACGCTGAACAATGACAGTATATCCATGTCCGGATCCGGCGCCTATGTGTATCAGAACAGCGTTGTGATATCCCGTTCCGGTTATTATGAGATCACCGGCACCCTGGATAACGGCAGTATCATCGTTGATGCGGAGGATAATTCCAAAGTCTGGATCCTGCTGGACAATGCATATATATCCAATGATACCGGTGCCTGCATTGACGTGGAACAGGCGGACAAAGTATTCCTGATCCTTGCGGACGGCAGTGAAAATACGCTGGTTTCGGGCAGTGCATTCTCAGAAGATACCGTCAATGACGGAATCCACGCAGCACTGTTCTCCAGGGATGACCTGACGATCAGCGGCAGCGGTACACTGGCAGTCAGCGCACAGTACAAACACGGCATCGAGGTCAATGACGACTTTGTCGTAACCGGCGGAAACATCACAATAGAGGCTGTTGGTGATGCAGTACACGCCAATGACAGCTTCCGCTTCTGCAATGCTGTGATGACAGTGAATGCAGAAGATGAAGGCATCGATGTTGACCGGGAAGACGGTTACTTCTATATGGAATCCGGAACGCTGGAGATCGTCTCAGCAGATGATGCGGTGCATACAGAAGGAAATATCCTGATTGCAGGCGGCAACCTGACAATCAGTGCCGGAGATGATGCAGTTCATTCCGAGACATCCGTTGTGATAGACGGCGGTGAAATTCTGATCAATGCCTGCTATGAAGGTGTTGAAGCGCCTCAGATCACAATGAATGCAGGTGATGTCACAATCTATCCCGATGACGACGGATTCAACGCCAACGGCGGATCCTCAAATATGTTTGGCTTCCAGATGCCCTGGGATCAGAACACGGAGACTGAAGAAAGCGATGATGAAGAACCTTCCGTGGTAACGATCAACGGCGGAAGCCTGACAATCATCAATGATTCGGGCAGGGACGCCGACGGCATTGACTCCAACGGAAACATATATATCAGCGGCGGGGATATCAGAGTCAGCCTGGTCAACAGCGGATCCAATTCCGCAATCGACTACGGCAGCGAGAACGGCGGCGTCTGCGAAATCAGCGGCGGTACCGTGATTGCGGCAGGCAGCTATTCCATGGCCGAAGCATTTGACACTTCCTCATCGCAGTATTCCGTACTGTACACATACAGTGCCGGTGCTGCGGCAGGAACAGAAGTGCGCGTGGAAGACAGCACTGGTACAGTCCTGCTTTCCTGGGAAGTGCCGAACAGTTATTCATCCGTAAATCTCAGCTGCCCTGAGATGCAGGAAGGAGAAACATACCGCATTGTGATTGGAAATCAGTCCGAAGAGATCACACTGCAGGAAGTCAGTGCATCCTACGGGGATGCCGCAAGCGGCGGATTCGGAGGAATGATGTTCATGGGCGGCATGAAGCCTTTCGGAGGCAGCCAGTCCGGCAGTGACAGTGAATTCCAGCCGTCCCAAAGCTTTGATCCGTTCCAGTTCAATAACAGTGATGATGAAGATGATTCAGGAAACGGAATTCAGTTCCCGAATCAAAAACCTTCCGGACCCGGCGGATGGGGAAGACCGGGAGATCAGTCCAATGAAGATTCTTCCGAAGAGAGCAGACCATCTGCTTTCCCGGATATGAATCAGGGAGGGTTCAATCCTCCGGATGACTTCGATCCGTCACAGTTCAACAACAGTGATGATGAAAATGATTCAGGAAACGGAATTCAGTTCCCGAATCAAAGACCTTCCGGATCCGGCGGATGGGGAAGACCCGGAAATCAGAACAATGAAGATTCTTCTGAAGAGAGCAGACCGTCTGCTTTCCCGGATATGGATCAGGAAGGATTCGATCTTCCGGATGACTTCGATCCGTCCCAGATGACACCTCCGAACATGGAAAACGGTCCCGGCATGATGCCGCAGGGATCATTCGATCCGGACAGTTCCGCGATGCCGGAAATGGGTGAGCGGCCGGATGGAGAAGGAATGGGCGGATCCATACCTGAAGACCAGAATGAAAGTGCAAAGGAGTCAGAGAGCGTTTCGGAATCAGGAAGTATTTCTGCAGAAACACTGATCATGGACGGTGCAGCAGTCGCTCTGCTTGCAGCGGCACTTGCGTTTGTGAAATTGTACAGGAAACCATAATAAAAACACGACAGGGAAGCAAATTCTCTGCCGTTTTTTTCTGCTGCAATAGGCTTCGTTTTCAGAGCCATAGTGATACATTTCTGTATCACTCAGTCGGTCATCGTTCTGCTGATATGTGCACCTAATGCGCGAAGCTTATCATCGATACGGTCATATCCGCGGTCGATATGATAAACATCATGGATCTCTGTTGTACCGTCTGCGATGAGTCCGGCAATGACGAGGCATGCCCCGCATCTGAGATCTGTCGCTGTGACCCTGTCTCCGTATAATTGTGTCGGTCCTTTGATAAAGGCGCTGCCGGATGTGAGTTCGATATTGGCTCCCATTCTCTGCAGTTCCAGGCAATGCTTGAACCTTTCCTTATAGATCGTGTCCGTTACCTGGCTGACTCCGTTGGCCTGTGTCAGCAGCGCTGTCAGCGGCTGCTGCAGGTCTGTTGCGAAACCCGGATAAGGCTTGGTCGTTACATCGATCGGCTTGTATAAGAGTTCTGTCTTTCTGACGGTAATGGAATCAATGCCGATATCCATATCAGCACCCATTTCCTGAAGTTTGCTGGTCAGGCCTTCGATATGCTTCGGGATGACATTCATGATCTTCATTTCTTCCGCGCATGCGGCAGCCATGATCAGGAATGTACCTGCTTCGATACGGTCGGGAATGATCTCGTGGAAGCATCCGCTGAGGTTCTTGACACCGTCGATCGTGATCACGTTCGTACCGGCACCCCTGACATTGGCTCCCATCTTGTTCAGAAGCGTTGCCACATCGATGATCTCAGGTTCTCTTGCGGCATTTTCGATCGTAGTTCTTCCGTCTGCGTATACCGCAGCCATCATAATATTGATCGTTGCGCCGACACTGGCGATATCAAGGAATATCTTGGCACCGCGCAGATGATCTGCCTTGATCGTGTAGCATCCCCTGTCATATTCAACGGTAGCACCGAGTGCTTCAAAGCCCTTGATGTGAAGATCGATCGGTCTGGGACCGAGATAGCAGCCGCCCGGCATCTTCATCCTGACATAGCCGTATTTGCCCAGCAGCGCACCCATAAAATAATAGGAAGCCCTGAGTTTCGTTACGACACTGTCATCCAGACTGACGTTTTTCATGTTTGTCGGGTCGATGATCAGATGATCATTTGCTCTCTGGATCACATCCACATTCAGAATATGGAGAATTTCAGAAAGGTTATCCACGTCAGCGATCTCCGGTACACCAACGATCGTTACCGGACCATTGGCCAGTACTGCGGCCGGGATCAGCGCAACTGTTGCGTTCTTGGAACCCGATATCGTTACCGAGCCGTTCAGCGGTCTTCTGCCGCGGATTCTGATGATTTCCTGCATATATGTTCTCCCTCTGACACGATTGATGCCATTTCATAAATATCTTTGACGATATGATCTGCGCCGGACTGGTCCTGACGGAAACGGTCATCCCGTCTGGCGATCACGGTCATGCCTGCCTGCTTTCCTGCGGTAATACCGCGGTAACTGTCCTCGTAAACGATGCATTCTTCTGGAAGTACGCCCAGCTTTTCCGCTGCAGTCAGGTAAATATCCGGTGCAGGTTTCGGCGGTAAGTTCTCATCACCGCTCAGGATCACATCATAACAGTCTGTGATGCCGATACTGTCAAGCACCTCATATATGGTATCCCTCGGTGAGGAGGAACAGACTGCCGTCAGGAATCCTTCGTCATGGATCCTGCGGACCGTTTCCGGTACACCCGGAAATACGAGATCAACAGGTTTCATAGGATGTTCGATACCGAAGTACCGTTCGTTTCTGCGGATCAGTTCTTCCCGCTCCACTTTCCCTTCCAGCAGTTCATACAGGATGTCGTAAGTTTCATCCATGGTCGTTCCGAGGATCTTCCAGACAGACTCTTCGCTGCCTGTATATCCGTATTCCCGCATCCATCTGATCGTCCCGTTCATATACCACGGTTCACTGTCAAACAGAATGCCGTCCATGTCGAATAGTATCGCTTTGATCATATCCGAGTGTATTTTACTGTATTTCACTTTATTCGCCAAGGGAAAGCATACTGCCGTGACCGGATATATCAATGGTCACGGCAGCACTGACTGCAGATCAATAATGGCAGGTTTCAATGTTATGGTCTTTCAGGTACTGCTTCACGCTGTCCCTGCACAGAAGCTCGACTTCCCTGACACGGTCAAAGGAGTAGGCACTGCGTGTATACAGGTCGCGGTCACAGTATCCGGGATGACACATGATCTCAATATCTTCACCCCGGTATTTTTCCAGGATCCCGAGCAGGCATTCTTCCGTTACAGTCTCCCTGTAGAATTCAGAAACAAATCTGTACGGTCCGTACTTCCTGAGTTCAAGTCCGTACTCTTTTCCAAGCTGCTTTGCGATCCCAGTCAGCTGGTCTGTAAATGTATGGACATGGTGATGGGAATCGATATGCGTCGGCATCCGTCCGAACAGAACGATAAAGCGCTCGATCTGTGCCTTCCATTCCCTGTAGATCTCCTCACTGTCAAACGCATGGACTTTGACTTCCCCGCTTTTGAAGAAGTTCCCGTTCTCATCGGTCAGTGTCCTGTTTTCTGTCAGAGGTCTTCCCGAAGAGAGGACAAGATGACAGCCGACACCCAGATCAGGACAGTCCTTCACCAGTTCAGCCGCTTTCTCGATGTAGTTTTCGTTGCACATAGCAGTCGTTGATCTTACAATACCGTTCTTGTAAGCATCAATGATGCCGCAGGTGTTTCCGAGCGTATAACCCAGGTCGTCTGCGTTCATGATCAATTTCATTATTCACTTCTCCCGGGACATGATGCGTCCCTGTCTCTATATTCATTATGGCACAGACTGATGATGAATGCTCAGGCAAAGATCTTCCCGATATTATCATCCCGTTCCGGATCATCAACTACAGGGATCTCCTGTTCTTCCAGTCCGAAATACTCATTCAGGAAAACACCGATCCCGTCTTCGTCGTTGGACAGGGTAACAAAGTCAGCCACTGCCTTCACCCGTTCATCCCCGTTCGCCATAGCCACGCCGACATAGTCACGGATCATATCAAAGTCATTCATCGCGTCCCCGAATGTCATCAGTTCTTCCGGCTTCAGTTCCATATGTTCCAGCATCAGCTGGATGCCCCTGGATTTGGACAGTTCCGGATTGACGCATTCCAGCAGGATCGGTGCCGAACGGAAGGTGTGGTACAGGTCTGAAGGCGGCAGTGTCTCATAATGCCTGACGATCCTGTCCATTTCTTCCTTTGCGGCTACGACAAGCAGTTTTCCCAATTCCTGATCGATATAGCCGGATAGATCATCCTGAATAAACTCAAAACGGTTGCTGCGGGCGATCCTTCTTGCCCGTTCATCGTCGATCATCGCTTTGAATGTTTCACCCTCATACATGCCGATATTGTAGTCAAATCCCTCCAGGTCCTTCCGGATCTGCGGGATCGCCTTTCCGCTGAGTCTGAGTACCGAGGTCATTTCACCGGTGCGCATATCCATGACACTTCCCCCGTTGAATCCCATGATCAGGGCGGTATCATTTTCCAGGCCCCATTCCCTCACCAGGTGCTTCACGGCATACGGAGAACGTCCGGTCGCGATCCCGAACAGAATGCCTTTGTCTTTCAGTTTTCCGATCGCTGTTCTTGTTTTTTCTGTTACTTCATGATTGCTGTTGAGCAATGTTCCGTCAATATCCGCAAGGATCAGTTTGATCTGTTTTTTCATACGCGCTCCTTTTACTCCATAAAGAATCGTATCAGATAACCGCCTGAATTGTATCTTTCTATGCATAAAACTGATCGTATTTGATCCATCAGTCGAAAAAAGCTGCCTTTTCAGACAGCTTCTGTTTCAGATCCGTTTTTGAATTATGCTTTGTCAGCGGAACCGAAGAAAGATGTAACCATGTCGATAACTTTCTCTGTGATTGCATCTGTGCCCGGCTTCAGGAGTTTACGAGGATCGTAACCCTTACCAGCGCGGTCTTTTCCAGCTTCAATGTAAGCTCTTGTAGCTTCTGCAAATACGATCTGCAGGTCTGTATTGACGTTGATCTTGGAAACGCCGAGAGTGATAGCCTTCTTAACCTGATCCTGAGGGATACCGGAACCGCCATGGAGAACGATCGGCTTGTGCCCGATAGCTTCGTCGATCTCGCCCAGACGTTCGAAGTTCAGTCCAGCCCAGTTTTCAGGATATACGCCGTGGATGTTGCCGATGCCTGCTGCCAGGAAGTCAACACCGAGGTCAGCGATAGACTTGCACTCTGCAGGGTCAGCCAGTTCGCCGTTGGAAGTAACGCCGTCTTCTGTACCGCCGATACCGCCTACTTCGCACTCAACGGATACGCCCTTGGAATGAGCGAGTTCAATGATCTCCTTGGACTTAGCAATGTTCTCTTCGATTCCATAGTGGGAGCCGTCGAACATAACGCTTGTAAAACCAGCTTCGATGCATGCTTTAGCACCTTCGTATGTGCCGTGGTCCAGATGCAGAGCAACCGGAACTGTGATTCCCATGAAATCATGGAGATCTCTTACCATGTCAACAACTGTCTTATAGCCGCCCATATATTTAGCTGCGCCTTCGGAAACCTGCAGCATTACAGGTGAGTTAGCCTTCTGAACGCCTGCAAGAATTGCTTTTGTCCATTCCATGTTGTTGATGTTGAAAGCACCGATCGCATAGTGGCCTTCATGAGCCTTGTTGACCATTTCTGTAGCATTTACCATTACCATAATGAAATATCCTCCTAAGATAAAATGTTCGCTACTGTAATTTTATCTTATTTTGGGTTGATTGTTAAGAAGATATCATTCCTTTAGTCTTCTGGCTGAAGTGAAAAAGTAAATTCCACTTCAAAATGGGTGAAGTAGAAATCAGTTTCCAGTAAATTCCAGTTGTACTCAGTCTTGCAGAGTCAGATGATTAATGTGCCGATGGATGATTGTTTGAAAGGAGTTTGTTATATGAA
>JAFRJJ010000036.1 GCA_017432325.1 Solobacterium sp. | reverse complement strand
TTACACCATTTTTATCAATACCTAAAAACAAATTTGTCAAGATATTTCGACACAATAAAAACCCTTTGTACAAAAGGGCTTGTGTGTATTCCTGCGCTGTCCAGCTTCTAAACTTTCATGGTGCTAAATTCTAAAGACGGGCCTTCAAAAAGGCGATGATTATGCAGTTAAAACATTTTTACATGCATGAATGTAAAGGGGATATTCCTATTATCCCTGCTTGTGTTATAATCCATATGTAAAAAAGGAGTGTTGTATGGCCAAAGCTGTATTTTTAGATTATTTCGGCACGATCCTTCAGGAAAACGGTGTCGATATGCAGCAGATGCTGAGCAGAGTGATTGCAAACAGTTCAGCTGACGATGAAAAAAAGCTGTTGGCATGGTGGATGAAGAATCTCCAGAGCCTTGAACTTTCAGCACATGGAGAAAACTATATAACTGAAGAAGATATCAGCCTGAAACTGCTGATGATGGCAGAGAAGGAATTCGGCCTGCGGGATGATCTGGCAGAGCTGAGGCAGATGAATATAAGCGGCTGGATGTATGCCCCGATCTTTACGGATGTTAAACGTTTTCTGGAACAATGTGAACGACCTGTATATATCATTACAAACAACAGTGACAAATATGTCAGAGTATGCCTGAAGAGAAACGAGCTTCATGTTCACGGCATCATCTGCGGGGATATGGTGAAATCATATAAGCCGAATCCCGAGATCTTCCTGAAAGCACTGGAGATCGCCGGTGTTGATGCGGCAGACGCAGTCCATATCGGGGACTCACCGGTCGCTGATGTAGAGGGAGCCCGCGCAGTCGGCATCACACCGATCCTTCTGGACCGCAAAGGCAGATATGATGACGTTTACAACTGCCGCAGGATATCCAACCTGATGGGTGCTCTCAGGAGCATCTGATGAGGATCTGGTTCGTACGGCATGGGGAAACACTGTTCAACCGTCTGAGTCGGTTTCAGGGACAGTGCGATGCTCCCCTTACAGAGAAAGGAATTCATGACGCAGAAAGGGCACGTGACGCACTGAAGGATACGGTGTTCACAAAAGCTTTCTGTTCTTACAGCGGCAGGGCGGAAGATACCGCCCGCATCATTCTGGAGGGCTGCGGTATCGAGCCTGTCAGGGAAAAACAGCTGATGGAACACTATGTAGGTCTGCTGGAAGGTGCTCTTACGTATGATCCGGAAGTCCGGACAAAGATCGATCACTGCAATGAGACCGGGATCTGGAGCGAAGTCGAAGGTGAAGACAACGATGTCTTCAGGGAACGGATCAGAAATATCATGAACAGGATCGCTGATTCCTGTGAAGAAGATGATCAGGTGCTGATCGTCTCACATGGTTCCTTCTGTCTCTTCATGCTGGAAGTGCTGTTCGGGGTCGATCAGAAGGAACTGCGCAGAAACAGCACAGGATATCCGGTCCCCAATGGCGGTATTACACAGATGGCATATGAAAAAGGTGTCTGGACATTGCTGGCACTGCCGCAGGATCCGGATGTATATCAGACAGTATGAAAAAGATCACGTTCTATTATGTGAGGCACGGACAGACATTGTTCAATATCCTGGGCAGACTGCAGGGATGGTGTGATTCTCCCTTGACGGAAAAGGGGATCACAGATGCCGGACGCGCATCCGCTGCTCTGGCAGGTGTTCCCTTTACAAAGGCATGCAGTTCAAGCAGTCCCAGAGCTTCCAGAACAGCGGAGATCATATTGGAACATCATGACGTACCGCTGAAAACGTATGATGATCTGAGGGAATTCGATTATGGAATGCTGGATGGAGAAAAAACAGCAGCCATCCCTATGGAAGACCTTCTGAAAAGAAGAAAAACAGGATCATGGGCTGATGTCGGCGGAGAAAGCAGTGAAATGATCTGTACAAGGATCAGGAAGCAGTTTGAACTGTTCGCTGAACAGTTCAATGACAAGGATCAGGTGCTTGTCGTATCACACGGCACATATGCTTTGTTCCTGATGAAAGAACTGCTCGGCATTGATCTGGATGAATACCGCAGACAGTGCGCCGACAGTGAACAGACATTGTTCCCAAACGGCGGTATTATGAAATTCGAATATGAAAACGGCAGCTGGAATGTGCTCCGGATGCCGTGTGTACCGGAATCGTTTGAAGGGTGACCTTCAGACTTTTTTATTGGAATGACCGTATATCAGGGCTTTGTATGAACGTCCATCTGAGGATACGGGATCGAGATGCCTTCCTGGTCGAATCTCTTTTTGAACAGTGTCCGTAGGTCACGCTGGACACCGAAATACTGTCTGGGAAGTGTTTTCTGCATGACGGTGACTTTCATACTGCTGTCATCAAAGGAGTTGATGGATGCGACAGTCGGATCACCGATGCAGATATCCCTGTGTTCATCCGCGTATGTCTGCGCGATCTCACGGAGAATCTCTGAGATCCTGTCGATATCGTCCTCGTAGGATACCGGAACATCAACGGACGCCATATTGTAGTCTGTGGAATAGTTGACGACTGTTTTGATACTTCCGTTGGGAACGATGATCTTTTCGCCTGAGAATCTTTTCAGATATGTACAGCGCAGTGCAAGCGAAGTAACAGTACCTTCATATTCATTCAGCTTTACAAAGTCACCGACACCGTACTGATGCTCAAACATGATAAATGCGCCTGCCACAATATCTCCGATAATGCTCTGGGCACCGAGTGATACGACCAGGGCACCTACTCCGGCAGCTGTTACGATGTTGGAAAAAGCTGACGTGAATCCGAGACGGTTGATGATCAGACATATTGCCGCAAAGTAGATCATGTACCTGCATGCGCTTCTTAACAGTGTCATCGCGGTGATGATCTCTTTTGCCCGCATCTTGTCTTCCATCTTTTCTGCCCTGTTCATAGCGCCCTTGGTCCCGCGTGAAAGAAGATTCAGGATCAGGCGTGCTAATGCAAGCACGATGATGATATATATCAGTTTGGAGACAAAGCTTGTCAGATCTCCAAGCGTCTCATATAAAACTTTCTGCCAATCTATACCCATAATTTGTTTCTCCTTATCCAGTATTCTAGCATTTTTCACAGTGAAGATAAAAAAACCGGATCCCAACAGATCATGAAGCGATCTGTATCTGATGTGTTCATATCAGCCGCCTGAACACAGTAACTTTTGACAAAGAAATGCCCATTGCTCGCAAAAAACAAACATACACGATAAGATATTAGTATAAACGGAGGACATGTGAGCAGTTTCGAGATCTTTTATCATCAGCTGAAGAAATACACCGGCAATGACGAATGTGTTGTCATTCCGGAAGGTATTACAGAGATCAAAGATTATGCTTTTTCGGACTGCAGCAGCCTCAAAAAAATTATCATTCCCGACCATGTAACAGAGATCGGTGATTATGCATTTTATGAATGCCGACATCTTGAAGAAATCGAAATATCATCTTCTGTCAGATATATGGGGCAGGGCGTATTCTGCCGCTGCAATTCGCTGAAAAAGATCGTGCTTCCCCGGTATCTGACATCAGTCAGCAGACTGATGTTTTATCACTGTGTATCACTTGAAGAAGTGATCCTTCCGCCATCCTGCCGTACAGTCGGAAAATCAGCGTTTGAGAAGTGTTATTCGCTGAAAGAACTGTATCTTCCCGAAACGATCAGAACACTGGAAGATAATGCCTTTGATGACTGTATCAATCTGCAGAAACTCGACCTTCCCGCATCATTGGAAACGATCGGTGATCACACGTTCTTCAACTGCAGCTCCCTTCGGAAACTTGTGATCGGTTCAAACATCCGGTCCATCGGTATCGGTGCGTTTGAAACAGGAGGCAGGATCAGTGTCAGCGTCATGTCGGACGTGCAGCTCCATTCTTCCATGTTTGAAACTAACTGGAACATGAACTGGAACTTCGGCGTGAACAGGCATTATAACGGAAAGAACGAAAACAATTACCAGCTGTATGATTCCTATCTGAGCGGCATCCTGTTCCGGGAGTGGAAGCCGTCTGCTGTGATCGTTCTGCTTGTAAACTATCTGGAAACATATGATCTTCATCAGGATCATTCTGCATATGATGAAAAACTCCGGGAGAACATGGACGAATGCATCGTTTTCATGATCATGGATCACCGGAACAAAGCACTGGAAACAGGTGTCAGGAATCACCTGATCACCAAAGATATGCTGCAGCCGTATTTCCCCCAAATCAAAGACCGTGAACTGAGGATCCGCCTGATGGATATGCTGTCGGATGCGGAACGGACGGACACACTTGACGATCTCCTGAAACTTTTGTGAGAGGAAAACCATGGACCACGAACTGATCGAAATCAGTGAAGAGATCTTCCGGAATATCATTTCCAGACTGACGCTGCATCTGCGTTTTATGGACATCGCGATCGACCGCTATGAATTTATTCCGGATACATTTTCCTTTGAATGCGACGGAAGGTTTTTTCACTATAATCCGATCACCGTGATCCAGATATTTAAAAACGATCCCAATAAACTGACAAGAGGGTATTTTCATACGGTCATGCACAGCATTTTCCAGCATCCGTTCCTTGCTGAACAGTACAATCAGTCCTGCTGGGATATTGCGTGCGATATCGCTGTAGAAAATTTGATCCTCGAGTTTGATCTGGACTGCATGCGTCTGGAATCTGACCATGATAAAAAAAGACAGATCGATAAGATCAAAGAGAAGGTAGATCTGCTTACCGCGCAGAAGATCTATCATTACCTGAAAGATGAGCTGACAGGTGATGAGCGGAAACTTCTGAGGCAGGCGTTCCAGTTTGATGACCATACATCCTGGTATCATATCCGGCAGGTCGAAAGTTCTTCGGAACAGCTGTTCGGGGATGAAACGCATGATAATCCATCCAAGGCGACAAACAACCGCTTTGATAAAGCCTCGCATGACAGCGACAGTGACAGTTCTGACGGGCAGAAGGAAACATCCGACGAGGAAGCACTGATCGAGCAGATGAAGAATACGATGAAGGACTGGCAGGATATCTCTGAAAAGATCGAGCTGGACCTTGAAACATTCCATAAAGAATACGGGGACAAATACGAAACACTGGTACAGTCCCTGGAAAAACTGCATAAAGAAAAGTACAGCTATGAACAGTTCCTGCAGAAGTTCATGGTGATCGGCGAAAAGATGATGATCAATGATGATGAGTTTGACTACATCTTCTACACATACGGACTGAAGCTGTACGGGAATCTTCCGCTGATCGAACCGCTGGAATACAAGGAAACAAGAGCACTGAAGGAACTGGTCATTGCCATTGATACATCCGGTTCCGTACAGGGGGATATGGTCCAGGGGTTCCTGCAGAAGACATACAACATTCTCTCTCAGACAGAGCAGTTCTTTACCAGGTACTGCGTGCGCATCATACAGTGCGACATGAAAATACAGGATGTGGCGCTGATCACATCGGCATTGGAATTTGAAAACTATATCGAGCATGTTCAGATCCTCGGACTGGGCGGAACAGATTTCAGACCGGTGTTTGACTACATCGGCGACAAGATCCGGAATCATGAGATCACGGAACTCGGAGGCCTGATCTATTTCACGGACGGGGACGGCGTGTATCCGAAGAAACAGCCGGATTTCAGGACGGCGTTTGTTTTCCTGGAAGGAAACAAAGATATGACGGTACCCCCATGGGCGATCAAATACAACATTGATGAAGATACGATCAAAGGAGGATTCTGATGGATATCAAACAGGCAAAAAAACAGATCAGGAACGCAGTGCTGGCATACTGCACCAGGAATGAGTACGGAGAATTCAGGATCCCTGTTTCCAAACAGAGACCGGTCTTCCTGGTCGGTGCTCCCGGAATCGGAAAAACAGCGATCGTGGAACAGATCGCAAAGGAACTGGATCTGGCATTTGTTTCCTATTCCATGACTCACCATACACGTCAGAGCGCCCTCGGACTTCCGTTTATTTCGGACCAGGAATATGAGGGCGAAGCGTATAAGGTGTCGGAATACACGATGTCCGAGATCATTGCGTCTGTTTATGATGAGATCAAGCGGACCGGCAAAAAAGACGGTATCCTGTTCCTCGACGAGATCAACTGCGTATCCGAAACACTGGCGCCAAGCATGCTGCAGTTCCTTCAGTACAAGACATTCGGAAGACATCAGATCCCCGCAGGCTGGATCGTTGTGACGGCAGGCAACCCGCCGGCATACAACCGTTCCGTCAGGGAATTCGATGTCGCTATGCTGGACAGATTGAAGAAGATCGAGGTCGAGCCTGATTTCGAAGCATGGAAGGAATTTGCAATCGAAACGCATGTGCATCCGTCTGTTCTTTCCTACCTGACGATCAAACCGAATCATTTCTATTCCATTACTTCTTCCGTGGACGGCATGCAGTTTGTCACAGCCAGAGGCTGGGATGACCTGAGCCAGATGATCATGCTGTATGAGATCAACGGTCTGGAAGCGGATATCGATCTGTTCGGGCAGTATCTGCAGGACGAAAAGATTGCGAAGGATTTTGCCAATTATTACGCACTGTTCCGGAAATATCAGTCTGATTATCAGGTCGGCGCGATCCTGGACGGTACGGCCGACCATGAGATCAAAGACCGTGCTTCTGCCGCGAAGTTCGATGAACGTCTCTCACTGCTGTCGCTGCTGCTGTCACAGCTGAATGACGATATCGCACCCGTTGTTCACAGAGGGGCTTCCCTGAAATCGGTCCTTAAGAGTATGACATCAGGGTCGGATGATGCCGGAACATTGCTGAGGGAACAGATCGAAACATACATGGAAAAGGCTCAGAAAACAGACGGTCAGGACAAGCGGGATACAGCGTTGGATACGATGATGGTATACCGGAAACTGCTGTACGCCTATGAAGCAGACCCGAAAAAGGAAACTGTCCGGGAAGTGCTGAAGAACCAGGTATCTGCCTATAACACGCGTGTGATCAGATGCCAGGAAGAACTCAACAACGCGTTCCTGTTCCTGGAGGAAACACTCGGAAGCGGACAGGAAATGCTGATATTCGTAACGGAGCTTTCCATCAATCCGAACACATCACAGTTCATATTTGAACATGGCTGTGAGAAATATTACGAGCACAACAAACGCCTGATGTTTGAAAACAGGCAGGACGAACTGTCAAAGAGGATCGACGCACTGCATCTCAGTGAAGTCGAAACGGCTATATCATGATAGACTGAGTTCAGAAGGAAAAGGAGGACAAAATGGACAAAAAACCTATCAAAATCGTAACGATCGGCGGCGGAAGCAGCTACACACCCGAACTGATGGAAGGCTTTATCAAGAGATATGATCAGGTTCCTATCAGAGAGATCTGGCTTTGCGACATTGAAGACGGAAGAGAAAAACTCGAGATCGTCGGTGCTATGGCACAGCGTATGTGGGATGCTACACCGTATGGTGTTAAAGTTCATCTGACATTTGACAGAAGAGAAGCACTTCCCGGTGCAGACTTCGTCACAACACAGTTCCGTGTAGGTCTGCTGAATGCCCGTATCAAGGATGAAAGGATCCCGCTGTCTTACGGTATGCTCGGTCAGGAGACAAACGGAGCAGGCGGTATGTTCAAAGCTTTCAGAACGATCCCTGTTATCCTCGGCATCATTGAAGACATGAAGGAACTCTGCCCTGATGCATGGCTGATCAACTTCACAAACCCGTCCGGAATGGTTACCGAAGCGGCGATCAAATGGGGCGGCTGGAAGAAGACAGTCGGTCTGTGCAATGTACCTGTAGGTGCTCTGATGAAAGAACCTCCTCAGTTCGGACTGACAGAGCGTGAGTGCATTCATCAGTTTGCCGGTTTGAACCACTTCCATTGGCATAAAGTAACGGATGCCAAGGGTAATGACCTGACAGATAAGATCATCAGCAACATGTATGATCCGACCGTTGATGACGGAACACCTGCAAATATTTTCCAGTGCAAATTCCTGGAAGATCATCTGAGACAGATCCAGCTGATCCCGTGCGGATATCACAGATACTACTATATGCATGATGAAATGCTGAAGCACACGATCGAAGAATTCAACACGATCGGTACACGTGCCCAGCAGGTCAAGCAGACAGAAGCTGAACTGTTCGAACTGTACAAGGATCCGAACCTGAACTACAAGCCGGAACAGCTTTCCAAGCGCGGCGGAGCTCATTACTCCGATGCTGCATGCGAATGCATCAACTCCATTTACAATGACACAAGAAGACACATGGTCGTTTCCACACAGAACAACGGAGCGATCAGAGACCTGCCGGATGACTGCATCGTTGAAGTCTCCTCGATCATCACTGGCAAAGGCCCGATCCCGATGGCATGGGGCAAATTCGCGCCGAGTGAAAGAGGCTGGGTACAGCTGATGAAAGCTATGGAAGAATGCGTCATTGAAGCAGCTATCACAGGCAACTACCGTCTTGCGCTCGCTGCATTTGAAATGAACCCGATGGTTGAACACGGACATGTTGCCCAGACTGTTCTTGATGAACTGCTGGTTGCACATGAGAAGTATCTGCCTCAGTTCGCTGATAAGATCGCTGAGCTCAAGGCTAAGGGTGTTATGCCGAAAGATCCGGTCGTACGTGATCTGATGGCACAGGGTCTGTGATCCGGGTATCCTGATGTAACAAATGAAAAGTGACTGTCCGTCAGGGCAGCACTTTTTACGTTCTCTGCTGAATGGTAGGTATTTTAATTGAAACAGTTTAAAATGGTTACAGGAGGATACTTTCTATGATCGAACTCGGACCATTATTCCGCCTTCAATTCCTGATGTTTGTAGAAATGGCTGCAGGCTGGGTGCTTTGCAGAATAGGTATATTACAGCCAAAAGACAGGAAGGTCCTGTCTGCACTGGTGGTGAATCTGCTTCTGCCATGCAATATCATTGCGGCATTCAACATGAAGATGAGCGGGGAACTGCTCATGCAGTTCATGACGATCCTGATCATTTCCATCCTGATCCAGGTGATGTGCTCGATCGTCGCGGCACATGCGTATAACCATGAAGATCCGCCCGTCAAGAAGGTACTGCAGTATGCAACTGTCTGTTCCAATTCGGGATTCCTGGGAAATGCGGTTGCCGAGTGTGTATACGGGTCAGTGGGACTGGCACTGGGACAGATCTATCTGATCCCCCAGCGTATCATCATGTGGTCTGCAGGAATTTCATATTTTACGGAAGGCGCAAGCAGAAAAGAAGTGATCCTGCGCATCCTGAAGCATCCCTGTATTATTGCCGTAGAGCTCGGTCTGGTGAGAATGATCTTCCAGATCCCCGTTCCCCAGGCAGTGGATTCTGTGTTGACAAGCTTCGGCAGATGCTCGACACCTATGATCATGCTGTTTCTCGGAATGATCCTGGCGGAAACCGGATTTGGAAACATGATCACAAAGCGCAATCTTGGTTTCAGTGTGGTCCGTCTGGTCCTGCTGCCGGTTGCAGTGCTGATCGCCTGCTATTTCGCGCATATCGATCCGATGACGGCAGGCCTTTCCGTCCTGCTGACCGCAATGCCTGCCGGAAGCACGACAGCCGTGCTTGCCGAGCAGTATAACGGTGACACGGAATTTGCGGCGAACTGTGTTGTGCTCACAACACTGCTGTCGATCGCTGTTTTGCCGTTATGGGTGATCCTGCTGCAGAAGCTGCTGGGTGCCTGATTTCAGCAAAACAGAAATATGAAAACAATGCCGGCTCAGCCGGCATTTCACGTTTCTTTTGTATACAGCTCGTCAGCGGATAAATGTGACTTTGTTGCCTCTGCGCTCCAGGGGTTTCCTGTTCGGCAGTCCGTCTTCCGTATCGGGATAGCCAAGAGCCAACGCTCCGTAAACAAGCTCGCCTTCTTCAAGACCGAGACTTCTCAGATAAGGAAGCACGACTTCATTTTCATTGAGCCATTTCAGCTGGTTGATCCAGCAGCTTCCAAGATCCAGTTCGTTCGCTGCCAGATACATGTTTTCAAGCGCGCAGGAACAATCGGCGATATTGTTGGAATAGCTTTTCAGGTTCGCTGTCAGGATCAGAACAGGAGCGTTGTAATGGAATACATATCCTCCTGCTTTGGATCTGAGAACGGAGTTGGCCATGGAACGATACATGTCTTCCGTGACTTCCATTTTCGCGAATTCACTCTGTGCCATATCGGCCAGTGTTTTCAGGACTTCTTTGTTTTCAATGACCAGGAAATGCACGCTCTGACTGTTTCCGCCGCTTGGCGCATATCTGCCGGCCTGCAGGATCTGATCGAGTTTTTCTTCCTCGACCGGGATGTTTTTGAACTGTCTTGTGCTTCTGCGTGTCATGATCGCTTCAAATACATTCATATGTGGTTGCTCCTTTGTTAAGTTCATTATGCCAAATGATCTCCGGATCAGGTGACAACATGCTCCGAAATGGTGTTAAAGTATTATGCAGACAGATAAGGTATGATAAAAAAGGGGGTGCTGTTATGGGTGAATTCTTAAAGCCGGAAGACTATGTGGAACCGGCATGTCCGCTTTGCGATGATCCGCACAAGGTACAAAGTATACCGCAGCAGCGTATCATTGAAAAAATGGATGAATATATGAGCCGAAGGGATTATGAAGGTGCGGAAAAACATCTTTTATACTGGCTTGAAGAAGCGAAGATGAACCGTGATCTCAGAGGTGAACTGATGCTGAGAAACGAACTCGTCGGGCATTACCGGAAAGTGCAGAACAAGGAAAAAGCATATGAAAATATCGATGCGGCACTTCAGCTGCTGAAGGATCTTGATTTTGAAGGAACGATCAGTTCCGGCACGACTTATGTCAACTGTGCGACAGCCTGCAACGCGTTCGGGGATAACGAGCGTTCATTGAAACTGTTTGAGCATGCAAAAGCTGTTTATGAATCTTCTCCCTCTGTTCAGCCTTCACTGATGGGAGGCCTGTACAACAACATGGCACTGACATGCGCGGCTTTGGGACAGTATGAAGAAGCATTGTCATTGTATGAACAGGCATCAGAGGTGATGTCCCATGTGGAAAGCGGTGAACTCGAACAGGCGATCACCTGCCTGAATATAGCGGACACACTGGAAAAGATGTATGGTATGGAGCAGAGTGAAAACCGTATCTATGAACTTCTTGATCAGGCGTATGATCTGCTGAAGGAATCGCACGGGGCAGAAGAAGGTTATTACGCATTCGTAATGGAGAAATGCGCGCCTACATTTGCCTACTTCGGATATTTCATGGCAGCTGACGAGCTGCAGCGGAAAGCAGAGGAGATCTATGCGCGGGCTTGAGCTATCAAGGGCTTATTTTGAAGAATACGGAAGACCGATGCTGGAAGAACAGTTTCCGGAAGTCCTGCCGTATCTCGCTGTCGGTCTGTGCGGGAGCGGATCAGAGTGTTTCGGTTATGATGACGATATCTCTTCAGATCATGATTTTGAACCGGGTTTCTGTCTGTTCCTTCCTGATGAGGAAACTGTTGACAGGCGTACGGCATTTCTGCTGGAACGGGCATACGCAAAGCTTCCGAAGGAGTTTATGGGACACCGCAGATCGCTTATGAATCCTGTTGGCGGAGCCAGGCACGGCGCACTGAGGACTGCTGACTTTTTCCGTGACAAAACCGGCGATGAGAAGGGTCAGCTGACACTGGAAGAATGGCTCAGGATCCCGGAGGAGTCTCTGGCAGAAGCGGTCAACGGCGAAATATGGTTTGACAATTTCGGTGAGGTGACGGCCATCAGGCAGTCTCTGTCCTGTTATCCGGAGGATATCCGCCTGAAGAAGCTGGCGGGACATCTGCTGCTCATGGGGCAGTCAGGTCAGTATAACTATCAGAGATGCATCAGCCATGGTGAACACGGCGCGGCACAGCTGGCTGTCTATGAGTTTGTCAAAAGTGCCATGGAAGTGATCTTCCTGCTGAACAGAAGATATCAGCCGTATTACAAATGGAGCTTCCGTGCATTAAGGGAACTGCCTGTACTTTCCCTGGAAGCTGAACTGTTTGAATATCTGCTGACGACGGACAATGATGGAGACATCAGCGAAGAAAAGTATAACGTTATGGAAGGCATCGCATCCGATGCGATCGATGTGCTGAAAGACCAGAAGCTGAGTGAAGCGGTCTGCTCAGATCTGGAGAAACACGCATATTCGGTCAATGACGGAATACAGGATCACGCAGTGAGGAACCTGCATATTCTTGCGGCAGTATAAAGGAGACAACATGAAAATACACGGACTTCAGAAAATGACATTGCTGGACTTCCCGGGAAGGGTAGCCTGTACGGTATTCACGGGATACTGTGATATGAGATGCCCGTTCTGCCACAACTATGAACTGGTAGACGGTACAGCACCGGCGATCATGACTTCAGATGAGCTGTTTGCCTTTCTGTCAAAACGAAAGGGGCTTCTGGATGGAGTGGCGATCACCGGAGGAGAGCCCTGCCTGAACGCGGAACTGCCGGATCTCCTGAGAACGATCCGTGAGATGGGTTTCCAGACAAAACTGGATACCAACGGAAACCATCCGGAGATGCTGAAGCGGATCCTGGATGAAGGCCTGATCGATTATGCCGCGATGGATGTGAAAAACAGTCGTGCAAAATACGCTATGACCATCGGACTGAACAGATTTGATACCAAAAACATCGAGGAAAGCATCGATCTGCTGAAACATTCGGATATTGATTATGAATTCCGTACAACAGTCGTTCATGAATTCCATGAGGATGCCGACTTTGAGGAGATCGGACAGATGATCTCAGGCGCGAAGCACTACTTCCTGCAGTGCTTCACCGACCGTGATACGGTTCCTTACGGAAACCTGACTGCACCAACAGCTGAGGACCTTGAACGGTACGCCGGAATCGCCCGAAAATATGTAAAAGATACACAGCTCCGCGGCATGGATTAAGTGAAAAAATTTTCATAGTATTTTTTATTGCAATTTCAATTCGCAGGTCATAGAATTAGAATAGTTTTCGAAAAGGTTGGATTTCCAACCATTATCTAAAAAGCTATTCTTTTTCTTTTCGGTAAGGGGGTCACAATATGTATCAGGTAGTAAAAAGAGATGGAAAAATCGTAGAATTTCAGATCGATAAGATCTGTGCAGCTATAACCAAGGCATTTGAAGCATTGGGCAAACCGTATCATCCGAGTGTGATCGAGCGTATTGCACTGCGTGTAACGGCAGATTTTGAAAATAAGATCGTAGATGACAAGATCTCTGTTGAAGAGATCCAGGACAGCGTGGAAAAGGAACTTTCCGCATCCGGTTACGCTGATGTTGCGAAAGCATACATCCTGTACCGCAGACAGCGTGAGAAGGTCCGTAATGTCAATTCCGCACTGGTTAACTACAAAGATATCGTTGATAACTACCTGCAGATCAATGACTGGCGTGTAAAAGAAAACTCCACTGTTACATATTCTGTCGGCGGACTGATCCTCTCCAATTCCGGTGCGATCACTGCGAACTACTGGCTGAGCGAAGTCTATGATGACGAGATCGCTGATGCACACCGCAGTGCAGCGATCCATATCCATGACCTGAGCATGCTGACGGGATACTGCGCAGGCTGGAGCCTGAAGCAGCTGATCCAGGAAGGTCTTGGCGGCGTTCCGGGCAAGATCACATCTTCTCCGGCAAAACATCTTTCCACACTCTGCAATCAGATGGTCAACTTCCTTGGCATCATGCAGAACGAATGGGCAGGCGCGCAGGCATTCTCTTCCTTCGATACATATCTGGCTCCGTTCGTTAAGGTAGACAACCTGTCACAGGACCAGGTCAAGCAGTGCGTACAGTCATTCGTATACGGCGTCAATACACCGAGCCGCTGGGGCACACAGGCACCGTTCTCCAACATTACGCTGGACTGGACAGTACCGAACGACCTGAAGAATCTGCCGGCGATCATCGGCGGAAAAGAAATGGACTTCACTTACGGTGAATGCCAGAAGGAAATGGATATGGTCAACAAAGCCTTCATCGAGATCATGATCGAAGGTGATGCGAACGGCCGCGGTTTCCAGTATCCGATCCCCACATATTCCATCACACGTGACTTTGACTGGAGCGAAACAGAAAACAACAAGCTTCTGTTCGAAATGACAGCGAAATACGGAACACCGTACTTCTCCAACTATATCAACTCCGATATGGAACCGAGCGATGTACGTTCCATGTGCTGCCGTCTCCGTCTTGACCTGCGTGAACTGAGAAAGAAGTCCGGCGGATTCTTCGGTTCAGGCGAATCCACAGGATCGATCGGTGTTGTTACCATCAACATGCCGAGAATCGCTTATCTGTCAAAGACAGAAGCTGAATTCTACAAGCGTCTTGATAACCTGATGGATATTGCCGCAAGAAGCCTGAATACAAAGCGTACAGTCATTACAAAACTGCTTGAGCAGGGTCTGTATCCGTACACAAAGAGATATCTGGGAACATTCAACAACCACTTCTCCACGATCGGTCTGATCGGTATGAATGAAGTCGGTCTGAATGCGGCATGGCTCAGAGCAGACCTGACTGATCCGAAGACACAGCGCTTCACTCGTGATGTCCTGAACCACATGCGTGAACGTCTGTCCGACTACCAGGAAAAATACGGTGACCTCTTCAACCTTGAAGCGACACCTGCAGAATCCACGACATACCGCTTTGCTAAGCATGATAAGGAACAGTATCCTGATATCATCACGGCAAACATGAACGGTACGCCGTACTACACGAACTCTTCACATCTGCCTGTCGGATTTACAGAAGACGTATTCTCTGCTCTGGATATCCAGGATGACCTGCAGACACTCTATACATCCGGTACAGTCTTCCACGCATTCCTCGGTGAGAAGCTCCCTGACTGGAAAGCAGCAGCTGCGCTGGTCCGCAAGATCGCTGAAAACTACAAGCTTCCGTATTACACCATGTCCCCGACATACTCCGTATGTAAGGATCACGGCTACCTGACAGGTGAGCAGTTCACATGCCCGATCTGCGGTCAGAAGACAGAAGTTTACAGCCGTATCACAGGTTACTACCGTCCGGTACAGAACTGGAACGACGGCAAAGCCCAGGAATACAAGGATCGCCGTGTTTACAACATCGGCCACTCCGTACTGAAGCACACAGGACCTGTTCCTGCTCCGGTCGATACAGTTGAAACAGCAATGGACGCAGCTGTGGAAGCAGCCGCAGCACAGGCTCCGGATCGTACGATCCTGCTCTTCAAGACTCCTACATGCCCTAACTGCAAGGCAGCAGGAGCGCTGCTTGATAAAGCAGGCGTCAATTACACGACACTCAACGCTAACGAAGAACGTGAACTCGTTGAAAAATACGGCGTCAAACAGGCACCGACACTTGTCCTTGTGAATGGCGATACATTCGAGAAATACCGCGGTGTATCCGATATCAAGGGCTGGTTGATGAGAAGCTGAGCTGAAAGACAATGAGCAGAAACAGAAATGTTTCTGCTCATACTTTCTCAAAAGGAGACAGGAAAAAATGTACGATATCATTGTTGTGGGCGGCGGCCCGGCAGGGATGACAGCCGCGTTATACGGATTGAGAAACGGAAAATCCGTTCTGGTGATCGAAAAGGCCGGTTTCGGCGGACAGATCACGCATTCCCCGAAGGTCGAAAACTATCCCGGCACGCTGTCCATGAGCGGAAATGAATTCGCTGACAGGATGCTCGACCAGATCCTCGCGCAGGGTGCGGAGATCGAGTTTGAAAATGTCGTCTCGGTTGATTCGGAAGACGGCAGAAAGATCGTCAGGACCGAAGAAGGGAGCACCTTCGAATCAAAAACAGTCGTGCTGGCAACAGGAGTCAAGCATCGTATGCTCGGTCTTGAGGGTGAAGAAGAACTGGTCGGAGAAGGCATCTCGTTCTGTGCTGTCTGTGACGGAGACTTCTACACAGGAAAGACCGTATGCATGGCAGGCGGCGGAAACTCCGCATTGCAGGAAGCGATCCTGCTGTCGGAGAAGTGCAAAGAAGTGATCATTCTTCAGGATCTGCCGTTTCTGACAGGTGAGCCTTCCCTGCAGAAAGTACTTGCCGCAAAAAGCAATGTGCGCTGCCTGACGGAAGTGAAGATCACGAAGCTCCTGAAGCAGGATGATGAATTCTGCGGTGTGGAGATCGAGCATAAGGGTGAAAAACAGACTGTTGCGTGTGACGGACTGTTTGTCGCGATCGGACTGATACCGGAGAATGACGCATTTGCGGCTCTGGCAGATCTGAACTCTTACGGTTATTTTGATTCCGATGAACAGTGCACAACAAAGACACCAGGTATCTATGTGGCAGGTGACTGCCGGAGAAAGGGAGTCAGACAGCTGACGACAGCTGTGGCAGACGGCGCGACAGCCGCACTTGCCGCATGCCGATATATCAACGAAACACTCAATTAACAGAAGGAATGAGAAACCTTCTGTTTTTTATGGAAAGCTGTGTATCTCATACTGAAATTTGCATAAAGCAACTATTTGAGATTGAGTTATCGGGAAGTACAGGATATACTCAGAGACATACAGGAGAAACTTATGAGTGAACGCAGGACCATGGATTTGACAGAAGGCAATATCTTCCAGCAGATATTGATCTTTTCTGCACCGATCTTCATCGGTAACCTGTTCCAGAACCTTTACAACAGTGTTGACTCCCTGGTAGTGGGCAACTTTGTCGGCAAGGGTGCGCTTGCGGCTGTAAATACCTGTGCTCCGATATCCAATCTGCTGATCGGTTTCTTTACCGGCATGTCTGCCGGGGCTTCCGTATTGTTTGCCAGGAACTTCGGCGCGAAGGATTACGGGAAACTGAAGCGCTCGATCCATACAACACTGACGTTTGCGCTGATCCTCGGCATTACATTGGCTTTGTTCGGCATGGTTTTCTCGAGACAGCTGCTGAGGATCGTTGACTGTCCGTCTGATATTTTTGAAGATGCCGACAGATACCTGAAGATATACATTGCGGGTATCCTGTTCACGTCGATCTACAATGTTGAATCAGGTGTCATGAGAGCGGTCGGCGATTCGAGAAGTCCGTTCTATGCGCTGGTTACTGCCAGCTTTATCAACATCATTCTGGATATTGTCCTTGTCCGTTTTGTCGGTCTGGGTGTGATCGGTGTCGCGATCGCGACAGTCATCTCACAGTCTGTTTCCGTGTGCATGGTATACCGGAATATGCACGGCCTTGATGAACGGTACCGGTTCAATTTCAAGGACATGGGTATCGAAAAGGACCTTCTTCTGGAAGTGATCGATCTTGGTCTTCCGGCAGGAATCCAGTCATCACTGATCTCGATCTCCAACCTGTTTGTCCATCGCTATATCAACAGCTTCGGCTCAACAGCGACTGCCGGTGTCGGCATTGCCCAGCGTCTTGACCGCTTTGTATCGATGCCATGTCAGGCACTTGGACTGGCGATCACAACATTTGTTTCCCAGAATATCGGTGCCGGAAAGCGTGAACGCATCAGGAACGGCATGCTGACGGCATTTACCATGGGTATGGTCTCGATCGCCATCATGGGAATACCGCTGATGCTGAATACAGAGTTCTTCCTCGGTCTGTTCAACCGTGACCCGGATGTCCTCCGGTACGGATCACAGATGGTCCATATCCTTGTACCGTTCTATTTCCTGATGGCAATGAACCAGGTAATGTCCGGAACATTGAGGGGATACGGTTTCTCAAGACAGGTCATGATGCTGTCACTCATCGGCATGATCGGTATCCGCCAGATCTTCCTGTATGTGTCAATGCATATTGACTGGAGCATCCACAACGTATTCATCGGATTCCCGGTCGGCTGGTTCTTCCAGGCGGTCTGTGTATATGCATATTTCTTCTATCTGAAGAGATCCGGGAAACTTGAAGAAGCCTTTATCAGAAACAGCAAACATACTTAATACATTGAAGCGGTCAAATGACTGCTTTTTTTAAATTTGGCTGTACAATAAAGAACAGAGTGCGCCAGTTCGGCGCCAGTAATATAGCAGGGTGAAACTCCCTGTCCGGCAAAGCCGCAGCGGGCAGCCGGTACTCAGTCTTGGAGCCGAAGTCGTGAGACGAGGTTTAAGCGTAGACAGAGAAGCACATAGACCG
>JAFRJJ010000035.1 GCA_017432325.1 Solobacterium sp. | reverse complement strand
CCACATGGTAATTGATATTACATACAGAAGTCCTATAATGAACGAGATTTCCTTTCATACACATAGTATACCATTTTTAACATTATAAATAAATATGAAAAGACTATGAGAAGCAGACTTATGGTGCGCTTTCATCTGCGGTAATTGAATTGCCGAGGATTCCCGCTTAGTGTCCTAAAGTACAACTTTAAATTTGTACCATTTCTATACGATAGGTTATGGTGATCTCCGGCATCCTCTTTTTCATCATGTCCACAATAAAAACGGAGACTGCCTGGATACAGTCTCCGGATCGATCAATTCAGTGTTTCTGATTATTCAGGATCTTCAGCCGGTACAGGCTTGGCTGTTTCCTTTGTCATACGTTCTTTTTCGATCGTCTTGAAGAACGGATAATACAGCACGCCGGAAATAATGATCTCGGCAAAGCACCATAATGCAGCAGGTATGTTTCCGTTTGTCGTGAGATATGCACCGATGACCGGCGGCATGATCCACGGCACCTGTACAACAGGACGTCCGATGATGTTCAGCGCCATCAGGAAGTAAGTGCCTGTCGTAAGGATGCACGGTATGAGAATAAACGGCAGCATCATTACCGGGTTCATGACGATCGGCAGGCCGAATGTCACAGGCTCATTGACGCCGAAGCATCCTGCCGGGAGGCACAGCTTGCCAAGTGTGCTCAGAGACTTCTCTTTGGATCTGCACATCAGGACGACGAGCGCGAGCGTCGCGCCGGAGCCACCGATGTTCGTAAAGCACTGCACGAAACCGGTCGCTGTAATATAAGGGATCGGCTGTCCTGCCAGGAAGGCTTCCGTATTGGCCGTAATGAATGACGTAAAGATCGGTGTGCCTACCGCGTTGAGTACGGACTGACCGTGGATACCCACAGACCACAGCAGCTGGCAGAAGAAGACATATACCAGGATGCCCGGATAGGAGTTCAGGGCAAATACAAGCGGTGAGAACAGCTTTGTGACAAGCAGCGGGATCTCAAGGCCGAGCACGCATCTCAGGATAAACAGGATGGTCAGGGCTACGGAACCCGGGATCAGCGCGGAGAACGAGTTGGATACGATCTCGGGAACACCCTCCGGGAACCGGATGATCCAGTTGTTTTTCTTAAAGATCTGCAGCAGCTTGACGCAGAAGATCGCTGTCAGCAGTGCCGTAAAGATGCCTTTAGACCCAAAGTACGCGGTGGACAGCGCATAGTTTTCATCCACCTGCAGGATCATGAATCCGATAAAGGATACCAGACCGCCCATCAGCGGGTCCTGTTTCAGGGCTTTGGCCAGGCTGTAGCCGATCGAGAATGCCACATATGTCGCAATGATGCCCATCGTCATGTTGTACGGTACATTCAGCATTGCCGAGTACGGCGCAACGATCGATTTCCACGTATCGTTAGGGAACTGCGTCAGAATGATGAATACGGAGCCGAAGATCGTAAACGGCACAGTCGACATCATGCCGTCCTTGATCCCGATGACATAAGGATTTGCCGCAAGTTTTTCAAATGAAGGGGCCAGTTTATCCTTCAGGGTCTCCATGAATTGTTTCATTTTGCATACCTCTGATTTGATTGTATCGGAAAAAGTACAAAAAAACACCTTGTTCTGAATTTTGACACTTATGTATCAGTTCAGACACGGTGTTTCGGATACCGGATCATATTGTAATAGTTCATGCCATGGCCGACAGTATGCTTTGAAGCGATCTCCAGACCAAGGTGCCTGTAGCGCTCCATCTTGTATTCGGAGTCTGTTTCCAGCAGTACCGGCAGTCCCTCTTCATCCGCTTTGGAAAAGACCTCCTCCAGCATCAGCCTCATATAACCCTGATGCTGGTAGGCAACAGGTATCACCAGCATGGACACATTGATGAACGGCTGGAAGCGTGTCCGGAATGTCTGTTCCTGGGAGGAACCTGCCTGGGACAGGAGCGACGTATACTTCATGAAGCCATCCCAGCCCAATGCGTCGATCGATTCCCACAGCATTCTTGCAGAAGCGATGAACGGTGCCTTCTCATACCTGCTGTCCGCGTAGGCGATATAGCCCTCACCCTTTTCCGAAACCATGTACAGCTCCCCGCACTTCACGGAGAACCTGACCAGTGCCTTCAGGTATTTCGCGATCCGCTCTTCCGTCAGCTCCAGCGCGGGAAAGATCCCTTCCTCTGCCAGAAAGGCTTCCGCCATCAGGTGCGACACTTCATCCAGCTGTTCTTCACTCATCGATGTGACATGGATCATTCACTAAGCTCCCGCAGTGTATCCCTGTATTCAGAAATGATCTTCTGAATATCCTCTGCTGTTTCAATATAGGCAAGCCTGTTCTTGTACTGCTTGGCCATCGGCATCCCGACCAGATACCAGGGTGCCATGGAACGCATCATGCGCATACCGACATGTTCCCCTGTATAGGCACAGAGCTTTTGGGCATAGTCGAGCACCAGGTCCAGACGTTCTTCGTATGTCGGTTCCGTAAACTCTTTTCCTTCCAGAGCACAGTTTAACTGCTGCAGGAAGTACGGCCTGCCCAGCAGTCCCCTGCCGATCATCACGGCATCACATCCCGTCTCCTTAAACATACGCTTCGCGTCCTCTACGATATGGATGTCGCCGTTGCCGATCACGGGAACGGAAACGGCTTCCTTGACCATGCGGATGTATTCATTATTGCTGGTGCCGTTGTACATCTGTGACTTCGTGCGCCCATGGACAGCTATGGCATCAGCGCCTGCTTCCTGCATGAGGACGGCAAACTCCGCGCAGTTGATGTGCTGCATGTCCCAGCCGGCCCGCATCTTGATCGTTACTGGCCGGTTGGTATTCTCCTTGACTGCCTTGACTACATCATAGGCGATATCCGGATGCTGGAGGAGCCAGCTGCCGGAATGCGCTTTGATGACCTTGGTCACAGGACAGCCCATGTTGATGTCGATGATGTCGCAGTCCGTATGCTCCGTCAGATAGGCGGATGCCTCCGCCATGGTGACCGGGTCACTGCCGAACAGCTGCAGCGCGCAGGGATGCTCGTCAGGTACCGTCGCGCACATTTCCTTTGTCTTTTTATTTTCGTAGTGCAGCGCCTTGTCCGAGATCATCTCGGACACGACAAGCCCTGCTCCGTACGCGTGGCACATGGAACGGTAGACCGGATTGGAAATGCCGGCAAGCGGGGCAGCAGCGATCCGGTTCTTAATGGAAACGCTGCCGATGTTCCACATGTCTGTGCCTTTCCAGGATCTCACGCAGTTCTGCTTCATTGAACTGATATTTCTTCGAGCAGAACTGGCATACCGTTTCCGCCCCGTGATCTTCTTCGATGAGACTCAGCAGGTCCTCTTCACTCACCAGCATGAGCGCGTCCGCGAAGTGTTCCTTGCTGCAGTCGCAGTTCCACTGCACGGGCTTTTCTTCCATGAACTCCGGTTCTTCAAACAGCTCTCTGATGATCGCTTCCGGCGTCATGCCCGCATCGATGTAGGCTGACATCGGCTTCATGTTCGCAGCGATCTGTTCGACTGCCGAGATCACCTCTTCCGGGGCGCCGGGCATAAGCTGGATGAACATGCCTCCGGCAGAACGGACGGATCCGTCCGTATCCACCAGGACACCCAAAGCGACGACTGAGGGTGTCTGTTCCGAAATGGCAAAGTAATACGCGAAATCATTGGCGATCTCACCGGACACCAGCTTGACGACACCGGTGAACGGTTCTTTCAGTCCCATATCCCTGGATACGGTCAGTGTGCCGTCGGTACCGACAGCCCTGCCGACATCCAGCTTCCTGTCACTTTCACGGAACAGGTAGACCTGAGGGTTCTGTACATAGCCGCGTACATTCCCTTGTCCGTCTGCCTGGACGGAGATCCTGCCGACAGGACCTTTGCCGTCTATGCTGACCGTGACATGTTCCTCCGGTGATTTGAGATCGCTTGCGATCAGGGCGGCGGCCGTCATCGTCCTGCCCAGTGCCGCGCAGCTCGTCGCGTACATGTCATGCAGACGGTCTGCCTCCTGGCAGAGAGCTGTCGTGCATGCCGCGTGTATTCTCACCATATGATTCATTGCCGAAGCAATGACGATCTTATCCTTCATTGTTTTCTCCTTTGATCAGCTTCCGGTTCATCTCATACATGCGCTTGGGATCGATCTTGAGGATCCTGCGGTCATAAGTGAACAGCCCGTTGCATTCATCCTCAACATCCGATACCTGTGTATAGACGCATCCGCAGAGTCCTGCCGGGATCTGATCCAGAACGTTGTCTTCATAGCACCGGATGACTGCGTCATTCAGCGCGATCTTGTCTGTGTATTTCTTGTATCCGTACAGCTTGTCAGCCGCGCTGTGTCCCCATTCCATGTAGGCATAGCCGCCGAACTCACTGAGCAGCACTGCCCGTCCGTCATCCCTGGGTACGCTGAAGCGCGTGAAATAGACATGCCGGCTGTTGAAGTCACCGCAGCCCTGGTCATGCCAGCCGCTGGCACTGTCGATCAGTCTGGTAGAGTCATAGGAACGGATGCGTTCCGTAATCTTTTTCGCGTCAAACTGGCCCCAGCCTTCATTGAACGGCACCCAGGCAAAGATGCACACGGCATTGTACAGGTGGTTCAGCATAGCATCCAGTTCCATGATGTACATGTTCCTGGATTCCTGGGAGGCGCGTCCGAATTTCGCGTACTTGTGGTCCTTTGTACGGCGCAGGCCGATGGTCGGACGGATGGCTGTCAGTGAGAAGCTGTACGGCCCCCCGCCGCTTGGCATGTCCTGCATGACCAGGATACCAAGCCTGTCGCAGTGGTAATACCATCTTCTGCATTCGACCTTGATGTGCTTTCTCAGCATATTGAAGCCCATCTCTTTGATCTTTGTCAGTTCATAGACGATGGCTTCATCATCCGGGTATGTCAGCAGCCCGTCACAGGAGTATCCCTGGTCCAGCAGACCGCTGAGGAACAGCTGTTTATGGTTCAGGCAGAAGCGCTTCCTGCCTTCCCGATCGGCTTCCACAGTGAACCTGCGCATGCCGAAATAGCTCTTGACTGTTTCATCTTCTGTCTGGATGTACAGCGTATAGAGGAACGGGTCCTCCGGTGTCCAGGGACGGAAGCCCTTCATGTCGATCGTATATGTTTCCGCTCCGGTAATGCCTTTATGGATCACCCGCAGTCCGTCGGATACGATGATGACAGCCTGTTCAAAGGAACCCCTCATCTGCAGATAGACGAGTCCCCTGTCATAGTCAGGCGTGATCTTGAGATCACTGACGGCGCACATCGGCACATCTTCCAGCCATACGGTCTGCCAGATGCCCGAGGACGGTGTATACCACATACCGGAATGTTCCAGCTTCTGCTTGCCGTACGCATAGATGCCCTGATCGGAGGAATCCGTGACCCGGACAACGAGCTGGTTGTCCTGCTTGATCTTACCCGACACATCCAGGGAGAACGGTTCATAGCCTCCCTCATGGTGTCCGCAGGCAAAGCCGTTCAGCCAGACATCGCATACCTGGTCGACCGCTTCAAAGTTCAGGAATGTCCTCTGGGATGTCGGGGGATACGCGAAGTCCCTGCGGTACCAGAGCACCTGGCCGGGCTTCAGCTCATCCTTCGTACCGGACAGATACGATCCCAGCGCAAAAGGAACAACGATATCCTTCCAGCCTGCCTCATCCGGCATCTGGCCGTCATCTGTGATCTGGTATTCCCATACGCCGTTCAGGCATGTATAGGAATCCCTCTGCAGCTGCATTCTCGGATATTCGCTGAGCGGACAGTCACGATCCAGTTTTTCTCCCCATACGGATAATAATGTCATCTTAACCTACCTTTCAGGACAAGTCTGAGCGCCGTAAAGATCATGGATGTCAGGTGCACGAGCAGTGCCTGCCTGATCAGCCATGACTCCGTCGCAGCGTCCAGTGCGACGGTCGAGCCGTACAAAAGACAGATGATCATTGATACGATGATCATAAATGATTCGATCCACTTCTCCGACAGTCCCCGGGATTCAAACACAGACGCGCACCACGGCAGCGCGCAGGCGATCACACATAGTGTGATGTTCATCATGCGGTCATGTGAGAATCCGGTCCATTTGTTGACCGTGAGCAGGATCACTGCCATCAGGACGCCCATGACGACCCCGGCAATGATCTCTGACGGTTTTCTGATACCGGGATCGGGAAGGTTCATTTCTTCTTCTCCGCCCGGACCGCCACAGGATTGCTTTCGATCTCACCTGTATAGGTGATCACGATATAGTCACTGACATTCAGTTCGTCTTCACATACATAGTCCAGTGATTTCGCGAAAGTCACTTCAAAATCCTGGATCGTGACACGCAGACTCATCGGCAGCTCCTGTTCAAGAACGACCTCGATCTCTTTTGTCTCAATGGGTTCGGGTGTTTCCGTCGGGATCACTGTCGGCTCTGTGGTCGGCTCTGCGGTCGCTTCGGCAGTCACTGCAGGTGTCGGGGTCGGTTCCGGTGTTGTCTCCGGTTTCGACGGTGAATTGCAGCCTGCCGTCAATATCAATGTCATGAAAAACAACATGCACTTTTTCATAGTAAAAACTCCTTTGCAACAACCATTTTAGCATGATTGTCCGAAAGCACACGAAAAGCCGGTGTCCCGGCTTCCGATATCGTGCTCAGAATAATGTGTGGATATCCGTATATCCAAGATCAGGATGCGCATCCGCGACATTTTTGCAGGTCAGGTGTCCGCCGT
>JAFRJJ010000034.1 GCA_017432325.1 Solobacterium sp. | reverse complement strand
GCGCATGTATTGTAATAAACCGGCTGATCAGCTGATACAAATAATCAGAAAACAGATTGTTCATCTGCCCCACCACAAGAAAAGAGGATGTAATCCCCTTGAGCAGTATTTCAAACTACTCAACTGTTACATCCTCTTTTTTCATAAATGGAGCTGAGGGGGTCTGGAGCAGTGGTCATCTATGTGATTTCTATTGCTTTATACCCTCTTTTACGGATGAAATCATCCATTTACGAGCATATTTTGCCGAATACAAGTTATATTTTTCGAGGCCGATCCCAAATCAACGTATTCTCATTATTCATAATGATCTAATGCCGTGAATTCCATAGCTGTTATTTACAGATCTATATCATCAAGCATCATATCAACTATATTAAGGTGTTTAATACCATTTCTCTTCTGCAGCAACTTATCCATTGTTATCAGATATTTTGGATATCCGTCGGCAATGCGTTCAAAAGGGCGATACTCACGCTCTTCAGTTATATTCTTTCCATTCCCGTCATAATTATCGTTATCAATCGTTCTTGCCACCTGAACATAAGAATACTCATCAAACCTTTTTCTTAATATGAAGTCAACCTCCAGTTTTCCAACTCTGCCGATACTCGCCTTATACCCTTTTGAACATACATAGTTATAAACAATATTCTCCAATACCGGACCATAGTTGATTCTGCCGTCTGTATTACGGGAAAAATAGAAACTTAAATCTGACAGATAATACTTTTCTTCTCCATTCAGAGATCTTTTGCTCTTCATGTCGAATCGTTCGCATTTGGAGATAATCTTTGCATTTTCAAGGATTGCAAGATAGTTATATACTGTCACCTTTGACACGCTTTCACCATGTCTGGCAAGATAATCACATATGGAGTCAACTGACGTTGTTGCACCGAAATTATTGATGATATATGTCTGAACTTTTCTGAATAGTCCCTTCTTTCTGATTTTATTGTTTTGTTTGATATCTTTTTCGAATATCTCTTCTATAACACTATCCACATATGTCATCTTATCTTCATAAGAATCATATTTGGCTGCCAAAGGAAAGCCGCCTTCAATAATGTACTGGAGAAATTCCTTTTCCATATCAGGATCAATTGGTTTTCCGAAAAACTTCTTTATACCTATATACTCATCAAAAGTAAGAGTCTTCATTTCAAATTCTATAAATCTGCCGGTAAGTTTGGTCACAAGTTCTCCTGAGAGAAGATAGGAATTGCTTCCGGTAAGAAAGATCGAATAGTTTCCTTCTTCACGATACGCATTCACAATCTCCTCAAATCCCTTTACGTTCTGAATTTCATCAATAAACAAATAAATCATTCCTGTGATTCCTTTTGTTTTTGAATCGATAACTTCTTCCAGCCTTTCTGGAGTTTTAATTGATTTATAGGGTCTCTTATCAAGATGTAAATAAACAATATTATTCGGATCAGTTCCATTGGCGGTTATTTCAGCACACACCATCTCCATTAATGATGACTTCCCGCATCTTCTGACCCCTGTAATAACCTTAATCATATCCGAATCATCATAAAACCCACGGATCTTTTTTAAGTATTTTTCTCTGATATACAGTTTGTTCATATCATTCACCATTTGTATAATATCACAATTGTGCAGTTAACTAAACTTTTTTTATATTTTGCTTATTTTTTTTAGCTATCGGCCAGTTTTGCGCATTTCATCATAACTTGCAAAGAAAAAGAAGGCTTATTTCCTTCTTTTCATAAATGGAGCTGAGGGGGTCTGGAACAGTGTTTTCTTATATGAATCTTGCTGTTCTATACCCTCTTTAACGTTCGAAATCATTTATTTACAGCTGTATTTTGCCATATACAAGTTATATTTTTAGGAGTCGGTCCTGAAAGTCGGTCCCAATCATTATCGTGGTTGGAACAAATCATCCAGAATGACCTGGCTTTGAATCATGTTGCTGTATTTATTGTTTTTTACACCAAACGTTGTGATCATAGTTATCTGCAGCGATTTCTTAGTTCCCGTCATTCTCCTGAACGTTTCAAGTTTGTTCCTCAGTTTCTGATCATACTCTTTATCGAGAATAAACTCATTAATTGAGTATTTCATTTCACACAGATTGATCACCCTGTCACGACGTTCAATCAACAGATCAATTTGTGCGCCGGAAATGCCAAGATCCGGATCACCATTCGTATGCCACACTGACTCCTGTGAAAGAACCCCGGATATTCCAAGCTTACGCTTGATTTCTGCAATATGATCTTTGCACAGCTGTTCAAAAGTCAGCCCTGCCCATGCCCTCCTTGCGGGGATATCCAGTGCATTGCTCCAATAGTGCTCATCTTTTCCATAATAGTCTTTGATATATCGGAAATAGAATTCTGTGTAGTAATCAGCAAGTTGATAACGGGCATCCTTTTTTCTGTTTCCGTATATATTGGAAACACGTACAAACCCGGAAGATACCAGATTGGATAAAATCTTAGATAAAGCTCCATTTGCCGGAAGCTTACAATACTGAGATATTTCATTTCTCGTCAGCCCTGATGTTTTTCTGCTCAGAGTTTCTGCGACTTTTATGTAATTATCACTGTTTGAGAACAATGTGCTGTAGAGCCTGTCAAACTCATCCCATAACTCACCGTGTTTTCGGAAAAACAGATGATCGATATTTTGTGTAAAGGAAAGATCACGATTCAGAAGATTCAGATAGTATGGAATGCCGCCCATGATCATATAACATTCAGCAATTTCATAACGTGACCAGAAAATTTCTTTTTTCTGAAGAAACTGTTCGGTTTCATAAAGCGTAAATGGTTCCAGATATATTCGGCAAGACTGGCGATTGAACAGTCCCCCTTTGTTATCCGTGATATTATCAATCATCCATGCAGTTGCGGAACCGCACACGATAAATATCAGGTTGGATTGTGTTGACGCCCAGTCATTCCAGAACCATTCAAACACTGGCAGAAAATCAGAATGGAAACTATCAAGCCAGGGCATTTCATCAAAAAAGACAATTTGTTTATTATCAGAGGGAAGTGAATCAAGGTATTCTCTCAACTGCCGGAATGCTTCACGCCAATCAGACGGAATATCCCAGTCTTTTCTTGACTTACGCATCAGCTCGTCACGGAAACTTTCAAGCTGGAATCTCTTCGATCTTTTGTATGCACCAGTGATTTTGAAAGTAAAATCATTGTCAAAGTATTCATTGATCAGGAAGGTTTTCCCGACTCTTCTGCGTCCATATACAACAATAAGCTGTGCTGATGACGAATCCATGCAGTGGTCCAATCTGGATATTTCCGTGTGTCTCCCTACTATTCTTTCTTTCATTTTTACACCCCAACGTATTTCTTAGTCTAAATAAATATATAATCATCAGATTTAGATGGATTATCGGTTTTGTTGCAGTCTAAATCGTGTCGTTATACATACATTAAGACAAAAAGAAGGATTTTTCAATCCTTCTTTTCATAAGTGGAGCTGAAGGGTCTGGAACAGCCTTCATCTATGTGATTTTATACTGTTTTATACCCTTCTTAGCGGTTGAAACCATTCATTTACAGACATATTTCACCACAAACAGATTATAATTTTAAGTCCCAATTTGCACTGCGTTGGTGAATAATCGCTTATTTACTGGGTTTTTTGAACATTACATCACGATATTTCACCACGCGTGGCGAATTTAGCGCCATATTGATGAATAAATCGATCTTCTCATATTCTCTTGATACAGGTTTCATCGACGAGGATCACCTCATCCTCTCCGGTGATGGTTCCTCTCTTCACATCCACGCTTCCCAGTATGGCCACCAGATAACGGACGGCAATGAGGAGGATCCTGTTTTTCGCTTCTCTGCACCTGACGCTGATATCGGCTGGGATTCTGATCTGAATTCCTTCTATCTGGGCTTCACTTTCTACAATATCTCCTGTCACAATCCTTCCAGAAACATTGACCTGCCCGTCTTTATCTCTTTGGAGAAAGCTTCCAGGCACGACGCTCTGACTTCCATTTCAGCCACCGCTCAATTATTTGACATGAATCCCGACCTGCATCCCTTATACATGTGTCTGGATTCTGCCTCTGACAGTCTGCCCATTTACCAATACTTTCGTCTTAATCATATTATCCCAGTAATTGATCATAATCCAAGAAGAGATTCTTCAAATTCCGGCAATGAGAAAGAAACTGTCAATCAGAATGGTATTCCGGTATGCAGAGCTGGTCTTGAGATGATCAACTACGGATATAATCATCAGCGGGGAAGACGTAAATTCAGGTGCCCTCTTGCCATGGGAAAGATTGATCATTGCCCTCATAAAGATGAATGCAGCTCTTCCGCTTATGGAAGAACCGTTTATGTCACTGATGGTGAAGATCCCCGCAATGGCGGGCCTCTCCTTTATAAATCCGGTAAATGGAAACAGATCTATAAAAACAGAACATGTACAGAAAGAATCAATAACCGTGTTCTGAATGACTACCATCTTCATCAGATGCGTATCCTCAATAAGGCTAAGAATGCTTTCTTCTCCATATTTGCAGGTATCAATTTCCATCTGGATGCGTGGATCAAAAACGAAATTTAAGCATTGAACAATTCACTTTTGAAAGAACTATATTTCCAAGGTTGTTTTTATTGCGCCTTGATCGCATTTTTTATATCATCAGGTTTATTGACCTGCGGATATCTTTTCTAGATATAGTTAGTTTTCGAGCCTACTCTCTTTATGTCCATTGTATACTGCGTGCTCAAACAATGATTCTGTCATGCACAGAAAAAAGCAGGATCGTCGCAGATCCTGAAAATGAGTAGTTCTTCATCTTTATACACATTGAAGATGACCTTAATCCGCCCGCCTGTCCCTTCCGGGTATTTCCAAACAGTTTTAACAGCGGCCTCAGCCGGCGGCCGGTTTGAAAACATGAAAATACCGGTTGAAATACCGTAAAAGACAAGCGGAAGTACAAGTCATAACAGCAAACAGACCTGAAAACTGCTTACTTTCCGATCTGCTTATTTTCTGCTGTTTCTGATCAGCGAAGTCCGTCGATATGTCTGTACAGGGATGCCGCGATCCCGTCCTCATCGTTGGAGAGGGTGACTTCATCCGCGGCTGCCTTTAAGGCATCGGTGGCGTTGCCCATAGCCACTCCGATTCCGGCGTACTCAAGCATGGATGTGTCGTTTTCGGCGTCGCCGAAGGCAATCATTTCTTCCGCTGCATATCCAAGTTTTGTGAAAGCAGCGTCGATGGCTTTTGCCTTGTCTACGTTTTTCGCGGTGAATTCATAATAGAAGGGAGCAGTGAACATGCATGAGAGCCTGTCTTTGAACGGTGCGCCCATCTCTTCATAATGATCGCACAGGTATTCCGGTTCCCCTGCCGTGAGAATCTTTTCAATCGGATAATCCGCGAAGGCGGCCAGATCTTTCTTTTCGCAGAGAATATATCCGTTGCCGCGCGATTCATATTCGATGACATTGAAGACGATATCAGAACCGATATTCCTGTGGATCATGCCGGAGAACACATCATTGGTATACATGTATTCATCCTTGATGATGATCGGACTGACTCTGAACTTTTTCATGTGTTCAAGTACTTCTTTTCCCTCTTCAATGCTCATCGGCTGATGAAAGAAAACCTCTTTCGTCTGACAGTCCATCACCTTGGCGCCGTTGTAGCAGACAAAGATACCGTGATGATTCTGCATATCCAGAACATCCGCCCATTGATATAAACCCTGGTCAGCTCTGCCGCTGGCAATGACAAGACGAATGCCTTTATCCTGTGCCTTCAGAAGCGCTTCTTTTGTTTTCGGCGTGATGATTTTCTTTGAATTGGCCAGTGTGCCGTCGATATCAAGCAGAATTGCACGGATCATATCTTTTTATCCTTTCATCAATCAGTCTGTCAGTTCTTCATCCTGGTCGATGAAGCGGATGATTTTTGCGGGAACACCGGCTGCCAGTGCGTTGTCCGGAAGATCTTTTGTGACAACCGCTCCTGCTGCGATGACACATCCGTTTCCGACCGTGACGCCGGGCATGACTGAAACATTGGCGCCAAGCCAGCAGTTATCACCGATGGTGATGGGCAATGCTTTCTCCAGTCCCTGGTTTCTGTATCTGTATTGAAGCGGATGAGCAGCGGTATATAGTCCGCAATACGGACCTATAAAAACATGGGAGCCGATGGTGATCTTTGCCCCATCCATGAGATAGCAGTTTGAATTGATGAATACATCTTCACCCAGTGAAATATTTGTTCCGTAGTCACATGTAAACGGCAGGATCAGCGCCAGATGATCCGGCTCATAGCCAAGCAGTTCATGGATCAGAGACTGAATTTCTTCATTATCCTCAACGGACAGTTTGTTCAGTCTGCTTAATAAGGAAATGGCACGGCCTCTTAATTTCAGCAGTTCTTCATTGTAATTGGCATCGTACCACTTGCCGGCTGCCATCTTTTCAATTTCACTCATCATAAAGTATGGAAGATCGGTTTCATATGATCAAATGTGCAGATTTCCGTAAAGCCGATCTCATCTCTTAAAATCTGATAGCCTTCATCCAGATGATCTGCCAGCACTTTTGAGACATGGGCGTCGGAACCGGCCGTGAGGATCTTACCGCCAAGGTCTTTGTAAAGTTTTAAGATCGCGCGGCTTGGCTGTGTGTCTTTCAGGCCGTATTTCCAGCTGGAGGTATTGAGCTCAATGCCTTTGCCGTCGGCAATTGCCAGTTTCAGGATTTCCGCGATCATATCTTTCACATTTTCAAAGGGATATACGCCATTTTCATCGTAGCGGACAATCAGATCCAGATGGGCAAGGACGGAATAGTCTTTGAAAATCTTCTGGGTTTCATATATTTCCCGGTAATATTCTTCGTTGTATTCTTTCTGTGTCTTTCCTCTCTGGAAGTCCTGTGTCCAGAATTCCAGGTTATTCACCTGATGCATGGACATCAGCACAAAGTCAAGCTGATCCGCATAGGTGTCATAAAGCTTCTGGAACAGGTCCGCAGTGATCGTCTGAATCCCGAATTCCAGACCCTTCCTGATCACGATCTGTCCTTTATAGGTTTCTCTCATCCGGTCAATCTTCGAGAAATATTCCGGATAATTGACATTAGCCAAAGGCTCTTTGCCTGCCACGCCTGAGCTCATGGCATCGCCGCCCCGCCAGACAATGCTGCCTTCCGACCAGTCTTTTTTAATGCCGTAATCCACATGATCGGTAAAGCATATTTCATCCAGTTTCAGCTCAATCGCCCGCTCAATCTGGTTCTCCATTCTTTCCCGTGAGTCATCGGAAAATTCACAGTGTAAATGATAATCTGCCCTCATAGTATTCTCCTTTCAGTCCTTTTTCAGCAGGTTGTTTATGCCGATTGATATCAGTCCTTTCTGAACCGTGGCATAGAAGTCATTGATTCTTTCCAGCTTCGGCAGCTGGGAAGATGGAATGTTGAATCGTGAAAGATCCGGATCACCCGAAATATCTTCGCTGTAATAACCGATATATTCGGGATTCAGGATGGCACATAAAGCGGCCGCCTGCTTTTCCAGCAGATCTTTCGGATCTGTCTGTTTTTCAAAAGGAATCAGATGAATCTCACCTGCGGCGTGAGAGAAACCGTTGTAGAGCTTTCTGTCGATCAGAATTCCGCAGCCGTTGCAGGCAATATATGACTGATATAAAACCGCCAGATTCCGTACGCCGGGATGTAAGTGTGAAAAACCGATGCAGGCACTGTTGACATCATTCTCAATGACACAGGGCAGCCCGGTTTCATTGCGGATCAGTGATCCGGGATCGGTATTGCGGAGTGCTTCAATATCGCATACTTCGATCCTGCCGGAGGCACAGACACCGGGAATACTGATACAGACACAGGCGATCAAAGGATCTTTTTCCAGAAGTTTCCTTAATACCCCATCCAGGATTTCCATCCCGCCGGTTTCATCAGTTTCAATAACAGTTGCACATTCATTTCCTGCAAGATCAGATGCGAAAGCGTTGAATGTGTGATGATCTTTTCCATATTGGGCTATCAAAGTACCGATATGGGCATAATCTTTATTGAGTGTATATTGCTTGGACTTCCTGCCGACTTTCGAGTCCGCCTTTCCGACCAGCAGGATTTCCCTTCGCTCCTGCAGGAATTTCAGTACATTGGTTGTGCCCGCAAGAGAAAGACCGGTTTCATCGCTCAGCTCATTTTTTGTCCAGATTCCGCCTCTGTAAAAACATGAACGGATGTCCCGGATATTCTCAGTCTTCAGTTCATTGATTCGGGTCATTTTATACTCACCTCAGTGCTATCTTATCATGTTTCGTTATAATGTGTCGAAAAACACCCTGCAGCTTCCTGCATTCTTCTGACAGGCAGACCTGCCTCACTGAAAAGTCTGGTTTTCACGAGACATTTCATTTCTTGTGGCTTGTCTGTCTGATCAGTTCCCTCTGACACAGGATCAAGGTGCCCAGGAACATGTACTCTTTCATATCCCGGATCTGAATGATTTCAGGAATGTATTCGGAAGGAATATTCCTGCGCAGTTTTTTTATGATCTGTTCCGTGTCCGGCGTCATGTCACTCTGCAGACAGATTGCCTGCGGGCCGAGAACCGATATGACTGCAATCAGGAATTTGACAACGATTTCAAGCGCGCCTTCCGGTGTCCAGATCATTTCATCCGGATTGCCTGAATACTGCATTTCCGGAACCAGATATTTAATTTCCCCGGCGATGGAATTCAATCCTGTGATCAGACAGCGGTTGATGACAATTCCCTGACCGGCCTGATAATGACCGGTGGGCTGAAAATGAAAGACGATGTTATCGTACTGATCCTGCTGTGCGCACCAGCCCACAGCGGCAGAGTTTGTATCATTTGTCACGAAACACGGAATGCCTGAATAAGCCTGCAGCTTTGCGGCGACATCTGTGTTGTCAAAACCTTCCAGCGGCAGTTTCACATGCCCCTCATTGACAATACCCGGAAGCGAAACGCCGATCAGCCGGATATCCTGGTATTGAGCCATAACGGTATCGAGAATGTCATAGAAGTCAGACATCCAGAACTGTGCTTTGATCGTTTCTCTGTCAAAGATGATCTTTCCATTCTCATAAAGTCTGACATACGCTTTGGTGCCTTCCGCCATATTCAGAATACTGATCGCAAGCGTACGGGGCATGTCATCAAAACCAGGCAGCCGGATCGGTGAGACTTCAGCTGAGGAAGCCCGCTTTTTCCGTAATGAAGAGCGGACCATTTCAATCAGTGCGCCGCAGTCATAGCTGCCAAAGATCCGCGAAGGAATTCTCATGACAAGCCTGTCACGGAATACATCAGTGAAGCTTTTGAATTTATGGGCAGCCTGCGGTGCGATCAGAATAACGTCATAATCATTTCCGCTCTGAAACACCTTTGACCAGTCAACAGCGTCAAAATGGTAATCCAGACACAGTGTCTGTGCGGCTGCGTTCAGCTGCTGTGCAAAAAAGGAAGTCGTCAGACCGCTTGTGCAGCAAAGCAGTATTCTTGTCGTTCTTTCGTTTTTCAGATTGAGGAATACTTCCTTCATTTCCAGAAACAGCCCGCTGGAATGAGCGGGATCATTCAGCTGGAAATGGATAAAAAATTTCACCTCATCTGTTTCCTTTTTGACAATCCGGAATTCCACGATGTCCTGATCATAGAAGTTGATTTCACCTTCCGCATAATCAGATGTCATTTTGTAATGATTCTCATCAAGACAGATCATTTCATAGCCCGGATTAGGTTCGCTGATCTGTGCAATGAATCTTTTTTTCAGGCTGTCCGAAGTATTTGCCATAGTTGTTCTCCCGTTTCGTCACATTGTGTCGTTTTACTGCAAGCACAATATAGCCTGTATAAACAGAGATGTCAATCTATTTCGTTACATTTTGTCGAAATAGATTACAGCAAAGGAAAAGGCCGCATGGCCTTTGACCCGGGATCACACTTTCGAGTAATGGAGATGGGCGATTTTCCAGCCGTTTCCGCTCTTTCTGAGCAGCTGTGTTTCCAGGCCCCTGATTCCGTATTCAGAGCCATCCTCCCGCAGGATGCATTCTGTCCGGTAGGCAAAAATCACAACTGCGGTTGTTTCATCCAGAAACCGGACGGACGGCTGCCCTTCGGCAATCAGATCGATCGATGCATATTTCGCCTGTATTCCGCCGATCAGAAAATCTTTGTAAACAGAATCAAGGCCTTTGAAAAGATTGCCGACTGAGATCAGCGTGACATCCTCATCCAGCCATAATGATCTGAAATCAGTCTCATTCTGTGTATGCACCGCCTGAATATACGCGTTCACCAGATTCAATACTTCTTTTTTATCAGAATTCATAAATTTCCCCCCGATCAAGTGTTTCCATGATACCGTATGCTTCGCACTCCTGCAAGCAGTGTATTTGCGCTGATCATTATCTCTGATATACACAAAATAATATTGTGACGACAGTCATATTTGATCGGTTTGGAAAGACTGATTTTGAGAACAACATCATGAGTCTGACTAAAACCATTCCAAATGTCGTAAGTATCTATCCGGAAGATTCACAAAGACAACATGGATTACAATTTGCAGATAATATATGCAGTGTGCTAAGACGATATAAATCTGAAGATGATATGTATTTTTCATCTGAAAAAGAAGAGGAATTTCAAAGAGCTTGGTCATATATCAAAGATAAACTTGATAATAAAAAACATGTAAAACTTTCTGAAGACGACAGCGAATAATCTGTCGTTTCTTTCTTTTCACTTTGTTTTATTTCACTTTATTTTTGTTCGTTTTATTTATCGAAATTCTTATTTAGAAGAACGCAAAAAGAAAAAGTCGGTCCCAAAGTCGGTCCCAACGCATTTTTGAGTATACTTGAAATGTTAAAAAAAGCCGATAAATAAAGGGGATTTAAGCAATCCCCTTTATTAGGTAGTGGAGCTGAGGGGAGTCGAACCCCTGTCCAAGAATAGTCCCACATCTCGGCGTCTACAGTTTAGCCTGCTGCTTGATAAGACACCAGATATGAGAGCAGGCTATCCATCTGGTGAATTTGTCTGTTGATTGTCAGGTTTCCTCTACAGACATCAAGGTCACCTTATCCGTTTGGATTACGCAGTCATTACAGAACGGCTAATGCAATGACCGGGTCGCTGCGAGCTATTCAGCTTAAATTAAGCAGCGAAAGCGAAACTATTGTTTCTATTTGCGTTTAAATTTAGTTGGTGATATGGTCACCGCTCCACTGCAGCCGGGATCAAACTCAAACCTGTCGAAACCATTACAACCCCATAGATGCACCTCTCAGTGCATACGTAATATAGCACCCGTTTGACCGCCAGTCAAGAGGATCAGACCAGGTCCTTCAGATACTTGTCAATATCGTGCAGTTCCCATCTGTTCAGGAACATGACTCTGTAATGAGGATGGTATGCCTCCCTGTAAATATCGCTGTGGTGTACCGGAGGATATGCCTGTGAACGGTATTTTGCCATAAATTCTGCTGTCTCATCTTCGGAAAAGCGGAATCCATAGGCTTTGTACTTCAGCCGGAACACTTTGATCTTATGCATGAAATCAGCCATGGAACCTTTGGAAGAATTCGCGGTTGAAACAAACCAGTCATTCACTTCTTCCGGTGAATAGAGTGTTTTAGCTTTTGCCAGTTCAAGTCTGCAGAGACCGTTTCCGATCGGTGTATAAAGTTCACAGTTCTCATCAGCTTCTGTTTCTTCATATTCCATGATCAGTCTTGCCAGGCTTTTTTCCGGATCAGATATTGCATGTTCCGGACCGAATGTATTCTGGTACAGGAGCTTCATGCAGTCCTGGGGAGTCATCAGGGGATACTTCTTTGCATGCTGTATCAGGATCTCTTCAAATTCTTCCATACTTACCTCAATTTCAATGCTTTTTCCATTTCACGTTTCGCATCACGCAGCTTGCTTGCTTCACGCTTGTCATACAGGTCCTTGCCCTTTGCCAGAGCAAATTCCAGTTTTGCCTTTCCTTCCTTCAGATAGATCCTGGTAGGAACCAGGGTATATCCCTTGATACGGACTTTGTCATACAGTTTCCGGATCTCATATTTATGCAGCAGGAGTTTCCTGTCACGGTCCGGATCCACGTTGAACATATTTCCGTATTTATACGGTGAAATATGCATTGCCTTGATCCACGCCTCACCATTTCTGATCGAAATATACGAATCGTTGAAGGAGATCCTGCCTTCCCTGACAGACTTGATCTCCGTTCCTGTCAGGACAAGACCTGCTTCATATTTTTCTTCAAGGAAATAATCGTGTGACGCCCTTCTGTTGACTGCCACATTCTTTTCCTTATCGTTTTTTCCTGCCACCTGCTTTACCTCCGGAAGACTTCCGTTTTACCGTTGTTCTTCCTGTTTTCTTTGTTCCGGAACGTCCTGTTCTGCCAGCGGACCTTCTTCCGTGCTCACGTTCCCCGGAATGCTTTCTTTTTGAACTGTCTGTTCTGTCAATGACCTCAAAGTCAATGGATGATGTCTCTTTGCTGGCAGCGACGACCCTGATCGTCACGCTCTGTCCGATCGTGTATCTCTTCTTGGTGCGTTCACCGACCAGTGAATACGTATCCGCGTCAAATGTGTAGTAGTCACCCTTGATGGAACCGATCGATACCATGCCTTCCACGGTATCGGGAAGCTGTACATAAAATCCGAAGCCTGTCACGGTACTGATGATGCCTTCGTAGATCTCGCCGATCTTACCGGTCATGTACTCGGCTTTCTTCATATCCTCGACATCCCATTCCGCATCAGCCGCATTGCGTTCTTTCACGGATGACTGCACGGCATAATCCTTCATGTTCGTTTCATCCGTATACAGATCACCGCTGTGTCCGTTCTCAAAATAATACTTTCTCAGCATTCTGTGAACGATCAGGTCGGGATATCTTCTGATCGGGGAAGTGAAATGCAGATACTCGTCCTCTGCCAGGGAGAAGTGTCCCACACAGACCGGATCATACTTTGCTTTCTGCATGCATCTCAGCAGCATCTTTGACAGGACCGGATAGCATTCCAGGTCTTTTGCATCATTCAGATACTCCTGCAGTTTTTTCGGTGTTGCCGAGCCGCCTGCGATCGTCAGTTTGTGGCCGAGATGGTATGACAGCGTTTCAAAACTCCTGAGTTTCTTGGCCTGCGGTTCTTCATGGATACGGTACAGTGCCGGAATGTGATTTTTCTTCATCAGGTTGGCGACAGACACGTTGGCAGCGATCATGAAGTCTTCGATCATCATTTCCGCTTCCCCGCGTTCTGCCGGTGCTACCTTCACAGGTCTGCCGTTCTCATCAACGTCGATCTTTGATTCCGTTGATTCAAATTCCATCGCGCCTTTGGCATTGCGCATCCTGCGGATCGCTTTTGCACACTGCCTCATATCCTGGAACAATGAACCGAGATGCGCGTACCGTTCCTTCAGTTCCTGATCGCCGTCAAATATCTTATTGACGTTCGCATAGGTCATCCGCTCATCCGAATGAATGACTGACGGATAAACTTCATAGTTGACAGTCGTGCCGTCTTTGGCGATCATCATTTCCACTGTATTTGTCAGGCGGTCTGTTCCGGGATTCAGACTGCAGATCCCGTTGCTCAGTACGTGCGGTAGCATCGGTACGACCTTATCAAGCACATAGACGGATGTCCCGCGTTCATATGCTTCCCTGTCAAGCGGGCTGCCCTCTGTGACATAGTGCGATACATCCGCGATACTGACTCTCAGAAGCCATCCTTCCGGAATGACTTCGATGGATACAGCGTCGTCAAAGTCCTTGGAATCATCTCCGTCGATCGTGACGGTAATGATATCCCTCAGATCCTTTCTGCCTGCCAGATCTTCTTCCGACAGGGTATCGCCGATCGCGTCTGCCTGTTCCATGACAGCATCCGGGAATTCCGGAACGATGTCATGGTTGAGAAGAACAGACATGATATCTACGCCCGGGTCATCCTTGTGGCCGATCGCCCGTTCCACAACGAACCGCATGGGTGCTTCGTATTTTTCGATGGACAGTTCGACCTTCAGTCCTTCGATCGGATGCAGGTCCTTCGGGATCCTGACCCTGTATCCAGGCTGTATCCGGGAATCATCCACCGTACACTGAAGTCCTCTTGTTGTCAGTTCGAATGTACCGGTGTATCTGACACGTCCGCGCTTCAGTACCTGACGTACCGTTCCCGTATCAGTGCCTCTTTTCATGGCAGCGAGCACTGTATCACCGTGCATTGCGCCGTTCAGGTCATTCGGCATGATGACGATGGATTCTTCGTTCTCCCTGTCGATATAACCGACACCTTTTCTGGAAAGACTCAGTGTCCCCTCGATCAGGCCTGCCTGTTTCCTGGTCATATATCTGTTCTGTTTATCACGGATCAGGAGGCATTCTTCTTCCATCTCATCGATGAGCTTGCTGAAACGTACAAAATCACCTGATGTTTTCAGGCCAAGTGCTTTCTCGATCGCGTTCCTGTCCAGCGTTGAACGTTTGGTCCGTCCAACGATCTCCAATATTTTTTCTTTCATGTTTTCCATAATCTTACTTTAACAAAAGCAGCCGGCATTTACACCGACTGCTTTGTTTTTGCTGTTGTTAATCAACCACGCGAATCAGGATGACCAGGACGAAGAACAGGATACCAAGTACCATTGTTGCATTCGAGATCACCTTTTCTGATCCTCTCTCTTTCACATTTGCGAACAGATTCAGGCCGCCATTTCCGGTAAATGCTCCGGAGATGCCGTCTGATTTTCCGCTTTGCAGTAATGAGAGAATGATCAGCATCGCAGATACGATCATTAATAACGCCTTAAGCATGACCGATAATAACTCCTTTCGCCAGTGCCGGATTATTATAACAGAGAATTTTCAGCCTTGTAAATAGAATTCGGCTTTTAATGCGTCCCAAACGCGTTTTTGAATGTTCTCTGCTGTCCGTCTCAGATATCCTGCAGGATGTTTTCCGCGTGATCCGCAGGTTTGACCTTCTGATATGCTTTCTGAATGAACCCGTTCTCATCGATCAGGTATGTGGAACGTTCAATTCCCATGTACTTTCTGCCGTACATGGACTTTTCCTTCCAGACATCATACGCCCTGATCACTTCTGCGTCCGGATCGGACAGCAGTGTGAACGGAAGGCTGTACTTTTCTTCAAACTTCTTATGCGAGCTGACGGGATCCTTTGAGATGCCCAGGACCACCGCACCCTTCTCCGTGATCTGCGGGTAGCGGTCCGCGAATGAGCAGGCTTCCTTTGTGCATCCTGCCGTATTGTCCTTCGGGTAGAAATACAGGATCACCTTTCTGCCTCTGTATTCCTCGAGGGAATGCTGCACACCGTTCTGATCAGGCAGTGTGAATTCAGGTGCCTTAGTACCAACTTCCAGCATACTTACTCCTCGATCCCGGCGATGACGCCGTTGACTTTCCAGATGTGCTTTTCGGGAACGACCCCTCTGACGCAGGATGTCGGATAGATACGGGATCCCCTGCCGATTACGGTACCGGGATTCAGGACAGAGTTGCAGCCGACTTCTACATAGTCGCCCAGCATCGCTCCGAACTTCTTCAGTCCTGTTTCGATCTGTTCTGTTCCGTTGTGTACGACAACAAGCTTCTTGTCTGACTTCACATTGGATGTGATGGATCCCGCACCCATATGGCTGTAATAACCGAGGATTGAGTCTCCCACATAGTTGTAGTGCGGTGTCTGTACATGGTCGAACAGGATGACGTTCTTCAGTTCACAGCTGTTTCCTACTACACAGTCCGCGCCTACCAGGGCTGAGCCTCTGATGAACGCGCAGTGTCTGACTTCCGTATTGGGTCCGATGATGCATGGCGCGCCAAGATATGCCGAAGGGAATACCTTCGCTGTTTTATGTACCCATACATGTTCGGATATTTCCGTATATTCTTCCGGGTCAAGCTGTGATCCGAGATTCAGGATCAGGTCTTTGATCCCTTTCAGTGCTTCCCAGGGATATGTAAAATGGGAAAGATATTCTTTCGCAATCGTATGATCAAGGTCATACAGATCAGTGATCGTATACATAAAAATTCTCCTTCTTATGCGTTCATTTTTACGCTCAGGTTTTCCGCTGTCAAGTTTCAGCAGCCGAACAGCCACCAATACAGGATGCCTGCACACTCTCTGATAAAGTATGTCGGCTGCAGCCACCAGGCTGTATGTGAGGGATATGATCCTGCTTCAATGCCGAGTGACTCTGCCATGGCGATCGACCTGTATTCATGGAAATCGCTTGTGACGATCGTCATGACAGGTTCCAGATCATTATCCTCAATGATCTCTTTAGAATATAGCATGTTCTCAAAAGTCGATTTGGAACGGCTTTCCGCATACAGCCTGTCCTCAGGGATCCCTTTCTTCAGCAGATACCGATACATGGCATCCGCTTCCACTGCGTCACCGGGTTCCTGCCATCCGCCGCTAACGATGCATACAGTGTCCGGATGTCCTTCCAGCCATTCATATGCCGCATCCAGGCGTTCCTTCAGCATCGGTCCCGGTTCATCCCCGAGCACATCGCAGGCCAGCACCACGACCGTGCTGTCCTCATTCGGAGTCCGGTCAGTTCCCCTGATCATCAGCACACCCAGGATCACCGCAAGCACCGCGAATACGCAGATCACCAGCAGGACTGCCCTCAGTAAAAGACCGTAATACTTCCGGTACCAGTGCTGCCTGATCCAGTCATTGACTGTTGTATAGAAGATCCCGTACAGCATCAGCAGTGCACTCGCCGCAAAACCTGTCACATTGCCGATATTGATGATCGAATAAAAGGCAGGTATGAGGAAAACGATCATTGCGGCGGCAGCAGTAATGATCAGCGGTATATTCTGCTGTTTCCTGTCTGTATGCTTCATCATGTTTCCTTTTTACAAAAGTGCGGAAGACCCGCACTTTCAGACTGCTTCGTAAAATGTATCCGGATGACCCTGATCGAACTGTTCGTTTGCCCACATCACAGTGATCAGTTCTTCCGTATCTGAGAGGTTGATGATGTTGTGCGTATATCCCGGCAGCATCATCACCGCCTGGATCCTGTCCCCGCTGACTTCATATTCGCGGACCTCATCAGTGCCGAGCCTGCGTTCCTGGATCAGCGCATGGCCCTTGACTACAATGAAGAACTCCCACTTTGTATTGTGCCAGTGCTGTCCTTTTGTGATACCGGGTTTTGAAATATTCACCGATACCTGTCCGCCGCTCACTGTTTTCAGCAGTTCTGTAAAGCTGCCCCTGTCATCCGCGTTGGTCTTCAGATCGAAGATCGTCTTTTCTTCCGGCAGGTAGGACAGATATGTACTGTACAGCTTCTTCGCGAAGCTTCCTGCAGGGATCTCCGGTACTACCAGGGTGGACGGCTGATCATGGAACTTCTTCAGAAGCTCAACGATCTCCCCGAGGGTAATATGATGAGTTACCGGAACATAACAGTATCTGCCGGTCTCACACGGAACTGGTTCGGTGCCTTCGTATTCACACCTGTGCACCTTTCCTTCCAGCAGGTCCAGCATCTCTTCCACGAGATCGTCGATATACAGCAGATCCAGTTCTACGGAAGGATCATTGACTGTGATCGGCAGCTCGTTGGCAATGTTGCTGCAGAAGGTAGCGACTGCGCTGTTGTAGTTCGGCCTGCACCATTTGCCGAACAGGTTCGGGAACCTGTATACATATACAGGCGTTCCGGTCTCATTGGCATAGGAGAAGAACAGTTCTTCTCCGGCAAGCTTGGACTCCCCGTACAGTGAACCGGCAAACCTGCCGCTCAGTGAAGCCTGTACAGAGCTCGACAGCATGACTCCCGCTTTGTTTCCTGCCTTCTTCAGGGTATTCAGCAGGGTATCTGAGAAACCGAAGTTTCCTTTTCTGAATTCATCCGGATCCTTGGGACGGTTCACACCTGCAAGATGGAAGACAAAGTCTGCTTCCCTGCAGTACTGTTCCAGTTCCTCTGCCGTGGAATCCATGTCATATTCAAAGATCTCATCGATCTTCAAGGAAGGCCTGGTCCTGTTTTTACCCTGACGGATATTCTCCAGGTTGGCTGTCAGATTTCTCCCGACAAAACCCTTTGCGCCGGTGATCAGGATCTTCATCCTGCTTTCTCCATTTCTTTGAGCTGTTCCTTTACATAATCCGTTGTGAGGATCTTTTTCTTTGTGCCTTCCACATCCAGCAGTGTTGTATTGTGGCTTGTATAGGACTCTTCTGCCTGCGTATGGACCTGTCCCTGGACAACGAACTTGTCATAATTCAGGTCCCTGCTGTCTGCCGCAACACGGAAGTAGCCTCCCATGTCTTCGGACCTCAGGCGTTCTTCACTCGTCATCAGTGTTTCATACAGCTTCTCGCCGTGTCTTGTGCCGATGATCCTTGTACCGGTATCACCGAACAGTTCCTGGACGGCTTTTGCCAGGTCGCCGATCGTGGAAGCGTCTGCCTTCTGGATGAACAGGTCACCGGGATTCGCATGTTCGAACGCGAACTTGACAAGGTCGACTGCCTCATCCAGGTTCATCAGGAAGCGCGTCATGTTCGGGTCTGTGATCGTGATCGGGTTTCCTGCCTTGATCTGGTCAATGAACAGCGGGATAACGGAACCTCTGGAACACATGACGTTGCCGTATCTGGTGCAGCAGATCACCGTACCGCCGCGTTCCGCAGCGATCCTGGCATTGGCATAGATGACATGTTCCATCATCGCCTTACTGATGCCCATCGCGTTGATGGGATACGCCGCCTTGTCCGTGGACAGGCATACGACACGCTTGACTCCGGCATTGATCGCCGCATGCAGCATATTATCCGTGCCTTCCACATTGGTGCGGACTGCTTCCATCGGGAAGAATTCGCAGGACGGCACCTGCTTCAAAGCTGCCGCGTGGAAGATATAGTCTACCCCGGGCATTGCGTCATCCAGTGTCTGTCTGTTTCTGACATCACCGATGTAGAACTTTACCTTTGAAGCGTATTCCGGATGTTTTGCCTGGAGCTCATGGCGCATATCATCCTGTTTTTTCTCATCTCTGGAAAAGATACGGATCTCTTTGATATCTGTTGCCAGGAAATGTTTTAATACTGTATTTCCGAATGATCCGGTACCTCCCGTGATCATCAATGTTGCATCTCTGAATGTGGACATGTCAGTTCCTCCTGTCATTCTGCTGTTTAGATTGTAATACGAACGGGAATTCAATTTCCATCGTTTTATGTATGTTATGCACGGAATACCTCCGCAAAATGGTGTCCTTTCCGCTCTTCGGCCGGGGGAAGCTTCATATAGTCCCCGTATGTCTGCCGCAGGATCTCATCATAATGTACTGGAATATTGACCGGGATCCCTTCAAACACTGCTTTGCGGCAGTAACCGAGCCAGCTGATCTCATAGATGTCCCTCCTGCCGTACGCACCCCCGGTGACGATGACTTTTGATGACTTTTTTGTATGACGGAGCTTCTGTTCATACCATGTCGTAGCGCGCTGTTCATCCGGCAGGATCAGTTCAGAGACAGCCATGCACAGTTCAATGCAGATCTTCCGGAAGAATGGTCTGATCTCATGCGCGTCCGCATACAGGCTGCGCAGACGGTAATGCATGAGCCTGTCCATTCCGCTGCGGATCATATCCGGCAGGAAATGATCCGGATAATAATCGACCGGAAAGATATCAACAGATACCCCGTGATGGATATCCATATGCCTGCGGGAAGACTCGATATAGACCGTGTCCGTATTCATCAGTTTGGCAAACAGGATCCCGCATGCCGGTTCTGTTCCCAGACATTGCAGAAAATAGTGTTCCGGCATTTTCAACCTGCACAGTACGTCATAGTCCCTTCTGGGCATGATCAAATCGATGTCATCATCCCAGGGTATGAATCCCTGATGTCTGACCGCCCCGAGCAGACTGCCCCCGGCAAGGCACCAGCGCAGGTCATTCTGTTCACATAGGCTGATGAACACCTTCAGGCATTCCAGTTCCAGTTCTTTGAGCTTCTTCAGCTGTTCTTCATTCAGTTCCATAGTCCTCCCTGATCCGTTTCAGGATCCCTTTGATCTCTTTGGTCTGTATGATCCATAACGCTGCCCCTGTCCAGATGACAGCGTCAGCCGCGATCCGTACTGCCGGTATATCCGGCAGAGCAGAATGGATGATCAGACAGCAGATACAGGCTGCCGCGGTACGCAGGAATACCGGCTTTGATATCCGGATGGCCGGATGACAGAACATATTCATCAGCGCGAGCGCTGCTTCGGATATAACCGTGGCAGCGGCTGCCCCGTATGCCCCGTATGCCGGTACCGTACAGATATCCAGCAGGATGTTCAGAAGGACTGCCAGGCAGACCATCACCGTATCCTGCTTCTGCTTTCCGGCAGGGATCAGGTACAGGCAGCGGAATGCCATCGTATATGTCTTCAGAATGACAAACGGGGACAGCAGCCTGCTGAGCCCGGTCACTGCTTCATATCCCTTCCCGTACAGCAGTGTGACTGCGTCCTGACTGACCATGAACAGACCGCAGCTGATCATAGCCGAGGCTGACAGCAGTACCGTCATACTCTCACTGCAGTACTGCCGTGAATTTGCCTTGTGTGCCCTGATGGCACCGGGTATCAGAAGTATGAGCAGTCCCTCCAGGATACCGGATGGTATATTGATGATCCGGTCAGCACAGGCATAACAGCCTGACTCCTGTGCTGTTGAAAGGATCCCCAGCATACCCTGATCAATGATCCGGAAGACCTTCAGCGCGGCTGCCGGAACAAACAGCTGCAGGGATCCCTTCAGGCTGGTCATGAAATGATCCGTCCGGAAACGGAACGCAAAGCCCAGTCTGCGGATGTATATCTGTGATACAGCTGCCGTCACAAACGTGCCTGCAGCCTGGATCAGCCCGTATGTTTCCTGCGGGGCATATCCTTCCCTGACAAACAGCAGTACACATACAGCATCCGTGATCCGTACCAGCAATGCACAGAGCACATACCTGTCTGAGCGCTCCAGGCCCTTCAGAAGCCAAGAACAGTCTGCCATGCAGGCTGCCAGCCTGATCATCTGGATCCGCATGATCACTGTCGCATGCGTCAGGACCAGCACGGTCAGATATATGACCATACTGAAAAGGGATGTGATGATCTGCAGACTGAACAGATCATGATATACATGCTCTGCCTGAGCAGGTTCCTGTGCTGCTGTACGGATACCGAGGGTATGCGTGCCCAGCTGGGCTGCCATGATGAAGTAGGAGATCACGTTCAATGAAACAGCAGTGATCCCCATGCCTTCTGTCCCAAGCACTCTTGATACATGGGCTGTCGTGATCAGCGGGAGGAATATCAGTACCGTTCTGCAGACTGCTTCATTTCTCAGTGATCTGTATCTGCAGGACATCTTCAAATGCCTTTCTGTGCGCTTCTGCCATCTGTCCGATCGTATAGCTGTGCATATCCGTATGTATCTGCTGTTCAAGCCGCTGTCTGAGTTCCGGATCCCTCAGTTCTGTCAATGCCTGTTTCAGTTCAGTCACTTCCGCATGTACCAGGATCCCGTTCTCATGGTCACGGATCAGTTCCCTTCCTGCCGTGCATGTGTCTGTTGTGATGACCGCTTTCCCTGCGCCCAGCGCTTCAGCAACGCACAGTCCCCATACCTCCTGTCTTGCGGGGTGCACGAAAATATCGCAGGCACACAGGTATTCCATGATCTCACGATGTGTCAGGAATCCGCGTTCATGGATCCGGTCATCGTCACGGATATGTTCTCCGCCTGCAATATACAGATGCATATCCGGCAGATCTGTTATGGCTTCCTTCAGCAGGTCAAAGCCTTTACGGGCAACCGGCTGTCCCGCAGCGAAAACACACAGGCCCTGCATATGGTACTTTTTCCTGAGTGTCTGACGGTCAAAGCTGTCCAGCCGGAACAGGTCCTCCTCTGTCAGCGTGGTAAAGGGATAGATATAAAACGGCTTGTCCTGTACATAACGCATCAGCATATGCTTTGTTTCTTCCCCGCTGACCAGACAGCCGTCTGCCATGGAGAGCAGGAATTTCTTCAGCAGGTACTTCCACAGTGGTTCCTGCACATCCTTGAGACAACCGTCCGCAGAGATCAGTACCGGGATCTTTTTCTGCTTCAGGATGAACAGCGACAGGATCTCTTCCGGTGTACTGTAGCCGCAGACGACCGCCAGGTCGTATGTCTGCCGGAAAACATCCGATGCGTTCTTCATAAAATACATACGGAACCGTTCCGCGCTTTCGTCAAACCATTCAGGATATCTGTTCCGGATCTGTGACGGTTTCTTTTCACAGAGCACTGTCAGATCGCAGCTTCTGCCAAGTTCATTAAAGAATGTCACCCGGTACGGTGCCGGTGAATATGTCACAAACAGGATCCGTGTCATGCCCGGTCCTCACAGACGCAAAGCACCGTAAACCAGAACGGCAGGCTCATGACATTGCCGGGTGAAAAGAGAAAACTCTCAGACACAGCATTGACAGCCGTCATAACCAGCAGGATCAGGCAGTTCCTGTACCATGTACGATCTGAAGGATCCCTCATCCGGAAACGGATCTTCCGGAAGATCGATGTGAAAAATATGACATAGCACACGGCACCGATGATGCCGTTCTCCGCCAGGATCACAAGCCACGAATTATGTGTGCCCCAGCCCCATCCGCCGGGATTTTCAATAAACGTGTAATAGTATGCCGTATGCATACCGTGTCCAAGCAGCGGTCTTTCCAGAAACAGCCGGATGCCGATCTGCCATGTCTCCCGGAACAGTCCGGAAGAACTTCCGCCCGAAACCAGTCTGCTCATAGACGCAGGCACGGGCAGGCAGGCAAGTACCGGCAGAAATGGAATTAATTTTGGTCTTTCATAAATCAGCGCGCACAGAAGGATGATGCAGAGGATTGCTGCCATGCGGGAACCTGTCCTGAATGCCAGCAGGAGATCAGTGCACATCAGGATACCTGATATGCCCGGTGAGCGTTCACGCAGAAACAGGCAGAGTACAGCAGCGCTCATTGAAAGCGATACTGTCATGTTCCGGTTGTCATACATCCCCGTCCAGTCCCCGTTTCCCGAAAACCGGTTCCACGCATGCAGAGAACCGGCAGTATGCACAAGCACGAATACCCACGCAAAACGGATGTATATCTCTTTGATCTCTTCATGTGTTTTTCCCGCGGTATGCGCATGCATGACATACAGCCACACAAACCAGAATGCCGTACGCAGATATGCCGTAAGCGCAGAGGGAATACACTGCAGGCACTGTATGACCAGCGGAAACAGCAGAACAGCAAACGGCGCAGGCAGCACCCGGATCCTCCTGTCCTTCATGATCTGTGCATGCAGGTCGCTGAGAAACGGGATGATACATATGATCCTGCGCAGTACACCGGCACGGAATATATCAAATACGCTGTATTCCAGCAGATATACCATGGTCATGAATGACATAGATCCCTCATTTCCCTGACCAGCTGTCCGATGACCACCTCCCGGGAAAACTGTTTCCGGTATGCCTGTTCCGCGTTTCGGCTGTACTTCCTGCGGTCGGAAGTCAGGAACCGGATCAGGGCATGCGCAAGTTCCTGCGGATCTTCCGCACCAACACAGATACCGCATTGTTCCCTTCTGATCAGCCGCATGATCTCTCCGTCTGCCGAGGCAATGACCGGTTTGCCCGCATGGAGATACATCTGCATCTTTGCCGGCAGTGTCATTGCGATCTCCGGTTCCCCGGTGAGCGTGATCAGGGCACAGTCTGCCGCACCGAGCATCACAGTTGCTTCGGAAGGATCCATCCTGCCGTACAGGACCGTGTGTTTCAGATTCAGTGTTTCTTTCAGTTTCGTTATGGCGGGAAAACATGTCCCGTCCCCGATGATCCGGAACCATACCGGCCTGCCGTGGTCGCTGATGCCCATACGCTCAATGATGGATGCTGCCCGCAGGAGCACATCTATGCACTGCGCCCGGCCGATGTTGCCGATGAATACGGCATTCATCGTTTCCGGATCTTCATACCGGTATTCCCCTGTTTCCTCGCAGACAGAGATCTGGGGCAGGAAGCCCATTCGGTCCGGTTCAATGCCGAATTCATTGTGCATCACATCCATAAAGCCGGGAGAAGCGGTCAGGATCCTGTCCGCGGCACGGTAGATCCTGCGTGATACCCGGCGGTACACCCGGTACAGGAATGACTGTTCGCAGATACCGGCTGCTTTAAGGGATGCCGGCCACAGATCCATGCAGTAGAGCAGGACGTTTCTGTGATGAAGCCTGCCGTACAGCAGACCTGCGTATGCCATCATGACGGGTGAAGACTGTATGATCAGGACCATGTCATATTCCCCGGACAGGAACAGGACCCTGAAACAGGAAGACATTACATAACAGTAATAGTTCAATGCCCTGTACAGGATCCCGCTTCTGCGGGGGATCGTAAATACCCGGCTGATCCTGACACCGTTGCGTTCTTCACTCCTTCTGTTTCCGTGTTCATATCCTTTATAGATCCGTCCTTGCGGATAATTCGGGACATCCGTGATCACATGTACATGAAAGCCGTACTGCGCCAGCGCTTCGCAGAATGCCGGTGCCGGAAAAGGCTCGGGCCAGTAATGCTGGGTGATGACCAGAATATTGTTGAAGTGCTTTTCCATATACCTCCTAAACAAAATGGGACCCGTGAAGGGTCCCGCTGTCTTTCAGCACTTATATCTTATCTGTTCTCCGGTCTGTCTTTCCCGCGGTTATGTTCAATCCGCACGCTACGAACGTTTCCGGCCATGGCATTCCCGGTACGGACTGCCGCTTCCGCACGGACACGGATCATTCGGGAAAATGAGGATCTTGACATATGTCTTTTTCTGGCCCGGTCTCTGGAAAGCCACCAGAATGGTCTCCGCATACTTTTCCACCTGGACCGCATAGCTCAGCCGTTCCAGGACAGGCCGCTTTTCGATCAGCTTCGCGGCTTCCAGCACCGTTTTGGCATACAGCACTTCCCCGTTTCCCTGCACGCCTTCTGCCCGCATCATGTCAGCTTCATCATCAGCCGGCGCTGCTCCGCTGAGCAGTGTTGAGCGGATACTGCTGTACAGTGCTTTCAGACGGATCTCTGCCGGCACGAAGCGTGGTTCTGTAATATCCATATGTGTTTTCAGCGCTTCCAGCACTTCTTCCATTTCCGTACCATGCGCGATCATTTCCGTCAGATGCTGCAGCACTTCCTCCGCATAGCCGTGTTCCAGTCCGCTGTCCTTGAGCCATTCCAGGAAATGCATGCATTCACTGTTTTTCGAAGGATATCCGTTGACTGCCCAGTCCCTGATTTCTCCGGGATCCGGACAGGCATATATATGACTGCCGCGTTCCTCCAGTATTTCCGCCGCCACATCAGATGCCGCACGTGAAATGATCATATCTCCTGTGCGCAGGCAGGGATTGTCATCCGGGTGGATCAGATTCCAGCACCGGTCAAATACTTCTTCCCTGCACAGGATCGAATATCTGCCGGTAAAGCATCCCATCAGTTCATGCAGAGGAATGACAAGGTAAACAGATTCGACAAACAGCAGACAGTCCAGCAGATAGGAAGTCAGTATTCTCTGCTTACGGAAAGCAGGCGTGTTGAGTTTACGGTACGCTTCCGTTACATCTGCCGGAACGATCAGTCCTGATGAGGTCATATAGGCATAATCAGTTCCAATCAGACGTTCTGCAGCTTTCTGCTGTTCATCACTGACCGGCTGGGATTCTTCCATGCACTGCTCAAACAATTCTGCTTCTTCATCACGCAGAATGACCAGCCGCTGCTGCATTTCCTGTTCATCCAGCAGCTTTTCGGCGATCCTGGATGCCAGTGTGGCGGGTTTGCTGGAACCGACCCGGATACCGTAAAAACGGCTCCAGTACCGGAGTTCTTCTTCCGTATAGTCGTTCAAAAGACATTGTGCAAGCGTCATGATCGTCATAAGCAATATATATCATTAATGAGCCGTTTTTGAAAGAATCCCTGCGGTTGTGCAGAGTGTATATAGTGAACGGATATTCCTGCCGGACGGTGACATACTGGGTTCGGAGGTGTTCAATGAAACGATTCCTGATATTATTCCTGCTGATCCTCCTCACTGCCTGCGCACAGGAAGCTCCGCAGCCTGAAACAGATACATGCCGGGATATCATGATCGCTGTTTTCGGTGCTGATACGTCATCATTTCCCGATCAGAGAAACCGGGCAGATGTGATCAAGATCGTCCGTTATGACCGGGAAACGGATACCGTCAGGATCCTGTCGGTACAGCGTGATACTATGGCAGAGATCCCCGGCCACGGATTCTCAAAGATCAACCGGGCACATGACCTCGGAGGTGCGGTTCTTCAGCTGGAGACTGTTGAGAACAATCTGGATCTCGATATTCATCAATATATCTCGTTCAGTTTTGCGTCACTGAAGGAACTCATCGATCAGACCGGCGGTCTGGAACTGCCGCTATCGCAGGAGGAATGCGGACAGCTCGGGATACCGTATGCCCCGGATCAGAAGCTGTATCTGCTGGATGGGGATGAGGTGCTTGCCTATGTCAGGCTGCGCAGCATTGATGACGACTGGCACAGAATAAGGCGCCAGGACCTTGTCATCCGTCAGCTTGCGGACAGATACCGGTTTGCATCTGTGTCCCAGATCATTTCCCTGCTCAACAGCCTGCACGGCGTTGAAACAAGGATCGATCCGGAAGCAGTCCTCTGTCTGCAGAAGATCCTTGCCTGTTCCCGGATCGAAACAGCTTCCTATCCCTTTTCACAGACCAGGCATATCAGAAACCTGGTCATTGACGGGATCGACAACATCTATGAACCGATGGACCTGATGTCCGAGGTGTGTGAAGCGCACAGATGGCTCCTGAATGAAAACGGATGTATGTTTCGTCAGCCGTTCCTGGAACTGAAAAACAGAATGTACACACAATATCCGGTCGAGTGATGGTAGAATGGTCACATGAAAAAGACAACAGAACTACTATTGATATCAGTACTGCTGACAGGCTGCGCCGCGCCTGCCGCAGAAACCGGGGAATCAGCTGAATCGGCCAAAACACAGGAAGCGACGGCATCACAGCCCGCGGAAACACCCGATCCGGAGTTCCTGCAGGATACGATCGAACAGCTGGAACGGACACTGGATCCGATCTATAACGACGGAGATGTACTGCCGCAGATCGAAGACGCGGAGATCACCTGGAACATCGTTTCGGGTAACGCGGTCATTGAGGACAATGTCATACGCAAGACAGAAGACAGTGCTGAATATGAACCGGTCGTTCTGTCCGCATCTGCGGACGGCTTCCCGCTTGAACATTCCTTCGGGAATATCCTGCTGCTGGATCCGTATGCCGGATATGTGATCAGCTACTTCAGTGAACGGACAAGCGAACCGGAGACCATGAAGCTGGCATATACATACAACGGTGTTGAATGGTTTGCACTGAACGGGGACCGGGCTGTCCTGAAAGCCTCTGTCGGTACGGGACGGCTGCGCGATCCTGCGGTCTTCCGAAGAAAGGACGGGACATTCGCGGTCTGTGCAACACAGGGATATGATACGGACGCGATCTACCTGTATGATTCACAGGACCTGACCTCATTTACAAACGAGCGTTTGATGAAAGTCAACCGTACGCCTCTGAGCGAAAAACAGGCATGGGCTCCGGAAGCCTTCTATGACCGGACGCTGGATCAGTATGTGATCTGCTGGTCATCCGTCGAGGATGAAGGCATGTTCTATAACCTGTCGATAGACCTGCAGGATGCGTCAGAACCGCAGAGACTGCTCGATCCCGGATATGTGATCATTGACGGGACAATGATCAAATGCGGACCTGATTATGCGATCGTCTTCAAAGATGAGCGCTATCCGATGGAGGACTACTCCACACTGATGTCCGGCTATTCCGAAAACGGATGGACCGACTTCAAGGAATTCAGTCAGCCGATCAGCCAGCATCAGAGTGAAGGACCGATGATCATGCCCGACCTGGAAAACGAAGGATATTACGTATTCTACGATGACTATACGCGTTTCCGTTTCCATGCGCTGTATACACAGGATTTCCGGAGCAGATACTATGACGCCGTACCGGAAGAGATCATGACGATCCCTCTGGATTCACCGGCGCATTCACATGCGATCCCGGTCACCCGGAAGGAAATGGACCGTGTGGTCAATTACTGGCACTGATGAAAACATGCCGCTCTGCACTGCAGAACGGCATTTGTTTTTATTCTTTGATGTTTTTCTCGGCTTCCTTCAATGCCATCTCCTGCGCCAGCTCTTCCAGCTTCAGATCAAGTTCGGACAGCCTGAGCGTCAATGTGAAGACCCTGAGGATCAGGAGCGCGATGATCACAAGGAATACCAGGTTGACCGTCGAGATGATCCCGAACAGCCCTCCGAAGAAGAATGCGATCTGCGGGAATACCGCCAGCAGGATCAGAAGTGTGGAAAACCCGAACCAGTACAGCGCGTCGCTGATCCTGAGCTTGCTTTTCCTGATATTTGAGATGATGAAGAAAAATGTAAATATCGCTGCTGCTATCAGCATGATACGAAACGGTGCTGTCATTCTTCATTCCCTCCTTAGATCCAGTTTGTCGCGGAACCATCCGACGAACAGGATACTGGTGCAGACAGTCGCCATGTACTGGATACTGCGGCGGAGATTCAGATAGCTTTCCCCGGCAATGCGTTCATCCATGGTGACCTGTACTTCGCTGACCGTTGCGCCGCAGCGCATGAGATATGCGACAGTGTCAGGTTCCGGTGTCAGTGCGGCATTGTCTGCCAGGGCCCGGATGATCCTCCTGCTGTACATTCTCATGCCGCTGGTCGGATCATGGATCGTCTTTCCGGTCGTCATGCGGATGAAACGTTCGATCATACGGCTTCCCAGCATACGCAGGGAACCGTCTTTTTTCTCTGTGACAAACCGGCTTCCGATCGCGATGTCATAGCCTTTTTCGATCTCCTCAGCCATGCCGGCGATGTATTCCGGACGGTGCTGTCCGTCTCCGTCATACTGCATCGCTGCGTCATATCCGTGCGCAAGGGCATACTTCATGCCGGTGCGGACAGCTCCGGCAAGTCCGAGATTGACAGGATGTTCGATCAGGCGGTAGCCATGTTCACGGCATATCTCTGCCGTGCGGTCTGTGCTTCCGTCATTGATGATCACATAATCGTACTGCGGATAGTCCGTGATCAAATGATCAGTTACCCTGACAATGTTCTCTGCTTCGTTGTATGCCGGAATAATAATCAGTATTTTCACGTTCTTCCTCCGCGGTCATTTCAGTTTGTTGGATGTCTGTGCGCTCTTATATCCTCCGGCAATGATCCTTGCGATGGGTGCAGGCCAGAATTTGCACAGCATTCTGAATTCCTGTTCCGTACGCGTGCCGTCATTCACTTCACGGGATGTATGTGACTCTTCATGGACCCTGTGTCCCATCAGGGCATCGGGAATGTAGGTAAATGCTTTGCCGTCCACTTTGGAAAGCTTCAGCCATCCGTACCAGTCTCCCTCTCCGAGGAATTCCTTCTGGCGGAACACCTTTTCAAACGGGATATTCCGCGGAACGAATGTTACGGCAGAGCAGCAGATCGCGTTTCCGAAACGGATCGCGGACTGTTTCCAGAATCTGGATTCCGTGGAGCCCAGTACTCTGAGCGGTGCCAGCAGCATCTTCTTGACGTTCAGCAGTTTGTTGGAGAACACCTTTTTGCCGTCACGGATCTCATAATAGCCGGTAAAGATAATGATGGAATCCGGATGCTTGCGGTAAGCATCCACGACCCTCATGGAATAGCTTCTTTCATATTCGTCATCCTGATGGGCAATGGTGACCAGTTCATTGTCGCCATGGCTCCAGGCAAAGTCGAAGTCACCGATATTGCCGCTGTTCTTGACAGGGTTGACGACAACTTCCAGCTGGTATTTGGCAGCCAGGTCCCTGATGTATTCATTGTCCGTGGAAGTACCGATGATGACCCTGCTCGGATATTCCTGGTCCAGTACCGATCTGATCGCGCGTTCCAGATACGGTGATTCTTTATATGCAAGTACCACAAATGTGTGGATCGGTTTCTCAGTCATATGTTCACCTCACAACGTATATCTTAGCAGAGAAACGGTTGTAAATCCTGTAAAAAACAAAACATGTATCGATGTGATACATGCTGTTTAAACTTTCTTCCATGTCTGGCGGGAAAGCAGTACGATGACCGGCATAATTTCCAGTCTGCCTGCCAGCATTCCGAAAATCATGACGATCTTGGAAAGCGTGCTGTAGGCATAGAAATTGCAGGTCGGTCCCACTTCCGCAAGACCCGGCCCGATATTGTTGAATGTTGCCAGGACAGCCGATACGTTCGCTTCCACCGAGAACCCGTCCAGGGATACGATCAGGAAGCTGACGATGATGATCATGGTATAAGCTATCAGGTAAACACCGACATTCGTGATGACCTTCTCATCGATCACAGCACCGTTGACACGGATATGACTGATCCGGTTCGGATGGATCTGCTGATGGATATTGCGCTTCAGGCTCTTGAAGAGCAGAAGCAGACGGATCGTCTTGATACCGCCGCCGGTGCTGCCCGCACAGGCGCCGAATATCATCAGCAGCAGCAATATTGCTTTCGAGAAGTTCGGCCACAGATCAAAGTCGGCCGTGGCAAAACCGGATGTTGAAATAATGGACGCGACCTGGAATGCGGAGTGATGGACTGCTTCCCCGACGTTCGCGTACATGCCGTGGATATTCCATGCGATCAATGCAATACTGCTGAATACGATCAGACAGTACAGTCTGAGTTCTTCATCCCTGAATACTTCCTTGAAGCTCTTCAGGATCAGCAGGTAATAGCAGCTGAAGTTCACGCCGAACAGCAGCATGAATACCGTCGTTACATTCTGCAGATACGGGCTGTATCCCGCAAGTGAATCGTTCCTGACGCCGAAGCCGCCGGTACCTGCCGTACCGAACGCCGTGCATACCGCGTCAAACAGCGGCATTCCGCCGATCAGCAGGAAGATGAGATCCAGTACTGTCAGGATGACATAGATCAGGTACAGGATCGAAGCTGTCTTCTTCATCTTGGGTACGAGCTTGCCGACCGAAGGACCCGGGCTCTCCGCCCTCAGGATATGCAGAGTAAAGCCGCCGTTCTTGCCGCTTAACGGTACGATCGCCATGAGGAATACCAGGACACCCATGCCGCCGACCCAGTGCGTAAAGCTGCGCCAGAACAGCAGGCCTTTGTCCAGGGCTTCCACGTTCGTCAGGATCGATGATCCTGTCGTCGTGAATCCCGAGACGACCTCAAACAGCGCGTCCACGTAGCGCGGGATCTCGCCGGAGATATAGAACGGCAGACAGCCCAGCATGGACATGATGATCCATGCAAGACCCGTCAGCACCATGCCTTCCTTGGCATAGAACCCGCCCTTCCTGTCACGGCAGAACCAGTACATGATCCCTGCTGTGATCACGATGATCGCGATCGATGCAATATAGCCGCGGATCGCCGCATGTTCCGCCAGAGCAAATGAAATAGCCAAAGGCGTGATCATGAAGGCGGCCTCCATCAGCAGAAGCAGCGATATGATATAACCAACCTGTTTATAGTTCATCAGAATTCTGCCTCAAAGATATCATTAAACTGCAGGATCGGATTGGATGAATTCGTAATGACGACGACTGTGTCATCCAGTTCGTAGGATGAATTGCCGGACGCGATCTCTGTATTTTCACCTCTTGAGATACTTGAGATCAGGACGTTCTTCTTCAGTTTCAGGTTCTTGATCTTTTCACCGATATATTTTGAATTCTCGTCGATGATGAATTCGATCGCTTCGGCCTGTCCGCCGGCGATCCTGTGAATGGTGATCGCGGCACCCTGACGGTTCTGCATCGCCCTGACATACTGGACGATCGTATTGCATGAGAGCTCCTTCGGGGAAACGACACTGCCGATCTCGAGTTCATTCAGCAGCAGGTTGTTTTCACCGTGGCTGACTTTTGTGACGACGTGCTTGACCCCTCTTGCGCTGCCGTAGAGAGCCATGACGATATTCAGTTCATCCAGTCCCGTCAGCATGACCAGCGCGTCATAGGAATCGATCCGTTCTGTTTCCATGAAGTTCTGGTTGCTGGCGTCACCCTGTACGACCCTTGCGTCCGGCAGTAAAAGTGCCAGTTCTTCGCAGCGCTTTGCGTTCTGTTCAATGATCTCACAGGTCATGCCGCTTTCCTGCAGCTGGCTTGCGAGATAATAGGAGATCCTTCCGCCGCCGGCGATCAGTACATTTCTGACCGGCTTTGAAATAATGCCCAGGGATCTCAGAAGTGCCGAAAGATTGGAAGTGGTCGCAGTGATGTACAGATGGTCATTTTCTTTCAGTACAAAGCTGCCGTCCGGCATCAGGCACTTGTCGTCCCTGACGATCGCGCAGACAAGTACGGTGCAGTGAATAATATTCTGGAGCTGACTCAAAGCGACATTCTTCAGTTTGGAATCAGCGGTTACATGTACTTCAACGATCTCAACATTGCCCTTGGCAAATGTTTCGATGGTCCTGAATCCGGGATACTTCAAAAGACGGGAAATGCTGGTCGCAGCCTCCCGTTCGGGATTGATCACCATATTCAGTCCGAATACAGAGCGCATCTCGTATGCCTGACGTCTGTATTCCGGATTGCGTATCCTGCCGATCGTGTGCAGTTTTTCATTCAGTCCGTGTGCTGTCAGACATGACAGAAGGTTGACTTCGTCCATATCCGTCGCAGCGATCAGAAGATCGGCCTCATCAACACCTGCCTGTTCGAGGCTTTCCATGGTAGCAGCGTTGCCCTGCACACCCATGACATCATATCGTTCCATGATCGCTTCCAGTACTTCCGGGTCGCGGTCGATCAGGGTTATCTCATGTCCTTCGGATGTCAGCTGTTTTGTCAGTGTTGAACCGACTTTTCCGCATCCGGCAATCAATATCTTCATAATGCCTCCCAAACAATCAGGGTAAAATCATTCCCATTGTATCATGAATGTTTTACATCAAACTCCTGTTTACGCTTGATGTGCAGAAAGTATAGCACACATAGCAGCACCTGGACCAGTGAAGAGGCCGGTGTTGCCAGACCGAGCAGGAATACAGATACAGGGACCCGTCTGCTCATGAGGTAGGAGACAGGGATCCTGACAAGAAATGCACCGAATATTCCCTGTATCATAACGAATCGTGTCTTACCGATCCCGTTGAAGAAACCGGTCATATTGAAGAACAGCGATGTCAGGAGCACGTCGATCGCGTACGCCTTCAGGTACTCGGCTGCCGCATGGATGACCTCGGGATCCGAGGCGAACATCGAAGCGGGAATGGTTCCGCGGAAGAACACGAACCAGCTGATCACGATGCTGAACGCAAAGCAGATACCGACCGCACACAGCATTCCCCTGACAGCACGGTCATATTTGCCGGCACCTTTGTTCTGGGAGGCGAACGCTGAAACAGCCTGTGAGAATGCGGAAGGCACCAGCATGACAAAGCCGCATACCTTTTCCGCGACACCGACTCCGGCGGAAACGACCAGGCCGAGTGAATTGACAATGGCAAGGATGACCATGAATGAAATGTTGACCATGAGATCCTGCAGGGCGATCGGGAAACCGAGACCCAGGATCCTTCTGATCTGTGTCCGGTGCCAGCCGATATCACTGAGCGAGAATGTGAACGGCAGGGACATCCTGCTGACCAGATACAGGGATACCGCAACGCTGATCAGCTGCGCCATGACGGTGGCCAGGGCTGCCCCGGCAGTTCCCATACCAAATACCGCGACAAACAGCAGGTCTCCGAGAATATTGCAGATACAGGCGATCGTTACAGACATGAAAGGTGTCCGGGAATCACCGATCCCCCTGAATACCGCTCCGAGCGTATTGTAGGCAATGATCGCCAGAGATCCGATGCCGCAGATCCGGATATACTGCGATGCCCTGGTGAACGACTCTGCTGGCGCGTTCATCAATGCCGCCAGAGACGGCGCGAAGATACCCAGCAGGATGGATCCGATCAGACCGATGAGGGTAAAGAGCAGGATGCCGGCACCGATGATGCAGCCGCCTTCTTTTGCGTTTCCTTCCCCGATCTTCTGCCCGAGCAGGATCGTCATGCCCATTGCAAGTCCCATGAAGATGCTGGTGACTGTCATCATGACCTGGGAGCCGGTGGAAACAGCCGAAACATCCGCTGTGCCGGCAAACTTTCCGACGACCATCAGGTCCACTGCCCCGTACATGGACTGCAGGAATGATGCCGCCAGCATCGGCAGCGCAAAGCGGATCAGCGGCCCCGCGATCGGTCCCTCAGTAAATATCATTCCTCTTGTTTCAGCCATGAATGCATCTCCTTTTTGACAGTATACCATGTAAAGACGAAATCATAGGATTATGGAATGACCATGAACGATAAAAGACGGATGTTTCATGTTTTCCTTTCCTTCCGTTAGTGATAAAATAGCTCAGTATTGGAGAAGTTAACATGAAATTCATCGTACCGGAAAACTATAATCCTGTGCTGACAGTCCGTGAGACACAGGAAGCCATCAAATATTTACGCGACACCTTCCAGAAAGAGATGGGCAGGGAAATGAACCTGTCACGTATCAGCGCGCCGATGTTCGTTCCGAAGAGCTCCGGCCTGAATGACAACCTGAACGGATTTGAGCGTCCTGTCAGCTTTGACATGCAGGAAATGCCTGATGAGCGGATCGAAGTCGTTCATTCCCTTGCCAAGTGGAAAAGAGCCGCCCTGCAGAAATACGGGTTCGGTATGCATGAAGGACTCTATACCAACATGAACGCGATCCGCAGAGATGAGATCCTCGACAACCTGCATTCCATCTACGTTGACCAGTGGGACTGGGAGCGCATCATTGCCAAAGAAGAACGCACGGATGAGATCCTGGAAAGCACGGTCAAAGAGATCGTCAGGATCATCAAGCATATGGAACATGAGATCTGGTATAAATACCCGCAGGCAGTATGCCATGTCGAGGATACCGTTACCTTCGTTACCAGCAAAGAGCTGGAGGAACTGTGGCCCGGCAGGACGCCGAAAGAGCGTGAAGACCTGATTACAAAAGACAAGCGCTGCGTCTTCATCAAGCAGATCGGCTGGCCTCTGGCCAACGGCAGACCGCATGACGGAAGAGCGCCCGACTATGATGACTGGAACCTGAACGGCGACCTGCTCTACTGGCTGCCTTCCCTTGATATGGCACTGGAGATCTCCAGCATGGGTATCCGTGTTGACGAGGAATCCATCGTCACACAGTGCAAAGCTTCCCATTGCGAAGGAAGACTGAAGCTTCCCTATCACCAGATGATCCTCAACAGGGAACTGCCCTATACGATCGGCGGAGGCATCGGCCAGTCAAGGCTGTGCATGCTGCTGCTGAACAAAGCACATGTCGGTGAAGTACAGGCTTCCGTATGGCCGAAGCGGATGTACGAACTGGCTGAACAGTACAACATCCCGCTGTTATAAACACACAAGATCAACGGAGTACTCCATGATGAATGGAATACTCCGTTTTTTATACCGATCAAAAAAGGAGATCCTGAGATCTCCCGGAATTTGATTTCTGCGGTCTGTCAGTTGGCTTTGACCGGACGGTTGTAGAACTCTTCCATCGTCAGGCCTGAATCATGGATCTTCGCTGCTTCCTCAGAGCCGACATAGCGGAAATGCCAAGGTGAGTATGTAATGTGGGTGACATCGGATTTCTTGTCCGGATATCTTGCGATCCACCCGTATTTATAGGAATTGTCCAGCAGCCACTGGTACTGCGGGTATGTCGCGATGCAGGGGTTCAGCTGGCAGTTTCCGTTATACCAGCCAAGGTCGACAGCCAGACCAAGCTGGTGTTCGCTTGCGGCCGGATGGTCATCCACATATTCCGTATAAGCCTTGCCGTGTATGCGTTCATAATAGTTGTACAGCGCCAGCTGTTCCGAATAGGAGCGGTAGCCGTCTACGATCCTCAGATATACCTGGTTGTCAACAGCAGCTTTGTACATCTGTTCCAGCGCGTTGGCTGCTTCTTCACGGAGGTATTCCGATTCACTGCTCGGAATATTGACGACTCTCAGATCTTTCGGCACGTAGCTTGGATCGACCGGATATGAAATATTGATCAGACGGTTGATACTGTCATCAGAATCGATATCCACGGTTATCTCAGGTTCCTTTGTCGGTTCCTGGGTGGGTTCCGGTGTCGCTGTTTCCTGAGCCGGAGTCTGTGTGGCTTCCGGTGTTGATGCAGGCTCATCCGTGATCACGATATCTGCCGGGCATGTCGGGCAGCCTGAAGGAGCCAGCGTTTCCGCAGGCGTCGGTGTTACTACAGCAGCAGGCTGGGTTCCTTTTCTCAGGTAATGAAGGTATCCCAGACCAAGCAGGATCAGTATTGATAAGATCAGTACTGTCCACAGTTTCCATTTGTATTTGTTATCCATATCACGCCACCTGCCCATTTTTTTCATTATACAACGCAAACGCCCCGGACAAACAGCATTTACTGAGTGATTGTCATCAAGTTGAAGCAGAAAAACAGATTCATTTTCAGTCACGTCAAACACGTAACCTGTCAGTGAAGGGGTGAAAGATTTCCTTCCGGGGAAATACTTTTTTATAATAGATATGAAGAAGGAGAAGATAAAACCATGAAAATTGCATTGATCAATGAAAATTCCCAGGCCGCAAAGAACAGCCTGATCGAAACAGCGCTCCGTAAGGTCGTTGAACCGAAAGGATATGAAGTCATCAACTACGGCATGTACTCCGCAGATGACCCGGCACCGCTGACTTATGTAACAAACGGCATTCTGGCAGCCGTGCTTCTGAATTCCGGTGCCGCTGATTTTGTCGTGACCGGATGCGGGACAGGCGAAGGCGCGATGCTTGCGCTGAATTCCTTCCCGGGTGTTATCTGCGGACATGTTGAGCACCCGCTGGATGCCTATACATTTGCCCAGATCAACGACGGCAACGCGATCTCGATCCCGTTCGCGCTCAACTTCGGCTGGGGCGGCGAACTCAATCTGGAATACATCTTCGAAAAACTGTTCAGCGAACCGTTCGGAGGCGGCTATCCGAAGGAACGTGTCGTACCGGAACAGCGCAACAAGAAGATCCTTGACGGCGTCCGTGCCGCAGCGTTCCGTCCGCTGGCAGATATCCTCTGCGATCTGGATCCGGAGCTGGTCAAAAGTGCATTCGCGGGAAAGCACTTTGATGAATATTTCTTCCGTGACTGCAAAGATGAAGCGCTTGCGGAACTTGTCAGAAAACTGAAGTAACTTTCCCGGTTCTCCGGTCTGTGTATGCAGATCGGAGAGCTTTTATTGTTTTCCGGACTGCCATGTCCGATTTTCATTTTGTCCCTGCGCATGTCATAATGAACACGGAGACAAACAATGAACAAGATCCCGGAAACCCATATCAATACTGATACTGATAAGCCTTTTATCATTGTTCTCTGCAGTGACAGTCATATGGACAAGGCATCCCTGCGGTATGTACGGGAGCACCATCCCGAAGCGGATCTGTTTGTGCACTGCGGTGACAGCGAACTGAGAGAAAAGGATATGGACGGTTTCCTGTTCATCCGGGGCAACCATGATTTTTACCTGGGAAACAGCGTTCCCGACTGGCGCATCATTGAAGTGCTGGGACACCGGATCTATGTCTGCCACGGTCATCTGGATATGCTGATATATTTCCACTATGACCTCATGGCAAAGCATGCGAAGGAACACGGATGCGATACGGTATTCTTCGGACATATGCATATCTGCCAGGATTTTATCGAAGACGGTGTACGGATGCTGAATCCGGGATCCATTGCGTATTCCCGGGATTATTCCGGCAAAAGCTATATGCTGGTCACGGTGACACCGGAAAAAATTGACGCTGTGCGGATGGATTACATACCTGTCAAAACAGATGATGAAAAACCGAAAAAGAAGAGTTTCCTGGAAAGGCTGATCGAAAAGCTGTAGCGATCAGCCTTTGTTTTCGCGGATTTTTTAAGCATAACTGCCATGGACAATCAACATTTACTGAAGAATTATCTTCATTGTTTGCGATATAATAAAAGATGGATTAGAATTTTTCCGGGAGATTAACACGATATGACAGAAACCAAGAAATGCATTTATTGCGGACGCGACCTGGAAGCTGATATGATCTTCTGCCCCCGCTGCGGAAGACCTGTACCGACAGAGCGTCAGGAAGATGATAAACTGGGCGAAACACTGATCTTTAATATCAATGACCGCTCGATCCCTCCCGTACCTGTAATGCGTACGGCTAAGCTCGTGGACACCGGGATCTTCCCCGTGATCAAAGACGAGAACTTCACGAAAGAAACACCGGCTGTTCCCAAAAAGCCTGTTGAAGAAAAACCTGCGGAACCGGTCATGCCGGAACTGATCCAGGAAGAATCATCTGATGATGACCTGCTTTCATTCCTGGACCTCGGTGATGACAATGATGAACCCGAAGAGAAGATCGCTGCTTCTTCCAGCATCCCGCTCTTCTTCACTTCATCCATTCCCGCGATGAACCCTTCCGCGCCGAAGGAAGAAATTCCCGAACCGGTCATCCCGGCTGTACCTGCGGAGGAAAAGCCTGTTGAGGAAGCTCCTCCGGCAGCGCCTGCTGAGGAACAGAAGACGGAAGAGGCTCCTGAGGAAACGATCCGTATGACGGTGGATGAACCGGAAGAGGAAGATGTAGCTGACAGCTTCAATATCCCGTTCGTTCAGAGAGAAACGGATCATACGATCACGATGGAAGACCTGCCTGTGATCGAAGATGCCTCCGAAGAGATCCTGAAGGAAGAAACCAGTGAATATGATGCCCTGGGTGATCTGCACAATGTCCTGAAAACATTGCTGGCAGATGACAGCACGACCGAAGAAGAGGACGTGCTGGACGGCAACTATACCCGTGACAGCAGACCTGCAGACAGCAGCTATGATGTCCCGTTCATCCTGAGACAGACACGCAATGATGATGAAAACACACAGACTGCCCTGAGACTGGCAGGACTCAATCCGGACGAGCCGGAAGGATCCGACTTTGTGAATCCTCTGGATGAAGAAGCTGATACAGAAGAACTGGATGTACCGTTCATTCTCAGCAAAGCTCCCGCGCATGTCGATCCTCAGACGACCGAGATCTATACGAATCTCTTCCGGGAAGAAGAAAAAGCAGAAAAGAAACTTGTCGATGAAGGCCAGACAGTCATATTCAAGCCGGTTGAAAAAGAACCGGAGCCTGTCAGGAAACCGAAACCTGTAGCAGAACCGGAACCCGCTCCTGAGCCTGAAAAAACTGTTGACCTCAACATTCCGAAGAAACCGGCCAAGCGTGAGATCGAACTCAATGATCTGCAGAAATCAGAGCCGCCGGTTCCGGAAGACGATGAAAAGAAAGGCGGAAAATTCTGGATCGTCCTGCTGGCATTACTCCTGCTTGCACTGCTGGTTGGAGCTATCTGGTTCTTCGTACTGAAAGACCGCGGCGGTTCCGGCAAACCGGTATCCACACCTGAGCCGACTGCCGAAACACTGCCTGCCGAGCCTACAGCTACCGCAGAACCTGAGAATACACCGGAGCCCACTCCTGAAGTCATTGTTGAAGAAGATCCTGATTACTTCAAGGCGATCTCCCGTAATTTCAAGCAGCTGTACGCGGCTTATCTGAATGGTTCCAACAACGGTGATATGAGTTCTGTAGAACATATCGATGAAAGCATCCGCACTGCCCTGCAGAACCGTGTAGCAGTCAACCGCGGATACACCTTCACAAACCGCAAGTTCTCTACAGACAGAACAACATATGAGCTTTCTCCTTCCGCAGATACAAACGGCTACTACACCGTAAGGATCCTGGCAGAAGCAGAAAATGACGGTACACGTCTGAGCGACAACGCTCCGATCAACAACAAGTCCGTCATCGCCTCGAACATGCGCTACAATCCGCAGACAGGTGACTGGTACGCAACTTCATTCGAAGTCAACCAGGGATTCTCTGTTGCCGGACATGAACTTGTAGAAGTTACCGATTAATTACTGACTGCCGGCTGATTACAGCCGGCAATTTTTTCATAATACTGATAAAGATTCATTTGTGCTGTTAACCTTCATTCATGTTTGTATTTCCTAACCGGCGGTTCATCGTTTACGATTACAGCAATAAGGAGAATTGATCATGAGTGAAATAAGACCCTGTTCAAACAATCATCCCTGCACATGTCCGAATACAGATTGCCCGCGCCACGGCAGATGCTGTGACTGTGTAGCGTTCCATAGAGACGAAAAAGGCAATGTTCCGAACTGCTTCAAAATCGCCGGCATCAAGGTCGTAAAGGAAACTGTTTCCGACTGACCGCTTATCCTGACATAACAGAAAAAGATCCTCGCGGATCTTTTTCTTTTTTTCATATTATCAGGGGATAGATTATTGAATATCTGCCAAGGGGGAGCAGCTATTCAACCAGACAACTTTATGTCTGTAACTGTATAGTACCATTGACCATACGTCAAAATATGTAACAAATGTGTTAAATTATGTGATTTCAAAAGATACAAAATGAATTATTTTTCTTGCCAAAAGAAGTGTCGTCTACTAATATATAAACGCTTTTCGAAAGGAATACTTATGAGAATCACCCGGAACCCCGCAGGTATTACTGCGGAATTATGGGAGCGGATTCTTGCTGATCTTGATCCCGCTTCTTCGACGGTCAACGATTACCGAAAGGTACTCAATCTGATGCACTCAGCTGGAAACGGTAAATACCGGATCCTTACCATGACAACAGAAGAAGCCGTCGAATACTTCGGTGAACTGGACCAAAGAGTCGAGAACGGTGTTCTTTCCGCAAACACAGCCCATCGTTATAAAGCCACCCTGCGTTCTCTTGCAAAGCGCATTGAACAGAGCGGCGCAGTTGAAGGCTATATCAATCCATTCAACGGTCTGCTGAAAAATGAAAAACGCCCCCGTACGGAATATACAACAGATATGTTCGTACAGGCGGATACTGTTCAGAAGATCACCCGTATCCTCCCGACCATCGGAACAAGGAACAGAGGCATCATTGAGATGGTATTATACGTCGGGCTTACCCCGGTCCAGATCCAGAATATCCGTGTCTGTGACTTCCACAGACTGGAAGACGGAAGACTTGCGCTGGATATCGACGCAGGAACATTTCTGGAGCACGGAATCAAAAAGCCGGAAGAATCACAGCTGTATCTTTCCGGTGAACCCATTGAGTTTGTCCGCGCTTCAACACGCGGCATCACGTGGAGATACAAAGGGACATTCATTTTCATGGAAAGTGTATCCAGGATCCTGTATGCGCATATGCCGGATGTAGGCATCAATGACGATACCAGGAAGTTCTTCATGACTTCCCGGCATCATGAGTATACATACAGGGCTCTGCATCACCTGATCCATGAAATATGTCAGGAAGCGGGTGTTGAAGAAAACATCACACCCAACCAGCTGGCTCTGACAGGACTTGTCAACGGATGGTATCTCGATCATACACCGGATAACATTTACAGCACCTGGGAACGCTATCCGATCCCGCTTCAGCAGACGATGGATCATATCCGGGAACAGCTGCCGGAAGAATTTCTGATGTCACTCAGTTTCTTCCCGCCGAAAAAAAGATAACAGCCAGCAGGCTGTTTTCTTCTTTTATGCGGTTCCGTCTGCTTCCTGATACAGGCTCATGATCCATTCACTGTTGATCAGCGGGAATATGTCATTGCCTACTTCATAAAGCTCCGGATTCTGGGCGATCTCTTCTTCCAGCATTGTCAGAGGAATGAGGAATGACATTCCTTTGTCCCCGCAGCGTACTGTGATCTTCATGATCCCGTTTTCCGTACGCTGATATTCCACTGCAGTGATCTCTTCCGGTGTTCCTTTGCCATTGTCCGTGAATTCAATAAAGCAGTCATATTTTGCGAGCTCTGCCATGACGTCACTGACGCCGTCCTCCAGGATCTGGATCTTTTCACAGAATTCCTTCAGCGTGGCGCATCTTCTCAGCACATAGCCGCGCTCTGTCAGCGGCTTTGTTGTCTGTTTCAGGGAAACAGGTGCTTCCTGTTCGCTCAGCCAGAGAACGAACTTATGGTCTTCATCGATGTATATGAGCGGATACTGCACCATGAACTCCTGTTTGCAGTGCGGGCAGGAGAGCCTGAAGATATCTCCGCTGACACATCTGTCTCTCAGATCGGGATCTGACGAAGCGGTGACTGTATCCCATATTTCCACATCGAATCCTCTTTTGCAGTAAGGACATGTATATTTCACGATTCTTGAATTCGACATTCCTGTTACCCCCTTCAATTCAACGCAAATTCTATCATGTTAAGGCAAAGAGGTATATAATTCTTTACATCAAGGGGTTACAGAAATGTCTGAGAAAAATTTTGACAAAAGAGCACTGCGCAGTGAAGCGATACGCATGGCCTGGCCTGCAGTACTGGAAAGTTTTTTCGTTTCCCTGGCAGGCATGATCGATACCCTGATGGTATCTACACTCGGTGCAGCATCTGTTGCGGCAGTCGGTCTTACCACTCAGCCTAAATTCATCGGATTGTCTTTCTTCCTGTCAATGAACATTGCTGTATCAGCACTGGTCGCGAGAAGAAAAGGTGAAGAACGTCAGGATAATGCCAATGAAGTTCTTCTGACATCGCTGACCTATACACTGATCATGTGCCTGATCGTCACATTGATCTGTGTCTTCTTTGCCGGTCAGATCATCACACTCTGCGGCTCCAACCCGGATACACATGATCCGGCGGTGCTGTATTTCCGCATCATCATGGGCGGTATGTTCTTCAACGTCGTATCCCTGGCGATCAACTCCGCGCAGCGCGGATCGGGCAATACCAAGATTGCGATGACGACCAATGTTGTTTCAAGCATTATCAACGTTATATTCAATTACCTCCTGATCGGCGGTCACTTCGGTTTCCCGAAATGGGGCATCCTCGGTGCTGCTGTTGCAACAGTTCTCGGTACTGTCGCGGCAATGATCATGAGTGTGCGTTCACTGTTCTCCAGAAACAGTTTTGTCAGCATCCCCTATATGATCGAGAAGAAGATCAGGCCTACCTGGCGTACATTTGTTTCCCTGATCCGTCTGGGTGTCAACTTCTTCATTGAAAACATGGCAATGCGTGTCGGCTTTGTTACAACAGCTGTCATCGCCGCAAAGCTCGGAACGAATCCGTTCGCCGCTCATCAGGTCGGCATGAACTTCCTGAGCCTTGGATTTGCCTTCGGAGACGGCATGCAGGTAGCTGCCGTAGCACTGACCGGACGTTCCCTTGGCGCAAACGCCAAGGAAAAAGCACTGGCATACGGCAAGATCTGTCAGGAGATCGGTCTGTTTATCTCTTTTGTGCTTGCGATCATATTCTTCGTCGGCGGCAGATTCCTCTTCTCGCTCTACTTCAGTGATCCGGAGACCATTGAGATGGGTGTCCTGATCAGCCGTTATATTATGATTACGGTTCTCGTGCAGATCTCTCAGGTCGTTTACGGCGGCTGTCTGAGAGGCGCGGGAGATGTCAGGTTTACACTGTTCGCTTCACTGATCAGCGTTACCCTGATCAGAACACTTGTTACCTTCATCCTGGCCGGTCTGCTCGGCTTCGGTCTGCACGGTATCTGGCTCGGTATCCTGTCAGACCAGCTGTCCAGATTCCTGATGCTTGGCGCAAGATTCCGCAAAGGCGAATGGGTCAAACTTCACTTATAATCAAACCGGGAGCGCGCAGCTCCCTTTTTTCATGTGCCTGACCTGTCACACATAAAAAAAGGCCACCTGCGGTGACCAAATCAGAGTGAGCAGATACGAAAGTGTCTGCTTCTTTTATAATTTGGTTATGTTGGATGAAGAGATATACATACAATATCCGTATAACGGAGTAATTCCTTGTGATGGCAATC
>JAFRJJ010000033.1 GCA_017432325.1 Solobacterium sp. | reverse complement strand
TACAGCTACTACGTCGAAGTACTGAAACGCAGATACACCAAAGAGCAGGCGACAGAACTGATCAGGAATGTCATGACATTCTCAGACGCAGGCTGGCTTGCCCTGATCAACGATAAATTGTGAAAAAGGCTTGCATATAACACAAAAATACGTTATATTTAGCCAGTAACAAAAGGAGTGCGAGAGCACTCCTTCTAGTTTGTCTGGAGGACTATGGAAAACAGCACGAAGCTTAAAAATCTGATTGAAAATGCATTGGCAGATAAGCAGATCCGTCTCTATGAACTGAACTGGACGCAGGATCATGTACTGCAGTGCGCGATCATCAAAGAAGACGGTACGATGGACCTGGATACCTGCGCTGAAGCCAGTGAGATCCTGTCCGATGAGCTGGACAAAAACGATCTGATTTCCGGAGCGTATACACTGGAAGTCTGCAGTCCCGGTGCCGAACGGGAGATCAAGGATCTCAATGAACTGAACGGCAGGTATGATGCTTATGTCTTCATCAGACTGACACATCCTGTCAGGAAGATGAAGGAACTTACCGGAACGGTCAGATCCTTCAGCAACGGGGTGATCAGTCTGGAATACCGCGATAAAGCAGCGGTCAGAACAGCTGAAATCGAAACAGAAAATATTGAGTTTATCCGCTACGCGGTGAAATTATAAGAGGAGAAGTTATGGAACTCAAATATAAAGACATGATCAAGGCACTGAACGCGATCGAAGATGAGCGCAAGATCCCTGAATCAGTTGTCCTTGATGCACTGAAAGAAGCTATGGCAAAGGCTTATAAGAAGGATGCCGAGCTTTCCGATATCAATGTCGAAGCAGAGATCAATGATAAGAAACAGACGATCGATATTTTCCAGATCTACAACATCGTAGAAGAAGTGGAAGACGATGAGCTGGAGATCTCTCTGGAAGAAGCAAGAGAACTGCAGAAAGACGCAGAACTCGGCGGAACGATCAGACGCAAGGTCGAGATCACCGAGATGAGCCGTGCCGCAGCAACACTTGCCCGCAATGTCATGCGTCAGAAGATCCGTGAAGCGGAAAAGGTAGCTGTCTATAACGAATATATTGACCAGAAGGATGAAATGGTCCTCGGTGTCGTCGAATCCGTCAAGGACAAGTTCACGCTCGTTAATCTCGGAAAGACCGTTGCTATGATGCCCAGATCCGCGGAGATCCCGGGTGAACGTCTGGTTGAAGGTCAGCGCCTGAGAGTCGTTATTACCGAAGTCAACAAAGATACAAAGGGCTCACAGGTCCTTGTATCCAGAGCTGACCCGATGCTGGTCAGAAGACTGTTTGAAAAAGAAGTACCGGAGATCTTCCAGGGAACGATCGAGATCAAGGCGATCGCCCGTGAAGCCGGTGAACGTACAAAGATGGCTGTATTGAGCCACAATCCCGACGTTGACCCGATCGGTGCCTGCATCGGTCAGAGAGGCGCCCGTGTACAGGAGATCATTGACGAACTCCACGGTGAGAAAATCGATATCTTCCAGTGGAACGATGATATTACACAGCTCGTCAAGAACGCGCTGGCTCCGGCTGACATCAAGGCAGTTCTGCCCGGTGATGATGACAGAAGCCTGCTCGTCATTGTTGACAATGACCAGCTCTCTCTTGCCATCGGCAAACGCGGAAAGAATGCAAGACTCGCAGTTAAACTGACAAACCACAAGATCGATATCAAGACACGTGCCGAACTCGAAGAAATGGGCAAGGACTATGATGAACTCGCCGCAAGAGCAGAGATCAGAAAAGAAGAGATGCGTCTTGAAAGAGAACGTCTTGAGAGAGAACGTCAGGAAGCAGAAGCAAGAGCTGCTGAAGAGAAGCGTCTTGCCCAGCTGGCTGAACTTCAGAAGGCTAAGGCGAATGAACCTGAATCCGATGAACCTGAAGAGCTGATCCCTGAAGAAATGCAGGAAGCAGTTGTTGAGAAGATCCATACGGAATTCGCCATGAAGTCCGAGGAAGAAGAGGCAGAAGCAGAGACACCTGTTGAAACAGCAGAGCCTGAGACAGCTGAAGAACCTGTTGAGGAACCTGTTGAAGAGCCTGAAGAGGTTAAACCTGAAGAACCTGAACCTGAAGAAGAAATTCAGGAAGAAGAACCCGAAGAAAGCGAACCGGAAGAACAGCCTGTCAAGACTTCCTCCCGTTCACATGCAAATCTGGAAGAAATGGCAAGCAAGAACGATTACGTATCCGTATTTGAAAAGTTTGCCGGTTCATCTAAACCCAAGACATCCGATAAGCCCAAGCGCAAGAAGCGCAAGAGCGATGAAGATGAATTCAAGACACGCAATAAGGATCTTGAGGCTCAGCTGAAGAAAGATGTCAATCCGGACTTCAAGCCTGTCTATACACAGGAAGAACTGGATGAGATCGAATATCTCCAGGAACTTGAAGAAGAGAGCCAGTATGATATCGATTACGATGAGTATGAAGACTACTATCGTGACGATGAGGAGAATATGTAGTGCCGAAAAAGATCCCGATGCGCAGATGTGTTGCGACCGGAGAACAGCTTCCGAAAAAGGAACTGCTCAGGATCGTCCGTACACCGGAAGGTGAGATCAAAGCGGATGTTACCGGCAGAGCGAACGGACGCGGCGCATATTTGAAGAAAGATCCCGAAGCCCTGGCAAAAGCAAAGAAAAACAGGGCTTTGGAAAAAGCGCTTGAAACACCGATCACCGATGAAGTATATGAATCCATTCTCCGTGTGATCGAAGACAGCGCATACGCAAATAATGAAAAGAGGTGACGATCTTTATTTGTTCAAAAGGGCTGATGCCCGAAACTACGGAAAAGGAGGTCTGAAGTATGCCCAAAAAGCAGAAGCCGGCAGCGAAGAAACCGGCACGTGGAAACAATAATTCCAGAAACAACGGAAACAGAAATTTCCGGCCGCAAGGCGGAAATCCGAGAAAACAGCAGCAGGAGATCAAAGCTATCACCTATTCTGACGGCATCACGCTCAATGAACTGGCGAAGAAATGCGGCAAAAACCCCAGCGACCTGATCAAGGTACTGTTTTTGGAAGGCAAAATGGTCACGATCAACAGCGTCCTGGATGATGACATGGTCGAGACGATCTGCCTGTCATATGATATAGAACCAACCAAAGTTAAAGAACGTGAAGAAGACTCTCTCGAAGATGAAGAGATGGATGATCCCGCTCTCCTGAAAGAACGTCCTCCGATCGTTACAGTCATGGGACATGTCGACCATGGTAAAACAACGCTGCTTGACAGTATCCGTAAGACCCGTGTCGCTTCCGGTGAAGCCGGCGGCATCACGCAGGCGATCGGTGCTTATCAGGTCAGGGTCGACGGACGCAAAGTCACATTCCTTGATACACCCGGTCACGAAGCATTTACCGCCATGCGTGCAAGAGGTGCCAAGGTAACGGATATCGCGGTTATTGTGGTTGCTGCGGATGACGGTGTCATGCCCCAGACAAGGGAAGCAGTTGACCACGCCAAGGCAGCCGACGTTCCGATGATCGTCGCTGTCAACAAGATGGATAAGCCTACTGCCAATCCCGACAGAGTCATGAACGAGATGTCAGATCTCGGTATCATGCCTGAAGAATGGGGCGGAGATACGATCTTTGTACCGATCTCTGCAAAAACAGGCATGGGTATTACAGACCTGCTTGAAACGATCATGACAGTCGCAGACGTCAAGGAACTCAAGGCAAATCCGAAGCGTCTGGCATTCGGAACAGTCATTGAGGCGAAGCTTGATAAGGGCAGAGGTCCTGTCGCTACACTTCTCGTACAGAACGGTACACTGGAACAGGGTCAGCCTGTCGTTGTCGGTACATGCTTCGGACGTGTCAGAAAGATGACGGACGAAGACGGCCGTGAACTCAAGAAGGCCGGACCCAGCTCTCCTGTTGAGGTCATCGGTCTGAACGATGTTCCGCAGGCAGGTGACTTCTTCCGTGCATATGAAAACGAAAAAGAAGCCCGTGCGATCGCTGACAGACGCGCGAGAAAGAAGATCGAACAGCAGAGAAGAAAGACTTCAGCGATGAGTCTGGAAGACCTGTCCCGTGAGATCGAAGCAGGCGAGATCCAGGAGATCCCGGTCATCATCAAAGCGGATGTACAGGGTTCTGCGGAAGCGGTCAAGAGCTCTATGGAAAAACTGGATGTCAAGGGCGTCAAGGTCAATGTCATCCACAGCACAGCCGGTGCGATCAGCGAATCCGATATCATGCTGGCAGACGCATCCAAAGCTATGATCATCGGCTTCAATGTCCGTCCTGACGCGAATATCCGCAAGAAGGCGGAAGAAGCAGGTGTTGAGATCCGTCTCCACAACATTATCTACAAGGCAACCGAAGAAATGGAAAATGCCATGAAGGGTATGCTTGCTCCGGTATATGCGGAAGTTGTTATCGGACAGGCTGAGATCCGTGAGACATATAAAGTATCCAAGATCGGTACGATCGGCGGCTGCATGGTCACTGACGGCAAGCTGATCAGCGGATGCGGTATCCGTCTGATCCGTGACGGTATCGTAGTATATACCGGCAAGCTCGGATCACTGAGACGATTCAAGGATGATGTCAAGGAAGTAGTTACCGGATATGAATGCGGTATTACGATCGCCAACTACAATGACATCAAAGTTGGAGATACGCTCGAAGCATACCAGGAGCAGGAAGTTGCCCAGGAGGCTTAAACCGTGACAAGTATCAAACAGAAACGGCTTGAGGGAATTATCCGCAAGGATATCTCCGATATTATCCAGTTCAAGCTGAAGGATCCTGATGTCGGATTTGTAACGATCACGGATGTCAAGGTATCCAGCGATCACAGCTATGCGACTGTATACTGCACATTCCTCGGAAAATCACCGAGAGCGCAGGCAGGACTGAGAGCGCTGAACAGGGCAAGGGGATTTATCCGCTCTGAATTATCCCAGATGCTTGATATCCGCCGTACACCGGAGCTGACGTTCAAACTGGATACAGCGATGGAAAACGGCAGACATATCGATGAGATCATTGCCCAGATCCACGAGCAGGAAGAAAATAAACAGAATCAGGAGTAAAAGGACCGGTGCAGGCAGAAGAACTGCACCGTTTCTTTACATTTATGTAGTTGATAACGATGTTATCGATAATTTTAAGAAAAATCTTAATGTGAAGGTTTCATGAAATGGAGCACGTTTAGTGATTATGAATAGTGTTATATGTGGTAAAATAGACTGGTATTTATAAAGGCGGTGCTGATTATGGACAATGTAAAAGAAATTTTATCTGATATCAGAGTGATTATAGCAATAGCAGTACTTGTTGTTCTGCTGATTCTGTGGTTTATCGTGCAGAAACTCCGCTCGAACAAGTACAGAAGACAGCTTCAGGAACTTGAGGTCAAATACAACTCGATCAAGAGTGTTCCGCTTTCCTTTAAGCTGAACAAGGCTGTTGCGATCAGCAGAGTCGATCCGGACGCAATGAATAAAGTTGCCCAGACTAAGGATGACTTTGATAAAGCTCAGGCAAATCTGCGCCAGATGTCCCAGACACTTGCTGAAACAGAAGATGCGATCCTTGTTGGAAAACTGAGAAAAGCAAAGAACAACCTGTCCGATCTGAAAGCCAGCGTTGCTCTGGGAGAAAAGCAGGTATCAGACCTTGATAAATTCCTGGATACGATCCTTGAAAAAGAAACAGCACAGCGTGAAGAAGTCACAGAACTGAAGAACCAGTTCCGCGAACTGAAAGCGGAAGCTCAGGAAAACAGCAGCCGTCTTTCACAGGTATGGCCGACTGTTGAACAGAGGATCTCCGATACGGAACGCATGTTCTCCGCATTTGAGGAATGGATGTACGCGTCTGATTTTGGCAAGGCAAAGGCCGAGCTTGTCAACATCAAGTCTTCCATGGCTTCCCTGAAAGACATGATCGACAATCTTCCGACACTTCTTGAAGACATTGCCGGTGTGATCCCTCAGCTGATGCAGTCTGTCTATACAGAGTATTCCGACAGCCGCAAAAACGGTGTTTATCTCAAACATCTGAACATTGAACGCAGATGCGCAGACATCAATAACAGCCTCAGAGAAGACCTGGCAGCCATCAAGGGCGGCGATACATCTGATGTCGCAGCACATCTTGAAAACTATAAGGCACAGCTGAAGGAAATGGATACACAGATCCATTCTGAATGCGAGTGCATGGAAGAAGTCAGAAAGGTTGCTGAATCCACAGAGAAGCTCTTTGAAGAAGCACAGCAGAATTCTGAATATGTACAGAAACAGTATCAGAAGATGTCAGCCAGATTCGGTCTTGAAGGACTGGATGAGAATATTCAGCAGGAAGTTGCCAGCCTGAATGAACTGACAGCCAGAAAACCTGAAGTATTCAGGGTATATGAAGCGAAAGAGACACCTGCAAGTGAAGTTCTCTCTGCGCTGAACGAACTGAACGGCGCGATCGCCGGATGCAACGCAGGTCTTGTTGAAATAAAGAACAGGATCGACAGTGTAACAGGTGATGAAGACCGTGCCAAGAAACAGCTTCTGAAGCTGCAGGTCATCATGAACCAGATGCAGGTCAAGATCAGAAAGTACAAGCTTCCTTCCATCTCCGAACAGTATGAAGAAGATATGAACCGTGCGAATGGATATATCCATTCACTGGAATCCCTGATCGCTGAAACACCTCTGAACGTTCAGCTTCTGAATTCAACACTGAAGGAAGCGATCGACTTCATCTACAAGCTGTACAACAACGTCAATAATGTTGTGGCGACTGTAGCCATGGTTGAAAATACGATCGTATTCGGAAATCGTTACCGTTCCACATATTCCGATATCGACTCCGAACTGACACGTTCCGAACTCTGCTTCAGAAACGGTGAATACACACAGGCTCTGTCGATCGCCATCGGAACGATCGAAAAGATCCATCCGGGCAACTATGAAAACATGATCAAGGAGAATGCCAAGAGTGCAGCGTAGAGTCTACCTTGACAGTGCAAGTACCACGAACATAGACCCGGAGGTACTGAGTGCCTACAAACAGCTACTGGACCGTTATTATGTGAACAGTGAGTCACTGTATGACGAAGGAGCTGAGATCAGCCGAATGCTTGAAAAAGCCCGCAGCGCTTGCGCCGGGCTTTTGGGTGTTAAGAGCAATGAGATCATTTTTACTGCTGGGTCAAGCGAATCAAACAGCTCTGCTGTGAAGGGTGTATGCTTTGCGCAGCCGCAAAAAAAACATATCGTCACAACACAGATCGAACATTCCAGCATCCTGAATGCCTGCCGGCAGATGGAACGCGTCTTCGGGTATGATGTGACATATCTGCCTGTAACAGAGAAAGGATCCATCCGGATCGATGATCTGAAGCATGCTGTTCGGGATGATACCGCGCTTGTCAGCATCATGCTGGTCAACAATGAGACTGGTGCAGTCAATCCGGTCAATGAAGCGGCAGAATACGTTAAAAAACATTCTCATGCGTTTTTCCACTGCGATATTACGCAGGCAGTCGGAAAGTTGCCGGTCAGTCTTGAAAACATTGACCTGGCTTCATTGTCGGCTCACAAACTGGAAGGTCTCAAAGGAAGCGGGATCCTTGTCAAAAAGACTCATGTACCGTTTGAACCTCTGATCAACGGCGGTGAACAGGAAGGCGGACTGCGCGGCGGAACAAGCAATGCGCAGGTCAACATGATGTTTGCAAGGACGCTCAGACTGGCACTGGAACGGGAGTCCAAGTACAGAGATCATATTGCCAGGCTTCATGATATCCTGATCGAAGGACTTCATTCGATCGACGGGATGGAGATCAACAGTCCTGAAGACGGACTCAAATGCACTGTCAGCTTCTCCTATGAGAAGATTCCCAGTGAAGTCATGCAGAACGCGCTGAACAGGGCTGGCTTTATGGTTTCTGCCAGAAGCACGTGCGAAGCGCATTCAAACAATCCCAGCTATGTCCTGCAGGCAATGGGATTCTCTGACTCAAGGGCATCATCCTGTATCAGGGTGAGCATGTCCCGGCACAACACGGAACAGGAAATCAGGGACCTGATCCATACATTAAAGGAGATAACGGGTAAATATGGTTAATTATGATACAGTACTGATCAGATTCGGTGAACTCAGTACGAAGGGAAAAAACAGGAAAGACTTTATCAGAAAGCTGTTTGATAATACCCGCTATATGCTGAGGGATTATCCTGATCTGAAATTTCAGAAAACACATGACAGGATCTATATCCGTCTGAACGGTACGGATCCCGGTGAGATCCGTGAAAAGCTCGGAAAGGTATTCGGCATCAGCTCGTTCTCCTTCACGGAAAAGATCAATTCCGATCTTGAGGAGATCCAGAATACATGTCTGAGGATCGCTCAGGAATCTGACGCAAAAACATTCAAGATGATCACTCGCCGTCATGACAAGACGTTCCCCCTGAATTCTGATGGGATCAACCGCGCGTGTGCCGGCATGATCCTGAAGAATACGGATCTGAAGGTCGATGTTCATGATCCGGATCTGGCGATCCAGGTGGAAGTACAGAAAGAGAATACGTATATCACAAGTGAAAAGATACCCGGACTGGGCGGTTATCCTGCCGGCATCAACGGCAAGTGCCTGCTTCTGCTCTCAGGCGGTATCGATTCTCCCGTTGCGGCATTTGAACTGATGAAGAGGGGCATTGAAGTGGAGGCCATCCACTACACGTCCCCGCCTTATACATCCGACCAGGCAAAACAGAAGGTGCTGGATCTTGCGTCCATGGTCAGTGTCTATCAGAGACAGATGAAGGTTCACCTGATCGAGTTTACCGACCTGCAGCTTGAGATCTATAAAGCAGCCGGAGACCCGTACGCTGTTACATTGATGAGGCGAATGATGTACCGCATCGCGGAACGCGTTGCCCGTGAGCAGGGATGCATCGTGATCGGAACAGGCGAAAGCGTCGGACAGGTCGCTTCCCAGACACTGGAAAGCATTGCCTGCATCAACGAAACGATTAGTATGCCTGTACTCAGGCCGCTTGTCTGCATGGACAAGATCGAGATCATCGATTTGGCAAGAAAGATCGGCACATACGAAACGTCGATCCTTCCCTTTGAAGACTGCTGCACGATCTTCGACCCGAAGAATCCGGTCACAAAACCCAACAGTGAAAAAGCAGCTGCATTTGAAGCAAAATTCGATTATGAATCGATGATCGATACATGTGTCAATACACGTACTACGCTCACCGTAGTACCGCAGGAAAATAAAGAGTTGTTCCTTTAAGGATCGGGAGGTATATATGGCTATCGGAAATAAAAGCAGGGCGGAGATCGTTAAGGTATATGATGAGATCATTGCGAACGGTCTTCAGGAAACGGAAGACCAGTTCCGCGCAAGTCTGAATGACGTTGTCAGGCTTGTCGAACTGGAAAAAAGCTACAGCACAAACAGAAAACTTGATATCTATGAGCTTCTGACACAGATCTCCAACTGCACACCGAAAGAACGTGAAAAGTACGGCAGAAAGATCCGTCGTCTTCTGAAGTAAGAGTAAATACCATGTACTGTCATACGGTACATGGTTTTATTTCGCGACCTGCATCAAACACATTCTGAAGAGTTCCTTTAACACATCCGCAGCAGGTATAAAAGAAAACCGATCCATGTTGATTTTACTTGCGTCAATCAGAATCCAATCTGATAATGGTATTAACAGGAGCGCAAATACAAATGGAAAAATATATCATGGCGATTGACCAGGGAACGACAAGTTCCCGTGCGATTCTTTTTGATCATCAGTCAAATATCGTGGCTGTTGCCCAAAAGGAATTCAGACAGTATTTCCCTCAGCCCGGATGGGTGGAACATGACGCGAACGAGATCTGGCTTTCCGTTCTCGCTGTCATGGCGCAGTGTATGCAGAATTCCGGCATCCAGCCTTCACAGGTTGCGGGAATCGGTATTACGAACCAGCGTGAAACAACGGTCGTCTGGAACAGGGAAACCGGACTTCCGATCTGCAATGCGATCGTATGGCAGTCCAGACAGACAGCGGATATCTGCGATCAGCTCAGGGCAGACGGATATGAAGAAATGGTCACCCGGAAAACAGGTCTGAAGATCGACCCGTATTTCTCTGCAACAAAGATCAGATGGATGCTTGACCATGTTCCAGGCGCGCAGAAACTCGCGGAAGAGGGCAAACTGCTGGCAGGAACGATCGACAGCTGGCTGATCTGGTGCCTGAGCGGCATGCAGGCGCATGTGACGGACTACAGCAATGCTTCACGTACGATGCTCTACAACATCTTTGAATGCAAATGGGATGAAGAATTGTGCGCAATGCTGAACATACCCATGAGCATGCTGCCGGAAGTCAAGGAGAGCAGCGGTATCTTCGCAACGACAGTTCCGTATCACTTTTTCGGACAGCAGGTACCGATCAGCGGTGTGGCAGGAGACCAGCAGGCTGCTCTGTTCGGTCAGAACTGCTTCCGTGAAGGAATGGCGAAAAATACATACGGTACAGGATGCTTCCTGCTGATGAATACCGGAACAACTCCCCGCAGAAGCGAGAATGGGCTTGTAACAACGATCGCCTGGGGTTACAGGGGGGAGATCTGCTACGCACTGGAAGGTTCCGTGTTTGTCGCGGGATCAGCGATACAGTGGCTCAGGGACCAGATGAAATTCTTCAAGAAGTCTTCCGAATCACAGCGGATGGCAGAATCAGTCAAAACGGATTCCGGTGTGATCATGGTTCCTGCATTCGTCGGTCTCGGTGCTCCGTACTGGGATGATAAGTGCAGAGGTGCTCTGTTCGGAATTACCAGAGGTACAACACCTGAAGATATTACAAAAGCAACACTTGAATCTCTGGCGTACCAGACAAAAGATGTCATTTCGGCAATGGAACAGGACTGCAGCACATCGATCGAAAAGCTGAAGGTAGACGGCGGCGCTGCAATGAACGATTATCTGATGCAGTTCCAGAGCGATATTCTTCAGTGCGATGTCACACGTCCGGCAAGTGTTGAAACAACTGCTCTTGGAGCAGCACATCTGGCAGGTCTTGCAGTCGGATTCTGGAAGGATACAGATGAACTTGAAACTTCCGATGAAGGTTCAAAAACATATACACCTGAAATGGATCAGGAAAAATCCGATCATCTGTATGACAGATGGAAACTGGCAGTAGCTGCCGCAAGAATGTTCCCGACAGAATAATCATTAAATTAGCTGGATCATTAACAACTATCAGAACAGTGATTCAGCTTTTTATATATTCAAAGATATTTGTAAAGAAATTCATAAGCATTAACATTTTCCGGCTATAATGATTAAAAGGAGACTGCAGCCATGACAATACCGGAGAACAGACCGGAGTATCTTTACAATCCGGAAAAATGTCCCTGTCCGCGGGGAGAAAAAGCAGGATGCCCGAATTACAGAAAATGTGATGCCTGTGTTGAAAATCATCACAGCAAAGGAGGACAGACAGCCTGTGAAAAGAAGTACCGTCAGGAACAGGAAGAATAATTATGGAAACCATGGATCAAAGAACATAATAAGATCCATGGTTTTTTAAGTAAATGATGTATTCTATTTTTGTTTCATACACATTTCATAACAGCTGATTTAATGTTGTTAAAAAATTAACAAACTGTTGATATTTATTTTCATTAGTGTACAATAGGATACGTTGCAGGCAGATACGTGCCTGCTCAGGAGGAAAGAAATGAAAAAATTCAGCGCTATTGTATTAAGTGCGCTGTTGCTTGCAGGATGTTCCAATGGTGCAAAAGCACCTGAAGAAACAGCTGCAGCAACACCTGAGGCTACTGCTGAAGCTACAGCAGAAACTGCAGAAACAGCAGCACCGGAAGAAACAGCTTATGACTTCAGTGAACTGAAGATCATCGCTCCGATGGGTGCACCCGCACTGTCACTGCTGCCGGTACTCAAGGAAAATTCAAACGCACAGATCGTCAACGGTCCGGAAAACCTCCAGGCTGCTCTGGTCAATCCCGAGCCTGAGTTCGATGTTATCGTTGCTCCGACAAACCTGGGAGTAAAACTCGCAGCTGCCGGAAAGACAGACTACAGAATGCTGGCTGTCGTAACATGGGGCAATATGTATATCGTTGCGGATGATGAGAATATCATCGACAACGCTGACGCAGAGCTCGCTCTGTTCGGTGAAAGCGCAGTCGGCGGACTTGTTTTCAAGTCACTGTATCCGGAACCTGCTGCAAAAGTAACATGGTATGATTCCGTTACTGATGCACAGGCTGCTCTGCTGTCCGATAAGGCAAACGGCGCGCTTCTTGCGGAACCGGCTGCTACAGCTACGATTGCAAAAGCAAAGGAATCCGGAAAAGAATTCAAGATCGTTGTTGACCTTCAGGAAGCATGGGGAGGCGGATATCCTCAGGCAGGTCTGTATGTACGTTCAGCAGACTATGAAGAAAACAAGGATATGTATGATGCTATGATCGCCGAAATGGCAGCTTATGCGGAAGAAGCAGCCGCAAGCGACAAAGCAGGCGTCATTGCCGATATCGATGCTGTAGGCGCGGAAACACTCGGTGTTCCGAATTCTGCGATCGTCGGCAAAGTATGGGACAGAATGGGTGTTCAGATCGTCAAGGCTTCTGAATGTGTAGAAGACCTCGATAAATTCCTCGGTCTGTTCGGTATTGAAAGCAGCGAAGCAGCTGTAATCAAATAAGCTTCGGAAACCCTGACGGGATCAGGGTTTTTTTCGAAATATCATGTTGAACAAGAACGAACTTGCATTTAACATGGTATAATGTCAGCGTGTAGCAGAGGGGTTGTATGGCAAGAAAAACAGGCTTGATTACAGTCATCATACTGATCTTTCTGTGGCACCTGATGGCAGCTGCTGTTGGGAACGATATCCTGATTCCGTATCCGGCGCAGGTCGGAAGTTATTTGCTCGGACTGCTCAGATCCGAAGTACTGTATACTTCCGTCCTGATGACGACGCTCCGGGTTGCGAAGGGATTCCTGATCTCAATGGTTTGTGCCATGATATTCAGCATATTATCTGACTACAGTCCCGTGATGCGATCCATCTTCACACCGATCCATGTTCTGACCAAGACGATCCCGAACGCGAGCTACATTATTATCGCGATCATCTGGCTTGGCTCGGAAGGAGCGGTCTCTGCAGTCAGTTTTATGATTTTATTTCCTGTTTTCTATAACAGCTTTATCAACGCGATGGATCAGGAGGACGCTTCACTGAAAGATGTCGGACTGATCTACCGTGAATCGTTCTTCGGTAAACTGAGATACAGAACGATGCCGCTGATCCTGACTGAGATCCTGACGACCGGAAAAACAGCCGCTTCCATGGGCTTTAAAGTCGGCGTTATGGCTGAAGTTATCGGTCAGGTCAAGGTTGGCATCGGAAGACAGATGTCTTATGCCAGACTGTATCTTCAGACCGACAGACTGATTGCCTGGACGGCAGTCATTATTATCATATCGATTCTTTTGGATCAGCTGTTTGATCTGCTGATCTTATACAGAAAGAAGGAGGAACAAAGATGGAGAAACTGAATTTAGCATCACTCATGAAACTGGACGAGATCATCGCGGCTCATAAAGATGAGCCGGGTCCTGTCATTGTCATGCTGCATGAAGTACAGGACTTCTTTGGTTACATTCCGTTTGAAGCAATGACAAAGATTGCTGAAGCAACGGGAACCAGTCCTGCCGAAGTGTTCGGCGTTGTCAATTTCTATGCCCAGTTCACAACAAACCCCAAAGGAAAGCATGTTGTCAACGTATGCCTCGGTACAGCCTGCTATGTTAAGGGAAGCCAGGCTCTGGTCGATCGTACGATCGAACTGACAGGTGCAAAGGTCAACGGAACAAGTGATGACGGTTTATTCTCTCTTGACGCAACAAGATGTCTCGGCGCATGCGGACTGGCTCCGGTAGTCGTCATTGACGGCAAGGTTATCGGCAGCTGCACACCTGCAAAGCTCGAAAAAGAGATCTCTCTGATTAAGAGTACTGAAGTTACAGGACAGGCCTGATCATGCTGTGCAGCGACATCATCAGGGCAGTACATGCCGAACCCCTGGTGGTCAGTAATGAAGAACGTCTGACAAAAGATTATAAAGCTGCGTTCGCCAGTGACCTGATGTCAGACGCATTGGCATTGATTCAGGATGAGTTTGAGCACACGATTCTGATCACCGGTCTGTGCAATGCCCAGGTATTGCGCACTGCGGAAATGCTGGATCTTGAAACAGTACTGTTTGTCCGCGGAAAAAAACTGGCTGGCGCTGATCTGATGATGGCTCAGAGTATGGATATCAACCTGTTTACCACAACATACACGATGTATGAAACATGCGGTATCCTGTATGGACAGGGTTTAGGTTCAATATCATGAACAAGATTCTTCAGAAGGAATTCCACGTTGAGCGTGACGATTATGCAAATGCCGGTATGGCATCAAGCCAGATCAAATCCACACTGAAACAGGTTGGAGTTGATCCGAAAGTCATGCGTCGGATCGCAGTAGCAGCCTATGAGGCAGAGATCAATATGATCATCCATGCCTGGGGCGGCGTAGTATATCTGGATGTAACAGAAGACGGCATGATACATCTGATCTTCCAGGATTGCGGACCCGGCATACCGGATCTTGAAAAAGCAATGACTCCGGGGTGGTCTACTGCCAGCAAAAAGGCGAGAGAACTCGGATTCGGAGCGGGCATGGGCCTTCCGAACATCAAGCGTGTATCAGATGAATTCACAATTGAATCATCTCCGGCCGGTACAAGCATCTTTCTGACATTCAGGGTAGAAGAATGAACAGGAAATCTGCTGTAACGTATACATTATCCAGGTGCGTCAAGTGCCTGAAATGTGTGAAAGCCTGTCCGACATCTGCGCTGACTATGGAAAAGAGCCGGATCCATGTCAACCAGGAGCGCTGCATCAACTGCGGGCAATGTATCAGAGCATGCCACAGCAGGGGACTCATCGCCCAGGGCAGTACGTTAGATGATATTGCAAGCTACGACTATACCGTATGTATGCTTCCAAGTTCACTCAGCAGCAGCTGCGCGAGCATTGAAGAAGCAGAAGAAATGTTTTACGCGATCAAATCACTTGGATTTGATGAAGTCATAGATCTTTCACCGCTGGAAGGCCAGCTGATGGAAGAAACATGGCGGATCGCATCGGAAATGGAAGAGGGAGGCGGAATTGCCTCATTCTGTCCGGTCGTCAACCGTCTGGTTGAAACGACATATCCGATGCTGATGGAACACATGATCCCGCTGAATTATCCCAGCGAGATCATGGCCAGACAGATCAGAAAGCGTCCGAACGGGGATAAGATCGGAATATTCCTGTTCTGTGAGTGTGAGTCAAAACTGACACTTGCGAAATACCCGTACGGCGGACAGCATTATGAAACAGATCACGCTGTCGCTCTGGTCGATATATTCCCCAAGATCAAAAAGAACATGAAAAAGGGGAATCTCGATGTTACGCTCTGCAGGGAAGGTCTGCAGTCATGCAATCCGGCTGTTATGATGCAGCGTCCGGATTACCTGATCGCAGACGGATATGACAAGATCAACAGTATCCTGAATATGGAGGAATTCGGACTTCTGGATACATTCAAACTGCTGTATCTGTTCCCTTGCTTCAATGGATGCATCGGCGGACATCTGCTCTGGGGCAACAGCTATCTGAACCGCAACAACATTGATGAACTGACCGGCAAACGCAGACTGCCTGTAACAGACCTGCCTCTGGAAGATCTGTACGGTACAGTGATCAATGAGCGGAAAGACGGACGCTCGTTCAAAGAAAAAATGCAGTATTTCAACCGTGTAAACGAAGTGCTGGAACATCTTCCCGGTTATGACTGCAGTGCCTGCGGAATGCAGACATGCAGGATCATGGCTGAGGAGATCGCAAAAGGCAGGAAAAACGTAAGTGATTGCCGTGTACTCGCGGCTATCAAAGGAGGATCCGATGACAATTCAACAGCTGATTGAACAGACAGGTTGGAAGCCTGTCACAAAAGATGCTGATGTCACGAAGGAGATCAAAGGCGCATATTGCAGTGACCTGCTGAGCTGGGTCATGGGCAAAGGCCAGCCGGATCAGGCATGGATCACAGTACAAAGTCATATCAATGTCATCGCCGTAGCCGTGCTTAGAGAATTCTCCTGTGTGATACTTGCTGAAGGGGCTCAATTCCCTGAGAATGTGATCTCCCGGGCAGAAGATGAAGATCTTGTTCTGATAGAGAGTGATCTGCCTGTATTCGAAACAGCAAGAAAACTGATCGAGCTGGGTGTCTGATGTTCTATGATCTGCATATGCACAGCTGTCTGTCACCCTGTGCTGAAAACGAAATGACTCCGAACAACATATGCAATATGGCACTGATCAAAGGGCTGGATCTGATCGCAGTGACGGATCACAACTCAACGAAGCAGCTGCCCGCTGCAGCAGAAGCTGCCCGCAATATCGGGATCGGCATGTTATTCGGAGCAGAACTGGAAAGCAGTGAGGAAGTTCATGTGCTTGCACTGTACAGAAGGCTGGAAGCAGCTATGTCACTGCAGCCATGGATCGATGCGCATATGCCGGGAATACCGAATGATGAGAATTATTTCGGCAACCAGCTGATCATGAACGCAAATGATGAGATCATCGGTAAAGAACCGCAGCTTCTGATCGTATCTCTGACCGCAACACTGGATGAATGTGTTGAAGAGATACACCGGACAGGCGGCAAGGCGATCCTCGCGCATGTCGTAGACCGGAAGAACTCCGTAACGACTCAGCTTGGATTCATTCCGCCGGATCTTCCGTATGACGGACTTGAGATCAAACGTCCGGAACAGATCAAAGAAGTACTTGCACGCAATCCGTGGATCAAAGAAAATGAAACGGAATGGCTGATCGATTCAGATGCACACACTCTAATCGACATATCAGAAGCCGTCAACGAGATTTCCGAAGATACGGTTGCAAGACTGTGGGGTGATTTGCAATGATGGAAGACCTTGCGATGCAGATCCTCGAACTGCTGATGAACAGTATTCACGCAGGCGCATCGCACATCTATCTGACAATAACGGAATCCGAAAAGGAAAACCTGATCCAGGTACATCTGGAAGATGATGGAAAAGGCATGACGGAAGAGTTTGTCGCAAAAGTCACGGATCCGTTCACAACTACAAGAAAAACGAGAAAAGTGGGTATGGGAGTCGCTTTCTTCAAAGGACTCACAGATATGTGCAACGGCCGCTTTGAGATCAACAGCCGGCCCGGCACGGGTACCCTCATCACAGCCGAACTCCAGAGAGACTGGATCGATACACCGCCCCTGGGGAATATCGGTGAAATGATGATGTACTGCATACAGGCTGATGAAAATATCAGCTATGTTCTGAAATATTCAAATGACAAATCAGATTTTATCTTTCAGTCAGACGAAGTAAAAGCCATGCTGGACGGCGTCAGTCTGCTTGAGCCGGAAATACTTCTGTGGGTGAAGGATTATATTAATGAAGGGATTGAACATGTGAAGGAGGACTTACAATGAAGAGCCTGGAAGATCTGAAAAGAATGCGTGAAGAAGCACTTAAAAAAGTCGAGATGCGTGAAGGCGGAAAAGATTACAGAGTCGTTGTCGGTATGGCAACATGCGGAATCGCTGCCGGTGCGCGTCCGGTGCTGAATCGTCTTGTCGAAGAGACAGCAGATAAAGACTATAACTGTGTTGTTACCCAGACAGGATGCATCGGTATGTGTGTTTATGAACCGATCGTTGAGGTTTACGGGAAGGACGGATCTCATACGACTTACGTTCATGTCACACCTGAAAAGGCCGACAAGATTTTAGCTGAGCACATCGGAAAAGGTCAGATCGTTGACGAATACACCGTAGATGCTGCTAAAAGGGAGGCATAATTCATGTATCGCATGAACATATTAACCTGTGCCGGTACAGGCTGCAGTGCCAGCAACTCGGCGCAGATCGTTGAAAATTTTGAAGAAGCGTTAAAGAAGTACGGACTTGAAAACGAAGTCAAGGTAGTCAAGACCGGATGCTTCGGTCTCTGCCAGAAAGGTCCGATCGTAGCTGTTTATCCTGATAAGATCTTCTACAGCCATGTAAAGCCTGAAGATGCTGAGCGTATCGTCGCTGAGCACATCTATAAAGGCCGTGTCGTCAAGGATCTCGAACTCAGTGACGAAGATCTGAAGACAGGTGAAAAGATCGTCGATATCGACAAGATCAAGTTCTATGAGAAACAGCAGCGTATCGCTCTGAGAAACTGCGGCAAGATCAATCCGGAAGACATTTCCGAATATATCGCGATGGACGGTTATTCCGCTCTTGGTAAAGTACTGACTGAAATGACGCCTCAGGAAGTAATCGATGAAATGAAAAAATCCGGTCTGAGAGGACGCGGCGGCGCAGGCTTCCCGACCGGTGTTAAATGGCAGTTCGAAAAAGACCAGCCCGGTGATGAGAAATATGTCATCTGCAACGCTGACGAAGGCGACCCTGGTGCATTCATGGACCGTTCCATTCTGGAAGGCGACCCGAATGCGATCATCGAAGGTATGGCCATCATGGCTTATGCTGTAGGTGCACACCTCGGTTATATCTATATCCGTGCTGAATATCCGATCGCTGTCCACAGACTGAAGGTTGCGATCAAGCAGGCAAAAGAACTCGGACTTCTCGGCAAGAACATCTTCGGTTCAGGATTTGATTTCGATATCGAGATCAGACTGGGTGCCGGTGCATTCGTATGCGGTGAAGAAACAGCTCTGATCGCATCTATCGAAGGCAAGCGCGGTATGCCGAATCCGAAACCGCCGTTCCCTGCAGTATCCGGTGTATGGGGCAAGCCTACCAGCATCAACAATGTTGAAACACTTGCAAACGTTCCGCAGATCCTTCTGAACGGTGCTGAATGGTATTCATCCATCGGTACAGAAAAATCCAAGGGTACGAAAGTATTCGCACTCGGCGGAAAGATCAAGAATACAGGTCTGGTCGAGATCCCGATGGGTACCACACTGCGTGAGATCATTTATGAGATCGGCGGCGGCTGCCCGAACAATAAATCATTCAAAGCTGTACAGACCGGCGGTCCGAGCGGCGGCTGTCTGACAGAAAGAGAACTCGATACACCGATCGACTACGATACACTGATCGCAGCAGGTTCCATGATGGGTTCCGGCGGTATGATCGTTCTAGATGAAGACAACTGTATGGTCGACGTTGCACGCTTCTACATGGAATTCATCGTCGATGAATCATGCGGCAAGTGCACACCGTGCCGTGTCGGTACAAAGCGTCTGCTTGAAATGCTGACAAAGATCACCAAGGGTGAAGGCACATTGGAAATGCTGGATGAAATGGAACAGCTCTGCTATGAGATCAAAGATACCGCTCTGTGCGGACTTGGTCAGACAGCAGCGAACCCGATCCTTTCAACACTGCATCATTTCCGTGATGAATACGTTGCACATATCGTTGATAAGAAATGTCCTGCAGGCGTATGTAAGGATCTGCTCACATACAAGATCGATCCTGACAAGTGCCGTAAGTGCTCGATGTGCGCTAGACAGTGCCCTGTAGGAGCAATTACAGGCGTACCTGGCAAAGAGCCTTACGTCATCGACGAATCCAAGTGCATCAAGTGCGGCAGCTGTATGAATGCATGCCGGTTCGGTGCAGTTATTAGAGGTTAAAGGAAGGGGCACGACAACATGACAGAAGTACATTTGAAGATTAACAATATCAATGTAACTGCAGAGAAGGGTGATACTGTTCTGCAGGCTGCGCAGCGTGCCGGAATTCATATTCCTACACTCTGCTATCTCAAAGACATTAACAAATCAGGCGCATGCCGTGTATGCCTGGTTGAAGTAAAGAACGGCAGAGCACTGCTCTCTGCCTGCACAACACCGGTCAGTGAAGGTATGGAAGTGTTCACAAACAGTGAACGCGCTCTTAAGGGACGCCGCAATACTGTTGAACTGATCATGTCCAACCACAACAAAAACTGCCTGTCCTGCAAGCGCAACCAGAACTGCGAACTGCAGAAACTGTGCGAAGAACTTAACATCCGTGAGAACAAGTTCGAAGGTGAACATACACCTGCATCATTTGATGATTTCAGTACAGGTATCGTCAGAGATACATCCAAGTGTGTTCTCTGCGGACGCTGCGTTGAAACATGCAAAAAGGTCCAGGGACTCGGTATCCTCGGCCTTGAAAACCGCGGATTCCAGACGATCGTTGCTCCGATCTACAATGTCAGCTTCAATGATGTCAACTGCATGCAGTGCGGACAGTGCGTCATCAACTGCCCTGTAGGCGCTCTTACTGAAAAAGAAGCGGTCAACGATGTTGTCAAAGCTCTGAATGACCCGAATAAGGTCGTCGTTGTTCAGACCGCTCCTGCTGTCAGAGCTGCGCTCGGTGAAGAATTCGGCATGCCGATCGGCAGCCGTGTAACAGGCAAGATGGTCGCTGCACTGAGAAGATGCGGATTCGACCGTGTTTATGATACAAACTTCGCTGCTGACCTGACGATCATGGAAGAAGGAAACGAACTCCTTGAAAGACTGACACACGGCGGAACACTTCCGATGTTCACATCCTGCTCACCGGGCTGGATCCGTTACATCGAATTCGAGTATCCGGAACTGCTTCCTCATCTTTCCTCTGCAAAGAGCCCGCATATGATGTTCGGTGCTGTTGTTAAGTCTTACTGGGCTGAACATATGAATATCAATCCGAAGGATATCTATGTTGTATCCATTATGCCTTGCATCGCTAAGAAGGCTGAGATTGTCAGACCTGAGTGCAAGACAACGGATTATGTTGACGTAGACGCAGTTCTGACAACAAGGGAACTTGCACGTCTGATCAAACTCTATGGCATCGACTTCACAGAACTTCCTGATGAAGAATTCGATCCTTCACTGCTTGGTGACTATACTGGTGCCGGCGTTATCTTCGGCGCTTCCGGCGGTGTTATGGAAGCTGCTCTGAGAACAGTCAAGCAGAAGCTGGAAGGCAAGAAGCTTGAACCTGTAGACTTCGAAGTATGCCGTGGTATGGCCGGTGTTAAAGAAGCTGAGGTCGATCTCAACGGTACAAAGCTCTGGATCGCGATCGCTTCCAGTATGTCTTGTGCAAAGCCTCTTCTGGAAGAAGTCAAAGCCGGAACATCCAAGTACACATTCATCGAGATCATGGGCTGCCCCGGCGGCTGCATCAACGGCGGCGGTCAGCCGATCGTATCCAGCAAGATCAAGAATGGCAAGATCGGATATGATTACAAGAAACTTCGTATGAAGGCGCTCTATGATGAAGATCAGATCAAAGAGCTGCGTGTATCTTCCGATAACCCTCAGATCCAGGATCTCTACAATAACTATCTTGGAGAACCTGGCAGTGAGCTTGCAGAAGAACTCCTGCACACAAGCTACACACCTAGAGTACGCTTCAATATCCTGAAGTAATCCCTGATACAAGAATCTGCAGAGCTGTAAAAAGCTCTGCAGTTTTTTTTGTTATGCATATGAATCCGGGATTCCGGGCTTTGTTGGACTGATCTGATCATCATAAATGATTGATAACACTGTATTTTTGTTTTTGCGCTGACATAACGGATCTGAAGCAACATTTTTGATGCTGCAGGACCGCAGTAATTTACCAAATAATAAAAAAAACAAGAGAACTTTTGAATTCTCCTGTTTCGGTATTGTTATTTTGCTGCATCAAGCAGTTTCAGTATTTCCGCAACAGCATCTTCAACTGATACTTCAACACTGTCACCGATACGCGGCTTGATCTCAACGATGCCGTCCTTGGCTTTTCTGCCGACAGTGATCCTGAACGGAACACCGATCAGTTCCATGTCCTTGAATTTGACGCCCGGACGCTCATCACGGTCATCAAGGACTGTATCGATGCCTGCTTTGATCAGCGCGTCATGGAGCTTGTCACCGAGCTGCGCCTGTACTTCATCCTTCATGGAGATCACGACAACTGCACACTGGAAGGGTGCGATGTGAGCAGGCCAGTTAATGCCGTTCTCATCAGCGTTCTGTTCGACAAGAGCAGCCATTGCACGGGCCGGTCCGATACCATAGGAGCCCATCCAGACATCCTGGAGCTTGTTGTTCTGGTCAAGATACTGGAGACCCATAGCCTTGCTGTACTTTGTTCCGAGCTTGAATGTGTTGCCGACTTCAATACCATGAGCGAAGTGGATGCGTCCGCCGCAGACAGGGCAGATATCGCCTTCGCTGATATTTCTGACATCACCGACAAAATCAGGCTTGATGTCTTCCTGGTTGACACCGGTATAGTGATAACCTGTCTTGTTGGCGCCGACAATGAAGTTCTGCATATATGTGACTTCCATATCAGCCACAAGAGGGCATTTAATGTTGATTGGGCCGGCAAAACCGACTTCGGCACCGGTAGCTGCCATGACCATCTCAGGCTCAGCCAGATCAACTTCAGAAGCGTTCAGGAGCTTTCTGAGCTTTGTCTCATTGACATCACGGTCTCCTCTGACCATCACTGCATAAGGCTTGCCGTCAACGCAGTAGATGAGTGTTTTGACAAAGCTGAGAGCGTCTTTCTTCAAGAAATCCGTTACTTCTTCGATCGTTCTGGAATGAGGTGTTTCAACAAGCGTCACACTCTCTTTGACTTCAGCAGGCTCCGGTTTTTCGGGAACGGCAGGAGCTACCTCGATATTGCTGGAAAGATCACAGGAATCACACAGGACGAGGATGTCTTCACCGATCGCTGTGATAGCCTGGAATTCTTCGGAAAGAAGACCGCCCATGACGCCTGTATCCGCACGTACGATCCTGTAGTTGAGCTTCAGCCTGTCCATGATGTTTTTATATGCATTGAACTGCTTCTGATATGCTTCATCAAGTCCTGCCTCGTCCTTGTCGAATGTGTAGGAATCTTTCATGACGAATTCACGGACTCTGATCAGACCGTATCTGGGTCTGGGCTCATCACGGAATTTTGTCTGCATCTGGTACAGCGCGAAGGGCATATCCTTATATGAACGGATCTTCATTTTTGCGGCAGACGCAAATAATTCTTCATGTGTAGGACCCAGTACATAGTCCTGACCTTTTCTGTCCTTCAGGGAGAACATGCTGCTGCCGAATCCTTCACGGCGTCCGCTGGCAACATATACATCCTCAGGGATCAGGGCGGGCATGACAAGTTCCTGTGCACCTGTAGCATCCATTTCATCACGGATGACAGCTTCGATCCTGTTCAGTACCTTGACACCCATCGGCATCATCATATAGACACCGGCTGAGCTCTTCTTGATGAAGCCGCCTCTGACGAGCAGGTTGCTGGAAACGGAATCTTCATCACGTACATCTTCTCTTAATGTATAAAAGAAACTGTTCTTCAATTTCATAATCCACCTCACTTCGCAAAATTATAGCACGACAATGCCTTTACTTTAACTGTGTTTTTGCCTATAATAACCAAAACCAAAGGAGGGTCCGGAAAATGGCCAAGTATTTCAATGAACCATCTCATACATTCAGCGAATATCTTCTGATCCCGGGATACACAGGAGAGGAGAACATTCCTGCCAATGTATCATTGAAAACACCGCTTGTACGCTTCAAGAAGGGTGAAAAGTCACCGATTACTCTGAATATACCGATGGTCAGTGCTGTTATGCAGTCTGTTTCAGGAGACAGGCTCGGTATTGCGCTCGCCAAAGAAGGAGGCATGTCGTTCATCTTCGGATCGCAGTCGATCGCCTCACAGGCAGCTATGGTTGCCAAAGTAAAGAATTATAAAGCAGGATTCGTTATCAGTGATTCCAATATTACACCTGAAACAACACTTGGAGAGATCCTTGAACTTCTGGAAGTGACCGGACATTCTACAATGGCTGTCACAGACGATGGTACAGCCAACGGCAAACTGCTCGGTATCGTTACATCCCGTGACTACCGTGTCAGCAGGTTCGCGCTGACGACAAAAGCAAAGGACTTCATGACACCGCGCGATCATCTGATCGTTGGAAATACAAATCATAGCCTGAGCGACTGCAACGATATTATCTGGGATCATAAGCTGAATGCTCTGCCGATCGTCGACGACGATGATCATCTGCAGTATCTGGTATTCCGCAAAGACTATGATTCCCATAAAGAAAACCCGAATGAACTGCTGGATGAAGAGAAACGCTTCATGGTCGGCGCCGGCATCAATACACGTGACTATCAGGAACGTGTGCCTGCACTTGTTGAAGCAGGTGTTGACTGCCTGGTCATTGACTCCAGTGAAGGATATACATGCTGGCAGGCGAATACATTGAAATGGGTACGTGAAAAGTACGGTGATTCCGTCAAGATCGGTGCCGGCAATGTCGTTGATGAAGAAGGCTTCCGTTTCCTTGCGGATGCAGGCGCTGACTTCGTCAAGATCGGTATCGGCGGCGGCAGTATCTGCATTACCCGCGAAACAAAGGGTATCGGCCGCGGACAGGCTACAGCGGTAATTGAGGTTGCTGCCGCAAGAGATAAATACTTTGAAGAAACAGGTATCTACGTTCCGATCTGCTCCGACGGCGGTATCGTTTATGACTATCACATCGCGCTGGCTCTTGCAATGGGCGCTGACTTTGTCATGCTTGGAAGATACTTCTCCAGAATGGAAGAAGCACCCGGCGCGAAAGTACTCGTAAACGGATCATATGTAAAAGAATACTGGGGCGAAGGTTCCAACCGTGCCCGCAACTGGCAGAGATATGATCTTGGCCAGGGCTCCAAGCTTTCCTTTGAAGAGGGCGTAGACTCCTATGTACCTTATGCCGGACTCCTGAAAGACAACGTCCTTCTGACGACCAGCAAGGTCAAGTCCACGATGTGCAACTGCGGAGCGCTGACGATCCCCGAACTCCAGGAGAAAGCAAAGCTGACACTTGTATCCGCCACTTCGATCGTAGAAGGCGGCGCGCATGACGTCATCGTCAAAAAGTCAAACACTGAATACCATCAGTAAGCTGACTGAATATCACTGTAAAATGAAAAGGACTGCAAAGTCCTTTTTATGGTCTCACCGGGATCCCGTCCCTGATCGATTTCCGTATGATAGCGAATGCCTGTTCCTCTCCGAGATCCGCAACCAGCGTCAGCAGTGTACGCAGCAGGTTTCTTGTATTCTCGTGCATATAGTTCTTATCAGGTCTGGATTCAAAGTATTCAAGAGCGCTTCTCCGGGTATACTTTTCCTTCTGGTATGTCTGGCAGGCAGCGATCCGGTCACACATCATTTCAATGACATATTCATACGGCATTTCGATCGGAGTCCATTTACCGTTGATCATGTCATACCAGTATTCCCAATGATGCAGGTTTCTGCCTTTATGATGCAGCCAGCCGAGAGAATAGCCTTTAAGCGACTTTTCATATACATAAGGTGATCTGTATCCCTGGAAATAACGGATCGACGGAACGAGTTCTGCCGGGGAATATTTGGAAAGATCATGCATCAGTCCCTGTTTGTAAAGACCGCAGGCAAAACAATGCCGGCGTACCAGCTTTCTGTGCATGGATACCGTATCCAGATGGCTCTGCAGTTTCTGCGAAAATGTTTTTTTATCTGCCTCTGTATTCGTCATAGAATTATTCTAAGTCAATCAACCAACGCATGCAAGAATCCGAAGGTTGTATAATTGCAGGCATTTACAATGCATTTTCAGAAACAGACCTGTATAGTATATAAAGTATCTGATTAAAACGTTTATGATCAGATTTCATAAAGTAGAATATGACAAAGGGGTATGTTATGTCAGTATTTGAGCGCTATATCAATGAACAGGATTATCCGGATCTGAACGCTGAAAAAGCAGTAGAACATCTGTCCGGCGCTGTCCGGATCAATACGACAAGCTATATGGACACGTCAATGATCGATTACAGCCAGCTGGACCAACTGCACCTGAAACTGAAGGAATGGTATCCGGCGATCATGGAAAAAGGCGATGTTCAGAAGATCGGATACAGTCTCCTGATCCGTATTGAAGGAAGCGACCTCAGTCTTAAACCTGCTCTGTTCATGGCCCATCAGGATGTCGTACCGGTCGTTAAAGGAACGGAAAACGACTGGATCCATGGTCCGTTCAGCGGTGACGTCTCTGACGGATATATCTGGGGACGCGGTACGCTGGATATCAAGAACATGCTGATAGGGGAGATGGAAAGCGTTGAATACCTGCTGGAACACGGAAAACAGTTCAAACGTACCGTCTATCTTGCTTTCGGACAGGATGAAGAGGTACAGGGAACCGGCGCAAAAGCGATCGCTGCATATCTGAAAGAGCAGGGGATCGAACTGGAATTCCTTCTGGATGAAGGAGGGTCTCTCAGCAGCGGAGACGTATATGGAACGGATATCGGTATCATGAATATCGGAATCTATGAGAAAGGCTATGCCGATCTGAAGATCACCGCGGAATCATACGGAGGACACAGCTCCAATCCGTTCAGCGGCACATCACTTGGCCATCTTGCCAAAGCGATCGCTGCGATCGTAGATCACCCGTTTGAAAATGATCTTCCTGAATGCGCGAAGGAAACTTTGAGAACACTGCAGCCTTACATGAAGCAGGAACCTCTCAGGACATGGGCACAGGATATCAGCCGTTATGAGAATGAGATCATCGGATACTATCTGTCACGAAGGGAACTGAACAACCAGATCCATACGACGATCGCCCCGACAATGATCACGGAAGGCTCACAGGCAGGCAACGTCATGCCTCAGAAGATGGAAGCTGTGATCAATTTCCGTCTGGCACCTCAGGATACGGACGCTTCTGTAATGGAGCACTGCAGAAATCTTGCCGGCGGTCTGAACTGCGAATATATCGTCGCCAACGAAGCATCCAGACAATCCCGTTTCGATACACCTGGCTTTGAAGCGCTTCGAGATGTACTGAAGCATTATTTCAGCGACATAGCAGTTGTTCCTTCAGTCAATACCGGAGCAACGGATGCCCGCAGTTATGAAGGTGTATGTGACTGCTGCATGCGCTTTGGCCCGTTTATGGAAGAAAGTGAGATCAGGATCACCGGTGTGCACGGAACAAATGAACGGATCTCTGTCAGAGCATATCTGCAGGGGATCCGTGTATTGATCCGTTTGATTGAGCAAACTTGTTGACATGTTGCTGGTAAATGGGTATTTTAAGTCATATCATACTGTTTTGAACAGTTATGGGGAGAAATGATGAGTGAAAGAGTTATAGGAATACTTGCAGATTCATTTATGAAAATACTGATGGCAGGCATCAGGGTAACGATCCCGCTTTCAATACTTTCATTCTTCTTTGCGCTGATCATCTCAGTTATTGTAGCTATTATCCAGTATGCCGATATCAAAGGCCTGAAGCAGCTCTGCCGCTTCTATATCTGGATCATCCGCGGAACACCGCTTCTGGTACAGCTGTATCTGGTGTTCTACGGTCTGCCTTCAGTCGGGATCGTACTGCCGGCATTTCCGGCTGCAGTCCTTTGTTTCTCCATCAATGAAGGTGCCTATATGGCCGAAAGCATGAGAGCAGCGCTTGAAGCGGTACCGAAAGGACAGCTTGAAGCAGGCTACTGTGTAGGCATGTCATACTGGCAGATCATGAGAAGAATCATTCTGCCGCAGGCATTCCGTACAGCGTTCCCTTCATTGTCCAATTCGTTCATCTCGATGGTCAAGAGCACTTCAATGGCTTCCACGATCACTGTCAGTGAAATGATCAGACAGACTCAGATCATCAACGGCCGTGTATATCAGTCATTGGCGCTGTATCTTGAAGTCGGATTTATCTATCTTCTCTTCTGCACTGTCCTGACATGGCTGCAGGGCATCGGTGAGAAAAAGCTCAACGAATACGGAGGTGCAAGATAAGATGATCGAAGTAAAAAATGTCAACAAAACATTCAATGGCTTTGAAGCACTTCAGGATGTCAGCCTGAAAGTTGAAAAGGGAGATGTTGTAGCAATCCTCGGACCGAGCGGTTCAGGCAAAACAACATTGCTGCGATGCATCAACTTTCTGGAAAGAGCTGACAGCGGAACACTGGACTTTGACGGTGAAGTGTATGATATGCATTCCATCAGCAAAAAGGATATCAGCAGGATCCGCAGGAAGACGGCGTTTGTCTTCCAGAATTACAACCTGTTCCTGAACAGGACAGTGATCCAGAATGTAACGGAAGGGCTCATCATCGCGCGCAAAATGCCGAAGGAACAGGCAGAACAGATCGCGATCAGGGCACTGGAAAAGGTAGGAATGGCCGACAGGCTGAATTCATATCCTTCCCAGCTGTCAGGCGGTCAGCAGCAGCGTGTTGCGATCGCAAGAGCTCTGGCGGTCGATCCTGAGATCATCTACTTTGACGAACCGACGAGCGCGCTCGATCCTGAATTGATCGGCGAAGTCCTGAACGTCATGCGCGATCTGGCAAATGAAGGCATGACGATGCTGGTCGTTACACATGAAATGAATTTTGCGAGAAATGTTTCCAGCAAAGTCATCTTCATGGAAAACGGAAAAGTCATCGAATCAGCGGATTCAAAGAGTTTCTTTGAGAATCCGAAAGAAGAACGAACAAGAAGTTTTATTCAGTCAATTATGTCTGCGAGGGACTAAGGAGGAATATATGAAAAAATTACTGTCTGTTATTATGATGCTGGCCATTACATTATCCTTTACCGGCTGTGCAAAGAAATCTTCTCTGGATGATATCAAGAAGAGAGGCTACCTTGTAATCGGTACGGAAGGCAACTGGTCACCCTGGACGTATCATGATGAAAACGACACACTGACAGGCTTCGATGTAGAAGTCGGCAAACTGATCGCTGAACATCTCGGTGTAGAAGCAAGATTTGAAGAAGCAGCCTGGGAAAGCCTTCTGGCAGGTGTTGATTCCGGAAGATTCGACATTATCTGCAACGGTGTCGGCTATACAGAAGAAAGAGCCAAGAGCTATGAATTCTCCGATCCGTATGTATACACAAGAAAGGTGCTCATTGTTGCGTCAGACAATAATGACATCAAGACATTTGATGATCTGAAGGGAAAGAAAACAGCGAATTCTTCAGGTTCCACTTATGCGGCAATTGCTGAAAGCTATGGCGCTGAAGTATCCTATATCGATACATTCGGTGAAACGATCACGCTGCTGAAGCAGGGGCGTATCGATGCTACGATCAACTCAGAGCTTTCATTTGTTGACTATATGACACAGCATCCGGAAGAGGCGATCAAGGTCGTTGACTCCAGTGAAGGCGAGTCTGTCTGCTATCCTGTCAAGAAGGGTGAAACAGAGCTGGCAAAAGCCGTCAATGAAGCGCTTGATGAACTGCGTGCTTCCGGTAAACTTGCTGAACTGTCCGAACAGTTCTTCAACAAGGATATTACAAATAAATAAGTCTGCAGAAACAAAAGGGTGATGCTTCAGCATTCGCCCTTTTTTCAACCTATGACAAGTCTGCAAAGTCATCTTGACGTTTTCAGCAGATAGTTTTTCATCAGCTGTTAGGTGTTTGTACAGAATGAACAAATGTCATGTTTATCTATGATACGAATGGTTTAGAATCTCTTTCAGGGAGTGCTCAGAGCTTGCAAGAACCCATAAATAAGGTACAATAGCACAGGCAAACATGATAGAATACTCAATGGAGATAAAATATGAAGCGACATGAGAGCAGAGAAAAGGGAATGATCACAGTTTATCAGTATCTTTTATTCAGGAGGGATCTTGATGAACTGATCGATGATAACTTTGAAGATAAAGAAGACGAATATATTCTGCAGGCAGTCAGAACAGCGGCATTGAATGAAGAACGCTATATCGGTTACCTGAACCGTGTTCTGGAAGGATGGACATTTGACAGATTAGGTGTGATCGAACAGGCGATCATGCTGATGGGCTGTGCTGAATTTGACATGAAGCAGCTTGAAATGAATGTCATCATAGATGAATATGTCAGACTTGCAAAGAAGTACTGCGAGCCTGATTCCTATAAACTGATCAATGGTGTTCTGGACCGTATATGAGTTCAAAAGCAGCAACAGTTTCTTCCCTTGTCAGATATCTGAAGGGGAAGCTTGAAAATGATACATTATTGCAGAAAGTTCTGGTCGAAGGTGAGATCAGCAATTTCAGCAGTTACAGATCAGGCCACTGGTATTTTTCCCTGAAGGATGCATATGCGCAGATCAAATGCGTAATGTTCGCCTCAAGCAACCGCCGGGTCGGTTTTATGCCGAAAGACGGGGATAAAGTATACGTACAGGCTGATCTTTCTGTTTATGAGGCACGCGGTGAGATCCAGCTGATCGTAACCGCCATGAAGCCGTTCGGCATCGGTGAACTGTACCTCAAATACGAAATGCTGAAAAAGAAACTGGAAGCTGAAGGCCTTTTTGATGAAGCACACAAGAAACCGATTCCGCAGTATCCGTTCAGAATCGCGCTTGTAACAGGCAGGAATACAGATGCCAGGATGGATGTCCTGACGACACTCGGACGCAGATGGCCGTGTGCAGAGATCACTGAATATCCTGTACTTGTACAAGGAAATGAAAGCGCGGCTCAGATCATCAGTGCGCTTTTGAAATGTGATCAGGAAGATCATGATGTCGTACTGCTGGTAAGAGGCGGCGGATCCATTGAGGATCTCTGGTCTTTCAATGATGAGCGGCTCGCACATGTGATCTATGATATGCAGACACCGCTGATCACGGGCGTCGGTCATGAACCCGATTTCACGATCGCTGATTATGTAGCTGATCTCAGAGCACCGACACCGACCGGCGCGGCTGAGCGCTGTTCACCGGATATCCGGAATGTTCTGAATGTGATACAGACTGCGAGAGATCGTCTTACAAACACCATCTATCAGAATCTGGACGCATATGATTATCAGCTCGGAACACTGAAGAATGCGCCTGTATTCCGTACGCCGGAACGCCTGTACGCGCAGAAAGCAATGAAGCTTGAACATCTGCATACATCACTGATGCACATGATCGATCAACGCATGACAGATACCTCTCAGCGTGTGAAAGACGGTCATACAAGGATCCTGAACGCTTCCGTACAGATGATCAGAAGCAGACAGAACGAACTGTCAGGATACAATACAGCGCTGGATCATGCCTTAACGATCATGATCAACGATAAGGAAAGCAGATTCCGCAGAACAACAGCATTGCTTGACGCGTATTCACCGCTGAAGATCCTCTCAAGGGGATACAGCGTCACACTAAAGGACGGAAAAGCAGTCACCGGCACCGGACAGGTTAGTCCCGGTGATGAGATCGAAACACTGGTGGCCGAGGGAAAGATCGTATCTGAAGTAACAGGTGTAAAGCCTAAGGAGAACATATGAGCAGGAAAGCAAAGACATTTGAAGAATCCATGCAGAGACTGGAAGAGATCGTCAGACTTCTGGAAGAGAATAAGCTTCCTCTTGATGAATCGATCGCGCTGTTTGAAGAAGGCCTTCAGCTTTCCAAAGACTGCGATACAAAGCTCAAAGATTTCTACAAGAAGGTAGAAGACATCACAAAAAAGAATGAAGGTGAAGCCGATGAACTTTGAGGAGATCCTGCAGCACGAGATCCATGAGACACAGGACAGCACTGTCCGTGATGCCATGGAATATTCCCTGATGGCTGGGGGCAAGCGTATCCGTCCGGTACTTCTGTATGAAGTGCTGAAAGGCTATGGTGTCGATCCGTCTATCGGCGATCACTTTGCGTCTGCCATCGAGATGATCCATACCTATTCCCTGATCCACGATGATCTGCCGGCAATGGATAACGATGATCTCAGAAGGGGAAAGCCTACATGCCACAAGCAGTTTGATGAAGCGACCGCTATCCTGGCAGGAGACGGTCTGCTGACATATGCCTTTGAAGAGGCAGCGAAAACAGATGCTGAACCTGCTCTTGTACTGGAAGGCATTCGGATCCTTTCACAGATGGCCGGACCGGAAGGCATGGTCTACGGACAGTGTCTTGATATGGCTGAAGAAACCGGCAGAACAGACTGGGAAGCACTGAAAAAGGTACATAAATACAAGACAGGATGTCTCCTGAGCGCGCCGCTGATGATCGGTGCGGTATTGAGCGGTCACAGGGATGAAGCGGAAGTCTGGCATGAAGCGGGAGATCTGATCGGTCTTGCGTTCCAGGTACAGGATGATGTCCTTGACGCTACAAAGACAGCGGATGAACTCGGTAAATCCAATTCCGACGAACGGAATGAAAAAGTAACGAGTGTTTCATTGATGGGGATTGATGAAGCGGTAAAGACAATGAATGAGCTGTATGAACTTGCGGCAGACAAAATCAGGGGATTCCGTGATTTCAGCAGTACATCATTAATAGGAGTATTAAAGTGGATACAGTCACGCAGTAAATAAGGAGGTTTTATGGATCTGACAAAGATACAGGACCCGTCGTTCCTGAAAAACATGAGTATCAGTGAATTGACACAGCTTGCGGCTGAGATCCGGACTTATCTGATCGGCAGTATTTCCAAAACAGGCGGACATCTTGCCAGTAATCTGGGTGTGGTCGAACTTACGATCGCGCTCCATTATGTGTTTGATTCTCCGACAGACAAAGTATTCTTTGATGTCGGCCATCAGTGCTATACACATAAGATCCTGACTGGCAGGGCTGCCCAGTTTCCTACCCTGAGACAGTACCAGGGTATCAGCGGATTCCAAAAGCGGTCTGAAAGCATTCATGATGTATGGGAAGCGGGACACAGTTCCACTTCACTTTCAGCGGCTTTGGGAATGGCTGTTGCCAGGGATCTGAATCATGAAAATTATGAGATCGTTCCGGTGATCGGTGACGGTGCGCTAGGCAGCGGTATGGCGCTTGAGGCGCTGAACCAGATCGGTTCCGAAAAGCGGAAAATGATCATTGTATTCAATGACAACAATATGTCGATCTCGCAGAATGTCGGAGCATTGACAAAAGGTTTTGCCCGTCTCCGTTCCGCCAAGAGTTATACAAATCTCAAGATCAACATGAAGAACGCACTCACACAGAGTGAAGTCGGACGTGTTGTCTATTCCGGTCTGAAAAACGTCAAGGACGCGGTCCGTGAGAATGTCGTTGACGAAGGTATCTTCGGAGAATTCAATCTGGATTACCTCGGACCTGTAGACGGACACAATATCAAGGACCTGATCCGTGTTCTTTCAGTTGCCCGCCAGCATGATGATCCATGTGTCGTACATGTCATTACGCAGAAGGGCAAGGGTTATACACCCTGTGAGACGGACGTAGAAGGACACTGGCACGGTGTCGGACCGTTTAATGTAGCAACAGGCAAACCTCTCCATGAAGTGCCTCAGGGCTTTAATTCGTGGTCCGGTATCATTTCTGACGCATTGCTGAAGCTTGCGGACAGAAATCCGGATATCATAGCGATCACACCTGCAATGATCAACGGCAGCGCGCTGGATCATTTCTTTGCGAAATATCCTGACCGCAGTTTTGACTGCGGCATTGCGGAGGAACATGCGGCGACATTCGCGGCATCCCTTGCAAACAGCGGCAAGCGTCCGTTTGTATCGGTATACAGCTCATTCCTGCAGCGTGCTTACGACCAGATCAATCATGATATCTGCAGGATGGATCTGCCGGTCGTGATCGGTATCGACCGCGCCGGTATTGTCGGAGCTGACGGTGATACGCATCATGGACTCTTCGATGTCGGTATCCTGAGACCGCTGCCGAATATTATCATCGGTCAGCCGGTCGATGCGGACGAAGCGGAAGATATGCTCTATACGGCATTCCATCAGCCGCATCCATTCGCAATCCGTTATCCCAGAGGCGAAATGGAAGTCAGCAGGAAGAAGCTCGGCAGTATGCTTGATATCGGCAAATGGACAACGCTCTATGAGCCGGAGGGATACAGGATCAGCGTTCTTGCGTACGGTCCTGACGCCAAGGTGATCGCTTCCAAGATGCAGATCAACGAAATGCCTGTGAGAGTCATTAACTGCAGATTCTTCAAACCGCTTGATGAAGCGATGATCAGGGATCTTGGAGAACGCGGACAGCCTGTCATCGTTTATGAAACCGATATGAAGGCATCCGGTCTCGGTACAGCGATCCTTGAATACTGCTGCGATAATGAATTGAATATTGATCTGTGCAGGATCGGCATCGGCGACTGTTATGTATCGCAGGGTTCTGTCAACAGACTGAGAAAACAGCAGGGGATCGATCTCAATACCCTGTATGATATGATCAACGGCCTGACCGCCTAGAAAGTAGTTTATGATTCAGCATCTCTATATTAAAAACTTCGTTCTCATCAATGAACTGGATCTCGATTTTAATGAGGGATTCAGTGCTTTTACTGGAGAAACGGGAGCAGGAAAATCAATACTGATCGACGCGATCTCTTTGCTGTGCGGCGAAAAAGCAAGCAGTTCCATGGTATCTGCCGGATATGATAAGGCGATCATAGAAGGAACGTTTGACTTCAGCGGAAACGCACAGGCTTTCAGTGTGCTTTCTGAAGCGGGTTTTGATACGGATGATGTTGTGATATGTACAAGGGAGATCACTTCAGCAGGCAAATCAACAGCCAGGATCAACCACCGAGTCGTGACGCTGTCAATGCTGAAAGAACTGCTGAGCACGGAGATCGATATCCATAATCAGCGGGACAACGCTTATCTGCTGAATACTTCCTGCCATATCAGGCTGCTTGATGAATATCTGGGTGACGCTGAACTGCTGAAGCAGACCAAGTATGCCTGGACTGTTTACCATAATCTGGAGAACGAAAAACAGAAGATGCTGAAGGAACACTATGACGAAAGCGATCTGGAATTCTTCCGTCATCAGGTCAATGAGATCGAATCAGCACATCTGAAGCTTCATGAGGATGAGGAACTTGAAGCCAAGGAAAAACAGTACAAGGCTGTGAAATCTTCCTTTGAAAAGCTCAGCAGGATCCTTGAGGTATATGACAATGAGATCAGCGGTACACTGTATGATCTCAACCGCAGTGTTCAGACACTTCCCGATGAACTGGATCTGGAAGACGCGAAGACTGCGTTCAATGACAGCTATTACGCGATCGATGACGCGGCTGAAAACATCAGGCAGGCTTTCGACGCGATGGATCTGTCTGAAGATGACATCAATGAAATGGAATCCCGTCTGTACCAGATCCAGAAGCTGAAGCATAAATACGGCAGAACGATCGCCGATATCTTTGCAAGAAAAGATGAACTCAATGAACAGATCGAAATGATCTCCAACAGGAATGAATATCTTGAGGAAATGGACAGGAAGATCAGCAAGGCCTATGACGCTTATCTTGTCCTTGCAAAGCAGCTGTCCGACATCAGGAAAAAGGGATGCGGCAGACTAGACAGTCAGATCGCTTCCAACCTGAAAGATCTGATCCTTCCAAACGCTGTATTCAGGACAGAGATCAGAAACGGCTCACCGGGTCCTGACGGGATCGATGATGTGGAATTCCTTGTCAGCATGAACCTCGGCGAACAGCCGCGTCCGCTCGCCAAAACAGCCAGCGGAGGTGAGCTCTCAAGGCTGATGCTTGGCCTGAAAGTCATATTTACGCGTTTACAGGGCATACAGACGGTAATCTTTGATGAGATCGATACAGGAGTCAGCGGACCGGTAGCGACCGCTATCGGGCTTAAAATGCGCTCTCTGGGCAATGACTGCCAGGTATTCGCTGTCACACATCTCGCTCCGGTTGCCGCATGCGCCGCAAATCACTATTTTGTCAGCAAACATGAGGAAGGCGACCGTACGCATACTTATGTCAAACAGCTCGGCTATGAAGAGATCATAGAACAGCTGGCTGTCATTTCTTCCGGTTCACTCAGCGAAACAGCCAAGGCTGCAGCACGTGAACTCTATGAGAGGAATCAGGGCTGATATGGCACATGTATATTTTCATATCGACCTGAATGCTTTCTTTGCAAATGCCGAAGTGCTGCTTGATCCTTCGCTGAAAGGGCAGCCTATCGCAGTATCCGGGCAGACAAGAAGAAGCGTTGTCTCTACTGCTTCCTATGAAGCACGCAAGTTCGGCGTACACAGCGCACAGCCTGTCGCTGAGGCATTGAAACTGTGTCCGCAGCTGCAGATCGTTTCACCGCATTTCAACTGGTACAGGGAATTGTCGGAGGATTTCATCAATATCATCCGCAGCTATACGGATCTGATCGAGCAGGCATCCATCGATGAATGTTATGCGGATATGACGGAAGCCATTCAGAAGTTCCAGTATCCGCTGGATCTGGCTGTAACGATACAGAAACGCATCTACAACGATCTTGGACTGTCATGTTCCATCGGTGTCGGACCCAACATGTTCCTTGCGAAAATGGCCAGCGACATGAAGAAACCGATGGGCATTACGGTTCTGAGAATACGCGAGATAGAAAGCAAGCTCTGGCCGCTGCCGATCGGTGATATGCGCGGAGTCGGCAATAAAACAGTGCCTGTACTGGAAGAAATGGGTATCCATACGATCCGTGATCTTGCGACGATCAAGGATCCTTCCATACTGAGACCTGTATTCGGAAAGAACACGGAATCGATCATCAGAAGGGCAAACGGACATGATGACCGGACGATCGTGACTGAATATGACGCAAAGTCCATGGGTGTTTCCGAAACGCTGCTTGAGGACATCACGGATTATGAAGAGATCAGGGGTTTGTTCAGGACATTGTCCAGAAAACTCAGCAAGCGCCTCATCAACAGCAAAAAAGCCGGCTATTCATTCTCGATCAGAATCAGATACTATGATTTCACCTCAGCGGACCGGTCTGTCAAACTGGATCATCCGATCTTCAAGGCTGATGACCTGTTTGTCCAGGCAATGACGCTGTTTGACAGCAACTGGGATGATGAACCGGTCAGGCTTCTGGGAATCTCCGTATCGGACTTCTCATCGGACGCAGCGATGATTTCCCAGCTGGACCTGTTCAATCCCATCGATGAAGCGAAGCTGGAAACATCCCAGGTACTGAAAGAACTGAACCGGGAGATCACGGGCAAAAAACTGGTCAGGGCCAGTGAGATATTGAAATAACTATGGAACTGTTGGAAGCTTATCAGGAATATACAACTGATATTACGATAAACAAGGGGATGTCTCAGAGAACGATATCCTCTTATTGTAATGATCTGAAGCAGTATATTGCCTGGCTTCAGAAGCATGATGTGACAGATACGGACGATATAGAGAGTACGCATATTGAGGACTTTCTGCATGAAGAATCCGGTGTCAAGGAAAGCACCAGCATTTCCAGAATGGCAGCCAGCATCCGTTCATTCCACTCATTTCTCCAGTACCGCAATGACGCAGAAAATCCGGCTGAATATGTCGAAGTCCATCACGGAGAGAAAAAACTGCCGGTATTTGCAACACCGGAAGAGATCGACCGTCTGATGGGCACATTCGATGATGAAGTGCCCGATGATGTCCTGCATCACGCGATCCTGGAAATGATCTATTCATGCGGACTCAGAGTATCTGAAGCAGTCAGCCTGACGATCAACCGCGTCAACCTGGAAACAGGCTTTGTCAGGGTGCTGGGGAAGGGCAGCAAGGAACGGCTGGTACCGATCCCCGACGGGGCAATGGATATCCTGAAGAAATGGAAAAACATCGTACGTCCCGTATACCTGGAAAAGAAGACAAATCTGTTTTTTATCAATCGGTTCGGCAGAAAAGTTACCGTACGTTCCGTTGAACTTCTGCTGAATGAGCAGTGTGTTAAAGCGGATATCCGGAAACATCTGACACCGCACAAGCTGCGTCACAGCTATGCAACACATCTGCTGCAGGGCGGTGCAGATCTGCGCAGCATCCAGGAAATGCTGGGGCACAGCGATATCCGGACGACTGAGATCTATACGCATGTACAGAACAGGCAGCTGTTCGATGCGTATGCCGGTTTTCATCCGGGCAATATGGAATCGGATCTGCCGCAGATCTCATTCCGGAAAGATGACGATAAAAAAGAAAAATAACAGACGGTGTTTTAAGGGGGAAATGCTGTCTGTTTTCATAATGTTTGCCGGGCTCTTGAAAAGTTTCACGCAAAGTTTCACAAAATTGACAATAATCAATTATAATGAAATCAAGAAACCATTATCGGAGGTAAATCATCATGGGAAAATTTTCTGTTAAACAGACCAAAACCGGTATTAAATTCAATCTGAAAGCCGGCAACGGAGAAATCATCCTTTCATCTGAAGTATATGCTTCTGAAAAATCATGCCTGAACGGTATTGAGAGCGTTAAAAAGAATGCTCCGATCGCTCCGGTCGAAGATCAGACAAAAGAAGGCTACGCTGTTGAGAAATGCCCTAAGTTCGAAGTTTATACAGACAAGAAGGGTGAATTCCGTTTCCGCCTGAAGGCAAAGAACGGACAGAACATCGGCTCCAGCGAAGGCTACAAAGCTCTCAAGAGCTGCCTCAACGGTATCGAGAGCGTCAAGAAGAACGCTGTTGATTCACCGACAGTCAAAGAAGAAGACAAATAATTAAATAAAAACACAGCCGTAATATCACAGACAAGGCTGTGTTTTTATGACGGAGGTTTCAATCATGTTTGTTAACTATCTGCTGATCATAGCCGGATGCATCATACAGGCGCTCTTTATCAAAACCGAACATGAAGAGAATTATAAAAACGCAGTATTCCTCAAAGGACTTGCTTCATTCATGTTTGTCATGGTCGGTGAACTGGCATGGATCAAGTACGGCGATCATTCCCTGGTCAAAACTATTGTCGCCGGACTGTTATTCGGTATGGCAGGGGATATCCTGCTGAATCTGAGATTTGTCTATCCCGAAAACGGAAAAAAGATCTTTCTGACAGGTATCCTGGCATTTCTGATCGGTCATATCCTCTATCTGAAGGCGATCATACCGCTGAGCAGCGGACTGCTGGTCCCTACACTGATCGGCGCAGTGATAGCAGCAGCGCTTCTGGCATATATCTTCAATACAATGGAAGTGAACATTGCCTATAAGGTATTCGGCGTATTTTATCTCGGCGCAGTCATCATCATGACATGCATTGCCATCAGCAACGCCCTGGCAGCACCTGATGCATTCAGGATCATGTATGCGGTAGGGGCAGTGTTCTTTACGCTCAGTGATATCGTTCTGATCTTCAATACATTCGGAAAAACAACGAAGTTTTCACTGCGTATTACCAATCTTTCACTGTATTACATCGGTCAGGTACTGATCGCGCTCAGTCTTCATTATCTGACATAAATGTCCAATTGACTTCAAATATTATACAATAACATTGTTATTGATCATAATTTACGTACAAAACGGTGTTCATCATTGATGGACATCGTTTTTCTGAACTATTTCAGTTAAGCTTATCATTGAAAACAGGCACACATGTTCTGTATAATCAATGCGTCAGAAACCGGTCAATATTGCCTGATCTGACTGGAAAAGAGGTATTATGCTGAGAATCGCTATTTGCTGCGGAGAAGGCTTTGCATCAGGCTTTCTCGCCAAAAGAATGAATAAAGAGAGTGCTGAAGAAGAACTGGATGATGATGTATCATTCATCTTTATCCCGTTCATACAGCTCTATGACCGCCAGGATGAGGTGGATATCGCTATGCTGATGCCGCATGTAGAAACGGCTGCTAAGGATGATCCCAGGGAATACAAGATCCCTCTGTACGTCATTCCTTATAAATTTGCTGCAGAAACAGATCCGGACGTCTATTTTGAGGACGCTGAAGACATTCTGAAGCTCGCAGACGGAAAGGGCGGTCTGATCACTTTCCCGGATGAACCGCTGCATGAACTGATATCCAGGAACCAGTCACACCGTTCACTGGCTAAAAACAAGGACTAACAGCATATCCGGATCTTTTGATCTGATATACAGTCATCGATTCATACTTTATGCGCCTGATCTTCAGGCGTTTTTATTGTTTTCTTCAAAACAGAAGGGGGGTGTGCTGAGTAATCAATCAATAATTGAAATGCACCTGACTGATCAGATCACTTTCGCTAAAAATCAGTTCAATCAACATCATCTTCATATACAAAAAACCAATTTACAGATAAATATAGCAGGCATAGCATTAACTTGTGATATATTTAACAAACGAAATTAGAAGAAGGATGTTAATTGTAACTGTTCCTGTCATGAAATGATGATCTACCATACAGCGTAATAATATGAACATCTGACACACAATAGATCAGAAGACTGAATGAAATGTCCTGTATATCACGTGTGAACATACTGGAAGACTGTACAGATAAAGTATATGAACCATGTGTAATAGAGTATTGCTCAGCTGCAGAAAAATATGAGTGATGTACAGTACAGTACAGTTCCGAGAACACAACAGTACGTATCATACTGCATAAGGCATTACAGGCTGAACCGGGCATTTCTACGTGATCAATAAATAAAGTAAATATCTGTTTAAAGTATTTATATTCAAATCAGGAATAAGATAATACGTATTTTTATAAATGTTTCTGTACAGGGGAAATACACCCCCTATATCGGCAAAAATAAAATTCGCATAACATACATTATGCGAAGTAATTATATAATATTGATGTTTCTTTATGTATTGTCTGTTAATCATTTTCCTATGATCATGCATTTGATTTTATATTCTTCTGACATTCATTTTTAATTGTTTTGTTATTTACTTAAATTCATTTTATTTATAACAACGAACTATGAAGCTGAGCGAAACAGGATCATTCGATTTCCTGCCGGGCAGGTACGGTCTGGTATGTCTGCCACTCCCCTTCTGCCGGGCATAGATTACGTACTGTATATCATTTTGTCTGTACGAATATTATCCTGCTGACAGTATATATCATGTGTATGGTTTAGCCATATTTTAGTCTGAAATAAACATTATCTAATTTTAGCCTCATGCTATAATTTAGAAAAAGATTGTTTGCGGAGGTATCTGAGCATAATTCAGATCACACAGTGATCACTTATTACAGACATCTTAAGTCTTGGTCAAATGAAACATTCGGAATTTCAGATGAACAAAAACAATCAGAAAGAAGAGAGGTAATTATGAAGATCGAATTAAAACCAGAAGGAACCTACACCTATGATGCAGTAAGCCTTGGCGAAATCATGCTGAGACTCGATCCGGGTGAAGGCAGAATCCGTACAGCACGTTCATTCAGAGCCTGGGAAGGCGGCGGTGAGTACAACGTTGTAAGAGGTCTCAGAAAATGCTTCGGACTGAAAACCGCAACGATCACTGCGTTTGCTGACAACGAAGTCGGCAGACTGATGGAAGATTTCATCTGCCAGGGTGGCGTTGATACTTCCCTCATTAAATGGATGACAACTGACGGAATCGGCAGAGTATGCCGTAACGGTATCAACTTTACAGAACGCGGATTCGGTATCCGCGGTGCTGTAGGATGCTCAGACAGAGCTAATACAGCTATTTCCAAGGCAACAGCTGAAGACTTCGACTTCGAATACATCTTCGGTACACTGGGTGTCCGTTGGCTCCATACAGGCGGAATCTACGCCGCACTGTCAGAGACAGCTTCCGAAACAGTTATTGAAGCAATCAAGACTGCCAAGAAATACGGAACGATCGTTTCCTATGACCTGAACTACCGTCCTTCCATGTGGTCTGCAATCGGCGGCAAGGAAAAAGCACAGCAGGTCAACCGTGAGATCGCTAAGTATGTCGATGTCATGATCGGCAACGAAGAAGACTTCACAGCATGCCTGGGTTTCGAGATCGAAGGCAACGATGAGAACCTGAAAGAACTGAACCTTGATGGATATAAGAAGATGCTGAACGAAGCTGTCAAAGTATATCCGAACTGGAAAGTCGTTGCTACAACACTGCGTACGGTCAAGACAGCTACAGTCAACGACTGGAAAGCTATGGTCTATGCTGATGGCGAGATCTACATGTCCAAGAGCTATGACAACCTTGAGATCCTTGACCGTGTAGGCGGTGGCGACTCCTTCGCTTCAGGTCTCGTATACGGACTGATGAGCGGCTGCGATGCTGAAACAGCAGTCAACTATGGCGCAGCTCACGGTGCACTCGCAATGACAACACCTGGCGACACATCCATGGCTTCCAAGAAAGAAGTAGAAGCGATCATGGGCGGTGCAGGAGCACGTGTAAACCGCTGATCGCAGCTGAAACGTACACAATCCCCTTCAACTGAAAAGATGGCTCAAAGAAGGCCATCTTTTTACGTTGTACGCAACATTGATTTACTGCGGGATACCGAATCTTGTTTCATTCAGTTCAGGAAGCCGTTCCGCCCTCTCGCTCAGCTGTTTGATCAGTGCGTATAAGGCATCCATATCGACATCATCATTGATATACCATCCGTCGATCACAAGTTCCTTATTGATCCCTTCTGACCATTCAATATCATGATACGGGATCATCTTTCTGACGATCTGTCCTCTTACCGTAACGATGCCGTGCGTTGTAAAGATCAGGTCACTGATGGTGGCACCGGTTCCGTCAAGGATCGCAAGTGTATGTGTCCTTAATGCCGGATCCTTTTTGAGCAGGTAGACTTTATTGAAGTATCTGTCAAGTTTTGAATCATCGCGCATAAAGAACTTTGAACCGCTGTCTGGTTTCAGGATCTTCGGGATCTGTTCTTTGATGATCATCAGCATTTCAGTCGAATTTGCATTCTGGTTTGAAGCATCGATCGCTTCACTGCCGAGCAGCGCATATTCCAGTCTTCGTTTTTTCGGAACTGATGGAACTCTCAGTTCATTGCCGTCTTTTCCGATCCTGAGCGTCGGATCACTTAAATTATGCTGGCGGCAGAACTCCATCAAATTGATATCCGCAATGGAAAAATCAAGGAGTTCTTCTCTTGTTTCAACATATTTGATCGTTTCCTGTCCAAGGTCCTTATACAGTTCCGATGTAAATGCCATCAGATCAAGATCCAGAAGCTGTTCCATGTCAGTTTTTTCAAAAGAACCATCATTGAGTTTTTTCTGCATCTGGGCAAAGTATTCCTGGTGTGCGAAGATAGCCTTTTCGATATCCTTGTAAAGTCTGTCCATGACTGCATCACCGATAAAGGATATCGTACCGCAGTCTTCAATTATATCATTCAGCAGGTCAATGATACGGAACGGGATCCCTGCATCACGCAAAACTGCTATATATTGTTCAGCTTTACCCGGATCAGAAAACACACGGAAGATCTGTTCACGTTTCTGAAGATCAGGATTTTTGGTGCTTGGCGCAGGAATAATATTCTTAAACTTCTCAGCATACCTGTCTGCCAATTCATCAAAAACGATCCTGTATTTCATGGTCAGCAGTTTCTTCTGTTCATTTGTGAACTTCTCTTCAAGCATTTCCTGTTCTGCGTCGTTATTCTGAGGCATCGGGAAAAGCTTGTTGAGACCGACTCTTGAAGCAAGGATACGATAGTTCTGCTTTGCTTCAACCGAACCGGTTTTACGTACAGCATTGATATAGACACCGCTCAGCAGCTGGGCATTCATTATGGTATTGTACTGTTCATTGACCAGCTGTCTCAGTATCTTCTCTGCTTCTTCCTGCATTCCGATATTCAGGTATTCCATCGCAGCAAGCTGCAGAATATCATTTTCTTTTCCTGAATACCTCACAGCTTCACCGACCAGGTCACTGATCTCAGGCACATCATTCTTCTGATCCAGAAGATCAGCAAGTTCCAGTGCATTTGCCGAGGCGATGCAGTCCTGTCTCAAAAGACTGTACTTGTTCACCTCACGGAACTGCCTGAACGCTTCCATAGCTGTATTCCGGTATTTATCCCTTGTTCCGAGATTGATCATGACCGGTGAGTCCGCAATGGTATCTGCCGTATTTCCGTAGTAATACCAGAACGGCGGATATGCCATGAAATCATCCTTGATCATATCGAGACGTTCAAATTTCCTTACAGGATCACTGTCCATAAGGATCATGTTGAACTGATGGATCTGCTTTTCACTCAGTCTCAGTTCGTCAGAAAAACCATATCTGTCTGACAAACGCCATGCCGTATCAAACAAGTTCCTTCTGAGCGCGTTGAACTGCTCCAGTGCCGCATTGTCGAGCTTCAGACATGCCTTATCCACTTCGATCTCACGTTCTGCCTTTGACCGGCGGTAATTCATATAGCTGATTCCGATCTGTGCAACAAGTGAAAGAGATATTGTAAGCGGAGTAACACCTCCAATGATCATTCCAATGCTCGGAACGGCTTCCCAGATACCATTCTTTACCTTCTGCTGATATTCTTTTTCAACAAGGTTCTTATCTTCCTCATTGATCCGGAAAGATGTGATCGTATCAAGGATCTGTTTCAGTATATTCAGGAGTGCTTCATCCTTCGGAAACTGTTCCAGATTCAGATTATTCAGGATCGCTTCATACTCCTGTTCCATGATATTCACATCAGCATAATCAATGATTTGGGATACGGAAACAGTACATAGATTCAGCGCATATGCAGCACGTATCTGTTCATTGGTATATTCCATATTTAAAGACCTCCCGTACTAAATCTGAGCAGTTATAATCGATGAATATTTCACGAATCATATTTTATAACGTTGCAGAGCTGCTGTTTTTCCTATACAGAATTATACAGCAGCAGATTTCATTTTTCACACTTCCCGAACAAACCAAAAGATAACTCCCGGCTTCGGTGTATACCATCTGCCGGGAGTAAAGCTGATTTTGATCATCTCCGGTGAAATACCGCAGTACAGTACGGTCCGGACATCTGCCTGACAAGCAGATCAAAGGCCCAGGTTCCGACGGGCTTCGTCACTGGTGCCGAGGATCATTTGTGCTTTCTCACATGTTTTCACATCAGGGCATTCACCGCATGTCTGAATACCCTTTTTGAGTGCGCACTGACGGATCGGACATAATGATTCACAGAATGGTGTTTTAGGGCCGTTCATCCTGCAGCCTGTGCAGTTGATCATTTCAGGCGTGATCTCGACAGCATTCAGTTTTGACCATGATTCGGCAACATTTTTCCTGAGTAAGTCATCGTTATTGATCGTAGCGATCCTGGCTTCGCATGTCTCACAATTAAGACCGCAATAAGCAATATATTGATTTTTCATTCGTTAACTCCTTTATAGTGATATCCCCTTCCCGCTGCTCAAGTAAACTAAAGTGCCGCAAATGCTGCTGCGCCTTTTGTATCGAGCCATTTCAGCAGAACATATCCTGCAGCTGAATAGAGGATGCTCCAAAGCAGCAGATAAACTGCCGTACCGATCTGATGACCGGCGATCATGTAAACAGCCGCAAAGACCGCATTGAAGATAAATCCTCCGAACATTGTGATCACAACTGCTATACTTTGTTTGATCGGTGATATCTCACTGGTCCAGTTCATCTGAGGCATCGATGTACCAAGCACAGTGCCTGCTGTCGCTGTAAAGAATACGAATGTGACCGGCAGGACACAAAGCATTATCCTTTCTGCTGCAGAAGCGGTTATAACTGTCTGTGCACATATCAGGCAGAACAGCAGCGGTATCATTGTCAGTATCATATGAAGCAATGCTTTCGATCTCAATATCTGCCTGCCGGAAACAGGAAGAGACTGCAGGACCCAGATATTTTTACCTTCAAGAGATACAGACGGAGCAGCGATGGTATTCATGGAAGACAATGTACAGAACGCCGTACAGAATATGATCAGCATACTGCCGGGTATGACAGAAAATACAGTATTTAAAGTCTGATACATCTCTCCGCCTTTGATCAGCAGATAGATTCCGAATACCGGCAGCATCACGATCCCCAGTCCGCAGTTCAGCATATAGTTTGAACTGGATGTAAACCTGGCAATTTCTTTGCCAAGCAGCGCATTGAATATGCTTTTCTGGCTGACCGTTTTCTCTGTATATACCTTCTTCCCAAAGCTTCCTCCTGCAGCCGCGATCTTCAGGAAGCTTCTCTGCATCAACGTCCAAAGCAGCCCGGCAAGGATCGCCGTTCCCACAGTAAAGATGCCTGCTGCAGCCCAGTCACCGGTTCCGATATTTCCAAAGAGGTACAGCAGATAAGCATTCCCTTTGATATTCTCACCATAGGTGCCTGCATTTTCGAGGATCGCATTGATATAATCATTTACTTTGAAATAGAAGAAATAGTAGCCGCCGATAAACGCAAGTGAAGCAAGTACTGTAATATAACTTCTGCCTTTCAGACGCATACTGATCTTTGCAACGATCCAGCCCAGCATACACGACAGCATCAGTATGATGACTGTTACGATCAGATAAAGCAGGATCCCGCAGATCAGTTTTGCCGGTGTGAGTCCTGTCACGATCCAGTAAACGGCAAGCATCGGTATCAGTGCTGTTGAAGCATACATCGTTCCCAGCAGATAGACATTGATCAGACGAGCAGTCATGATCGTTCCTGTTGGGATCGGAAGGGATAACAGCAGATCATTATCCTTGGCCATGTACAGGCTGGAATAGGTATTAAACACACTTCCGAAAGCACCCAGGGCAACTGCAGTACCGCTCATGATCAGAAAATACAGCCATCCCATGCCCATCTCATATAGAATACCGCAGAACGCGTATGCCATCATTGTAAACATTCCGCCAAGAACGCCGACTATGAGTAGAATGAATAACGTCAGATATGTCGCGATCTCCCCTTTTGAACGAATGGTGTTTTTCTTCGGATTGTATAAATAATTCCGGAACACCTCAGTGATCTGCTTTTTGACTAACACTTTCAGCATCGGTCAGTCCTCCAGTTCGAGGAATACTTCTTCCAGACTGTCATCGCCTTTGACTTCTTCCATCGAGCCCGTTCTGATGAGACGCCCCTGCTTGATGATCGCAACCTTATCACAGAGCTTTTCGGCCACTTCCAGTACATGTGTCGAAAAGAAGATTGCTCCGCCTGCATCACAGTGTTCACGCATCATTTCCTTCAGCAGATGTGAAGCTTTAGGGTCAAGACCGACAAAAGGTTCGTCCATCATGATCAGTTTTGGAGAATGGATCCATGCTGAGATCACAGCCAGCTTCTGCTTCATTCCATGGGAATACGCTGCAACAGGCTGGGCAAGGTCTTTGGTCAGTTCAAACAGGTCTGCATACCGACGTATCTTCTCCTGACGTATATCGGCAGGGATTTCAAAGATATCCGCAATAAAGTTCAGATATCTTATCCCGCTCATATATTCATACAGATCAGGATTATCGGGAATATATGCCAGATCCTTCTTGCATTTTATCGGATCCTTTTTGATCGAACTGCCATTGATCATGATCTCTCCTTCATCAAACTGAAGGATGCCTGCACAACTTTTGAGCGTTGTTGTCTTACCGGCACCATTGTGTCCGATAAAACCATAGATCTCACCGGGCTGTATATGCAGGGACAGATCGTCAACAGCAGTTTTATCTCCATAACGTTTTGTCAGATGTTCGATTTTCAGCATAAATGTTCTCCATTATTTTTCTTTGTTGATTCTTCATTTTTCGGTTCAGGATCATATCTGCAGACCCTAACCCGTTTTGCTTCTCTTAGGTATCGTTCTTGTTTTCACGAGCTGGGCATCTTCCAGTCTTTTCGCTATCTTTGAATACCTCTGCTCAAAACGGTATGCTTCCCCATTCCGGACACTGATCACGATCTCATGATCGGTCAAAGTACCCCAGCATATCCTGATCTTCCTTTTTTCCGGTGCGTCAATATATGCAGTACCGTTTCCGTCACCGGACCAGAGGATGTTCTGTTCTTCGTCATAGATACGTATTTCATTCATTTCTTCAAACATATGGATCTCTGCCGGAGAATTCAGAATAAAACCGCACTCCGGGCAGACTCCGGCATCATCATTCATCACTGCACCGCATCGATAACATCTCATATTGATATATTTCCTCTTCAGAGTATTTTTATTTCACTCGTTCAATTGTCTATACTGCAACTGAAATAACATCAGTATATTTTCTGATTTCTGATTACAGCTTCAATGCCGTAATAATACGGTTTGATTCATCATTTTCCATATACATCAGGCACCGTATATCCTGCAGAAATGCCTGCTGAATGCTTCGATCTGAGCGATCGCTTCACCGGTTTTTTCTGGTTCACGGTCACACAGATGGATCAATGCAGAGATCGGTGCGGTATATGAAAATGCGATCATATGCGGATCATCCTTGATGATCAGCCCCTTCTCCATCATCCCTTCGAATACATATGTAAACATTTCCGTCAAGCCTGTCAGGAAGTGCTTTGTTGCAAGTTCACATGCCCGTTTATCACGGTACTGTTCAAGCGTAAGCACCTTGCGCGTCATAATGATCTTTTCATCATGGATGGTAACATTGACCATCTGCAATGTCATTTCAGTCAATCCTTCCAGTGAATCCGGTATGGGCGGGAGATGTTTCGCTGATCCGAAGCGTTCCCCGTAATATGCGATCATCTCATCCAGCAAAGCATTCCATATCGCTTCCTTGCTGTCATAATGCTTATATACCCCAGACTTGACGAGTCCCAGGGATGCACTCAGTTCACGGATATTGGTTCCTGCGTATCCTTTCTGTGAAAACAGTTCTAATGCTGCAGAAAGTATTCTTTCTTTTGTATCGTTTGCCATGATCTTATACTTTAGTGACCTTTCGTTCACTAATTATAATGAATACAGAAATGCATGTCAATCTGATTACTTTTGGAAGATGTTTTGAATTAACAGCTGACTTGTACTGATCAGATACGTTTGCATGTATTTCACTCAGATAAAGTATATTTTGAATATAAAGGTTTTGGCTGATCCTTATGATATTTAATCCATATTTGTTAAAAAAATGTGTTACATTTACTTTAGAGTTGAATATAGTATTCACAATTTCGGATCGTTATTCATGACACAGGTCAAAAAAGCAAAGATACTTTACCTACATAGTTAAAGATGCAAAAAAAGATTTCACGTTGCCTGTTGTCAAAGAAAATTTGTTCTGCTGATGCCGGCAGTTCATCCGATCTGTTCGATGCTGAAGATAGGAAACAGTTATGATACTTTATTATTTCTCTGCGACCGGAAACACACTGACTACCGCAAAATACATGAAGGAAATGCTTGAAGAGAACTGCAGCATTGTATCTGTCAGTGCATTGAAGGATGTACCGGTGATCGATCCTGAAGATAATGTCATTGGGTTCCTGTTTCCCATATATCATGCTGATATGCCATGGCTCTTCCGGGATACGATCAAAAGAATCAGATTTCCGGAAGACAGCTATATTTTCTCAATTGCCACTTTCCGTGGAAGTCCGGGTGCCTGCACGCTTCGCATGAAAGCTCTGCTGGAATCACTTGGTCAAAAGCTGTCCTATGCCTGCAAAATACGCATGCCAGGCAACAGCGTCATGAACCCGCCTGAAGTCGATGCTGAGCTTTTGAGGGATCAGAAAGACAACATCCGGAAGATCATTCCGGATATAGAAAACCGTGTTGTTCAGGAGATCGAAGGAGAAACACCTGAGCCCTCCATTCTTGAAGCCGGCCCTGCAAATCTGCGCGGCATAAAGGCTGATGAAACATGCATTGGATGCGGAACATGCGTACGAGTCTGTCCTATGAACAACATCGAACTGAAAGACGGTCATGCCGAGATCGGCAATCAGTGTCTGACATGCCTGGCTTGTTTCCATTGGTGTCCTGTCGAAGCAATCTTCATGGAAACACCGAAAGCTTCTTCCCGGCGGCCTAAATACCATCATCCTGATGTCAAACTTCCGGATATTATCAAAGCAAAAACACTCTGATCCATTTCGAAAGAAATGGATTTTTATATGATCCGTCCCTGGTTTTATGTATTTAAAGAAACTACGGAAATCTTCGATCCCGTAACCATTATTTCAATGTGTAAATTAAAAGACTGCCCGGTCGGACAGTCTTTCGTTTCAAAGGAGGTACTTCAATTAATAACGGATTATTTCCTGAGGTGTACCGGCATGCCGAATGCGGAGTTGCCTGCGATATCTGTTGCGAGGAGACGAGCCCACTTCATTCCCTTCGGGAAGTCGAATGAAACTGTTTTTCTTCCGTAAGACGTTGTATCTTCCAGCGGAATGATGACACTGTTAACGTTCTTTCCGTCAGAGTATACCAGTTCAGCTTCTGTCAGCGGGAATGTCCAGCTGAATTCTGCTTCAGCATGACCGTCATCGATCTTGCTCTTTTCGATCAGGATCTCACCTGTTGAGTAGAAATGCCTGCCCTGACGCAGAGCATCTACAAGCTCCTGCCAGTTCTCGGATGAAGGAATATGATCCAGTTCAACATATGTGCAGTTGATCATCGGATACTGTTCCCAGTCTTCTTCGCATTCTTCAACCTTCGTATAGGTATCGAGCTCACTCATCATGTAGATCGGTCTGTCATACCAGTTGTTCAGATCGTTCCAGACTCTGTCTGTACGGCCGGAGAACATAGTTTTGACAGAGTTGTCTGCCGGCAGCATTCTTGCGCCGCAGCCGATCCATCTTTCGGATGTCTGCCAGTTAGTCTCTTTGGAGTCATACGGCAGGCCGTCGTTTGCCTTTGTATCCGGATGCGGCATCTGGATGAAACAGTCTTCCAGTTCGCACATCTTAATAACATCGGCAGCGGACTTCAGATGGTAATATGTTCTTCCATCAGGCAGCTTCTCAGCAAATTCCTGGTCATCGTCTCTCCATCTGGAATAAAGCATATGATGGGAAGGCCATACCATGAAGTGGAACGGGATCAGCTGCTTAGCCTTGTCCTTGCCCATGACAGCGATCTCTTCGCCTGTAACGAGCAGGAAGTCAGGTGTGGACACATATGTTGATTCGAGATTGTAACGTTCGAGGTCAGCCTTTCTGCCTTCTTTGTTGTCGTCGTTTCTGCCTTCAGCCCAGAAATCACACGGTGAGAAGATATCGAATCCGACTTCCTTGAGAGCCAGTTCCCAAGGCCTCTGCTTGCGGTAGTCACGTGCGAATGCTGCCTGGGATGCAATATGCATATGAGATCCGAGTCTCTGATAGCCATTGAGCTTTCTGAGATGGTCGTGGTTTGTATACTTCATTGCCATATTGCGGCATGAATAGATGCCTTCGCTGTTAACGACCAGGAAGAAGTTCATCTTCTGAACTGTACCGGGTTTTGCGTTGTAGAGCGGCCAGCGTACATTGAAGTGTTCCTGTTCCTTATTCTGGCGTACACCGATCGCAACAGTCTTCCAGTCTTTTGAAAGAATATAGTAGTTATATCCGACGTTGTTTTCTGTCTGACCGCCCCAGATGAATCTGTGCGGGTTAGGCATAACAGCAACTGCACCGTTCGCCTGCTGCAGTGTCAGAACACGGCCTCTAGCCTGTACTCTCTGTCTGTCACGGTCCGGTCCGCTGTTTGTACGCGGAGCAGGATTCTCGATGACTTCTCTCTTCTTCGGAGTGACATAGTAGAGCTTGTCTTTCTTAAAGCCGTCGAAGCCTCCGTGATACAGATAGCATACGCCGTCTTCTTCTGTAGAAGCGACTGCCTCAGCGCGGATCAGGTTTGTTCCTTCAAAGAAGTTCAGAGCGAATCCGCCTGCGAATTTATGGCATGTGAATCCGTTGAATGTAACAGTCTGTCTGTTTCCGGACTTCTCATATGTGAATTCAGTTGTCTTGAAACTGCTGTTGCCTTCTGAAACTTCATTTTTGCGGCTCATAGGATCATCAGAATATGTATCCCACTGATAATCCAGTTCTTCACCGGGAGCCAGGCCTTTTTCTCTCTGCGGGTTGATCTTTGTACGAACACCTGTAACGATCTTGAACTGAGGATGAAGCTTTTCAGCCAGGACTCTCTTTTCACCGTTTGTTTCGTAGCTGAGTTCAACGATACAGGGCTGCTCATTGTCAATACCGACAACTGCTGTCCACTTCAGACCGTCTTCACCATTCCAGGTAATAATTTTGTTTTCCATAAATGCAATCCTTTCTGTTTAATTATTTGAATGCCGGGAACATGTAGGATGTCCACAGGATCATTGTTACAAGTTTAAGAACTGCCGGGATAATACCCTGCTTGAACATGGATTTCAGATCGTAGCCGCCGGATTCCATGACCAGAGGCATGATCGGAGTTGCTGTCGGGAAGAAGAGGTTTGCGGTTGCGCCGTTGTTCATGAACTGTGTCAGGATGATAACGATCAGGCAGAACATGAAGTACAGAACGAATGTATTCGGATGATCACCAAGCATAGCAGCGATCTTCTGACCGATGAACATACCTGTTCCTGTCTGAACAAATGCTTCACTCATAACATATGCGCCAACCAGCAGCATCATCAGTGAGATCGGGATCGCGTCATGTGATTCCTTAACTGTGTTGACGCCGGTGAAGTACATCAGGACAGCGCATGCTGTTGTGATCTCCCACTGGGCAAGACCGATCTTGTCTGCCGAGATCAGGAGAGCTGTCATTACGATGAAGATCACGATCGCCATCTTATCCTGGAACGGAGTTAATTCACGCGCTGCTTTTCTCTGCTTCATGTTGAGGCCTTTGATCTCAACAGGCGGAGTTTCCGGTGAGAGCTTCATGCTGAAGAATACAAAGTACAGCAGCATGATGACACAGATCGGAGCACGTGCGATAAATGGATCCCAGACTCCGAATGTATCGCCGAATGTGTAGCCTGCACTCTCGAGGAAGCCGTTCAGTCTGACATATGCAACTGCGCCGGAACCCAGCGGGATCGATGTCTGGTCACTCAGCATGAGAGCAGCCAGCGGGAACATTGCCTTTGAAGGACTCTTTCCGAATTTTTCACAGACTTCCAGAATCAGAGGATAAACGATAGCCAGACGTGTCAGGGCTGCTCCGAGGATGAGACCCATGAAGAACAGGATGACCATGAAGATCGCTATGCACTTTTCAAAGCTTCCGCCGGAAACCTTGTAAAGAACATTTCCGATGTTCTTGATCAGCTTTGTTTTACTGAAGCCGGCAGCTACCATCATCAGGCCAGGCATCATGATGATATTCTGGTCAGCGAATTTTGCGAGTGCTGTTTTGGGGTCAACGCATCCTGTCAGTACGAGCAGCAGGACGATGAACATGGCGATTCCGCCGAAACTGTACTTGGTAAAGCCAAGCATTCCCAGCATGATCAGCCATATGACGATGTTAATGATAATCAAGTTTGTCATATTGGATTCCCTTTCTCCTTTTATCCGTCAGAAGAACTTCTGTTATGTCTCCTCGTGACATCCCCTTCAGACTCTTCTCCGGATCTCCTTGTACCCAAAAAATAGCATCGGCTTTCGGAATCACAAATCTCGATTATTTATCGTTCATCAGCCATCTCACCATTGAAACACATGATTAAAAAAGGCGATAATTATGCATTATTTGTGTGTTTTTTACGAATTTATAACCAATAGTCAAAACTGACCGGATCCACGGATCCGCAAAATGTAAGCATTGTCATTTATGAATCATAAATAATGGAGTCCGCTGAAACATGAATATCACCGAAAAACATAATATTTCGGATCTACAGCTGCAGAATCATATCAGGTAAACAAACAAAAAAGACCACAGGGACCGTGAATGATCCGTGTGGTCTTTGCTTATAAATTTCAGCGAAGAACTTATTTGATTTCTTCTTTCAGGCTCTTGGAAGCTTTGAATCCCGGCAGTTTGGATGAAGGGATTTCGATGGATTCCTTAGTCTGAGGGTTGATGCCGATTCTGGAAGCACGTGTCTTGACTTCAAATTTGCCGAAACCTGTGATCTCGACTTTGCCGCCTTCTTTCAGAGTATCTGTAATCGTATCAAAAACCAGTTCAACGATTTCTGCTGCTTCTTTCTTTGTAAGGTCATGCTTTTCAGCAATAATCTCAGCAATACCTTTTTTGTTCAATGTTTCCATAATTTAACCTCCGTGACCACTATCATACAGTAAACATCTAATGCATTCAATACTTGAAAATTGAATATCAAACAGTACCTTCAGCTTTTGATTTCAACTGCTGAATTATATCTTTTAAATCAATTTGAGTCAAATCTTTTACACCGGAAGCGTTTTTATGTCCTCCGCCGTGAAATCTCTCAGCAATATCATTCACAGATACATGCTTTGAACGGAGGGATCCGTCGTAGATCCCCTTCTCGCTGATGCGCTCTGTAAAGACACACCATACTTCCAGTTCGGTAATATGACCGATCTCATCGATATAATTCCTTGCCTCTGAACCTTTCAGACGGAATCTGTTCAGTTCATCCTGTGAAAGAATGACATATCCCATATTCCTTTGTTCGGTAAACTGCACCGCAGAACGCAGATAGCTGGCGAATTCAAATTCACTGATCGTCCTGTCAAACAGTTCCCTGTTGAGTTCCGGGATCGAAAATTCATGTTCCGCCAGTACAGCAGCCATCTTCAATGTGTGCGCTGTTGTATTGCTTGTTCTGAAACACAGTGTGTCTGTCAGTATACCTGCATAGAAATATCTGGCAGAAGTGCTGCTGAGCGGATACGCTGTTCCTTTCAGCAGTTCTGTAAGTATCTCACACGTGGCGGCAGAACTGTCCGAAACCATCTGGATATCACCGAACGGTTCCCTGTTTGGATGATGATCGATCTTGATCACTTTTAAGGCTGTCATTGCCCTTTCATCATCGATCCTTGCTGTATTGGCTGTATCGAGTACGATCGCAAGACTGTTTCTGATCGTCTCATCACTGACTGTGTCCGGATCCGGCCAGTGCCCCTGTGTGCATGTTTCATGACCAAGTGCATAAACCTGCTTTTCAGGCCAGTTTTCTTTCAGCCAGTTGAATAATCCGAACTGCGAGCCGACAGCGTCACAGTCCGGATGTACATGACGATAGATTGTAATAATATCTGCTGCTTCAATTTCATGAAGCAGCAGATCAGAGAAATTCATTACAGGCCCAGGAGTCTGCAGGTATCGCGGGCAATTACGAGTTCTTCGTTTGTCGGGATGACGTATACAGCAACCTTGGAATCCGGCTTGGAGATCAGGCATTCCTTACCATGGATCTGCATGTTCAGATCATAGTCAATGCTGAGGCCCATACCTTCTTCGATGTGCTTCAGGATACGTTCACGTGTATGTGCATCGTTTTCACCGAGACCGGCTGTAAATACGATTGCATCCGTATGACCCAGCTGCATGTAATATCCGCCGATGACATTGACAGCACGGTTCCTGTAAAGCTCGACTGTCAGCTTAGCGCGTTCATTGCCTTCTTCCAGAGCAGCCTGGATGTCACGTGCGTCTGAGGAGATCCCGGAAACGCCGAGCATACCGGATCTCTTGTTCAGGAATGTATCCATTTCATCAGGTGTGCATTCCAGTCTCTTCATCATGTAGAATACAACGGTCGGATCGATATCGCCGCTTCTTGTCCCCATCATGACGCCGCCCAGCGGTGTCAGACCCATGGATGTGTTGATGCACTTGCCGTTTCTGATTGCAGTTACGGAAGCACCGTTGCCCAGATGGCATGTGATCATGTTCAGTGTATTGACATCCTTGCCCATCAGTTCGGCAGCTCTTCTGTTGACATACCAGTGGGATGTACCGTGAGCACCGTATCTGCGGATCTTATACTGTGTATACCAGTCATAAGGTACCGGGAAGAGATAGGATTCAGGTCCCATTGTCTGATGGAATGCTGTGTCGAAGACAAATACATGTCCGATCTTCGGAAGTGCTTTGACAAATGCCTTGTAGCAGACGAGATGCGCGTGATTGTGAAGCGGAGCCAATTCACAGAGTTCGTCAACTTTTTCTACAACGTCAGGTGTTACAACAACGGACTGATCGAAATACGGTCCGCCCTGGACGATACGGTGACCAGCACCCTGGATCTCATCCAGGCTTTCAACGACTTTCCAGTCGATCAATGCTTTCAGCAGTACGTCAACTGCTCTCTGATGATCAGGAAGCGGCAGTGTTTCTGTATGCTTTTCGCCGTTTACCTTGATCGTAAATGCGCCCATGTCCTGGCCGATACGCTCTGCCTGACCTGATGTCAGTACAGTCTCGCTCGGCATGTCAAAGAGCTGAAACTTTAATGATGATGAACCGGAATTAACAGATATTACCTTACTCATATAGACCTCCTTCTGACTCCGTATTCAAACACTGATCCAGCAGATCGTGGATCCGCTGATCGTTTGTTATCAACTTAATTTTATCATACAGCTTAATACGGCACTCATAATTTTTCACAAGTCCGAGCTTTTCCTCATATTTCATCAGCTCATCCCTGCTTCTGCGTACAGTATCATATACCGCAGCACGGGATACGTTCATGATCTCCGAGATCTCCTGCAGGGACAGGTCTTCACAATAATAATATGTGCAGATCTCAAGCTGTTTTTCTGTGAGCAGCGTGCCGTAGAAATCGAGCAGGCTGTTCATCAGGAATTTATCATCTGACATTTTCAATGCCTTCGGAAATACTGTACAGATAGGCATCCAGGTCAAACGGTCTCAGATCGGTAGGCTTTTCGCCCAGACCGATATATCTGACCGGTAGATGCAGTTCATGCTTGATCGCGATGACGATGCCGCCCTTTGCGGTGCCGTCCATCTTCGTCAGGATGATGCCTGTCAGGTTTGTTGCCTCATTGAATATCTTTGCCTGTGACAGACCGTTCTGTCCTGTTGTGGCATCCAGCACCAGCCATGTGTTATGCGGCGCTCCGGGGATCTCCTTCCCGCAGACACGGTTCATCTTGGAAAGCTCTGCCATCAGGCCTGCTTTGTTCTGCAGTCTTCCGGCTGTATCGCACAGCAGGATATCGATATTGTTTTCCTTCGCGTAACGGCATCCGTCTACGATCGCAGCACTGGGATCGCCGTTTTCGATACCTTTGATGCACGGAACATCAAGACGCTCACCCCACTCTGCCAGCTGGCCGATCGCTCCGGCACGGAATGTATCAGCCGCTACAAACGCGACAGTCTTGCCCTTCTTTTTGTACATATGAGCAAGCTTGGCTGCCGTCGTGGTCTTACCTGATCCGTTGACTCCTTCAAGAAGAATGACGGTCGGTCCTTCTTCGGCAAATACGGGTTCCGTATCAGGATATTCTTCATAGATCTTCTTCATTGTTTCGATCAGGAAGTTCATGCACCAGGGGAACGGGATCTTTCCGTATTCCTGTCCCTTTTTCCTGAGTTCTTCACAGATCAGGTCTGCCGTATCGATGCCGACATCGCTCTCAAGGAGAACGATCGTCAGTTCTTCCAGAAAGTCTTCATCGATATAGCCTTTGTATTTGTACTGCATCTGCTGAAGCTGATCGCCGAATTTGTTTTTGGACTTGGCGAATCCGCTCAGATATACAGCTCTGTCGTCTTTTTTCTGAAATTTCGCTTTCAGGGTATCCAGAAAACTCATGAAACAGCCTCCTCATTTTCCTGTGCCATGCTCATGGCATCCTTCAATTCGACCTTCAGCATCTGGCTGACACCCTGATGCTGCATGGTAACACCGTACAGCACATCCGTGTTCTGCATGGTGCCTGGTCTGTGCGTTACAACGATGAACTGAGTACGGTCTGTATAGTTATGCAGATACTGCGCAAAACGTTCAACATTGCTCTGGTCAAGCGCAGCCTCGACTTCATCCAGGATGACCAGCGGTACCGGCTTGACTTTCAGAATGGCAAACAGGACGCACAGAGCGATCAGTGACTTCTCACCGCCCGAGAACAGCATGTTGTTCTGGACTGCTTTTCCCGGAGGCTGAGCGTCGATGTCAATGCCTGTATTCAGAATGTCGGTAGGATCTTCAAGGATCAGTCTTGCTTTTCCGCCGCCGTAAAGATTTCTGAATATGTCATTGAATTCCGTATTGATCTTATCGAACATCGTCTTGAACTGGCGGATCATGACCCTGTCCATCTCATCGATGGCAGCCAGGATCTTATCCCTGCTCTGGGTCAGTTCTTCAATGGATTTCTTGAGCATTTCATAACGCTCATTCACTTCATTGTATTCTTCCGGCGCGTTCATGTTGATGTTGCCGAGACGTTCAATATCCGATCTCAGCTGCAGTACTTCTTCGCGTGCGTTCTCTACCTGGAGGTCACTGACCTTGGTAGCAGCGAATTCATATGTCAGCTGGTATTCCGATACCAGTCTGTTCAGCGCGTTTTCGATCTTTGTTTCGATCTTTCCCTGATCGATCCTGATCTGGGCAGAAGAATCCTGGTAGCGCTGCATATCCTTGCGTGTCTGACGCAGCTGCATTTCTTTTCTGTCTGTTTCCTGTGACAGCTGGATCCTCTGCTCACGCTTGGTCCTGATCGACGAAGTGATCTCGTCACGTCTGGAATAAGCGGCATTCAGTCTGGAAACCATTTCATCTGCTTCAGGCAGATCTTCTTCCGTATTTTCAGTTCCGTCCGGTGTCAGCAGTGCCAGATCGTTCCTGAGCTTTTCATACTTTGCCTGCTTCGCGTCAACGACAGGCTCAAGTGAAGCAGCGGAAATACGGTGCTGCTGGAGACGGCTCGTGATCTCGCTCTTCTGCATATCAGCCGCCTGGACCTGCTTTCTGAGCAGTTCCGTCCTGGCAGTCTGCGCATCGATCTTCTGATTGACTTCATCAGCTTCCTTCTGGGCAGTAACGATCGTCGTGCTGCGGCGTGTCTTGCCGCCGGTCATGGAACCGCCGCGGTGAATGACTTCACCGTTCAGCGTAACGATCTTGTACTGGCGGCCTGTCAGGGATGACAGTTCATTGCCGCTTTCCATATCTTCAACGACCATGACATTTCTCAGGAGAGATGCCGCTACAGGCTCAAACTTGGGATCATATTCCGCAAAATCACTTGCAGGACCTCTGTAACCAGGCGTGTTTTCCGCAATAACTGCAGCATCTTTGGAGATCCATCTGGGCTGGCATACAGTCAGAGGCAGGAACGTCGCGCGTCCGCTCTGGTTGCGTGTCAGGAATCTGATCGCGTCTCTTGCGCAGGATTCATCGGTGGTAACGATGTTGTACATCGCGCCGCCAAGAGCTTCCGACAACGCTTCTTCATAACCGGGCTTTGCCTTGATCACCTGTCCGATCACACCCAGAATACCCTTCAAAGCGTTGCGGTTATCCATGATGGACTTAGCGCCGCCCTGTCTGGTAGAACTGAGGGGATCTTTCAGCATATTGTCCAGATAGACTTTCTGGTTCTGAAGATTGCGAAGGAGCCCTGCACTCTGCTCATATTCATTGTTCAGGTCAAACTGTTTCTGGGCGATCTGCGTCAGACGTTCCTTATCGAGATTGATCTCACGGTTGATCGCATCGAGTCTGCTCTTGCGGTCTTCATATTCTTCCTTGGCAGAAGCCAGCAGTCCTCTTGTTTCTTTGGCCTTCTGTTCTCTGCTTCCGGTCTCGATAATGTACTTACGGCGCTCGTCCATTTCGGTTTTACGTGCTTCCAGAGCTGAAATGGAATCGATGTTGTGCATCAGTTCTTCCTGCAGAGCGGAGATCTCACGCTCCAGCTGGGCATTCTGTTTCCGCTCATCCTGGATCTTCATTTCACCGATCTGGATGGTAGTCGCACACATCTGTGCTTTTGTTTCAATATCAAAGAGTGCTTTTCTGCATTCTTCGAGTTTATCATTCAGTTCCTGAATATCCTGTACCAGAACAGTGATCTCGATCTCTTCCAGACGCTTTTTCTTTTCACGGTAGATCTCAGCCTTATGTGCCTGACGCTTCAGCGGGGAAACCTGCTTTTCGAGTTCGTTCAGGATATCCGTGCTGCGCTCAAGGTTCAGCCTTGTCCGTTCCAGTCTGTTCAGAGATTCAAGCTTTCTCTTCTTGTATTTTGCTACACCGGCAGCTTCTTCGAAGATTCCTCTTCTGTCCTTCGGTTTGCTTTCGGCAAACGTAATGACATTGCCCTGTGAAATGATGCTCAGGGAGTCCTTGCCAAGACCTGTATCCAGGAAGAGTTCCACGACATCTTTCAGACGCACGGGATTCCGGTTGATCAGATACTGCGCGTCTCCTGAATCACGGTAAAGTCTTCTGGTAACTTCCAGTTCATCATTCTGTGAGTTGAGGATATGGTTGGAATTATCAAAAACAAGAGTGACTTCAGCCATGTTGAGCTGACGGCGGTCCGCACTGCCTGAAAAAATGACGTCATTCATCTTTTCACCGCGCATCTGCCTCGCACTCTGTTCACCAAGCACCCACCTGACCGAGTCGGAAATGTTGGATTTTCCGCATCCGTTCGGTCCTACGATTCCGGTGATCGGATATTCAAAGGATATGACAGTTTTATCTGCAAAGGACTTGAATCCCTGCATTTCAATCCGCTTTAAAAACATCTTATCTCCTTTTGATACCTCGAACATTATAACAAAAAGGGGCCCTGCTGTGAACAAAACAGGTCCCTCAATCGTCTGATTATAGTTTATTCAGTCTTCCCGAGCGGATGATCCGGACCCGCTCCGGATGTCGGATTTCTTTCTTCAGCAGCTGAAGTATTTGGTCATCATCAAAATGCCATGTATTGAGATATACCGAACTGATCCCGCAGCTATCAGCGATCTTGATATCGCTGCAGATATCATTTCCCACCATGACAGTCCTGTCCGGATCCATGCCATGGTCACTCATCATATCCAGCAGGAACTGCGGTTCGGGTTTCCTCATATGATAGTCGGATGATATACGGATCTCTTCGAAGTATTGACTCAGGTCCATCTCTGCGATCTCCGGTGCGGTGAATTCATGCTCGGCATTCGTCAGCAGATATACCCCTTTTCCTTCATCACGCAGACGCTGCAGTACGGCATGCGTATCATGGTAGTTTCTGAGTCTGATCCTGCTCTTCAGGCGGAACTGCCGCATCGTTTTGACGATCCATTCGTCGGTGACACTTCCTCCGATGACACGTCCGGGCGCTTCTTCATACAGTCTTCTGAATACGATCTTCAGATCAGGTTCCGGATAACTGACGTCAAGCGTATCGATCAGTTTTTGTTCTTCCTCTTTGATCATCCTGCGGTACGCTGTCTGCATATCATCCGGTTTCCAGAAAGCCCCAGCTTCCCCATAGCGGGCAGCCGTCATCTTCCAAAGACCCGGTTTTGTCTGATCGGTCCTGACACTGACAAGCGTAGCGTACAGATCGAAAATGTAGTTATCGAACATTTCAGTCCTCCATAATCAAACAATATCAGAGAAATGAAAAGAAAGCATCATTCAGATGCTTTCAGGAGCTTATTTCTTTTCTTTCAGGATCTCAACGATCTCTTCCAGAGCAAGCAGCTCATCGCTCTTCTTCGGAGGCTCCGGAGCAGGTGCCGGTTCAGGCTTTCTGAGCTTGTTGACTGCCTTGACGATCATGAAGATGCAGAATGCTACGATCACGAAGTCGACGATATTCTGAATGAACTGTCCGTAGTTCAGATATACATTCGTTTCAACATCGCCTTTGTCGATCAGCAGAAGCTTCAGACCTGTGAAATCACCGATACGGAAAATAGCAGCGATCAGCGGCATCAGGATGTCATTGACCAGTGAGCTGACGATCTTTCCGAAGGCAGCGCCGATCATCATGCCTACGGCAAGATCCATGACGTTTCCCTTGAGCGCAAATGCTTTAAATTCGTTGATAAAGTTCTTCATATGCTTCCTCCTTAATTGCCTGTCTGTCCCCTGAAGTTTCGTTTGTAAAGATCAGACAGCTTCCGGTACAGAACGGATTGTCGGATGTGTATGCATCATGTTCCAGGATCTCAAGCAGAGATCCCTCATGACGGAGCGGGAATACATTCCCGTGAATATCGCGCAGCTGCTTTGTTCCATCCGGAATCCGGATCCCCTCTTTGATATACATCAGTACTCTCCGTCCGTAGACAAGACGGTACGTACAAGGAACAAAGCCATTGCGTTCACGGAACGCTTCCAGCATCTTTCCAATCTGCAGATTCTGTACTTCTGTGCTTAATATTACACCTGTTATACCCGATTGTGAAAGTAAATAATCAAGCGCGTAGCTGTTGCAGCAGTTCATCGTATAACCCACGATGTCATTTTCCTTGGGATGCGCCAGGTCGGATACGGACGACAGTATCGTCCATGACAGCGGTTCTGTTCCCTCATCATGCTCGTTGACAGGACTTCTGAGATGATAATGACGAGCATCCGGATCGGTGATGTTCCGGCTGACACTTACTTCCATGTCATAGTCAGGCTCTTCCGCTTCATCCGAACAGCTGAGCAGAAGCGGATGTTCGCATTCCTTCTCTTCAACAGTCCACTGATACGGTCTTCTTCCGGTTCTGTCATATCTGTGTGCTCTTGCGTCATTCATAGCCGCCAGCAGCTGTCTTCTGGTTTCATTGATCACAGAAACCGGCAGGAATACATTACCGACGGAACGTTCACCGAACGAAGCAGTATACGGTTCATCCGAGATCTTCGATAATGCCGCTTCAATACGTTCTTCACTCAGTGCTGCTTTTCTGGCTTCTTCACAAAGCATTTCGCTTTCCGCATAGACAGTGTGCCCGTCCTGATCTTCCGCATACAGCCGTAACGGCTGTCCGGGCTGTGCGTCATAGCCGATCACGATCGGGATACGTCTGACAGTTCCGGCGATCATCCTGTCGATCTCATCTATCAGCAATGTATCACTTGTCTTATGCAGCGGCTGACCTTTACGGGGGATGGGTTTGCTGCGGCAGTCAAGCCAGACAGTATCACCCTTGTCAGCACTGTTTACCAGTTTTCCGTTTTTCTCGATCCTGACTGCGGTCAGTCCGGTATCGGCAGGTGTGTTCAGGATACGCAGACCGTCATGCTGGTGAAGTGTATCGGAGAGTTTGACACAGACCTTCCCGTTTTTATAATCGACAACTCTGCCGATCTCCAGTCCCTGGTGGTTCGGTCTGTAGGGATTCATACGGTCTTTCACACCGGAATGGAATATATGTCCCTCAGTAAAACCGCGGTGGAACATCAGTTCCATCTGTTTCAGACGTTCAGGACTGACATGATATTCTTTCCCCTCATACCAGGCATCGATCGCCTCACGGAATGTTTTCGTAACGATATAGACATATTCCGGACGTTTCATACGTCCCTCGATCTTCAGACTCTTTACACCGGCATTCAGCAGTTCCGGCAGCCTTTCAAGCGTGTTGAGATCTTTCGGGCTGAGCAGGTAATCACCGTTTTTATTCTTGCCTTCCGGCATATCGTCCGCAAAGTATTTCAGACGGCACAGCTGAGCACACATACCGCGGTTGCCTGATCTGTTCTTCAGTGAAGCGGACATCAGACACTGACCGCTGTAGCTGATGCACAGCGCTCCGTACACGAATACTTCAATGTCTATATCTTCCTTACAGCATTCCTCAATGATCTCAAGCGGTGTTTCCCTGGCCAGTACAGCACGTTCCGCCCCCATATCTGCGACATAGCGCACACCTGCGGGATTGTGGATATGCATCTGGGTGGAACAGTGAACGCCAAGATCAGGAAAGCACTGTCTCAGGTAATGGAACAGTCCCAGATCCTGCACCAGAAGCGCGTCCACATCATGGTCATACAGGAATTGTACTTCCTTGATCGCATTTTCGAATTCCGTTTCAAAGAGCAGTGTATTCAGCGTTACATAGACTGAAACACCTCTGACATGACAGTAACGCACAGCTTCGATCATCTCTTCATGATCGAAATTTCCCGCGAATGCGCGCGCAGAAAACAGTGTACCGCCCAGATACACTGCGTTGCATCCGGCAGCGACTGCTGCCTTCAGCGCTTCCATATTGCCGGCAGGAGCCAGCAGTTCGATTTCTTTTCGTTTCATCATATATGCTTTCTTTAAGTAGCATCCTTGGTGGAATCCATATATTCCTGCGCAAGACCGCCTTCCGAGGTTTCCTTCAGGGCGATCGGTATCATCTTGCCGGTGGCGTTCATCGTACCCGTCACCATGTCGAACGAGATCATATGACGCTTGATCATGGACATTGCCCGTGACAGCAATGCAGCATCCTGCGCTCTCAATACACCGACAGCGTTGCGTTCAATGCACGGTATCATGACATAGCCCATGACCGGATCACATGTCAGTCCCAGGTTGTGTTCCATACCGATCTCAGCCGCGTATTCGATCTGGTCAATCGTCTGACCGTCCAGGAACGCAAAGGCTGCTGAAGCCATGGAAACGGCTGTGCCGACTTCTGCCTGACATCCTCCAACCGCTCCGGATATGGTAGCGTTGCTTTTGACAAGATTCCCGAACAGTCCGCCTACAGCAAGCGCGTCAGCCAGTCTGTCCTCGGAGATCTTCAGATTTTTATAGGAATAATAGATCAGCGACGCGATAACACCGCAGGCCCCGAGTGTCGGAGCCGTTACGACAGTGCACCCGTCCGCGTTTTCTTCATTGGCCGCATATGCATAAGCCATCAGAAGAAGGCGTTTTCTCTCATCACCGTCTGCTGCGATCGCCGCAGCATACAGTTCATGCGCACTGCGCTTCATCCTGAGCGGTCCCGGCAGATATCCTCGCTTGGAAAGGCCGCTCTGAACACACTGTATTTCCGCACGAACGATCTGCTTGAGATATTCCTTCAAACCGGGTTCATGGGTATACTCGTATCCCTGGATACTCAGATGTTCGTTTTTCAGAACATCCAGCACTTCGGCAAAGCTTTTCTCACTGTATACCTCATCGTTATAGGAAACAGGAAATTCCTTGATCTGGATACTGCCGCCGCCGATCGAGAATACAGTCCATAAGTGTACCGTTTCTTTCTGTTCGTTCAAAGCTTCCAGGTAGAATCCGTTCGGAAATTCCTCATCCCAGTCCAGACAGAAGATCACTTCCGTTTCACCGGGCAGCGTTTCCTTGATAACAGTATCTGTTCCGTGTCCTTTTCCTGTCAGTGAAAGCGATCCGTACAGACGGACTCTGTAATACGGATACACACCGAATTCCTTGACAAACAGCAGACAGGCACGCTCCGGTGCCAGTGTATGTGATGAACTCGGTCCCTTGCCGATCTTATATAGTTCTCTGATTGCCTGCATATTGATTCAGATTCCTCAGTAGGAACGCCTCCAACCCTTCCCGGTCATTGATTCTGCCGCTTTTTATACCTTGTTCCAGATCAGCAAGTTCACTGATCATCGTGAGAATTTCGAATGAAGAACGTCCATGTGCCGACCGGATATCCAGATCCGGGTATTTTCTTCCGGTCCTTGCGGAGATCTGCGGGTCGGTATATCCGCATTCACGCAGACGCACTGCGTTGTAGACTGTTCTCAGCCTGTATGCGAGCATCATAACAAGATTCTGATATGTGTTCCGCGCGATCTCAGTCATTTCATATACGCTGCGGAAAGTCTGTGCGGTATTGCCCGAGAGGAAGCCGTCTGCCATCTTCCAGACATTGACATCCTGGTTTACCGGAACAAGATGTTCGATATCCGTCAGGGTGAGATTCTTTTCACCGTATAGCAGGATCTTGTCCATTGCCTTGTAAAACTGCGTCGCGCTTCCGTTGATGCGCAGGTTCAGCTCCTTTCTGGCTTCCGCGTCCATCCGGATCCCTTTCCTGGCAAGGTCCTGACTGATCCATTTCTCAAGTTCCTGAGGTGATGGATTGCCGTAATGCAGATGCTTCACACGTCCCTGCTTGATCCAAGGATCAAGCACTTTGAATTCCTTCGTACGCTTGTCTGCGTCAAACCCAAAGCAGTAGAAGATCAGGTCACAGTCAGGATTATACTGGCTGATGTACCGTTCCAGCATTTCGGCATGATCCGGTACAGTGCTTTTCTTCTTCCGCTTTCCGGCAGGTTTCTCAGTACCTCGCTTCACGGACGGATTCAGGAAATACGGGTCCTGTATCAGCACGATCCTGTGTTCGCTGAACAATGAAACAGTGCTGCAGTGCATCAGTGCATTAGACAGCGAAAAATCCTTTACCGATCCGTCGATCGTCATAATATTTTCAGGAAGAACATCATCCCGGTTCAGAAGCTCATGCTTTTTCCCGGAGAGATGATATGTTTCCGTACCATCCAGTAAATAAATCATGAAATCATTATATCAATTTTTATCCCTCCATGATGACAACAGCGCAAATTTACCTGAAGCCGTAACCAGCAGATTGCACATCGGCAGACAGATGATGGTGATATCCCCTTCTTCTCTCGTGTTCAGATACGGAATATGTCTCTGCAGAAGCCTCTGAAGTGTCTGTTCACTTGGATGATGATACAGGTTATAGGAACCGGCGCTGATCACAGCAAGATCAGGCTTCAGCTGATCCAGCAGTTCTTCTGAAGAACCTGTTGAACTGCCATGGTGCGATACCTTCAGGATATCTGCTGTCAGATTCCCGTAATCATTGACTATCGTTTTTTCAGTGATCTTGTCGGAGTCCCCCGTCATCAGATAGGACAGGCCGTTCAGTTCAAAATAGATCACTAATGAACTCTGGTTTTCATCTTCATTTTCGATCCTGTTCAGATCATACAGCAGGATCCTTCCGCACATCATTTCATCAAAGTGTTCCGTGATGACTTTATCCGTATGATAATTCCGGGCAATATGATCCTGATTGCCCGAGTGGTCCGTATCGGAATGGGTAATGAACAATGTATGGATCTTACGGATCGACTTTGCCTTCAGGATCGTATCAACTTCATCACTGTAGGAAGGCTTGCCGGTATCGATCATGATGTTGTGTGTGTTCAAAGGCATCCTGATCAGAATACTGTCACCCTGTCCGACATTGATAAATGTAACTTCAGCAAACGGATGTATCAGCCCGCATGCCATACAGATCCATAACAGTATCGGACGCAGACGGATATAGTGCCCTGATCTTCTGAGAGATGCCAAAAGGATCAGGAAAAACGGCAGGCCCATCCCGATCAGGCTTCCGTGGATATCAAATATCCTGAGACATGGCATTGCTTGGTCGATCAGACGAATAACGGCTGTAAGCGGCAGAAACGGCAGGAATACTGTGATCAATGCGGCAGTCCAGAGGAAACCGCAAACGAAGCGCAGAGACCTGAACAGCAGTATCTCAGCCGGGTTGATCCTTTTATACAGAATCGTCTGCATCAATGATATATACCAGAGCGTATCAGCTTTTTGTTCTTTTCCTTCAAATGAAACAAGCCGGAACATGACGGGAAACAGGAAAGAAGCTGATTTCACACTGAACGGCATCAGAATCATGATCAGCAGCAGAGCCATTCCCAGTCTCTGATCATCCCTGCCGTGTCCTGAACAGATCAGATCGAATATGATCCGGACTGTCAAGATGACCGGAAAATGAAAGATCAAAGCAGTTATGAACGTGATGACACGGATGATCTGCTTCCTCTGTTCCGGATCACATATTCTTTTCAGAACAGCATTGATAAAAGCGATCATGCCCGATAATGAAAAACCTGTATCGCTCAGCCAGCCGGTCAGTCCATCATCATCCGAACGGATACCGAATATGATCCTGTTGAGGATCGCCGCCTGTTCTGCATCCATTTTGCTTATTCGTTTCTGCAGACAGCCGCGTATGCTGTGAGATGCTTTCAGTTCTGAGGGATCACTGTCCGTATACCAGTAAATTCCCCGGTCAGCACAGTATTCTGAAAAATCAAATCCGTAGAAACTGATATGTGAAGAGATCTGCCTGAATTCACCTTTAAATGAAACAACAGAATCCAGGACCGGCTGCTCTTCAGTATAGACCAGCACTTTGGTACGTCTGTTACTGACAACGATATACGAACTGTGTACCTCGGTTACTCTGCCTGAATCGATCTTCGGTACCTCTATTTGATATACCGGAACACAGAATACCAACAATAACAGCGTTATCAACACAAAAGAGCTGTCATTTGTGCGCTCATACCATACGCAGCCCAGTAAAAATGCAGCAGGAACAGAAATATGCCGGCAGAACGCGAGGAAAACAAATACAGTGAATGCCGCGAACAAGGCATGTTCTCTGATCGTTTTCACAGGATGATCAGATCCCTGATCTTCTCCAGTTTTGCCGGACCGATTCCCTTCACATTTGTCAGCTCATCGATCGTACGGAACAGACCGTTTGTCTCCCTGTAATCGATGATCTTCTGCGCTGTACTCTCACCTATACCGGGTAAAAGACACAACTGATCGATCGTCCCTGTATTGATCGATACCTTCAGTATTTCTGAATCTGACCTGCCAGGGATATTCAGTACGTCATGATCTTTCAGGATGATCTGAGGGTTCAAAGCTTCCGTATCCGCGTCTTCAAGCAGACCTGCCTGCTCCAGAGCGTCCCCGACACTTGAATACAGCGGCAGTTCCATTTCCCCGGGTGATTCCACTTCCCCGTTTACAGTGATCCTGATCGTATCCTTTTTCAGATCATACATATGATATGGTGTGATCCCCGCCCAGCCTGCTGTAAAAAGCAGGACAATAAAAATAAGCAGTAGTTTCATGGGAATGACCTCCTGCTTATCATTTACGTTAAATTTTCACCGTTTCCGCTTATTTCAGATTGAGGATCTCAACTTCATAAGGCATCTTAGCCGGGACTTCAACGACACTTCCGACTGACTTATCCAGGATTGCCTGGGCAAGCGGTGTTTCGTTGGAAAGCTTTCCGTTCAGCGGATCTGCTTCTGTGGAACCGACGATACGGAATGTCTGCTCTTCTTTTGTATCGAGGAACAGCAGTGTTACTTCTGAACCGATATGTACAGTCTTTGAACCGGACTTTGTCGTGTCGATCAGTTCATAATGCTGAAGCATATTCTCAAGCTGAAGGATCCTGGATTCGACTTGAGCCTGCATATCTCTGGCAGCATCATAGTCAGCATTTTCGGAAAGGTCACCGAGTGCGCGTGCTTCCTTCAGTTCTGCCTTGACTTCTTCTCTGACAACGTGGACAAGATGCTCATATTCGTCCTGCAGTTTTTTCAAACCTTCTTCGGTTACATAAATTTTCTCTTCTGCCATGTTTTAACTCCTTTTTTGCCCGACCATTATAACATTGTGTGATGTATGACGCTACTGATTTTTGTAACCAGCAGATCGATCGCAACCTGATTTGAGCCGCCTTCTGGAATAATGATATCCGCATAGCGCTTGCTCGGTTCGATAAACTGTTCATGCATCACACGCACGGTACTGACATACTGGTTGACAACGGAATCAACTGTCCTGCCGCGCTCGTTGACGTCTCTGAGAAGACGTCTGATGAAACGGATATCAGCGGCAGTATCTACAAAGATCTTGATCGACTCAAATTCACGCAGACGTTCATCTTCCAGTACGAACAGTCCTTCCAGAACGATGACATCCGCCGGATGGCACAGTTCCGTAATGTCGCTTCTTGTGTGATTTACAAAATCATAGGTCGGTTTGCGGATCGTTTTGCCGCTCAGAAGTTCTTTCAGATGCTCCATCAGCAGATCATTGTCAAACGCGAACGGATGATCGTAATTCGTCTTGATGCGCTCTTCCATCGGCTTGTCTGACTGATCCTTATAATAGTCATCCTGACGGATGATCAGTACAGATTTCCGGTCGGAGAATGTTTCCTGAATCCTTCTGGCGATCGTAGTTTTTCCGGAAGCACTTCCTCCGGCAATACCGATAATAATAGGCTTTTCCATGCCAACCTCCGTTTTGATATTCACTGCTTCTGTAAGCTGTCCGTCAGAATCATACGTCAGCCGCAGAAGAAACTGCTCATGACTGTGCTCAAGCATCTGTCTGAGATAGATCCTGTCGCCTTCCCACAGATTCAGGTCCATGATCTTTGCTTCGTCAATCCAGGCGAGCGTACCTTCTGTACACTCTGTCTCCTGACCGCTGAAATCACTGCATGTATAGACCCAGATCCGTTCGCTCTCAACACCTTCATAGATGAAATCAAGCATCCCCGCATATTCAAGCGCTCCCGCTTCGTAACCGGTCTCTTCACGGATCTCACGCTTCACGCACTGTTCGGGTGTTTCACCCGGTTCGAATTTTCCTCCGACTCCGATCCATTTTCCTTCATTGACATCATTCTGCTTTTTGTTCCTCAGCAGCATCAGCCATTTGCCGTCACGGATCAGATATGCCTGTGTACTGCAGATCATCTCAGGTACTTATCGACATTGGCCTCATGTTCTTCCAATGTCTTCGCGTAATAGACTGTACCGTCCCCGTATACGTCAGCCATGAAGAAATAATAATCATGCTTTGCGGGATTCAGTACGGCATTGATCGCCTCGGCACCGGGGTTCTCGATCGGTCCCGGAGGCAGTCCCATATACTTGTATGTGTTGTATGGGGAGTCAAATGTCGGATTCATTTCACATGCCTGCCAGTTATCATCCTGTGTGATATCCAGCGCATAGCAGACCGTAACACTGGACTGCAGCGGCATATCCGTCTTCATGCGGTTATAGAATACTCCGGCGATCTTCTTCATATCCTCCGGCAGTCCGGATTCATACTGGATGATCGATGCCAGTGTATACAGCTCATGGATATTCAGATCGGACTTTTTCATCTGTGAAGCATACTTGTTGTATACGTTCAGGGATTCATCCAGGATCTTCTCGGTCACTTCCTCAGCGGTCGTATCCCTGAAGAAACGGTACGTATTCGGTGCCAGATATCCTTCCAGAAGGATCCTGACATCATCATCGAACATATCCTCCGTCAGGAACGGATAGCGGTCCATCAGGGACCTGACATAGGACTCATCATTCCAAAGCTTCAGCAGTTCCTCCGCAGTCACCTTGGTCTGGTCGCCGATCTTGGATGCGATATGCTTCGCCCAGTCACCCTCGATGATCGTTACGATCGCTTCATCAACGATCGCCGCAAGCGGGTCATTCAGCGTCCGGAAGATCTGATCGGTATCCCATGTAGGATCCAGCAGATAATCACCTGCTTTGACATCCGTCAGCTCATTCATCCTGACATACAGGTAGCTGTATCCTGCGTCGTTGATCAGTCCTGCTTTTTCCAGATTTGATGCGACTATTTTAGCCGATTCTCCCTGGTTAACGGTGAACAAAACATTCTCACCAAGCTCCTGCGCAGGCTTGAGTGCCTTCTTATAGTTATGGAAGAGGACACCGCATACTGCCAGCAGTACGATCAGCAGAAGCAACAGTATCCTGCCCACCTTCAGCGTGCGTTTCTTATGCTTTGCCATCGGGTTCTTCTTCCTCTTCAAATGCGCTCAGCACTTCCGCGCACATCTCTACCATATCGGGATCTTCAACTTCGTTCAGATTTCCCTCTTCGTCATACAGATATGCGTAAACATTACCCTCTTCATCCTCGGGATCATAAACAAGAACAAAGTGATTGTTCTTATCGTCATCGAATGTCAGAAGGATCTGCAGAACGTATTCATTTCCGTTTTCATCAATAATCGTCAGCTGTGTATCATCCATACTCTTACCTCATAACAAAAGGCGGAAATAATCACGCCTTTAACTGTGTGCATCCAGCCAGCTCTGCAGTATCTGAACTGCCGCCATCTGGTCTATGATCTTTTTTCTTTTCTTCCGTGAAACATCTGCCTGGATGAGGATCCGTTCAGCAGCTGCTGTCGTGAGCCTTTCATCCCATAGTTCCACTTCAAGTCCCGTTCGCTCTTCAAGCATCGCCTTGAACTGTTCGGATGCCTGCGCGCGGATACCGATGTCACCGTTCATGTGCTTCGGATATCCGAGAACGATCTTCCCGGGCTGTTCGCGCCTGATAACCTCAGTTACCTTATCCAGGGCCATTTCATAATTTTCGCTGTCAAAACGAACAGTTTCCACTGCCCTGGCTACAATGCCCATCGGGTCACTTAAAGCGATCCCGCACGTAACCGTACCGAGATCCAGACCCATGACGCGCATCAGCATTTACTGGTGTTCCTCCAGATAGAAACGTACCAGTTCTTCGATGATCTCATGACGTTCAACAGACTGTATGATGCCGCGGGCATTTTTATGACTTGAAATATAAGCCGGATCATTTGAAATCAGATAACCGGCCAACTGGTTGATCGCGTTGTAACCGCGTTCATCAAGTGCCTCTTCTACCAGCTGAAGAACCTTGCAGATGTTCTGACGCCTTACTTCATCTGCATTAAAACTTACTGTAGGCGAAATATCATTCACTGCCATAATCGATACGCTCCTTTGAAATCATTTTAGAACAAACAGTCTGAAAAGTATATGAAAAAACTTACACAAAAGGACGGCAATTATTAATATTGCCGTCCATTCAGATCAAACAGGATATTCAGGCTTTCGCGATCAGTTCCTTGACTGCATTCAATGCATCAGACAGTGCCGCAGCATCTCTGCCGCCGGCCTGTGCCATGTCAGGACGTCCGCCGCCCTTGCCGCCGGTGATCTCGGCTGCCTTGCGTACGAGGTCGCCTGCCTTGAGTCCCTTGGCGATGGATGCCTTGTCGGCTGCGCAGACGAACGTGATCTTCTCACCGTCTTTGTTCGTCAGGAAGACGATGCCTTCCAGCTTGTTTCTCAGCATATCCGCATAGTTCTTGAGCGCTGTGGGGTCCATGCCTTCCGTATTCATGAAGAGTACCTTCGTACCGTTCAGTGTTTCTGCCGCACTCAGCGCGCTGTCAGCGGAAGCTGTCATTGCCTTCTGCTTCGCTTCATTGTTTTCACGCTTCAGGGCTGCGTTCTCTTCAACAAGTGACTGGATGCGGTCCTTCAGGAGCTGCCAGTTCTGGACCTTCAGCATGCGGGCTGTTTCGATCAGGTATTCTTCCTCATGCTTGAAGTCATTGTAGGCAGCCATCTGTGTCTTGCTGGTGATACGGCGGATACCTGAACCGATCGATTCCTCGGAAACGATCTTGTACACGCCAAGCTGACTCAGTTCGCTGACATGCGTGCCGCCGCAGAATTCCTTGGAGAAGTCACCCATGGAAACGACTCTGACACTGTCGCCATACTTCTCATCGAACAGTGCGATCGCGCCTGTATTCTTTGCGTCTTCCAGGCTCATGACTTCAGTTGTTACCTTTGCATTTTCCTGGATCTTCTCATTGACAATACGCTCAACTTCTTTGAGCTGTTCTTCACTGACCTTTTCATAGTGCGTGAAGTCAAATCTTGCATAATCAGGACAGTTGTATGAACCTGCCTGAGCAACGTGGCTGCCAAGGACCTGTCTCAGAGCAGACTGCAGCAGATGCAGTGAAGAATGGTTTGCCCTCGTACGCTCACGTGCTTCAAAGTCATATTTACCGTGTACCTTGTCGCCTACGCTCAGTGTGCCTTCTACATGCTCGATATGATGCATCGGCTGCTTGTGCGGAGCTTTCTGTACATCAGTGACCCTGCAGTAGAATGTATCGTTCCACAGTACACCTGTATCTGCACACTGTCCGCCTGATTCCGCATAGAAACATGTTTCCTTCAGAATGACATCACCTTCACCTTCCAGGAATTCGACTTTGACGCCGTCCTTGAAGAGACCAATAACCTCGCTGAAGCACTCCCGGTCTGTGTAGCCTGTGAATACGCTCTCTTCTTCAAATTCCATCAGGTCCTTGGACTGCTTGCCCATGGACTGCTGGTCTCCGCGTGATTCACGTGCCCTTCTCTTCTGTTCAGCCATTTCCTTTTCGAAGCCTTCCAGGTCAACCGTATATCCGTTGTCTTCGGCGATCTCGGCTGTCAGTTCTTTCGGGAATCCGTATGTGTCATACAGCCTGAAGACGACATCGCCTGGCAGAAGCTTGTTTTCAGCGTGTTTTTTCAGTTCGTCATTCAGCAATGCTTCACCGTTGACCAGTGTCTTATGGAAGCTTTCTTCCTCTGTCTTTACCAGCCGTTCGATCAGGGATACTTTGTCAAGAACATACGGATAATAATCCTTCATGTTCTCGGCAACGACTCTGACAAGCTTGTACATGAAGCTTCCCTGGATTTCAAGTTTGATGCCGTATCTGACAGCTCTTCTCAGGACACGCCTCAGGACATAACCGCGTCCTTCATTTGAAAACGTCGCGCCGTCCGCCAGGGCAAACGTAACAGTACGGATATGGTCAGCGATCACACGGTAAGCCATCTTGTACTCCGGATCACTGTACGGATGCTTTGAGAATGTCTCCGTTTCATGGATGATAGGAAGGAAGAGATCAGTATCGAAATTCGTCTCACCATCCTGGATCAGGCAGACAAGGCGTTCGAGTCCCATACCGGTATCGATATTCTTCTGAGGAAGTTCCTTATAGTCTTTACGGTCTACACCCTCCTTGGCATCATACTGGGAAAAGACGTTGTTCCAGACTTCGATGTAACGATCATTTTCCATTTCATCGAAGAACAGTTTTTCACCGATACCTTCCGGATCGTATTTAGGACCTCTGTCGTAATAGATCTCAGAGTCGGGACCGCATGGTCCTTCACCAATCTCCCAATAATTGTCATATGACCTTAAGATATGAGAAGGATCAAGACCAATCTCTTCCGTCCAGATCTTATATGTTTCTTCATCATCCGGATATATCGTTACATAGATCCTTTTCGGGTCAAATCCTATCCATTCCGGAGAAGTCAGAAACTCCCAGGACATCTTAAGTGATTCTTCCTTGAAATAGTCGCCTATCGACCAGTTTCCAAGCATTTCAAAGAAAGTGTGATGTCTGCTAGTCCTGCCTACATTTTCGATATCGTTAGTTCTGATGCACTTCTGGGCATTGGCTATCCTGTTGCATCTCGGTTTTTCTCTGCCGTCCAGATACTTCTTCAGGGCAGCTACACCGGCATTTATCCATAGCAAAGTAGGATCGTTTACCGGAATAAGGGATGCGCCAGGTTCAATCATGTGGCCTTTGGACTTGAAATAGTCCAGAAACATCTGTCTAACCTGGTTTCCTGTCAGTTGTTTGTCAGTCATTTTTGTTATCCTCCAATAAAAAATTCCTGTGAAAATATCACAGGAACGCTTGTGCGCGGTACCATCCTGATTCGTATCCGCATGGGATACGCTCTTAATTGACCCGTAACGTGGGGAACGGTGCTGATTGGGCACTCTCGGAAGCAGCTTCATGATCCCGTCCACAGGGCTTTCACCGGCCGCCCTTTCTCTGAGGTGTCCCGTGGATCATTACTAACCTTCGTCTGCGATTTCTCCGCTATGATAACACAAATTAAACAGAACAGAAAGAAAAATCACAGCATCGGCGCAACCATTCGCGCAAATCTTCCGACAATACGTTCGATCAGACTCTGTCCGTAGATCTCTTCCATTGTAACTTCATGGCATTTTTCCAGTGTATCCATGAAATCCCGTTCGATCTCTTCAATACAAGAAGATCCATAGAGATATGTAGCGCATTCAAAATGATGATAGAGGCTTCTGAAGTCAAGATTGATCGTGCCTACGGCTGCTTTAATATCATCCGAAACAAATACTTTTGCGTGAACGAATCCCGGTGTGTAGGTATAGATCCTGACACCCGCTTCCTTCAGGACCCTGAAATATGTCTTAGCAAGCTGATAAACGACCTTCTTGTCAGGGATACCCGGCAGAATGAGCCTGACATCGAGTCCTTTCAGGCCGGCGGTACGCAGTGCCATGATCATTTCATCATCCAGGATCAGGTACGGTGACATGATGTGTACATATTTTCCCGCCTGATACAGGAAATCCATATAGACAGACTGGCCTGCCCGGAAATCATCGAACGGGTTGTCTCCGTACGGCATGACATATCCATCGGATGTAACAGGCACAGGCTTGATCTTGAGATATTCGGCTGTTTTCTTTTCACGTTCTGTCAGGTTCCACATTTCAAGGAACATCAGGGTAAAGCTTTGAACAGCATCACCTTTCAGTCTGATCGCTGTATCCTTCCAGTGACCGAACCGCTCAATATGATTGATATATTCGTCCGCAAGATTGACGCCTCCGTTGTATGCGATCTGGTTATCGATCACGAGGATCTTGCGGTGATCGCGGTAATTATAGCTTGTAGACAGCACAGGCGTCAGCGGGGAGAACATCTTGCACTGGATCCCGAGCTTTTTCAGTCTCTCAGGATAATTATGAGGAAGCGTTGAGAATTCACATGTACCGTCATACATGACCCTGACTTCCACGCCCGACTTTGCCTTCTCAGCAAGGATATTCAGGATACTGCCCCACATCAATCCTTCATCAATGATGAAATACTCCATAAAGATGAATCTCTCTGCCTTTTCCAGATCCGCCAGCATATCCTTCCATTTATATTCACCGAGGGAATAGTATTTTACCGATGTATTCTGGAATACAGGATAATTGCCGGTGCTGCTGACATAAGCAGCCGTTCCTCCGGCATCGGAATCCAGCTCATACAGTTCTTTCTGTGCGGAAGTTTCTTCATTCAGATAATCCCTGCTGACATTCCGTTCATTCCGGAAGTAAGCCTTTATGCCGTTGAAGCCAAAATCCAGTCTTGTATATAAATACAGAAGCGCCCCGATCACGGGGATCGCGGAAATGATCAGCAGCCAGGTGATCTTTCCTGATGAATCCATACTGGAATTGACCAGATATATAATCACAAGCACATCAAAAACAAAGATGCCCGCTGTGAGTGTAGAAAGCCAGTTGTAGAACAGCTGCATCAGCGAAAAAACGATCAGTACACTGATCACAAGCAGAACGATGATGATCGATGTCCAGCTGAACAGGATCCTGCCGAATTTAGGCGTCTTTTTCACCAGTTTGATCACTTTCAAATCTTCATTCTGAGCCATAAAACACCTCTGAAATTTTTACATTGAATGAAATATTTTACATTAACGTTTATCATCTCTTTTTATTATCATATACGATGAATTTAAAATTGTGAATGCATGAAGAATAACTCATTTTTGCCGGATAACCGGTCAAAAAATCTGTAAATAACATCTATACGATAAAAATATGCTGAAATTATGTTAAAATAATTTCCCGGAAATATGGCTGCAATCATGAATTCAATGATTATCGGTCTGTTAATGATTGACCCTTTCATGGACTTGAAATATAATTAAAGCCGTGAAAAATTTACAAATAGGAGCTGAAAATATGAAGAAATTTACCTCAATGATACTTGCTGCAGCAGCTGCAGTCAGTATGACTGCGTGCTCATCAGGCAGTCCCTCAGGCAGCAACAGTAGTTCAGGAGGAGAAAGCGATACATATCTGGTCGGTATCTGCCAGCTTGTACAGCACGTCGCGCTGGATGCGGCAACCCAGGGATTCATGGATGAACTGACTTCTGAATTCGGCGACAAAGTCGAATTCGACAAGCAGAACGCTTCCGGCGATCCTGCCACATGCACAATGATCGCCAATCAGTTTGTCAGCGAGAAGGTCGATCTGATGCTTGCAAACGCTACACCTGCCCTTCAGGCAGCTGCTTCCGCCACCGACAGCATTCCCGTCCTGGGCACATCCATTACGGAATACGGTGTCGCGCTCGGCATCAATGATTTCAATGGAACAGTCGGTACGAATGTTTCCGGCACATCCGATCTTGCGCCGCTTGGCCAGCAGGCTGAAATGTTCGATGAACTGCTGCCTGATGCCAAGAACATCGGTATCCTTTACTGCTCTGCGGAAGCTAATTCAGTATATCAGGCTGAAGAAGTCAAAAAAGCACTGGAAACACTCGGAAAGACCGTAACAGTCTATACATTCTCTGATTCCAACGATGTTGCAAGCGTTACGGCAACAGCCTGCAATGAAAACGACGCGCTGTATATTCCGACGGACAACACCGCTGCTTCCTCAGCTGAAGCGATCAACAATGTTGCCCTGCCGGCAGGCGTACCGATCATTGCCGGTGAGGAAGGTCTGTGCAAAGGCTGCGGCATCGCGTCCCTTTCCATCGACTACTATGAACTCGGAAGAGCTACCGGAGCAATGGCAGTACGTGTTCTCAAAGGTGAAGACATCTCTGCTATGCCGATCGAGTATTATCAGAACCCGGTCAAAAAATACAACGCCGAACTCTGCAAAGAACTCGGCATCACAGTTCCGTCAGACTACACTGCGATCGAGTAACATAACAATAAAGCCGGTCAACCCAGGGGAGCTGCTTGCTCCCCTGTTCTGTCTATATAGAATAAACAACTTCATGGAGGAAATATGAACGTAATGATTGCGGCCAGGGGCGCGCTCAGATTCGGTGATCTGCTGGGCAATATTCCGGCCGGTGTTGCACAAGGTATTATATGGGGAATCATGGCCTTAGGACTGTATATCACCTACCGTCTGCTTGAGGTTTCCGACCTTTCTGTCGACGGTACGTTTACGACAGGCGGCGCTGTGACAGTCATGCTGATCCTGGCCGGGTGGAACCCGTTCGCTGCTGTATTTGTGGCATTCGTTGCGGGAATGGCAGCCGGAACATGTACCGGTCTGCTTCATACACTGCTGGGTATCCCCGCGATCCTATCAGGTATCCTGACACAGTTCGCGTTATGGTCGGTCAACCTGGCGATCATGGGATTCGCCGCAAATAAAGCATTAAACGTTTCGAAATATACATTGATGATCAGCTCCCGGAATATTCAGATGGCTATCATTACAGGCTTAATTATTGCTGCCGTGCTGATCGGCATCATGTACTGGTATTTCGGTACAGAACATGGTTCCGCAATGCGCGCGACCGGCTGCAACCCTGAGATGGCAAAAGCCCAGGGCATCAACATCAGTGTCATGAAGGTGATCGGCCTGGCCCTGTCAAATGGTATCGTTGCCTTCTCCGGCGGACTGATGGCCCAGTTCCAGGGATTTGCGGATATCAACATGGGCAAAGGCGCGATCGTCATCGGCCTGGCAGCTGTCATCATCGGTGAGGTCGCCGGAGATGCCATTGCCGGCAAGAAGCTGAACTTTGCGGGACGTCTCTCATTTGTCGTTGTCGGCGGTATCCTCTACTATCTGACAGTCGTCATCGTCCTGTGGCTGCGTCTGAATTCCAACATGCTGAAGTTCTTCACAGCGATCATCGTTGCGGTATTCCTTGCAATACCTAATCTTACGAACTATTCCAAGAACTCCTTCAGCAGAGCCGGTAAGAATTCACTGAAATATGTGAATGGAAAAGAGAACTGATATGAGTACGATGCTGGAACTTACGGGAGTCAACAAAACATTCAATCCCGGAACGATCAATGAAAAGCAGGCCCTGCTTGATATCAACCTGAAAATGGAAGACGGTGACTTCGTCACTGTCATCGGCGGCAACGGTGCCGGAAAATCAACGATGCTGAACGCTGTCGCGGGCGTATGGCCGATCGATACCGGTTCGATCATTATCGGCGGTGAAAACGTAACTGCCCTTCCCGACTACAAACGCGCGCATCTGATCGGCAGGGTTTTCCAGGACCCGATGATGGGTACGGCAACGACCATGCAGATCGAAGAAAACCTTGCGCTTGCCGCAAGACGCGGTAAAACAAGAACGCTCAGATGGCAGGTAACAGACGCGGAACGTGCGGAATACCGTGAACGTCTGAAGATCCTCGGTCTTGGCCTGGAGGACAGACTGACACAGAAAGTCGGACTGCTTTCCGGAGGACAGCGTCAGGCACTGACCTTGCTGATGGCATCCCTGAGAAAACCGAAGCTTCTGCTGCTTGATGAACATACCGCTGCGCTCGATCCCAAGACAGCAAAAAAGGTCCTTGAGATCACACGTGAGATCGTCGAAAAGGATCACCTGACCGCATTGATGGTTACGCATAATATGCGTGACGCGATCCAGACAGGCAACCGTCTGATCATGATGTATGAAGGAAGGATCCTCTATGATATCAGCGGTGAGGAAAAGAAGAACCTGACTGTTGAAGACCTGATGCATAAATTCGAAGAGGCAAGCGGTGAAGAATTCTCGGATGATAAATCCCTGCTTTCCAAATAAAATACAGACTGTATCGCACTGATACAGTCTGCTTTCTTTTTTCAGCCTTTGATCTCGTAGAGATAGTGATACAGGGCTCCGATCATGTTTGCGTCATTGCCGAACGTGCATCTGACGACCAGAGGACGTGATGCAGGCGTCCTGTGTTTGATCGCCTGTTCATACAGCTCATCCAGCTTTCTGTTGATCGTATCGATCAGGAGATCCTGTTTGGAGATACCGCCTCCGATCGCTATTTTCTGGACATCGAGGATCAGCTGCAGTGAATGCAGGGAAGTTGCCATTGAAGTACAGAACTCATCCAGTACGCTCAATGCCTCTGCCTCCCCTTCATTGGCATTCGTGAAGAAGATGCGTCCGTTCAGTTCTTCCGGATCCATGCCTTTCACCTGCGCATAACGTCCGATCAGAGCGGCTGTACTGCCTGCCCGTGCCCAGACGACTTTGCTCGTATATAACTCTGTCCATTGTGTACTGACACCTGAGAATTCACCTGCCGCAAATGTCGTGCCTCTGTACAGATGACCGTCAATGATCAGCGCGCCGCCGATTCCTGTACCGATCGTCATGACGATGCCGTTCTGAACACCCTTCATGGAACCTTTCCAGAGTTCTGCCAGAGCGGCAGCCTTCGCATCGTTCTCACAGCAGAATTCGATCGGGCATCTGTCTTTCAGCAGTTCCTTCATGTCGCATTCACCGATATATCTCAGTGCTCCGCTCGTATAGAAGTAGCCCCTTCCCGCATCGATCTTGCCGGGTGCCGCCATCGCTATGGCTTCAGCCTGATCAGCGTATTTGTCATAGATGGATCCGATTGCCTCAACAAAGTCTTCTCTCGTCGCTTTGGGTGTGGGAATATCCCCTTGCTCGATGATCTCCGCGTTTTCATCCATCAGAGCATATTTGATATCAGTTCCGCCGACATCGATCGTGATAAATTTTCTCATATTTTTCAATACCTCTGCTGTTTCCATTATATTTTATGATCTGATTTAACAGCAATAACCGTACATAAAAAATGATCCTCATCATCCATATGAAGATCATTCCTTCTGAAATCATTCTGATCGTTCCTGCTGTGTTCTGCGGTATCTGACAAAGCATCCTGCTGCCAGGCCTGCCAGAGAAATGAACAGTCCGATCGGAAGCTTTGTAAAATCAGGCCAGATCACCGACCGGTACAGGATGTTGTCGACCATGATGGATGTGATCGATCCTGAGACGGTATACATCAGACTGAATACCAGCGCGCTCAGCCATTTCCATCGTCCGAAATAATCACGTACACCGATGATATAGGATGCTCCGAAGAACATGACCGGCAGGACTGTCCATGTTATCATCATGGTGTAGCCGACCGGATCGGTTCCGTTTTTCACCAGCCAGAACAGCATGACTGATACTGCCCAGATACCGAATACCGCGCATACCAGTATGATCTTTGAAAGACGGTCTTTGCTGGCAACTGTATCCGTACTCTGCTTCAGATACTCCGCGTATGATTCCTTCATACTTGTTTCCTCCTTGAGGAGATGATCAAGGCTGACGGAATAGAGATCGCTCATGCGTATGACACTGAAGATATCCGGATATGTTTTCCCGGTTTCCCAGTTTGATATGGTCTGCCTGGAAACACCCAGTGCTTCCGCAGCTTTTTCCTGTGTCATGCCCGCTTCACTGCGGGCTGTTTTCAGCATACTTCCAATATCCATAGCCTGTCCTCCTTCTTTCATGACTGTTCCGGAACAATTCCTAGTATAGTGCGTGCAGTGTTTTCTTCAATCGAATCTCTTTGGCAGAAGCATAATTTCCTGTCAAAATGCTTTGACATCCTGCAGAAAACAAAAATGATGGATGGACATAAGCCCATCCATCTCCCCAGAACGTGGATTCCTCGTTTGCAGGTATCCCGTAAGTGACTTTGTTATGTGATCAGCGGGGACGTACGATATATTCTTTGATCGTACCGTCTTCCCAGAGTGTAGCTGCGCCGATGCAGGGAATATGCAGTCCCGCAAGCTCTACATCGTATTCCATGGAATTCGGGTTGAGCTTTACGATCTTAGCCTCGACCTTATATGTCTGGAATACACCTGCAAATGCATCACGTACGCCTGCTTTTCCATGGGCAACGACATCAGGGAATCCGAACGGTCTTGCGCCGCCGTCCACGAAGTCGCATTCTTCACCAAAGAGCGCGGCAACCTGATCCGCGTCAGCGGCATTCAGAGCTGCTACATATTTTTCAAGTACTTCACTGACGTTCATGATATTACAGTTCCATAGCTGTTCTGTATGCCTTGTAGATCGCCCACTTCGCATCCTTGACAGCTTCAGCATCACCGATCACGAATACCTGATCAGCAAGTCCTTCTGTTTCGAACGGTACATACGGTTTGGAACCGAGTGCCAGAACGACATGATCGAATCCGTCGAGCTTGATCTGTTCGCCGTTGCGTTCAGCAATGACACCGCCCTCGATGAATTCCAGGACCTTTGTATTTGTATAGACTTCGACTTCTTCTTCCTTGATCCTCTTCAGCATTGCGTTGCGGACTGTCAGATAGAGTGTCGGAACGATCTCCGGCAGCATTTCCACGATCGCAACTCTGGAGCAGTAGTCAGTAGCGTATTCAGCAGTTTCTGTACCTACTTCACCGCCGCCAATGATCAGTACGCTCTGCTTCAGGACAGGATCTCCCAGGAGCACATCATTTGCAAGAACGACGCCTGTTTCCTTCAGGCCCTTGATGTTCGGTACAGTCGGGGTAGCACCTGTTGCAACGATCACTGCATCCGGCTTCAGTTCTTTGATCAGTTCAGGAGTAGCTTCTGTATTCCATCTGATGTCAACGCCGTTCTTTTCGCACATATGCAGCATGTATCTGATCTCTCTTGTCAGAGGCTGTTTGAACGGAGGATATGCGCCGATGCGGAGCTGTCCGCCTGCCTGGAGCTTATCGTTCTTTTCAAGCAGTGTTACGTCATGTCCGCGGAATGCGCTCATCCATGCGGCTGTCATACCGCCGGGACCTGCACCGACAACAACGACCTTCTTCGGTGCGTCTGTCTTTGTCAGCATTCTGTCAGCTCTGTGGCTGGACTGCGGATTGTACATACATCCGACGCCCCAGTCACCGGGCATCAGGTTTTCAGGATAGTTGAATTCCATGCATCTCTGCGTGCATCCGATACACGGGATGATGTCTTCCAGCGCACCGCCGACTGCCTTGTTCGGGAATGCAGGATCAGCGATGGACTGACGGCCCAGGGATACAGCGTCGCAATCGCCGCGTCTGATCGCTGTTTCGATCGTCCACGGATCATGGAACAGACCTACTGAGAATACAGGGATGCTGACAGCTTCCTTGATCCTCTTTGCGCTAGCAAGGTTCCATCCGGAAGGCCATGCTGTAGGAGGAACGATCGTCTCCCATGTTTCATATGTACCTGCCGAGATATGAAGTGCGTCATATCCGAATTCTTCGAGCATAGATGCGAATACGATCGTTTCTTCCATCTCGATGCCGCCGATACGGTTTTCTTTTGAGGACAGACGTGCTGTAACGACGAAGTCTTCGCCGCAGGCTTTCTTGATGCCTTCACAGACGAGTTTCATGAAGTATGCTCTGCCTTCCACGCCGCCGCCGAATTCATCGACACGCTTGTTGGAACGCGGTGAGAGGAACTGACCGCCCATATAGCCATGGGAAGCGTGGATCTCGACACCGTCGAATCCTGCTTTCTGCATACGGACAGCTGCGTCTACATAGTGCTGTATGAGATCATAGACTTCCTGTGTTGTGAATTCCTTCGGAGTTTCACGGTTTGTCGGGCACGGTACTGAAGACGGCGCAACGACTTTGCCGGCCATAGCGGATACTGTTTCACGTCCTGCGTGATGGAGCTGTACGATCGTTTTTGCACCGTTTTCATGGATGACGGATGCCAGCTTTGTCATGCCGGGGATGCATTCATCTGTCCAGCCTGCAGGTTCGCACGGCATACCTACGCCTGTCGGTTCTACAGCAGTGATCTCAATGATTACAAGGCCGAATCCGCCTGCTGCACGTGCTCCGTAATAGTCAAGTGTCGGCTGATAAACAAAACCCTTCTGGTCGAATACGCCGGAGTCCATTGCCGGTACGATAAGTCTGTTCTTTACCTCAAGGCTGCCGATACGATACGGTGAAAAAGTGTTGGAAAAGCGCATAATAACTTACCTCCTTCATTGGTATGTTCTAATATGTTGAAAAATGGAATTGTCTGAGAGTTCTTAATATTCTTTCCGAAATCAATGTAGCATATCAGTCTTTCAGGTTGAATTGACAACAAATAAAGATTGTGAGATAAGTTACATGTATTGAAATTGTGTCATTTATAATCAGGAGGCTGATATGAATCAGAGCGATCTGCGCTACATCAAGACTGAAGATCTGATCAAACAGGCATTCCTCTCATGCGCATCGGAGTATGATATCCAGGATGTGCATATCAAAGATATCTGCGCGAAAGCCCGCATTTCAAGAAACGCGTTTTATTCGCATTACGAGAACAAGTATCAGGTTCTCGAACAGATCTGCCGGGACACCGAGAAACGGATGCTGGATGAGCTTACACCCGAGATCATCAAAAAGCTTTCCAACAATACGATGTATTCCACATCAGAATGGTGCATCAGTATGATCTATGATAACCAGGATCTGTTCCGGATCCTGGCAAGGTGCTCCGAAGCGTCCCTGCGGCGCATGATCCACAGTATTTTCATCAAATCCACCCTGTCTTCACTCTACGACAATACAGATCAGATCCAGAATGATCTTGTACTCCAGATGTCAGAATCTTTCATCACCGATGCACTGACAGCCATGATCCTGCTTTGGCTGAAAAATCCCGACCGTATCTCGAAAGACCAGCTGACTGATTTCCTCTATGAGATCGCCAAAGGACCGATCGAAGTATTCTACCGTAAACTTGACGAAAGCAGATTCGTCAAACGCAAAAAGTTCATCGATACCAACTGAGCATGCAAAAACAAAAGACATATGGTTCAATACGGCCATATGTCCTTTTTTATGGTGTTTAACTGCCGGATCAGCGTTCCATGCCCCTGCCGATCAGATAACGCATTTCAGCGCCTTTGGAAATGTTGCCTTCCACCTTCATCTGTCCGTTGACAAACAGTTTATCGGCAGAAACGGTACCGATCGCCATATTGTAGAGATTGTCAAAGCTTGCGGCAATATTGATATCAGCTCCTTCATAATTGTAAGGCGCCATTTCCATGCCGGCTTTTGTAAACTTCAGATAGAATGTGCCTTCGCCCGGTCCTTCGATCCTGATCTGGCATACATTCAGATAATCATCCGGCATCATAGCAAGATACTGATTGCGCAGCTCCTCCAGATCGGTATAGACAACTTCCAGCGCATCATACGCATCCTTGAATGTAACGTTCGGGTCGGAACCATGTCCGCAGATATCGGAATACATCTTCATATATGTCATAGCTGACTTTGTCCACGAGAAGTCTTTCCTCATGCATCTGTCTTTAATGACTTCAAATACATCATGCTCACCGAAATAGATCTTGATGGCTGCATCGATAGCCAGCATCAGCGCTTTGCCCTGATAGCTGTCGAATGAGAAGCCGTCACCGATCCCGTCAAAGTCGGAATAAGGTCTGACTGTATCCTTTAGTCCGCCGGTTTCATGTACGATCGGGACTGTGCCGTAGCGCATTGCCATCATCTGGGAGAGTCCGCACGGTTCAAATGCGGAAGGCATCAGGTAAAAGTCGGCTCCGGCAAATACTTTGGCTGCCATCTCTTCCGTATACTGATCGGAGAATCCGAACTGTCCCGGATAGAGTTCTTTGCAGTGATTGAAGTAATCAACGTATTTCTTCTCGCCCTGTCCGAAGATGACGAGCTGGATGCCCTTCTTCATCATTCTGGGCAGGATCTCCCTGATCAGTTCAACGCCCTTCTGTTCAACAAGTCTCGCGACAACAGCAAACAGCGGCCAGTTCTTTTCTTTCTTCAGACCGAATGTTTCCTGGATATATTCTTTGCAAACCATCTTGCCTGACTTGTCGTCGGGAGTGAAATTGCAGGGAATACGGGGATCCTTGCCCGGATCATAGTGCGCGGGATCAATGCCGTTCAGGATACCGTACATCTTGGATTCGATCATATCGCACACACCTTCCAGTCCCTTGCCGAACTGCGGTGTATGAAGTTCCCTTGCGTAAGTCGGTGATACGGTGGATACCGCATCCGCCATCAGCATTGCGCCTTTCATGAGGTTGACATCATGCCTGCCATGATATACATAACCAAGGCCGCCGTCATACCAGCCCGGATCCAGGGCAAATGTATCTGACAGTTCATTCGCGCCGAACTGTCCCTGGTAAGCGATATTATGGATCGTATATACCGTGCGGATATTTCTGTAATCAGGTCTGCGTGCCTGGTCGTCTTTCAGATAGATGACGCTCAATGCTGTTTCCCAGTCATTGCAGTGCAGGATCTCCGGGATGAAATCCAGGTTTTCCAGTACATCGATGACTGCCTTTGAGAACCATGCAAAGCGGAATTTATCATCGTCGTATCCGTAAAGCTTGTCTCTGTAGAACAATGCTTCATTGTCAATGAACCATACAGGTACGCCTGAGAGTTCACCCTTGAGCAGTCCGCAGTAAAGGTCCGCATTGCCAAGCCGCACATTGCGGTTCATGACATATTCAACTTTGTCAGAGAATCTGTCCTTCACACACTTGTAGTAAGGAGTAATGATCATGATCTCATTACCTTCTCTCAATAAAGCAGGCGGCAGTGAAAAAGCAACATCTGCCAGACCGCCTGATTTTGAGAACGGAGCGCATTCACTCGTCACAAACAGTATTTTCATAGATTATCCTCCTGAATTATCTTTTTCATTGGAATACTGTATTCATTGTATCATCTGACACTTCAAAACAATGAAACAAAATGATTCTTTTTGGGATACAGTCTGCAAACACGAAGCAACAACAGCTAAAAACCCTAATTAAGTATAAATAACGGCGTTATCAACATTATTGTGTGCTGATCGTTATACCAATCAACGATGTTTTCTTCGGTTTTTAATGCTGAATATCAGAAAACAGACAAGAAAAGGAAAGCCTGTGTATCCAGACTTTCCCTATTTACGGTCAGTAGTATTACGGTATCAGATCACCGGGAATCTAAGCACTGCTTTAAACAGATCTCCATCGGTCGATATATTCAGCGTACCGTTCTGAAGCTCTGCCATACTGCGGGCGATCGACAGTCCCAGACCGTTTCCGTCTGTATTTCTTGAAGAATCCCCTCTCGTAAAGCGTTCCATCAGTTCTTCTTCAGACATATCCAGTTCTTCCCTGGATGTGTTTTTAAATGAGATCGCCGCCTGTCCGTCTGTTTCTTCCAGGGACAGATAGACTCGTGTACCCGGCTGCGCGTATTTGCAGATATTGTTCATCAGGTTATCGAAGATACGCCACATCCGTCTGCCGTCTGCCATGATCATGATCTTCTTATCAGGCTGTTTTGTGACGAGTGTCAGTTCTGCCTGATTCAGTTTTTCTTCGTATTCCCCTGACGCCTGGGCAAGAAATACTGATGCGTCACACGGGGTAAGGATTACATCAAGATTGCCGGTCGATGCTTTGGACGCTTCCACAAGATCTTCGATCAGCCGCTTCAGTTTTTCCGACTGTCTGACAAGCACTTCAGAATATTCAGTGATCTTCTCGTTTTCACACTCTTCCTCGCTGATCAGTGACGCGTAGTTAATGATCGATGTCAGCGGTGTCTTGATGTCATGAGAGACATTCGTGATCAGTTCCGTCTTCATCCGTTCGCTTTTGATCCGGTCTTCCACAGCAATGGCCATACCGCCTGCGATCCTGTTGAGATCATCCGCGTGTTCCTTCAGTTCCCAGAACAGTCCTTTTGTATCAGTCTGATAGGAAAGATCGCCTTCAGCCAGTGCTGTCCCGCCTCTTTTCAGTCTCTGCAGGCAGAGTACAAAGTACAGGACGCCCGGTACCAGCAGCATCTTTTCCATCAGGAACAGAAGGATCTCGAACTCGACGGAACGCCTTGTCACAACGATCACAACAGCCTCCAGGAAGCAGACCGCTGCGAGAAAGAGGCATGTCTTCCACATCAGCGGGAGATTGCCTAACAGCTCCATATTGAACCGGAACAGTTTTTTCAGCAGCTCCCAGATCTTCAGACACCATTTCCACAGGATCATCAGGATCATCCAGCATATATTGTTCTGAATGAATGTATGGAGTTTGATCCGGACAGCCGCGCTCATGCATAGACCGGTCCCGACGATCAGCCCGAGAATACCGACTGCACCTGCTCCCGTGAATTCATACAGATCAATGCCACTGCTGATATTCATAATAACAGCCAATGCTGAGATACCGAATATGAGTGAAACGACTACCAAGAGATCAAAAGGCACTTTATACAAAGGGCCCGGATAGATCTCTTCCGTATCCGGACGATGACCGGCTGCTTTCATCAATTGAATGAAGCTGAAGATCATGATGATCAGCGCTGCCGGGATGATCCCGTAGACCGCATATCTGATCTGCCATAACAGATCGATGAGATATTCTGAGGCACGGATATACATGACTTCACTGGAGGACTCATTCAGAACGATCCTGACCGTGTAATATTCTGTATCCTGATCTGCCGCTGCCTCAGAGGCTGTATAGATATTATACCAGATTGATCCCGGGTCAAACTCCTCCTTATGCTTCTCAACAGCCAGGTCAAAGTAGTAGTGATTTTTACTGTCGGGCTCTTCTCCCTGTGATCTGTATATTTCAGCACCGTTCTGATAGATCCTGCATCCTGCGTCATAGGCAGAGCCTCTTCCTTCATACAGATATGAATACATACAGTCATTTGCAGGACCGCTGGCGATCCTTTGTTCGGTACTGTCCTTGATTTCCTGTTCAGTATTCTGATAGAAACTCATACCGTTTCCCAAGATATACACGGCAGCACATGTTCCTGCGATCAAAGTGACTGCTGCTGCAATGCATACGATAAACAGCAGTGCTTTTCCGATGATCGTTCTGAAAAACCTTTTCATGATCTTCTGTCCCCTTCCATCCGGTATCCCTGACCGAATACAACTTTGATATACCTTGGCTCTGCCGGATTGATCTCGATCTTTTCACGCAGATGACGTATATGAACAGCTACCGTATTCTCCGCGCCGTATGGTTTTTCCTTCCATACGATCCCGTATATCTCACGGGGTGAGAAAACTTTTCCGGGATTGGAGATCAGCAGCTTCAGGATCTCATATTCCTTCGGTGTCAGCGAGATTTCTTCACCGTCCACAAACACTTCCTTTGTCCGGTCATTGACTTCGATCCCTCCGTTGACAAGTATTTCCGGCCTGGTCATTCCGCTTCCGAACTTCAGATATCTTCTCAGCTGCGAACGGACACGGGCGGATACTTCCAGCGGATTGAACGGTTTTGTTATATAGTCATCTGCTCCGACATTCAGTCCCAGGATCTTATCGGTATCCTCACTCTTTGCCGTCAGCATGATGATCGGTATATTGCTTGTTTCCCGTATATGAGCCATGGCAGAGATCCCGTCCATGACCGGCATCATGATGTCCAGCAGGATCAGATGGATGTCATGATGTCTGAGCACATCCAGTGCTTCTTTACCGTTATATGCCTCAAAGATCGTATAGTCCGGATCAGCCAGATAGATCTTCAATGCGTTGACGATGTCTTTCTCATCATCACAGATCAGTATATTCGGCATATTGTTATCCCCTCCGATGGTTATATGGTATAACGGGTCACGTTTAAGAAGAAACATGATAACTGTTTAAGATTTGATGAAGTTCTCATGGTAGATCTTCATCCATTTATTCTGCGCAAATGAAAATGCCCATAACGGGCATCTGTCAGTCCTTTTCTGTCAGTGTTCTGACTTTATCGATCAGTTCCTGGCTGAATCCTTCCAGATCCTGATCCGTGATGACCTGATCACTGTACAGCTGGGCTAATATAAAAACCGCATCGGATTTGGACATTTTCACGATCACTCCCGGATGTCTCCGGTCAGTGCTGATCCGCTCGTGAAGTTCCCAGAAACGGTCGGAAGCTCTTCCGTCAGAACTCAGCAGTTCAAGATATCCTTTGATCAGCTGTTCCATATAGTGCTCCTGCCAATTGGGAAGTTTTTCCCTGAACAGCTTCCAATCCTTCTTTGATAATTGATACATACCCTGCTCCTCCTGTTATGCATAAGCCTTTTTCATCATAACATCATATCCGTTCACCGAAATGAATAATCATGCGAAAAAAGCTGCCCGCTTCAAATGAACGGACAGCATATTCTTTCGGTTGTATCTCTGATTACAGCTTCTGCTTGATGTTGTTCTTGAGAATACGGATCCCGCGGGCAGCGATATTGGGAAGGATCGCCTTGAGTCTGCCGTTTTCAGCAGTATACATACGGGAAGCATTCGGTACATCTCTTGTCAGGTGGATCGCGTCGAATTCACAGCGTGTCGTGCACAGACCGCAGCCGATGCAGCGGTTGTCATCAACGATGGATGCACCGCACTTGAGGCAGCGGTTCGCTTCTGCACGTACCTGTTCCTCTGTCAGAGCGAGACGGAGGTCTTCATATGTATGTGCAGCATCACCGGGCTTGTATCCGGGTACCTGGCGCTGTGCGTTGTCATAGGATTCAACCAGGATATCATCCCTGTCGAGTTCCTTGAATTCACGCAGGTCACGGCCGATCGTGAGGCTCTGTCCATAGTGGACAAAGCGGTTGATGGAAACAAATCCTTCTCTGCCTTCGGAGATCGCATCGATTGCGAATCTCGCGCCCTTGAATACATCACCGCCGACGAAGATGTCTTCTTCAGCAGTCTGGCATGTAACAAGATCCGCAACAGCAGTTGTATTCGGACGGACTTCGACCTTTGTTCCCTTGAGCAGATCGCCCCAGACAGCAGCCTGTCCAATGGACATCAGAACATGTTCGCATTCAATAGTCTTCAGTTCTGTTTCATCATATACAGGATTGAATTTGCCGTCTTTATCGAAGACCTGGATACAGTGCTTCATGATGATGCCCTTGATCTTTCCGTCCTCGACCAGGACTTCTTTCGGACCCCAGCAGTTCTTGACCGCGATGCCTTCTTCTTTTGCTTCAGCGATCTCATCCTTGGCTGCCGGCATTTCATCCGGTCCTTCCAGACAGTACATCTCAACAGCGGATGCACCGGCTCTGAGAGCTGTTCTTGCAACATCGATCGCAACGTTTCCGCCGCCGATGACGACTGTCTTGCCATGCAGGATGGAATCACTGCATGTCTTGTTGGCTTCTCTCAGGAAGTCAACGCCGCTGACAGCATATTCCTCATTCGGGATATTGGCTTTTCTGCCTGTCTGCATACCGATGGCTACATAGAATGCCTTGTAACCTTCTTTACGCAGATCTTCGACCGTGATGTCTTTACCGACTTCAACACCGCAGCGGATGTCAGCACCCATCATACGGATGACTTCGATCTCCGCGTCGATGACGTCTTTCTCAAGACGGAAGTTCGGGATACCGTATCTCAGCATGCCGCCCGGTTTTTCTTCTTTTTCAAAGACTGTTACAGGATATCCCTGCTTGCGGAGATAGTAAGCAGCGGAGAGTCCGGCAGGACCTGCACCGATGACAGCGATCTTGTAGTCATCCCACTGTTCGCCTACATCGTTGTAGCATTCCGGTACAAAACGGCTCTCAGCATTGAGTTCCTGCAGAGCGATGAATTTCTTGATCTCGTCGATCGCAACAGGACGGTCGATCGTTCCTCTTGTGCAGCGTTCTTCACAGCGCTTGTTGCAGACCATGCCGCAAACTGCAGGGAACGGGTTATCCTGCTTGATGAGCTTGAGGGCATCCAGGTATCTGCCTTCGGCAGCCATACGGATGTAACCCTGTACTGCAAGGTGGGCAGGACATGCAGTCTTGCAGGGTGCTGTACCTGTTTCGTAGACATTGATCTTAGCGTCTTCACGGAAGTTCTTGTTCCACTTGTCAGGTCCCCATTTCTGGGCATCAGGAAGTTCTGTCTTGGGATATTCGATCTTTGAACCGTCTTTCAGGCAGAGCTTCTGACCGAGCTTCGCAGCACCGACAGGGCAGACTTCCACGCACTTGCCGCATGCGACACACTTGTCTGTATCAACATGAGCGCGGTAAGCGGAAGCTGACATGTTCGGTGTATTGAAGAGCTGGGATGTACGGATCGCGTTGCAGGTGCCGGGAGAGCAGTTGCAGATACCGACGATCTTGTCTTCACCGTCAAGGTTTGTGATCTGGTGTACGTAACCCTTCTTTTCAGCACGCTCCAGGATCTCCATTACTTCGTCATAAGTAATGTAATAAGCATCTTTGCGTGTCTCGACAATGTACTCAGCCATGTCTCCGACGGCCAGGCACATGTATCCTTCGATATCGCCGACACCTTCGCCGCGCATTGCCTGCTGTCTGCGGCAGGAACATACGTCAACACAGAACTTGTCATACTTTTTCAGCCAGTGTGACAGATGTTCGACGCTGACGGATTCCGATACGTGTTCGATCGCCTTCTCTACCGGAATGACGTGCATCCCCAGTCCGCCGCCTCCCTGCGGTACGAATCTGGCAACCTTTCCTACCGGTACGCTGGAAGCGTAGTTGAAGAATGTAGCAACTTCAGGATGGTCTTTCAGAAGTCTGGACGTCATCATCATGTATTCACCTGATCCAACGACCCACTTCGGAATGAAATACTGACGGCGGTGTTCGGGATTCTCACGGTCAAATTCCATGAGACCGATCTCGCAGATTTCCATTGCCATTTTCTCTGCTACTTCCGGCGTCATATTGTTTCTCTCTGCCATCTGTTCAGGCAGAAGCTTTACGACTCTCTTCTTCTTGAAAGACAGCATAAAGCGTACCTGCTCCTTTGTCAGCAGGCGGTCCAGGATCCAGAAATCCGGCAGATGAACATCAACATCTTTCGGGCTGTGGATCTGGATGTCGTCGGTGATCAGATTGGCAAGCTGCTTCACCAACTGTTCTTTTTCAGGGTCAGTGCAGACATAGTCCTCATTGAAAAAATCCCTTTCATTGAACATGTAATTCTCTAAATATTTGGGAATCATAACTCCTCCATATACTCCAATACCATTTTAATACAAGAACTTGTTATTCATTTAACAAATTTATACACAATAAAAAAAACATGGCCGGAATACTTTGATATTTGGAGTGTGTCTGCCGGTCTCTGTTCATCATATGCATTCCTGAATCACTGCATATTTTCTGTCAGCGAAGCAATAACCAGCGGCCAGATCATCCGGCGTGATGAAAACAATGATCACAAACTGACGCTCCCCTGCTGCGCTGACGGTCAAGTCAGGGAAGTCAACGGATTGAGTTATACGAATCTCCAGGCCGGACACTGATCCTTCAAAAATGCCGGAGCAGTTCATTGTACTGTTCCGGCTTTTTATGTGCTGATCATTATGATCCATATGTCGGATCATTCATGATTATGATTATTGCTCTGATTCTCCTGACGCGCTTCCAGCATCTTTTCCAGCTGGATCACAATCGCTACAACGAACGGTTCAAGTTGCGGCTGATACATATCGATACAGTATTTGTTATGAATGGAGACCACCTGTTTTCTGACTGTAGCGATCGGTTCATCATTCTCATCCAGCAGATTAAACGTTAACCCGATGAAATTACCGCGCAGCTGCCAGCCGAGTTCATCGATCCTCGTGATATCGTCAACGATATGAAACAGTTCATTTGATAACGTAAAATGTGTACCGTCTGCCATTGTTACGTAATGGATCTCATGAAGACTGATCGGCTTTTTCTCAAGATGGGCGATCACATTTCCTCCGGCATCCATGATATCAGTCTTTCCCTTAATCGCAATGATGCTGGATTTTGTATAGTACTTAACATTTTCCGCTTCATCCGTAATGTTGATTCTGCTGTGGATATCACCCAGTTTCAACGCTGTATACAGAGTATATTCAGGTGTACCGTAATCTTCGATCGTAGTTTTACTGAAATCATCAGCTGTTTTGTTGATCTCACCGCTGACAGCTTCTCCAAGCTTTTTCAAATCTGACAGAAATCCCATTTATAAATCATCCTTCCCTAACTAAACATATATTACTTCTTTTGATATGCAATGATATAAAACAATTCTGCTTTTATAGATATTCTTTCATTCGGATCGCTGTAAACGCGTCTTCAATGGCTTCGTCCAGCGGATATGGTGATTCCCCTTCTCCTGAGGCATACATCGCTGTTTCATACAGCATGGCCGCGATCGCTGTTTCATCCTGCGGGAGTGAACAGATCCCGAACACCGGTGTATACAATATCTGATCCCTGAAGCTGATCTCAGTGACCTCACGTATCGTATGAAGATTCGGATTACTATCATCTGTTTCAACAGTTCGGTAATGAATATGTATGAGATCTGTCAGGGCCTCACCGTTTTCGTCCAGATAACGGACGGTATGGTCAGAAATCTCACCATATGGTCCCTGGATACGGAAATGTGAAGAACGGATCGGTGAATGGTACTGCTCGGAATCAAAGTCATATACAGCAGCTTTATTTCCGTCAAATGTGAACAGCGCTGCAGTTCTTTTTTTCTGTGAGATTCGTCTGTCTCTGAACCGTTCATACCTGTTCTGCGTTACTGCAGTCGGAAATGACCATTGTTCTGACACAATATCGAACTGAGTTCCTGCAGGAATATCAAGGAAATACCTGATCAGTGAAGCCGCATGATATTCATGAACAGCGGACAGATACAGATAATCCGGTTTGCCGATCAATCCTGTTTCCAGAAGTTTCTTAACAGCTGAATACTCCGGATATCTGCGGTACTGTTCTGCAATGACAAGTTTCCCCTCTGTCTTTTTCAGCTGTTCCAGTGTATCTGTATCAATGCCTGCAGGCGTTTCCTGCAGTACGGTATATCCCTTTTCAAGCCAGTGCATACTGAGAGATAAGTTGACATCCTTCTTTGCAGCAATGACGATCACATTCGGTTTGGCATATATCAGTTCCTCTTCCGATACACATGTCGGGATCTGATATGTGTCTGACATATACTGTGCTTTTTCCGCTGTGCGGCACAGCATCATGCATAATTCAAAATACTGAGGCAAGGCTTTTGCGATCCGCACATAATATAATGCTCTCCACCCGGACCCTATTACTGCAAAACGTACCGGCAGCTTCATGATTTCTTACCTGCTTTTCTTTTCTGTTCCAGAAGCGCTTCAAACTGTCTTTCAAACTCCCGTTCTTCCTCTGTATTCTTTTCAGGCAGGCGGACTGTCTGATCGGTCCATGCGGAAAGATATGCCGCATTGGCGATCAGAAGCGAGTTTCTTCCTTCAAATCCCGGAACGATGTTTTTTCCGCTTCCGTTTATTTCATCCGCAAATGCCTGCAGCACGGTCTGGTACGGATCGGCAGGCTTTTCGAATTCCAGTGTTTTCCATATTCCGCTGACCCTGGCAAAGGCGATCGGTGATGTCATTCTGTATTCACTTTCTCTCATTCCGAGTTCCTGAGTCAGTTCACCGATCTTCAGTACGCCGTTTTCACAGATGATCTTCGCGTCTTCCAGCATGATCTCAAGACGGTTGATCCCCGGGACTTCTCCGGTTGACGAAATGAATGTTCCTGTGGCTCCGGATGCCCATTCCATATACATAGTCACATCATCTTCCACTTCAATATCATGGTATTTTCCCTCATGGCAGAATGCATGGATCCTTTCGGGCATGCCGCAGATCCACTGCAGAAGATCCAGGTTATGCGGAGCCTGGTTGATCAGCAGTCCGCCTCCTTCGCCATCCCACGTAGCACGCCATGAACCGGCATTATAATAAGCCTGCGTCCGGTACCAGTCGGTAACCGTCCAGCTGACGCGTTTCATCTGACCGTAGATACCGCTCTGCACCAGGTCATGCAGTTTCCGGTATACCGGAAATGTGCGCTGGTGGAAGATCATGCCGTACGAACAGTGATACTGTTCTGCAGCGGCTTCCATGTTGACAGCCTGTCTGCTGTATACTCCGGCGGGTTTGTCACACAGCACATGAATATGATTGCGGAATGCCCGCAGGGCAATTGCTTCGTGGGAGTAATGCGGTGTTGCTATGATCACCGCATCGATCTTTACCTTCCCTGCTTCTATCGCATCAAAAAGCGCGTCCGCACTCTGATAAACAGGAAAGTCATCAGGAAGCTTCTTCCTGAATTCTTCTTTCACTCTTGTCAGAGCACACAGCTCCATTCCATTGATCTTTCCTTCCAGCAGCATATTTGCATATCTGCTTCCCATCATACCGACACCGATCACCGCTGTTCTCATACCAACCTCCAAACAGACCATTTCACTACATGTATTATATTTCATTACAGAAACAACGGTGTCTGCATGCACTGATCTCATACAGTTCAATTTGTCAGCTGTTTCGTATCAAATACATATAAAAGAAAAGATGTCGGCACATGAACGAAGCACCGAACATCTATATTTTTTTAGTTATCGTTGTTATATTTTCTTTTTCAGTTATTCCACTGCTGTCAGCCTTTCCTTCAGGGAAGTTCTCCTGATATGGCGTTCAGTCGTTTCGATCCCCTTTTCAAATGCGTATTTCTCACCGATCAGTACCAGTGACTGTCTTGCCCTTGTTACTCCCGTATAGATCAGCTTTCTCTGCAGCATGATCATATGCTGGGATGTGATCGGGAATACGACGATCGGGTATTCCGAGCCCTGTGACTTATGGACCGAGATGCAGTATGCCAGGGTAATGTTGCTCACGTTCTCAGGCGTATATTCCACATAGATATCCTCGAACCGGACGATCAGGACATGCTGGTGGTTTTCCGTCTCATTTGGCATCAGGATCTCTTCCAGGATGCCAATATCCCCGTTGAACACATCATCGTCCGGCTGGTTCTTGAGCTGGAGGATCTTGTCACCGACGCGGAATGTCATGTATCCGTATTTGAACTGCCGCTTCCCGTATCCTGCCGGATTGAAGGCTTCCTGCAGCGCGTTGTTCAGGACGTCGATGCCGGCGGAACCGCCGTACATCGGAGCCAGTACCTGGATCTGATCGATGTCATAGCCCTTGCTGATGGCATTCTGAACAATCGAAACGACCCCGTCTCTGATCTGATACTTCTCGCATTCCAGGAATACGACATCATTGCTGAAGGCTGAAAGATCCGCATAGCCTTCGGAGATCTGATGCGCCAGTCCGATCACATCGCTGCCCTCTTTTTGCCGGTATATGTGGTTCAGCCTGATCAGAGGGAACCGCTCAGATTCGATCAGGTCTCTCAGTACGCATCCGCAGGATACGCTGGGTAGCTGGTCTTCATCACCGATGACGCAGATCTTCTTGACGCGCTTTGATGCTTTCAGCAGATTCCAGAACAGCCAGTTATCAACCATGGAAAACTCATCGATGATCACCAGGTCTGCCAGCAGAGGTTCATCCTCATTGACGCCGAAGGTATTTGTTTCCAGGTCCCACTTCAACAACGCATGGATAGTTGAACTGTCCGTATCAGTCAGCTGTGAGAGTCGTTTTGCGGCTCTTCCCGTAGGTGCCGCGCAGACGACCGTGCTTCCCTGGAACATCAGCCTGAACAGCGTTACAAGCGCTCTGACGACAGTTGTCTTGCCGGTTCCGGGACCGCCTGTAATGATTGTAAACGGGTTGTTAAAGAACGCCATGATCGCGTCTCTCTGGCTCTGGTCATATGTGATCTGAATATCCTGCTGGAGTGCTTCCAGATAACCCTCAAGAATATCCATATCGGGTTCATCAATGTAGCTGAACGGGAAACTTCTCAGGAATGAAGCAATTCCCTCTTCCGCGTCGTACTGTGAAACCGGGAAGACACGGTCTTCTTCCTGTACGATCCTCCGGTTGATGAGTGCCTGATGAAAGATATCCTCATATTCACAAGAAAGACCGGCTGTCTTCTTCATGAACGTATCATGCAGTGTTTCCTCATCCACCCAGCTGTCGCCGCTGGATATGCACAGATCCATGCACAGGGAAACAAGATATGCATACAGCCTCCGGTCATCATCCTCACGGAAACCGAGGCTCATGGCGATCTTGTCGGCAGTCGCAAACCCGAAGCCGTCACACTCATCAATGACCCGGTACGGGTTTTCCTTAAGCTTGCTGAGGGCTTCTTTGCCATATGCCCTGTTCAGTCTCACCAGGTTCCTGATGCCGATCCCGTGTACGTTCAGGAACTGCACCAGCTCATTCATGCCGTCATCATCACGGATGATCCCTTCATAGATCACACGTCTTTTATCTTCAGACAGTTCTTTGATCCTTCTGAGGATATCCGGATCATTCTTGATCAGATCAAGGCAGTCTTCACCGAGTTCGTCAACGACCTTCTCTGCTGTCTTTTTGCCGATGCCCGGGAACTGCACTCCTGACAGATAGCGGATTATGCCTTCACGTTCATTGGGCAAAGGCTTCTCATAGGACTCCATGGCAAACTGCATCCCGTATCTGGGATGCTCAACATAATGTCCGGTGATATTGTAAAGAATATCCAGATCGACAGCCGGGAACAGTCCTGTTACAGTAATGATCTTTTCCGTTTCATCATGCAGACGAAAACGCATCACCGTATACATGGTGGTGTCGTTTCGGAATATGATATGAACCGCTTTTCCGAGTTTCGTTACGGATTCATATTCAGACATGCTTCAGTCCTTCTGTACGGATCATTTCCATCAGGTCCGTACTTCCCTGATATACGTTATCGATCGTTCCGCCGCCAAGCATCATGTCATCCCTGTAGAAAACAGCCTGCTGTCCGGGTGTAACGGAGCGTACCTTCTGAGGGTATCTGACGATGGCAGTGTGTTCATCGATCATTTCAACACTGACGGGATTGTCTGCCTGTCTGTATCTGAATTTAGCGTTCATATCTCCTGAGAGAGGTTCATCTGTCAGCAAATTGATCCCAGATACCAGGCAGGCATCCGTATATAACAGTTCCTGATGTTCCTGGTCGGTCACATACAGGACATTTGTCTCAACATCTTTACCGATCACATAGTATGGTCCGCTTCCCCCGATATCCAGGCCTTTTCTCTGACCGACCGTATAATACAGAACACCCTTATGTTCACCGACCTGTGCCTGCGTCGGCAGGTTGTAAATAATGCCCGGCTTCATCGGCAGGTAATTGCTGAGGAACTGCCTGAACTGACGTTCCCCGATGAAGCAGATGCCTGTGCTGTCCTTCTTCTCGGCAACGGGAAGATCGAGCTTATCGGCGATCGCGCGTACTTCCGGCTTGGTGATGCTGCCAAGCGGGAAAAGCACATGATCCAGCACTTCTTTTCTGACCTGGGCGAGGAAATAGGACTGGTCCTTGTTCCTGTCGTCAGCCTTGAGGATCACGGAATGTCCGTGATAGGTACCCATCTTCGCGTAATGCCCGGTAGCAACCGTATCAAACCCCTGGCTGTCACGGAATTCCAGGAAGCTGTCAAATTTGATATATCTGTTGCACAGGATATCAGGATTCGGTGTCCTGCCCTTTCTGTAATCGTCCAGGAAGCGTTCAAAAACGTTCTTCCAGTATTCCTGGACAAAGTCCACCCTCAGCAAAGGCAGCCCGAGTGCGTCAGCTGTCCGCTTGGCATCCATATAATCCTGTTCCTGGGAACAGACGGGATCATCAAGCGTCGGGTTTCCGAGAATATCATCGTTTGTCAGGGAATCCCAGTTGCGCATAAAAGCGCAGGTGACATCATATCCCTGCTCTTTGAGAAGCCATGCGGCAACAGCGCTGTCAACGCCTCCCGACAAACCTACCATTACTTTTCTGCTCATGTGTTCCCCCATACTGTAAAAAACGGATCACTCCGTTTTTATTTTAATCTGCTTCTGCTTTTTCTTCACGTACTTTTCCGCACCCGTCAAAGGATACACATGTCAGCGGACATGATCTGTCCGCAACATTGCGCAGTTCTTCAGGAACGAACATCGTGATCTCTTCTGCGTCATATCCGACCTGGAAGTTCTTCTCATTCAGGATGATCGGGCGTTTCAGAACGCTCGGATTATGCTTGACGAATGTGATGAGCTGATCCAGTGTCATGGAATCGATATCAATGTTGTTTTCCTGGATAACTTTGGAACGCTTCGAAATAATATCATCTGTACCGTTTTCACTCCTGATCAGCAGATGCTTGATCTCACTGTCATTCAGGAGTGTTTTGAAAATGTTTTTTTCAATATACGGAAGATCTTTATCTTTCAGCCACTGTTTGACTTTACGGCAGCTTGCACAACCTGGTGAAGTATAAATAACGATCATATGAACCTCTACTGTTTAGTATACCATGCCAGTCAATATCTTTTTGATAAACAAAGTCATCGTACAGATATCTCCGATAAATTTATGCAAACATCTGCAGATATTTTTCACAGCGTTTCATCTGTTTTGAAACGATCCGTGCATCAAAATTCAGATCATACTCTTCACCGTTCATGAATATGACGGTACACATGCCGCTTCCCCTGCTCCTGCACTTCAGGATCTCATTGCTGCAGAGCCATACACAGGCGGGATCTTCCGGTGAAAGCAGCGGAAAAAAGATCCTTCCGGAAGCTTCGGAGATCATGACAGGTGTCTTCTGCCTGGTATGCATGATAAGGCGGAAAGCATCCTGTCTTCCTTTCAAAGTGCTTCCATGCTGAAGGCAGAAACGTTCCAGAAGTTCCGCAGCCGTACACGATACAGGTACTACCCTGCCGTCTTTCAAAAGGCTTTCCGCATGACCGTCCGCGCCGGTTCTGATCAGCAGCACCTGGGATGAATGGATCAGTTCTTCTTCGGGCATCCTTCGCATCCTCCGATATCCTGCATCTGCATTACAGTCTGCTGCATGACACCGTATGTATCGACGGCCTGGACTGATACGGATACCTTTGCGTCGTGTTCCAGAAATGCTGCGCCAGTAATGCTGATCAGCGGCTTTACATCACCGAAATGACCCAGCAGCACTTCCCTGACTTCCGGTATATCTGTCTTCCGGGTCAGACAAACATCAAGCCTGATCACACTGTCAGGACGGTTGTTTGTTTCTTTCAGAAGCAGGTCCATCAGGTGCAGACAACGTCCCGTCTGTTCCTTCGCACTGCTTGACGGATCATATCCCGACAGCATAGACGCATCCAATGCCGTCATAAAAATGAAATCTCCCAGCCTGATGGCGGGAGAACCTGTTGTTTCTACTGAGATCAGCGGACTGCTGATCACTTCCTGTAAGATCATTGACTGTTCTCCTCATAAAACGGCTCATCCCAGATGCTGTCGTCAAACACGTTGTCAGACTCATCATAAAAACGATAATACCGTTCTTCCAAGTATCTCATGTTCTCTTCATAGTGTTTGGCATTCATCAGATAAAACAGGTAGATGCCTGCTGCGGCAAATCCTGCCATTGATAATACCGACATAAAATCACTGACTGACTCAATCATATATACGCTTCTTTCACGTTTATTATACCAATGATCCTCCGGTCAGAAAATCCTCGCCTTTGATCACTTCCGTTAAAGACAGTCCGGGGAATCCAAGCTGGTCCAGAACCTGGTACAGGACCAGAGCAACGCAGTTCGACAGGTTCAGGCTTCTGGCATCGGCTTTCATCGGTATTCTCATGCAGCGGTCCAGATTGTTTCTCAGTATCGTTTTATCAATACCAGTACTCTCTTTTCCAAATACGATATAGATATCGCCTTCAGCCTTGGTATAGTCAAAAGATGAAGGCGTATGACTGCCATAACGTGTTACATACCAGAAATCACCCTTATTCTCTGCCGTAAAGGCATCCCAGTCATGCCAGATACGGTATGTGACCTGACCGGCATAATCCATGCCTGCCCGTCTGAGATGTGCGTCGTCCATATAGAAGCCGAGCGGTTCGATCAGATCAAGCACACAGTCAAACGCCATGCAGGTGCGCATGATATTGCCGGTGTTGGCAGGGATCTCAGGCTCGTAGAGGACGACATGGATCATACTGTCTTCCTCTCGGGCAGAAACCAGAGCAGTCCTGCTGTGACCGCCAGGAGTCCGAAGAATCCGATCACGATGCGCATCACAAGATCATAGAAGAACTGTTCCGGAACCATCCGGATCAGGAGTTCCGTACGCGGATCCAGCAGATACAGGTCATTGTCAAAGAATACTTCGTGGAACTGTATCCAGAACGCATTGAAATCAATGGCTGCCCATATTGTCAGCGCGGAGATCAGCGCCAGGATCAGAATGACCCCTGCCTGAAAACCGGATTTCATGAGCGCCCTTTTCTGTTCGGCGCCATACAGCACAGCACACAGCAGCACCGCGCCTATCAATGCTGCAGCCGTACGGAAAGTCATGGCATTCTGATACAGCTTCTTGACATCTTCCATATGCAGTGTTTCACGCATATCGAACACTTCACGTTCCTTCCCGTCCACAACAGCTGTTACGATCAGGTCGTCACGTTCATCCTTCAGATATGCAAGCAGCACATCTGTTGTATGTTCGAGATCTTCATCACTCATCTGCATATATTCAGCAGTACCGTTCTTCTCATATTCCTTTGTGTAAAATCCACGGTCAAAGCACAGTACATCAACGACCGACAAAAGACCTGCCAGTGTAAGCAGGAAAGACGCTGCTGCCGCTAAAAACTTATTTCCTCTCATCCATCCATGCCTCCAGCTTCCTGATCGCTTTGCCGCGATGGGATATGCTGTTCTTTTCTTCATCTGTCATTTCCGCCATTGTTTTATTGAACGGCGGATACCAGATGATCGGATCGTACCCGAACCCGTTGTTTCCTCTGGGTTCATATGCAATCTCACATTCGACTGTGTCTTCAAACACTGCAGGTTCCCTGCCGGGTGCAGTCCACGCGATCGCGCAGACATATCTGCAGGTCCTGTTTTCAATACCCTTCATCTTTTCCAGGATCACCTGGTTCTTATAGCTGTACGGTGTATCATGACCGAGATATCTGGCACTGTGTACACCCGGCTGTCTGTCAAACGCATCGATCTCCAGACCTGAGTCATCCGAGATCGCTTCGATGCCGTAATAATCCGTTACGGACTGTGCCTTGATCACGGCATTTTCAGCGAATGTTATGCCGTTTTCTTCGATTTCCGGCATATCTTTCAGATCAGCCAGTGATTTGACCGTATATCCTTCCGGTTCAAGCATGGAACGGAATTCACGGATCTTTCCCTGATTCGTGCTGGCTACCACGATTACTTTTTCTTCTGTGTTTTTCATGGCTATCATTATAACGCAGTTAAAGATATGAGACCATCAGGATAAAACAAAAAAGGCAGCTGCGGTCAGCTGTCTTTGATCGGCTGGGATAGAGAGATTCGAACTCCCGAAATGACTGGTTCAGAGCCAGTTGCCTTACCGCTTGGCTATATCCCAACAGCACTTAGTATTATTACATAGACTTATCTGAAATTCAATCATTTATTTACGAAATTTCAATAATGATCTTTATCAGATCGTTATCATGATCATCTCATAATCAGCTTTTTATCAGTTAAACATGCAGGAATGACTAACCGTCATATATTTGCTATAATTACTATATATTTATTTTGATACTACAATTGTGATTTGCCGCAGCAAGGTTGCCTGAGATCCTGCTGGGAAAGGTTTTCATGATCTACATAACAGGAGATGTTCACGCCAAGTTTGACCGTATAGACGGATTCTGCAAACGTGTATACTCGAGTAAGCAGGATATTTTGATCGTGCTCGGAGATGCAGGTATCAATTATTACGGCGATCATACAGATCATCTTCTGAAGGAAAAGATCTCCCGGATACCGATCACACTGTTCTGCATCCAGGGGAATCACGAAAACAGACCATGCAATATTTCCAGCTACCGGACAATGGACTTTCATGGAGGTACTGTATGGTATGAAGAGGAATTTCCTTCCATCCTGTTTGCGGAAGACGGAGACATATATGATTTCGACGGATACAGAACGATCGTGATCGGCGGAGCATTCAGCCTGGATAAGTACTACAGGATCAACAATGATCTCCCCTGGTTTAAAGACGAGCAGCCGGATGAACAGATCAAAGCCCGTGTTGAAGAACAGCTTGAGAAAAACGACTGGCATATCGATACCGTTCTTTCCCATACCGTACCTGCAAGATACGTTCCCCAGGAAGCGTTCCTGAGAGGCATTGACCAGTCACTGGTAGACAAGTCTACGGAAGAATGGCTTGGTACACTGGAAGCCAGACTGACATACAGAAAATGGTATTCAGGACATTTCCATACAGAGAAAAAGATAGACCGTGTGGAGATCATGTTTACCAATTTTGATGTCTTCTGCTCTAATGTTCCGCGCAGATAAATAACAGATATGACCGTGGTTCACGCTGCGCGGTCTTTTTACGTTGTGCGGGTATCTGATTTGAGGTAAAATAAGTTGGCTAAGGAGTTATGAAAATGACTGGATTAAGAACAAGATTTGCCCCTAGTCCTACGGGGTATATGCATATCGGCAACCTTCGCACTGCCCTTTATGCTTATCTGGTAGCGAAGAAGGATCCTGAGGGAGTATTTATCCTCCGTATCGAAGATACCGATCAGGGACGTCTGGTTGAAGGCGCTACAGATATCATCTATGAAACGATGAAACAGTGCGGCCTGAAACATGATGAAGGTCCTGATATCGGCGGACCTGTCGGACCGTATGTACAGTCCGAACGTGTGCATGCCGGCATTTATATGGAATACGCAAAGAAACTGATCAGACTCGGCGGTGCTCATTACTGCTTCTGTGATGAAGAAGTCATCAAAGCACAGAAAGAGCGTGATGGAGAATCTTTCAAATATGATGATCCCTGCAAGCACCTGAGCATTGAAGAAGCAGAAGCCAGAATCGCAGCAGGCGAAAAATTCGTTGTCCGTCAGACGATCCCCGAGAGCGGTACGACATCATTCGATGATGAAGTATTCGGAACGATCACAGTGGACAATTCAACACTGGATGAATCCGTCCTGATCAAGAGCGACGGCTTCCCTACATATAACTTTGCAAATGTCATTGATGATCATCTGATGGGCATCACGGACGTTGTCAGAGGTATGGAATACCTCTCTTCAGCTCCGAAATACAACCTGATCTATGAAGCATTCGGTTGGGATATCCCCCGCTACATCCACTGCCCGCCTGTCATGAAGGATGAGCACTCCAAGCTTTCCAAGAGAAACGGCGACGCAAGCTTCCAGGATCTGGTTGCCAAAGGCTATCTGCCCGGCGCGATCCTGAACTACATCGCGCTGCTCGGATGGGCTCCTGAAACGAATCAGGAGATCTATACGCTGGATGAGCTGGTGCAGGCATTCAATGTCAAGCGTATCGGTACAAACGGAGCCATCTTCGATCCCGTCAAGCTGACGAGCATCAACGGCCTGTGGCTGAGAAACATGGATCTGGATTCCTATTATGAGCTGGTCAAACCCTACATCGATCAGGCAGTCAAAGGAGACTTTGACAAGAAGAAGATCGCCGCTGTCGTTCAGGTCAGAGCCAATACACTGAACGAGATCCCGGAAATGCTTGATTTCTTCGATACATTCCCTGAATATTCCAATGATCTTTATACAAACAAGAAGAGCAAGACCAACCCTGAAGTAGCTCTGACAGCACTGAGGGCATGCAGAGAAGTGATCACGGGAATCGATGACTGGACACTGCAGAACATCCATGACAGACTCATGGAACTGCCGGCAAAACTCGGCATGAAGAACGGACAGGTACTCTTCCCCCTGCGTCTTGCGATATCAGGCAAGCAGTCCACCCCGGGCGGTGCCTTCGAGATCGCGGAGATCCTCGGCAAAGAAGAAACACTCAGAAGACTTGATCTTTCGATCACACAGCTGGAGAACTGAACATGGAAATGCGCATCATATCAGAGAACACACTGAATACATTTGTTGAAAAGAGCAGTAATGTTCACTATATGAAAACAGCTATGTGGGCGCGCTTCAAACGGATAACGGATGGGGACACCCCATCCTTTCTTGGTTTTTATGAGAATGATGAATTAAAAGCCACAGCAATGGTATTGAAGAATACATGGCTGCTGCACCGGTATCTCTATGTTCCGTGGGGACCGTGCATGGATTATACGGATGAGCATGTAAGAAACGAAGTGTTCCGGCTGCTGAAGGAATACGCGAAAAAGAACCAGGTACAGTTCCTGCGCGTTGACCCGAATGTTATACGCTGCCATCATACGATCACCGGAGAACTGGTAGACGATGGTTTCAGCAATGAATGTGTCACGGAGGATCTGAAAAAACTCGGCTATATCCATAAAGGCTACGGTTACGCGTACAACGGATCATGGACAAACAGATATACATTGTTCGTTGACCTGGATAAAGACATGAAGGATGTCATTGCAGGTTACGCCAAGCCGAGAAAAACAGCGCTCAACAGGCATGCGGTGATCGGTGTATCGACCCGTATCGGGAGTAAGGATGACCTGCCTTCCCTGATGGACTTTGAAGTCCAGCTCAGTGAGCAGGACGGATTCAAGCCGCATTCCAGGAAATTCTTCGAAGCACTGCTGGAAAGCTTCGGAGAACATGCGGTCATCTATGTCACAGAGATCGATCTGGATACGATGATCAGCGGCATTGAAGCAGAGCTGGCTTCAAAAAAGTATAAAAAAGATCCGGAAGCGCGTGCTGCCAAGGAAAAGGAGCTGGAAAAAGCATTCGGACTGAAACAGAAGTACGGGTCAAAACTGCCGATCGCATGCGGATTGTTTATTCGTCTGGGACATATGTCGTGGGATCTCTACACATACAATCACAAGGAATTCAACTTCATCAAGCCGGTCGACAACCTGCATGCGTTTGCCATGAACGACATGAAGGAACACGGTGTGCTGACATACGACATGTGCGGATTCTCAGGTACTGCCTCAAAGGATGATCCGTATTACGGACTGTATGCGTATAAACGTTCATTCGGTCCGGAATTCATCGAACAGATCGGTGAATTCGATTATGTGTTCCGCACCAGAGCGATGAAACGCTTCCGCTTTGAAAAGCTGGCAGTCAATCATGTAAAGCGCAGATACTGGGCATACAGATATCAGAAGAAACAAAAATAGCAGGATCCTGCTATTTTTTGTGATTGAGTATGTATCTGACCTTTCTTCTGACCCTGCGGTACAGGCGGTCGTTTCTGAGCCATGCATGATATTTCTTCTCATCCAGGACAGCATCGAATTCTCCCAGGAATTCAAGGAAGTCACCGCCGAAGCTTTTCTTGAAATCCTGCTGGCCGTAATATTCATCATTTGGATCCAGTGAACCTGAAATGCCTTCAAAGTCATAGGTCTTCGCACCCTGCCCGTAAAGATCTTCGATCGCGTATCTGTGAAGCGCGAATGCGGCACGGAAGTTCATCAGTGTCTTCTTCGTATACATATTGACATTCCAGACATTCACACCCTGCATGATGATCAGCTTCGCTCCCAGCGGGATCGTCTTATCTTCATCCAGTCCCTGTTCAACGATCTCCCCGATCTCTTTGTGCATGGCGGTATTGCTCTGCTCAAGCGGGGTCTTTTTCTTTTCATCCTTCAGGATCGCCAGTTTCGCTTCATTCTCCGCGATCTGCCGTTCCAGGGACAGTTTGGCCTGATGGAAGTTCGTTTCAACGACATAGTAATGAATATACGGTTCATAGCATTTCCACAGTCTGCGGAAATAGTCCGTATCCTTGGGCTGGAAGCCAAGCTTCTCGCTCAGCTCTTCTTCGCTGTCTACCAGGATATCCAGTTCGTCGATCGTACCCGGACGGACTTCCACACATCTCTGGTGATTTTTGGAATCATAGGTACTGCAGCGCTTGATCCCCTTCAGCACCTGTTTCCAGGGCTGGTCCAGATCAAGACGGTATGTGTAGCGGCTCATCCAGTTTCCACTGTAGCCGTAGTTATAGCCAAGATGTGTGTATCCTTCGTTCTGCAGCAGTTCCGTCACATATTCGTGATTGAAACCGCTCTCCTTCAACGTGCCGTCTTTTTCATGTTCCAGACGCGTGATGTTGAAATCCATACGGAGCAGGAATGAACCCCTGAATCTGGCGTATTCCCTGAGATGACGGGCGAAGAACGAGATCAGTTCCCTGTTCTCTATATCCAGGTTGAATCCGTACTGGACATAGGAATACTGTCCGAATGGAAACTTTGTCTTCTTATGCAGCATGACTGCTGTGGCGATCAGTTCCCCGTTCTCATCTTCCACGCCCAGCAGGTCACCGGACTGGTATTCATCCTGTTTGAACGCAATGAATCTGCTCGTCTTTGAATAGTGGTTCAGGGGATGCGCCATGGCAAATGCGTCAAAACGCTCAGGATCGATATGATCAACAAATTTCATCATCATTTCCTGCCTCTCAGTTTTGCGGCCGTTTTCAGTGCCATCGGATATACTTCATCAAACAGTTTGTACACGACAGGATCAATAACGATATTGAATTCTCCGATGTATTCTTCGACATTCATGATCCAGTTGGATTTAAACAGTGTCAGACCATCATCCAGCGTGCCTTCAATACCGCCGAAACTGCAGTGCCGGATGCCCTTTTCAACACAGATATCCAGACATTTGGCATACAGCAGATAACTGGAATACATGCGCATATAATCCGGATGATTGCCCATATAGAACAGTTCCATCAGATTGTCGTTGTATACAGCAAGGATACCGGAAGTAATGATCTCATTCTCCGATTCACGCTGTGCGTCTTCTTTCAGCTTTTCCAGTTCCTTCGTATCATTTGCAAGCGTCTGGTTCAGGGCATTCCTCTGCTTTTTGCTGAGTTTGCCTTCCAGCTGTGCTGTTGTATCAGCGATCGAGGCTTCCAGTTTTTCCAGCTGTTTTTCAAAATTCAAAGAAGCTGTCATACAGATGGCACGGTCCCCGTAAACTTCCATCATGTTGCGGAAATAATCCTCTCCGCGCAGTGCGACCTGTTTTCTGACTTCCGTATAATGCATCGCCACAGCAAGGTTGTGTACCTGGTCGATCCCTTCCCTCAGTTCGATCCCTTTGTGCTCGGCCGCCCTGATGCACTTGGAGGTCCGGTGTTCCAGGTGATCTCTGTAATCGGGAGTCACATCCATTTCCGCGTTGAAACGGGGCTGTGTGGCTTCTTCGATCATAGTCGTAAATCCCTTATGCTTAGCGCCGCATTCTTCCAGCAGATAGATAACATTCCTGTTCAGGATCTCATGGATCTCATTCCTGTCACGGTACGGGTACTTTCGGTACAGTACACACGGATCAAACCTCACAGCAGCAGCCTTCTGCTTTTTGGCAAACTTTTTCAGCTCATCCAGATAGAAATGCACAAGATCTTTTCTGCTGTAATCAATCACAGGACCTCTGGGAATATACATCAGATATCTTCCCGGAATCAGCTGTCTCATCAATACGAGCGCTGTTCCGACGATCTCATCATTTTCCGTTACAGACGTAAAAAAAGACCGCCAGTTGTTTTTTACCTTTGCCCAGTCTGAACACTGGAACAAAGTATTCTGATCAGACTGCATTACAAACGCATCCATCAATGCGGGATCACAGTCAGTATGAAATACATATGTCATAGAGCCTCCTTTTAAGGAAACATTCGTTGTCTCTTAACCAAATTATTATAGCACAGCACAGGCTGTTGGATTTGTCCTCTCGTCAGAGGGTATTACTCTATCTAAGCTGTTTCAAAAATATTCTTTCTGATTCCTGTCCTCAGTAATTTCTTCGTCCACAACAATACAGCATTTTCAACTTACAACGATCTGTTCAAAGCATTTTCTGCCAATGCCGGTCCCGGAAGTTTGACAGTTAGAAAAATATAGTAATTTGAACAGCGCGCATAAACATCGCGTTTTTTTATCGTTTAAATTGTCAAATTTGTCGATTTTGAGTATCGTAGGATATCATAGGATATGCTATAATATATGAGGGTGGC